>JBGARR010000049.1:0-15124 GCA_044230125.1 Phycisphaerales bacterium
TTGGATGAAGGTGCCGTGCGCCGCCGTGCTCCTTGCCCTGCTGCTGGCGGCGGGGTGCGCCTCGATGGCGCCGGTGAAGCCCGCGCCGCCCGCGGGCGTGCAGGCGCCCATCGACAGCGCCGCTGGCGCTGAGCGCCTCGCCTGCTGGCGCCAGGACATCGACACCTACCAAGCGTGGATGCACCAGCGGCACGCGGGGCTGTACGTTTTCGTCAGCCAGGCAGACTTCGATGCCTCTTGCGATGCGCTGCGCGCGGAGCTTCCCGGGCTGCGCGATGACCAGATCGTCGTGCGGCTGAAGGCGATTGCAGCATCGGTCGGATCTGGCCACACCGGCGCGTGGCCCTCGCGCGGAGCGCTGAAGCCGCGCCGCCTGCCGATCGATGTCCGCTGGCTGGAGGATGGCATCCTGGTGACAGGAACCGACGAGGCGAACGCGGCGATCCGCGGCGGCCTGATCGTGCGGATCGGAGAGACGGAGACTGCGGAGGCGCTGGCTTCGATCACGCGGATCACCGGACACGAGAATGACTCGTACCTGCGCAGCGCGGTGCCGCGTTCGATGCTCCAGGCGGAGACGCTGAGCGGTCTGGGGCTCGTGGCGGTTCCCGGCCGCGTGCCGATCACCGTGCGTTTCGCCGACGGACGCACGGCGACCGCGGTCGTGGTGCCCGTTGCCGAGGGCAGTTCGTGGAAGCTGGTGTCCGCCGTCGCGCCGGAGCGCGCCAGCTTCAGCCGCCTGCCCCGGCCCGACGCGCGGACCTACGGCACGCGCTTCATGGACGAGCAGCGGGTCCTCTATGTGTGGTACGACGAGTGCAGCGACGCGCCGGAGCGCAGCGTCGCGCAGTTCGCGCGCGACACGTTGCAGCAGGTGGACGCGCTCGGGCCGCGCGCCGTGGTCATCGACCTTCGGCGCAACGGCGGGGGCAACAGCGGGCTGCTGCGCCCGTTGATCAAGGGCCTCGCGGAGCGGCCCGCGATCAACGTTTGCCATCGGCTCTTCGTGCTCATCGGCCCCGAGACCTTCTCCTCCGCGGGGCTCAATGCCGAGGAGTTCCGGGCATGGACCAAGGCGACCCTGGTGGGCCAACCGACCGGCCAGCGCCCCAAGTCCTGGATGGAGTGCCGCCGGGACTGGCTGCCAAACACGCTGATCCAGGTGAACTACATGCTTGTCGCGCCATCGTTTGGCCCGGGCACCCCCGATGCCACGGAGCCGGACGTGCGCGTGCCGGTGACCTCCGCTGACTATCTCTCAGGTCGGGATGTGGTCCTGGAGCGCGCGATCGAGCTTTCCGTGTCAGCGCAGGGAGTAGCGCCAGCGGGAGACTGAGGGGACTGCGCAGAAATTCCCGGTGGGGGAGGGCCCGCACGCCGCCGACAGGCCATTCCCCTGAAGCGGCGCAGCAGCTTGCATGGTGGCAGGCAGCGGCAGATACTGCGCTCGTCCCGCCTTCCGGAAAGGAACCATCATGATCACCCGCGTCCCTCCCGCTTGCCGATCCGCCCGCACGTTCATCGCCGCCTCGGGGCTGCTGCTGGCCGCTGGCGTCCATGCCCAGTCGGCCGCTCTCGCCACGGCTGCCGTGCCCGTGATGGCCGCCGCTGCCAGCGAGCCCGCGACGGCCGCGGACCAGCCGCTGGCCATCAAGCGCATCACGCTTTATCGCTCGGGCGTCGGCGCCTTCGAGCGTCGCGGCAAGGTCGACGGCGCGGCCGATGTGCAGCTGCGCTTCCCGACGGAGCAGATCAACGACATCCTGAAGTCGATGTTCGTGCTGGACAAGGCGGGTGGCGTCGAGGGAATCCGCTACGGCTCCAAGGACCCGCTGAGCAAGCGCCTCTCCAGTTTCGGCATCGACATCTCGGACAACCCCTCGGCCAACGAACTGCTCTCGCGCCTGCGCGGGACGGCGGTGAAGATCAACTCGCCCAAGGGGGTGATCACCGGCGTCGTGATGAACGTCGAGACGCGCCCCACCATCTACGCCGGCGGCGACAAGGCCACCGCGGCCAAGTTCGACCTGCCGTGGATCAACCTGCTGACCGAGAAGGGCGTGCGCTCGATCAACCTGACGGCCGTCACCGGCTTCGAGATCGCCGACCCGGCCCTGGCGGGCGAACTGCAGCGTGCGCTCGCCGCGGTGGCGGAGTACCGCGCCGACCGCACGAAGACGGTCGAGGTGGCCTTTGGCGGCACCACCGACCGCGACGTGGTCATCGGCTACATCCACGAGATGCCCGTCTGGAAGACCAGCTACAGATTGATCCTTCCCGAGCCCGCGAAGGCTGCGGGCGCTGCTGCGGCGGATGCCACCATCCAGGGCTGGGCGCTGGTGGAGAACACCACCGACGAAGACTGGAAGGATGTCGCGCTGGGGCTGGTCTCGGGCCGGCCCGTCAGCTTCCAGATGGACCTGTACGAGCCCCTCTATGTCTTCCGGCCGATGGTGCCCGTCCCCACCGTGCCGGGCGTGATGCCGCGCGAGTACGACGCCGCGCAGCTGGCGCTGGAGGTGGCGACGCCGGAGCAGATGGCGCGGCTGCAGGATGGAGAGGAGAAGGCGATGAAGCGCGGCTCCACGTTTGGCACGCCATCGAGCCCACCGGCTCGCCACCGGTCCGCCGGCGCCGGCGGCGGCGGATTTGGAGGAGGCGGAAGTGCGTCCGACGAGGCGCCCGCTGCTTCCGCCGGCTTCGCCGACCGACTGGAGTCAGGGAACATGGCCGGCTACGCCCCCGCCGCCGCCGCGCAGGCGATGGAGTCCGGCGAGGTTTTCCAATACGAACTGAAGAACCCCATCACCCTGGAGCGCCAGAAGTCGGCGATGCTGCCGATCCTGACTGCGGCGATCCCCGCGCGCCGCGTCAGCATCTTCAACCGCACCGATGCGGCCAAGAACCCGATGCGCGGCGTCGAGATCACCAACACCAGCGGCATGCAGCTGATCCCGGGGCCGATCACCGTCTTCGACGGGGCTGCCTACGCGGGCGATGCCCAGATCGGGCATGTCTCGGCGGGCGACAAGCGGCTGCTGGCGTACGCCGTCGACCTGGAGGTCGAGGCGAGCACCGAGGAGAACCAGAGCCAGGACATCCGCAAGATCCGCATCGTGAATGGCATGCTGGAGCAGACGCTCAAGCGCGTCGCCACCGTCTCGTACAACTTCTCGAACAAGGACCAGGCGCGCGGCCGCACGATGATCGTCGAGCAGCCCCGCATGCAGAACTGGGACCTGGTGGAGCCCAAGTCCGCCACCGAGAAGACCGAGGCGATGTACAGGTTCGAGATCGAGATGCCCGCGCACAAGGCCGCCCCCTTCAAGGTGGTGCAGGAGCGCGTCGAGCTGCAGCGCGTGGGGCTGACGGACATCGGCCTGCCGTTGCTCGTGGAGTTCTCGAAACAGGGCAAGGTCTCCGACGCCGTGGTCAAGGCGGTGCAGGAGGCGGCGCGCCGGCGCACCCAGATCACCGAGGCGCAGGCCACCGTGGCGCGGCTGCAGGCCGAGCGGCAGCAGATCTCGAAGGACCAGGAGCGCGTGCGCCAGAACATGACCACGGTGGGCCAGCAGGCGGAGATCTATGCGCGCTACCTGCAGAAGTTCACCGAGCAGGAGAATCGCATCGAGGCGGTGGACTCGGAGTCCAAGAAGCTGCAGGGGGAGATCGCCCGGATGGAAGCGGAGCTGAACGAGTACCTGCGCACGCTGAATGTCGAGTGAGCGCACGGTGTCTCAAGAACACCGCTTCTGGCCCCGCGCCCTCGCGCGGGGCCAGAAGCGGCCTCAGTCGTGCCAGATTCGCGCGGACGCGCCCTTACGGCTTCTTGGTGGCGTCCTTCACGGCATCGCCCGCCTTGTTCATGGCGTCGCCCGTGTCCTTCATGGCCTCGCCCGTCTTCTCGCCAGCCTTGGCGGTGGCGTTGTCCACGGCCTTGCCTGCCTTGGTGGCGGGACCGTCTTCCTTGCAGCCGGTCAGGGTGAGGGCGGCGCCGGTGAGGGCGATCGCAGCGATGAGAGTCATGTTCCGTCGGTTCATGTCGGACCTCCGTGAGAGTTTGAGACGGGGGCAGCGTAGCCGAAAGAAGAGTTGCGGCGCCGGAGGCGTCCGCGTCACGAGGGGCGGAACGCCAGCCGCGCCTGCGAGACGTCGGGGTAGAGCTGGAAGACCGAGTCCAGGCGCGTCAGTTGCAGCACCTGCACCCCCATGCCCTTGAGCCCGGCGATCTTCATGGCGCCGCCATGCTGCTTCATGCGCTTGTGCAGCATCAGCAGCTTGGCCAGCCCTGCGCTCGAAAGGACATCCAGCTTGGTGCAGTCCACGATGACCCCCTTCATGCCGCAGTCGATGGCGCGCTGCACCACGTCGCCGATCTGCTCGGCGGTGGCGGAGTTCAGCCCGCCATCCGCCACGATGACGATGACCGATTCATCAGCGTCGCCGAGGTAGGTCTCCATTGGGCGAATCGTACCGCGGCCCGCGCGCCCGCTGCTACGCCTGCGGCTTGCGCCAGCCGGAATCCGCGTCCTTCTGCAGCACCGCCGCGCTCTGGCGGATGCACCGGCGGCAGATGCGCGCCTCGGGATGAACCGGGCTCTCCCACGCGGCCTCCTGGCGATCCTCCAGGCACATGGTGCAGTGCACCGGGACGGTGCCCGCGGTCTCGGAGAGGACGACCTCGCGATACGCCTGCGAGAGGCAGGGGCCGCAGACGCACGCGCCCTGGTGCCCCTCGACCATCGGCCGCTGCAGCGTCCACTCGCCGCGGCAGAAGTCGCAGATCACGTCGGTCATCTGCAGGTTGGCTTCGTCGCATCCGGTCTTGCGCATGGCGGGCCAAGCGTATCATTGCGCCATGCCCCGCAAGTCGGGTTCGCTTGCCGCGCGCGCGCTCATCCTCTTCACCTCGGGAATGGCCATCATGCTGGTGGTGGTGGTGGGGGGGGCGTGGTGGCTGGGGCTGCGCGCGATCGAGGACATCCGCACCGAGATGGCCGCACGCGGCACCGCCGACGCACTGGCCCCCGGCACCGGCTTCGATGCGGCGGAGTACGACCTGGCGATGCTGCGCTGGCTGCTGGTGCTGGGCAGTGCGCTCATCGCCGGCGCCGCCATCACCTACTTCTGGATCATCCTGCGCCGCCAGGTGCTGGGCCCGATCCGCCAGCTGCAGGAGACCGCCGAGCGCGTGGGTCGCGGCGACGCCGCCGCGCGCGCGCAGGTGCGCACGGCCGACGAGATGCAGGCCTTTGCCGACGCCTTCAATCGCATGCTGGACGAGAGCGAGCGCGGGCAGCGGCAGCTCACCTCGATCAACCAGGCGCTGGACCTGAAGGTGGTCGAGCTGAGCGAGGCGAACGTCGGCCTGGGGGAGTCGAACCGGCTGAAGAGCGAGTTCCTGGCGAACGTCAGCCATGAGCTGCGGACTCCGCTGAACTCGATCATCGGCTTCGCCGACCTGCTCGAGGAGATGGCGCGGGGCGACCCCGGCGCGGATCCCAAGCGCGTGCGCTATATCCAGAACATCCAGCGCAGCGGGCGCTCGCTGCTGGACATGATCAACGAGCTGCTGGACATGGCCAAGATCGAGGCGGGGCGCATGGAGGTGACCATCGCGCCCACCTCGGTGGCCGACCTGCTGGAGGGGCTGCAGAACATCATGCGACCGCTGGCGCAGCAGAAGCGCATCGAGCTGGAGATCCGCGGCGCCGCCGAGCTGCCGCGCGTCGAGACGGACGCGGGCAAGCTGCAGCAGATCCTCTACAACTTCCTGAGCAACGCGGTGAAGTTCTCGCCCGAGGATGGCGTGATCATCGTGGGCGCCGAGACGATGGCGCGCGAACGCGACCTGGGCGCGGTGCGGATCAGCGTCACCGACCACGGCCCGGGCATCCCCGCGGACATGCAGGACACCATCTTCGAGAAGTTCCGCCAGCTGGACGCCAGCCATACGCGCCGCGCGGGTGGCACGGGGCTGGGGCTTGCCATCTGCCGTGAGCTTGCCGACCTGCTGGGCTGCACCGTCGGGCTGGTCAGCAAGCCGGGGCGCGGCAGCACCTTCTGGGTCGAGGTGCCGCTGCTGCACAAGCCGCGGGAGCTGAAGCCGTTGATGTCCGCTGAGCGCGCGTGAGCGCAGCGGGCCGGGGGCGGCTTGGCGGCGAACGCAGATGGCATGTCATGCACGCCTGCCGGGAGCGCCCAGCCACCGCCCGATTACATGGCCCGCAGGTCCACGCAGCCGATCACGCGCACGTCCGCGTCCGGCGCCTTGCGTCGCAGCGTGCTCGCATCCAGCCGCGGCGGGATCCCCGTGGGCCACAGCTCGCGCGCCACCTCGGCCACGGCGCGAGCCACCCCCTCGGGAGGCACCGCGCCATCGGGGCAGAAAAGGTCGTAATCCTGCCACGAGAGCGTCAATTCGACCTTTGCCAGCGCGCCGTCGTCGCGAATCTGCTGCACTTCGAAGATCCATCCGCGTGGACCTTCCCGTTCGGCGAGGATCTCGAAGACTCCGGGCATGCGTGCGGGATAGTATCGGTTCCCCGATGCGCTTCCTCCTGGAGACAATCCGCCTTGGCCTGAGCAACCTGCGCCGTCACAAGCTGCGCTCGACGCTCACCAGCCTGGGCATCATCCTGGGAGTGGCCGCCGTCATCGTCGTGGTGGCCATCGGTGAGGGCAACAAGCGCGCCGCGCTGCGCGACATCCAGGCGCTGGGCGCCACCAACATCATCCTGCGCAGCGCCAAGCCGCCCGAGGCGCAGTCCAGCGGCGGAACGCGCAGCTTCCTGGTCAGCTACGGGATCAAGTTCCAGGACATGCGCCGCGTCGAGGCATCCGTGCCCGATGCCAAGTACATCATCCCGCTGAAGGCGGTGGGGAGCGAGATCAGCTTCGGCTCGGTGCGCACGCTCAGCCAGGCCTTCGGCACCACTCCCGCGCTGCAGGACGCCGCGCGCCTGCGCGTGGCGCACGGCCGCTACCTGACCGACACCGATGTCTTCGGCCGTGAGCCCGTCTGCGTCATCGGCGACGAGATCGCCAAGCAGTTCTTCCGGCTGGTGGACCCCGTGGGGCAGTCCATCCGGATCGACCAGCAGGTCTTCCGCATCGTGGGCGTGCTGTCGCCCATCGGCCTGGCAGGAGGGGCGGGCACGGCGCTGGTGGGGCGCGACTTGAACAAGGACGTGCACCTGCCCATCACCACCGCCGAGCGCGCCTTCGGCAACACCATCATGCGCCGCCAGGCGGGCAGCTTCAGCGGCGAGGAGATCGAGCTCAGCGAGATCTACGTCACCATGCAGGACACCGAGGAAGTGGTGGTGGCCGCCAGCCGGCTGGCGCGCGTGCTGGACACGGGCCATCCCAAGCTGACCGATGTGCAGGTGATCGTCCCCTGGGAACTGCTGGAGAACGCCAAGAAGGCGCTCATGGTCTGGAACATCATGCTGGTAGCGATCGCCGCGATCAGCCTGCTGGTCGGCGGCATCGGCATCATGAACATCATGCTCGCCTCGGTCACCGAGCGCACCAAGGAGATCGGCATCCGTCGCGCGCTGGGAGCGACGCGGCACCACATCGTGATGCAGTTCCTGGTGGAGACGGGCTCCCTCTCGGCGCTGGGTGGGCTCATCGGGATCGCGCTGGGCGTGGGCGTCAGCGGTGGCCTGGAGACGGGAGTGCAGTGGGCGGCGCGCCTTCCCTTCCTGCGCGGCGCGATCGAGGGAAAGGTGACCCTCTCCCCCGAGATCACCTGGTGGTCCATCGTGGTCAGCTTCCTGGTCAGCGTGGGCGTCGGGCTGATCTTCGGCATCTATCCCGCCGTGGTGGCCAGCCGCAAGGACCCGATCGTGGCGCTGCGCCACACCTGAGCGCTACGCCGCAGGCCGCGCTACTTGCGGTGCCACACGATGATCTCGCCGCCGCCCGCGTCGATCCATCCTGGCAGCGTCAGCACTGGCGTGAATCCCTCGCGCAGCAGACGTTCCGAGACCTGCGGCGGCATCGCGCGCGGGTAGAGCATCACCGCCCAGCGCGGCGCGCGCTCGCGCAGGCGCGCGTCCAGGTCGCGGCCGTAGGGACCGCTGCCGGGCATGTCGATGCCGTAGAGCGATGAGTACCACGCGTGCACGTCGTCGGGCAGGCCGATCGCGATCGCCCCCTCGCCGGGGGCGCGGTGCGTGGCGACGTGCGCGATCGCCTCGCGCAGCTGCTGCCGCGGGGGCATGACCGCCAGCGAGATGGTCCACGCGACGGCCGCGGTGGCCACCAGCACCGTGGCCGCGCGGCGCCTGCGCTGCGCCAGCCAGACGCATCCCGCGCCCATGAGCAGCGCCACCCCGGGAAGCAGGAAGACCAGGAAACGCGCATAGAGCCAGCTGCCCAGGAAGAGAGGGAAGACCAGCGCCACCGCCGCGCCGCCGAAGCACAGCAGCAACGCCTGGCGAAGCCGGGCATCGCCGTGCGCCGCGGCGATCCCCGCCACCGACAGCGGCAGGGCCGCCAGCGAAGCCCACCAGGTCCATGACCCGCCCAGCATCGCCAGCATCATGGCGCCCTCGCTGCTCAGCAGCGTCGGCTCGTTGCCCTCGATGGCCAGGAACTCCCGCCGGATCGCCGCCATGTCCGGCAGCACCGGCGCGTACATGGCGATCACCAGCAGCGCCGCCACGGCAAGGGCGATCGCGCCCCCCAGCAGGTCGCGCCGCTCCTGTGCGGAGTTGGTGCGCGCCAGGCGCCAGCAGATCCACAGCGCGTGGAAGCCAGGCACGCACGCCGTCACCAGGTGGGACCAGCAGCCCAGCGCCACCACCAGCGAGTACTCGCCCCACGCCAGCCCGCCGCGCGTGCGGCGCGCCCACAGGAAGGTGGCCGTCGCGAGTGTGGCGTAGTAGGCCATGAAGGCGTAGCCGCGAGCTTCGGCGCTCTCCAGCGCCGCGATGGGCATCAGTGACATGACCAGCGCCGCGGCAATGCCCGCGCGCGCGCCGCTGGCTTCGCGCCCCAGGAACCACGCCGCCGCGACCGCGGCGATCCCCACGATCAGGCTGGGCAGGCGCAACGTGATCTCGTTCACGCCAAGCAGCGAAGTGGACGCCCACGCCAGCACCGACTGGAAGACATGGTTCGACTGCGTGAAGTAGTTGCCCACCGCCACGCCCGGCCCGTGCACCCCGTAGCTCAGGAAGGCGGCGATCTCGTCGTACCACAGGCTCTGCTCGATGAGCGGCACGCGCACCACCAGCGCCACCGCGCACGCCACCGCCACCAGCGCTGCTTCCCGCCGGGAGACGGGGGCCGGTCCCGGCCATTGCGTGCGGCCGCGCCACAGCCGGTCGCCCAGTGCGCAGAGCGCCACGAAGGCAACCCCCGCGACGGGCGCCAGCAGTCGCACCAGCTGCGCCCCCTGCAGCGTGGTGGCGGGGATGCCACCCGCCGCCGCGGTGCGCGCGCCGTGGGCGAACCACGCCGCCAGCGTCTGCGTCGGGATGAACGCCACGCCCGCAAGCGCGGCGCCCAGCAGCGCGTACGCCCACTTCCACGCGGCGTACACCGCGCTGCGGCGCGTGTCTTGCGCGGCGGGAAGGGTGTTCACCTGCTCCGCCCTTCGCCCCGGCCGTCCGAGGCCAGCGGGTCCTCCAGGGATGCGGGCTCCGCCAGGTCGATGCTGCCCGCCGAGGGGCGCAGCGCCAGCGTCTGCATCGCCATCGGCGCCGCATGGCGCACGTCCGAGCGCACCGTCCGCACGGCGGCAAGGACCAGCAGCCGCAGCACTGCGCTGGCGGCGAAGATCCACATGTACGCGGCGTGCTCGAAGCCAAGCTGCTTCAGCATCGCCGTGCCGATGATGGCCCCGGCGGTGGCGGCGAAGCTGTTGAGCACCATGTAGGTGGCCATCATGCTGGTGCGCTCCTCCTCGCGGATCGTCTCCAGCGCCAGGAAGAAGAAGCCAAGCTCGAAGGCGCCGAACATCGCGCCTGTCATCGCCTGCAGGCCCAGGAGATACCACAACGAGGGGCTGAGCATCCACATCGCGCTGATGGGGACGACACCCATGGCACCGACCAGGAAGAGGCGCCGTGCCCCGTGGCGCTGCGCGTACCTGCCCCAGAGCGGGGCGAAGAGGCTCTTGGCCGCGAAGCCCGCGGCGATCATCGCCAGCACCTGCGAATCGGTGAAGCGCAGCTGCCGGCTCATGTACGGGGTGAAGTAGGGCTGCGCCACCTGCACCGCGACGGTCATCATCACCATCGCGGCCAGCAGTCGCCCGTCGGTGCCGCTGCGCACCCGTGCCAGGAACTCAAAGGTGCCCACGCGACGGTGGCTGCGCAGGTCCAGCCCCGGGGGTTCGCTCTGGTGCTTGATGAACCAGACGCTCCACAGCCTGCTGGCGCCCGCCAGCAGAAAAACCGCGGCGAAGGCCGCCTTCCATCCGAAATCCGCGCCGGGGCTGAAGCCCAGCAGCCGTTCTGCCTGGCCGGGGTTGCCCAGCGCCAGGACCAGCCCGCCAAGGAGCAGCGCCGCCAGGATGGAGAACTGGTAGATCCGCGACCGCCACCCGAAATACCGCACCCGGATGCGCCGCGGGAAGAGCGCGCCCACCCATGTGTTCCAGGCCGGTGCCGCCCCCAGGTTCACCGCCCAGTAGAGGCTGGCGACCGCAAAGAGCCACCATGTGGGCATCACTCCCATCATGGCGGCGATCACCATGGGCACGAAGCTGGCCCCTTGGATCGAGGCGCAGAGGATGATCCACCGGCGTGGCGACCCCAGCCGCTGGATGCCCCATGGCGCGCACAGCTGCAGCAGCGCACCGATGAGCTGGGGCACCGTCGCCACCAGGCCCGCGATCGCCTCGCCCTTGGCGAGCGCCAGCGCAAAGAGGGGAAAGTTGGTCTCACCCAGGCCGACCATGAACGCATGCGTCACACCGTCGCCGGTGCAGTTGCGCAGGTCGCTTCGCAGGTGCGGGGTTCGTGCAGGGGGCTCCGCGTCCGTCACGGCTTCGAGCCGGTGCCGGTGGAAGCGGTGCCGTTCGTGCTATTGCCGCCAGCGCCGCCAGCGCCGCTCGTGCTGCCAGCGCCGCTCGCGCCGCCAGTGCTGCCGGCGCCGCTCGCGCCGCCCTTGCCAGCCGCGCCGCCCGCCGGAGCCGATGTCTTCCCTGCCGGGGTCGTCGGCTTGGAGCCGCCCGTGCCTGCCGGCGTCTTGACCGGCGCGGTGCTGCCCGTGCCGTTGGCCGGGATGAACTGCCCGCCGGTGTTGCTGGTGCGGGCGCCATTCCCGCCGCCGCCGCCACCAAAGGTGCCGCCGTTGCCGCCTGCGGCACCGGTCACGGTGACTGGCGTGAAACCGGTGACATTCGAGAGCGCGATCGGCGCAGTCATGTCGACCCAGCGTCCCGCGCGACGCGTCTCCGGCGCCGGGCCCATCGCGCCGTATCCGCCGATCTGCCGCTGGATGTAGTCGGGCGCGCGCACGATCAGCGAGCCGTCGTAGTACTTGATGCTGGCGACCGAGTCGTCCAGCCACGCATCGGGCTCGATGAGCGTCGTGATTAGCGTCACCAGTTCCTGCGCCTTTTCCTCGGGCGTTGCGCGCGGGGGTGCTTCGCCGGGGGTGCCGAAGATGCCGCCTCCGCTGCCACCGCCACCGCTGCCGCCGCCTCCACCACCGCTGCCGCCGCCTCCGCCGCCGAATCCACCGCCGCCTCCGCCGCCGCTGCCGCCACCACCGCCGCCACCGCTGCCGCCTCCCTGCGAGATCGCCTGGTTCAGGTTGAACTCGGGGGCATTGGTGAAGTCAGGCGCCTGGAAGAGCAGGTCGCGGATCGGGTAGATGCGCATCTCCTGTGCGCTGCGTGCATTGAGGCGCGATTTCGGTCCGACTTCGACGAAGCCCTTGCGAAGCTGCCAGGTCGAGGGTTCGGTGGTGCTCAGCTCAAGCATGCGCTCGATGACGGTGATCGCCGGAGCGCCGTTGGTGGTGAGCGTGATCGGAGCCTCCGGGTCGATGCCGCCCGAGGCGCCCGGGTCGGTGGACCAGCGGTAGACGATGTCGATGCCCAGGAGCTGCTTCACGTAGGCGAAGGCGTCCTTGGCGGGAGTGGCGTCGAAGTTGACCGTGATGCCGGTGGAGAGGAGCGTGCGCAGCATTCCGCCGCGGGTCATGTGCATGTCCGCCGCCTGCTGTGCAGCGCGCTGCTTCAGCACGGCATCGATGCGCGTCGACAGGTCCTGCGCCGACGCGGAGGCCGCGACGGAGGTGACCGCTGCGAAGGCAGCGAGCAGGCTGGTGCCGGGACGGCGGGCGATGCAGCGCATCGCGTTGACGGTGAGATGGGCGGCGGCTCGGTGCATGCGACCTCCTGGACGAAACCGGGGGCAGGGACGAAGCTCTTGTGCAGTCGGAGCACCTCGCAACCGAGGCAGACCACTCCGCTGGTCAAGTGTACGGTTCGGCCCGCGCGTTCCGTTCCGTCAATTATTCGGCTCGGATTGAATATTCAATGTCGGGGCACAACCGGCACGGCAGCCCCCCCAAGGGCGGGGGCGGGCGGCGGTGCGGGCGCCGCCGCGGCCCCCCTCGGCGCGTGCATGGCCTCCAGCCGGGCCTCGGCGCGTTCGGTCTCTGCAAGGGCCCAGATCGCCATCGCTTGAGCGGCCAGCGGCTGCGATGCATCGGAAGGGGAGGCCAGGACGCCGCCGAGTGCCCGCTCCGGGCGGGGGGCGATGGTGGCGATCGAGGCATCCGCCGTCAACTGCGCCAGGAAGCGCGTCGCCATTCGGAGCGAGCGGCGGTCCTGCTGGTCGCGCGCGGTGGCCACGGGGGAGTCCTGCCCCGCCGGTGCAAGGGCGGGAGCCCCGGCAGCGGCCCCAGAATTGGGATCGCGGGTGGGATCGCGGGTGGGATCGGGTGCCGCATTGCTGCCAGCAGCGCTGCGCCCGGCAAGCAGCGCGACCAGCACTTGTGCGCGTGTGGACTGGCTCGACGCGCGGCCCGCAGCGGAGCCCGTCAGCACATAGGCGCCGATGCCATCCGCCAGCGATGCAGGCGCGTCTGCCGGAAGCGCGCCCTGCTGCGTGGCCACCAAGACCGAACGTGCGGCGTCCAGCGCAGGCCGGTGGGCTGCCAGGCGATCCGGGATGGCGGAAGCTGCGGATTCGCGCGTGCCGGTGTCGCTGGCGTCGTGCGCTGCGCGCGCCAGTCGCACCTCGGCCAGGCAGAGCAGCGGTCCCGAGTTCACCAGTTGCGCTGCAGCGGTTGCCGACCATGCCTCGTCAAGCGCGGCGAGCAGTTCGGCGCGCGGCATCAGCGGCGTGGCATCGCCTTCGCCGAAGGCGGCGGCGGCCAGCAGCGCGGCGCGGACGTGCGGGCGCAGCATCGCGCGCGCGCGGGGCCTACAGCGAAGTGCGCGCCGCGGACTGCATGCTTGCGATGAAGGCGCTCGCCGCGACGTCGCTGGCGTCCCACGCGTGCGCCTCCTCCAGCTCGCGCTGCGCCAGCAGCACGAAGGCGACGGCCGCCGGATCGGTTGCCGGATCCTGTTCAGCGGCATCCACGGCCGCCAGCGCACGGAGCACGCCGATGGCCGTTTTTTGCGTTGATTTTCGCAGATCCTGCGGCCACGACTGCGTCGCGCCCGCGCGTGCGAGCGCCCATGCCGCCAGCGCCTGGTCGGCGGGCGCCCCGATGAGAGGCTCGTCGTCATCGGCGGCGATGATGTAGTCACCGCTCAATCCGCCCCGTGCCAGTGCCTGCGAAGCGGCCTGGCTGGCGCCTGCGGCCGCGTCGATGGCGCGCGGTGCCAGCTGCGCGTCCAGGCGCGCGGCGATCGCGGCGGCTAGCGTGGCGTGTTCCGCGCGCGGCACCTCGATCTCGGCACGCGAGGGCAGCAGGCGCGCCAGCGTGATCGGCGCGGCATCGGGGGCCACCTGCGCCAGCCGCACGCCGCGCACGGCATACACCGCGGTGGAGCCCGCCTCCTGCAGGTCGGGCAGGTCGCGGGGCGGCAGCTGCAGGTCGCTCACCATCGCCAGCAGCGCGCGAGAGAGGGGCGCGGTCATTCGCTTTGCCATCAGCTGCGATGCGGGCTGGTACGACCAGCGGTCGGCGTGGCGCAGCGCGAGCCCGCACTCGCCGGGCTCCACCGCCTTGGCGATCTCCTCGAAGGTGCGACCGACGAGTGGCTCAGGGGCGCCCGCGACCTCCAGTTCCAGCGTCACCCGCGCACCAAGCTGGGAACGCACCTCGCTGGGCAGCGCCGAGACTGCGGGATGCCGGCGTGCAGCCTCCACTGCGCTCTGCATGGCAGTGGCCACCGCGCCGCGGCCAGCAGCAGCCGGTTCGCCTGCGGGCCGAAGGGCCTTGCCCATCCCGATCACCCGGCCTCGCAGCCGCAGTACCACCGCAGCGGCCTGGACTCCCGGTGGATCCTGGGATCCTTGGCCGGTCGCTGGAATTGCCCCGGCGTCAAGCCAGCCCCGAGCGGCGAAATAAGCGGCAACGGCCGCCGCGGGGTCGATCTGAACGGCCGGCGGCGTGCCGGAAGCCCGGGAAACCACTGCCGCAGCGCACACTCCCCCGTTCACGAGTCCGAGAAGCACGACCCCCGCCGCCAATGACCGCATAACCCCACCGATGTGCGGCGATTGCACGCGATCCGCGCGCGTCAGGGTGGACGCCATGCGTCGTCTGGGCAAGACTTCCATCGTAGCGCGGGGAACAATCGGCATGCGCCGAACTCTCCGCGCCACAGGCCACCGAAACCAAAGAGCTGACCATGCGAGCCGTAGCAATTGCCGCCACCCAAGTCGTCTCCCTCGAGGAGAACGCGCGCCGGATCCTGCTGCTCGCCGCTTTGGCGTACATCGCGCTCTGCTGACCGGGGTCACCCCCGGTCGGCGAGCGCAAAAGCATGGCCGCCTTCGGGCGGCCCATCGTCGGGCGCGGCCTAAGTGCCGCGCCTGTTCGTTTTTGGTGCAAAAGCACACGGACCCCCGCGCAGGGCGGGGGTCCGTGGAATTCTTGCTTCGGTCTCGAAGGATCAGAACTTGATCTTCGAGGTGCCCAGCGAGCCGTGCTCGTCCATGCCGCCGCGGGTGGGACGGATGCCGCCGGGGGC
>JBGARR010000050.1:0-14891 GCA_044230125.1 Phycisphaerales bacterium
GCCGCAGGAAGCCTGCGCTGGTTCCGCGAGACGCTGGCGCGCGACTCCGCCGCGCGCGCGGCGGGCGCCACTCCCCCCACCAGCGCCTACGCGCTCCTGGACGCCGACGCCGAGCGCATCCCCGCGGGTGCCGACGGCCTGGAGTTCCTCCCCACGTTGGGCGGCGAGCGCTGCCCCTATCCCGACGCGCACGCGCGCGGCGCCTTCGTGGGCATCGGCCTGGCGCACACGCAAGCGCACTTCACGCGCGCGGTGCTGGAGGGGGTCGCCACCAGCATGGCCGCGTGCCTGGACCTGATCCGCGCCGCGGGCGTCCCCGCGCAGGAAGCCGTCGCCAGCGGCGGTGGATTCGCCAGCGCCTTCTGGATGCAGATGCACGCCGATGCATTCGGGATCCCGCTCATCTCCACCGATGCGCGCGATGGCGCCGCGATGGGCGCGGCGCTGCTTGCCGCCGTGGGCGCGGGTGCGTTCCCCTCCGTCGACGCTGCCACGGCGGGCATCCGCGAGACGGCGCGCATCCAACCCCGTCCCGACGAACGCGCGGCGTGGCAGCGGCGCATTCATCGCCAGCGCGCGCTGCACCAGGCGCTGCGCGCGCACTCCGCGGCAGAATGATCCGCCCCCGCTGCCCTCACCCCTTTGGTGAAGGCTTCACGCCTGGCGCTGCACCCCGCCGCCCTCACTCCTTCGGTGGAGGCTTCATACTTGGCTTCGCCCCCGGCGCCGCACCCGCCGCCGCACCCCGCGCCGCGGCCTGGTCGCGCAGGCTCTTCTGCGCGCGCTCGTCATCCGCCTTCAGCTTCTTCTCCAGCTCCGGGTCGTTCGCTTCCTGCCGCTGCACCAGCTGCCACGCAACGACGGCGATCGCCATCATTCCGATGATCGCAAGCACCATCGTCACGGTTCCGTTCATGCGCTGCTCCGGGGAAGGTGGCGATGCGGTCGAAGCACACGATGCGCGCGATCCGAGGAATGCGCAGCTTGAGCGACCCGCACCAACCCGGTCACGCGCGCGGGCGGGCACCGGCGGCTGCCGCCACCGTCGAGTCCCTGAAGCCGGCGCGCCGCAGCACCAGCACCTTGGCCTGCAGGTAGTCGCCCGGGCACACCGTGTGCGCGCCTTGCCACTCGCGATGCGTGTAGACGGCGCCCGGGCTGATCCGGTAGTAGCCGCGCAGCTGCGCCACCGTGCGATTCAGCGCATCCACCTGTGCCGCGCTGGGGGACTGGTCGCAGAAGTTGCCCAGGCACATCACGCCGATGTTGTTCTCGTTGCGGTTCTTGACATGCGCCCCCTGCCACTTGGTGACATCGCGCGCCTGCCAGACACGTCCCGCGCGGTCCACCACATAGTGGTAGCCGATGTCCGCCCAGCCCCGACCTCGGTGGCCATTGCGCACCAGCTCCAGGCGCGCCTTGCTCTCCATCTCGCTGGTGCCCCAGAAGGGATTGATGCCGTCGTGATGGATGGTGATGAACTTCGGCGGGAGCATCGGGTCCATCTCGCGCGTGTTCGGCTCGCCGCGCGACCACGCCGAGCGCCGGATCGCAAACGGAACGGGGCCGCCGGTGCAGTACTCGCCGCGCACGGGCGCGCCTGGCTTCGGTGCGGGCGCCTCGGGGCGGCAGATCGCGCCCGGCGGGATCTCGGCATCGGGGAGTTCGGGCCACTCGGCGTCGGGAAGGCTGCGCGACACGGTGTCGGTGCTGCGCGTGGTGGCGCAGCCGAAGACCGCCAGCGCGCCCAGAAAGACGAAGCTGCGCCGAGCGATGCGCATGCCGCGCAGGACCGACCCCTCCAGCGCATCGCCCGCGTTGGCGGCATCGGCTGCTCCGGCTGCGCCGGCGATCGCCCCTGGAGTTCCGGGAAGGCCTTCCGCACCGCGCGCGGGCGCCGCGCCGCTGGTCAACGTCCGGGTGGGGTCATGCTGAGGGTGAGGCATGCGAGCATCCTTGCTGCAGGGCATCCGGGCGTGGGGCTTCAGGACTGTGGGCTGACCGCGAACTGGGAATCGCGAGGGGGGCTCGCCAAACGAATGCTACGAACCGGGCATCCGACGGCGCTCAGAAACCGGTGCAAGCGTGGCCTGCACCGCCCGACCGCGCCGCCTTCCTTGGATCGACGCGCGGGGGATCCGCGCTGCAGTTTACGAGGCGCAATCTTGCCGTGCTTTCGGCCCTGAAAAACCGCTTCGGTTCTGGCGAAAATATGGGGTTTTGGGTATCATGAACCCTCCCCAAACATGGCTGAAAAGACGCACACATCCACCGCTTCCAGCCTCGGTTCCAGCCCCGCTTCCGGCTTCACTTCGAACCCCCCTTCGAACGCTGCTGCCGGAGCGTCCCAGAACGCCGAGCTGGCGATGGGCCAGGTCTCCGCGCAGAACACCGGCGCCACCGCCGAGCAATACAACTCCTCCACCATCCAGGTGCTGGAGGGGCTGGAGGCGATCCGCAAGCGCCCGGGCATGTACGTCGGCGGCAGCGGCCCCGAGGGGCTGCACCACCTGGTCTACGAGTGCGTGGACAACGCCATCGACGAAGTGATGGCCGGCTACGCCACCGAGGTCAAAGTCACCATCGGCGTCGATGGCAGCTGCATGGTCCAGGACGACGGGCGCGGCATGCCCGTGGACCCGATGAAGCACGAGAACCCCGCCATCAACGGCCGCCCCGCGGTCGAGGTGATCCTGACCGAGGTGCACGCGGGCGGCAAGTTCGACGGCAACGCCTACAAGGTCTCCGGCGGCCTCCACGGCGTCGGCATCAAGTGCGTCAACGCGCTCAGCGAATGGACCGAGGTCGAGGTCGACAAGAACGAGAAGACCTACAAGATCGCCTTCGCCCGGGGGGAGCTGACCGAGCCGCTGCATGTCGTGGGCACGCGCCAGTCGGGCGCCCGCAACGGCACGCGAATCAGCTTCAAGCCCGATCATGAGATCTTCGCCGACACGCACCTGCAGTTCGACCGCCTGGAGCACCGCCTGCGCGAGCTCAGCTTCCTGAACCCGGGCGTCAAGATCCACCTGCGCGACGAGCGCGTCGATGACCAGGGGCAGATCCGCGAGGAGACCTTCTTCGCCGCCGACGGCCTGGCGGGCTACGTCCGCCACATGAACGCGGCCAAGACGACGCAGAGCCCCGTCATCTCGGTGGTCCGCGAGGACGCCGAGAGCGGCATGCGCGCCGACGTGGCCATGCAGTACACGGACGCGATGAACGAGACGCTGCTTGCCTTCGGCAACAACATCCCCAACCGCGACGGCGGGACGCACGTCACCGCCTTCAAGGCGGCGCTCACCGTGGCCATCAACGGCTACGGCCGGCGCACCGGCATCTTCAAGGACGGCCGCGACCAGGTCACCGGCGAGGACCTGCGCGAAGGGCTGGCGGCGATCGTCAGCGTCAAGCTGAAGAACCCCACCTTCAACAACCAGACGAAGGAAAAGCTGCTGAACCCCGAGGTGGGCCCCTTCATCAGCTCGGCGGTCGGCGAGCTGCTGGGCGCGTGGCTCGAAGAGCATCCCAGCGACGCCAAGGGAATCTGCAACCGCGCCAAGCTGGCGGCCGAGGCGCGCGAGGCGGCCCGCAAGGCACGCGAGCTGATCAAGCGCAAGGGTGCGCTGGACTCCGGCGGCATGCCGCACAAGCTTGCCGACTGCAGCAGCAACGACGTCGAGAAGACCGAGCTCTTCATCGTCGAGGGTGACAGCGCAGGTGGCAGCGCCAAGGGCGGCCGCGACCATGTGCACCAGGCGATCCTGCCGCTGCGCGGCAAGCTGCTGAACGTCGAGCGCGCCCGGCTGGACAAGGTGCTGGGCTTCGAGGAGATCCGCACGCTGATCCAGGCGCTGCAGTGCGGCATCGGCGAGGACTTCGACGCATCCAAGCTGCGCTACGGCCGCATCATCATCATGACCGACGCCGACGTGGACGGCAGCCACATCCGCACGCTGCTGCTCACCTTCTTCTTCCGGCAGATGCCCGAACTGGTCAAGCGCGGGCGCATCTACATCGCGCAGCCGCCGCTGTACCTGGTCGAGCG
Source organism: Phycisphaerales bacterium (assembly GCA_044230125.1). Lineage (GTDB taxonomy): Bacteria > Planctomycetota > Phycisphaerae > Phycisphaerales > SM1A02 > UBA966. Next base: position 4,049 of record JBGARR010000050.1, read on the forward strand.
CGGAAAGCAGAAGGAATTCGTCCTGAACGAGCGCGAGATGTACGACGCGCTGGTGGACCTGGCGCTGAAGAACTGCACCCTGGTGGTGCGCGATGAATCGGGCGGCATCGGCTTCGAGGTGCCCGCCGACAAGGTGCGCATGCTGGTGCGGCTGCTGAACCGGCTGGATGAGCTGGTCACCATCTCGCAGCGCCGCGGAATCTCCTTCACCAAGCTGCTGGAGGCGCGCAAGGACGATCCCACGGGCCAGGGGCGGCTGCCCAGCTACCAGCTGGCGTGGGCCGGGGGCGACGGCCTCTTCTTCTCCGAGGCCGATGCGCGCGCCTCGATGGCCAAGCACAACCTGCAGCTGGGCGAGATGATCGCGGCCAGCGGCCCGGCGGCAACCAGCGCGCAGCGCGTCGCGGCTGCGGCACTGGCGACGCAGGCCTCCGCGGTCAATGCCGCCTCGGTGGCCGCTGGCGGCGCCCCCACCGACACGCCGCGCCCCGCCGCGCTGCGCGGGCTGCACGAGAACAAGGAGCTGGAGAAGCTCTTCCAGCAGCTGGCCGCCAACGGCATCAGCATCGACGACTATTCATTGGTCCAGGAAGAGAGCGTCACCGGCGAGAAGCTGCCCACCAAGTTCGCGTGGCGCGTGCAGAACGAGAAGGATGGATCCGTCAGCTACGTGGAGACGCCGAACGTCCCCAGCATCCTGCGCGCCCTGTACGAGGTGGGCCGCCGCGGCATCGAGACCAAGCGCTTCAAGGGGCTGGGCGAGATGGAGCCGCTGCAGCTGTGGGAAACCACGATGGACCCGATGAAGCGCACCCTGCTGCGCGTCACCTGGGACGCCGCCAGCGAGGCCGATGCCCTCTTCGCAACCCTCATGGGCGAGAACGTCGAGCAGCGCCGCACCTACATCGAGAAGCACGCCCTGGAAGTGAAGAACCTGGATATCTGATGCCCTGGTCGCGCGGTGCGGATGGGCGGGGAAGAACGAGCTTGATCCCGTCCATCACCGGAGTGCTCACCGTGCTCGCCTGAGTTGCCGAATGCTCCTCCGAACAGTCATCTGGCTCCGCTGGGCGTCGGCGCTTCTTGCGCTTGCGATACTCGCGGCGCTGGTCGGGAGCAACTGGTACCAGCTCGAAGCGACGCTGCCGCCGACGCGTTCCTCTGTGGTGGTCGTTTCGATCGATCCGGGCGATGTGCAAGTCGATTGGGCCCGCACCTGGTCGTGCGATGCGGGATTCAAGATTGAGAGAACCTGGATTCCCTGGGGCGCGATGCAACATTGGATCTGCTCGCGACGGGCAAGCGGCGGCTTCGTCGCGCGTGCGCCGCTCTGGGCCGTGGCACTTCCACCCGTGACGCTCGCGGTGGCAGGGTACTGGTTGCGGCGCCGGCAATCCGGCCGTGGACTCTGCAAGCGCTGCGGCCATCCGCTCATGGGTGCGCACCGCTGTCCAGAGTGCGGGCGCGCAGCGAACGTCCGGGCAGTCTCACAGGTCCAGGAGATCGCATCGTTGTGCGGCGTCACCGTCGGCAAATGCGGCGGGTTCGAGCTGTCAACCATTGGACTTGATCCGAACGATGTTCATGCATCGGTGGTTCAGTACTTCGGTGCGGCAGTGCCCGACGTCTTGGTGGCGAGCAAAGAGTGCAGCCCAACCGATGTATTCCGGCTGCTCAGTCGCGCCGAGGTGCTTGAAGATCACTCGAATGATCACCCATGGCGGAACTTGTTCCAAGCCGGATTTGTATCGATCGCCACTGACCTGGGCGGCAATCCCATTGTGGCCGACATCATTGACGGCGATGTGTATGTCGCCTCGCACGAGATCTCGTGGGAACGCGGGCTGAGCGCTGATCCAGGGGACATCGAAGCCAACCGGGCCGCCGTGATCGATGCCTCGCAGTGGCTCAGTCCAAATATCGAGAGGTTCCTCCAACTATGGCTGCAGATACTCCACGAAACCAACGCCAAGAAAGCGAAGTTCCTCAAAGCCGCGGCCCGGAACCCCAAGGCGATTGACCAAGATGGTGACTCCCTGCTGATCCTCCTCGTGCGCGACGGCGACCTGACCGGAGTGCGGCGCGAGATCTCCCGCGGCGCCGAGATCGAGCACTTCGGGAGTGAGCAGTGGACTGCGCTCGACGAAGCGGTGGTGCGCGGCAACCTCCCGATCGTGAAGGTCTTGCTCGCGGCCGGTGCGAATCCAAACCTCGCCAACAAGGAGGGCACGACACCTCTGATGCTCGCGGCGAGACATTCGAAAGCAGATTGCATCCGGTCGCTCCTTGAAGCCGGGGCAATCCTTACCTCCAAGAGCCACACCGGACGGACCGCGTTCGATCAGATTTGCATCATCCACGGCACCCAGGAAATCGCGGACCTGCTCCACTATCCGGGCGCGAAGCGGCGACGACTCCTGAGCGATGAGAGCCCCTAACAGCTCAGAGCCGCGCTGAGGGTGGGTGCCGACACGCACATGCGCTCTACACTCATCAGCGAGGGCTGCCGCCCTCGACCGCATTCGCGTGCGGCACGATGCAGCGTCAGGCGGAAGGAGACCGCACCCGTGGGACTTGCCAATTGGATTCGATCGCGATTCCCAAGCAAGGCGCCGGACAGCTCCCCTGCCCGCGAGCGCGCTCCGCTAGTTCACGGGGGTGGCGTGCAGAGCATCTGCCGAGCAATTTGTGGTGCACGCGCGGCGACGCCCAATGCGCCGCTCCAGCTGGCTCGCGGGCAAGCGTCGCGCACACGGCATACACTGCACTGATGGACCGCCCGACCTTTGATCCTCGCTGTTTTCAGGTCCTTTCGACCGGGTCCGCTCCGGACTCAGTCGATGAGTGGTCGTTGAAGTCCCACACTGAACGCATCGCCGCCACACTGTTCCTGCGGGAGGCAATATATGGACGCGATCACCTGGCCCAGCGAATTCCTCGAGTTTTTGAGGTGTTGTCGGCGCCATGGTGCAAGGACGCTGGTCTTCGGGGGCTTCGCGGTGAGCCTGCACGCCCGACCCAGGACGACCGGCGACCCTGACCTTTGGTGCGGGCTCGATCCGGATAACTGGGGGCGGGTGAAAGCTGCGCTCGCTGAATTTGGATTCGACCAGACCCATGTCGCGTCGCTGGGGGATCCGAAGCCAGACTTGCTTGTCCGTTTTGGCTACGAACCGATCCGGATCGAGCTATTCACCTCGGTTGCGGACCTGGACTTCGAAGCATCCTGGAAGCGGCGATGCACCCTCGACGCGGATGGCCTTGAGATTGCCTTCATAGATCGCGAATCACTGATCAGGAGCAAAGTCGCTGCGGGTCGTCCGCAGGACCTCGCGGACCTCGATCAACTTCGTCGCGGAGAGGGACGGATGAAGCCCGCACCATGACTGGAAGCGCTTGGACCGGGCCACGACAGTGTTTCGACGCGGCCTGAATTGCCGGCCAGGGGACCCTGCAAACTCCGCATAATGAGTGCCACTCAGCCATTTCGCAGGCACTCGGAAAACGCTTTGCGGAGGAAACCCGCACTCATACACTGGCTGTGACTCGGGGCTTTCGCCGGCTGCGGCGGCGCTGCAAAGTGCACGGGGCACGCGCTCTTCCACCGCATTGCGTTCACGAACACGAGAGGAACTCGCATGAAACAGCACGCTTCGATGGGGCTTGGGCTTGCCATTGCGCTGGGTGCTTCCGCCCAGGCCGACGTGATCACCGTGAAGAACTCGCTCCCTTCCCCCCACACCCTCTCCGACCTGATCGTCTGGGCCGAGGATGGGACTCAGGAGGTGATCCTGCAGCCCGGGACGAACGCGGCAGGCGCGGCCGACGACGATGAGATGGCGCCGGATGCGACCCGTGTCTTCGTGACCACGAAGAAGGTCAAGAAGTACTTCCTCTCCGTCAAGTTCGGAGCCGGAGCGGGCATCAGCGAGTGCGAATGGAAGTTTGGCGGCGATGTCACCATCGTGGGCCAGACTTCATCGATCTGGAACCCGCAGAGCCAGCAACCGCTCCACTGCGCCGTCCAGCTGGGTGCGGGCGTGATTGCGCCACCACCTTTGCCTGGATCGGTCTTCAATGTCACGAATGGCCAGAGCCAGTCCCTGCCCGGGTGGTTCATCGGCACGACCCCCGACTTCGTGAACGGAGAGATCCTGGTTCCCTTCACTGGACCGATGCAGATCCTTCCGGGCAGCCTGTCGGTCAGCGTCCAGCACACGCCGCTGCCATGCCCCGCAGACCTGGACGGCGATGGGCTTGTCGGCGGAGCGGATCTGGGCATGCTGCTGGCGGCGTGGGGCCCCGCGGCCCCCGTTCAACCGGCGGACTTGAATCACGATGGCATCGTCGATGGCGCGGATCTTGGCAGCTTGCTTGCCGCGTGGGGCCCGTGTCCGTAGGCGTCACGCCTTCGCCGACGGCGCCCCCAACCGCACCTGGAGCCGCTGATCGCAGTGCGGGCAGTCCTGCGTCGGGCCGCCGTCCACCCCCTGTTCGATCAGGTGCAGCGGCTTGCCGCAGCTGGGGCAGACGCCGTCGATCGCAACGAAGGTGTGCTTGCGATCCATCGTGCGCATGGCCATCCAAATGCCGCCGATCGGCAGCGCCCAGGTCGTGACCAGATGCACGAAGGGCACAATGATGCATGCGCCGCCGAGCAGCAGTCCGCCGACGGCGTACAGCACCGCCTTGATCGCGCGACCGGCGTCTGTCGTGCGCGAAACCTCCGCGGTGCCGCTGGTCTCGCGCCCATCGGGGGCGATGAGCGTGATGGTTTCTGCCTGCATCGAGTCCGCATTTATAGCCGCGCGTCGCGCTCAGTCGGGCGCATCCGCCGGACCCGGACGATCGCGGCCGCGCTCGTCCGGACCGCCTCGGCGCGCAGGTGCATCCCGCCCATCGCGCTCACCACGGGCGCCGGGCGGCCCAGCTTCGCGCGGACGCTCTGGCGGGGTGAAGTAGTTCGCCGGAAAGGAATCTGTGGGGATGCGGTCAATGACCAACTTTCCGGGGGCAGGCGGGCGCGGAGGCGCCTGATCGCGCGGGCGCATCCCGTCGCGCGGTGGTGCGCCGTCGCGCGCGAACGTGCCGTCGCGCAACGGGGCGCCATCGCGGGGCATGGCGCCGTCGCGCGAGAACGCGCCGTTGCGCACGGGCGGACCATCGCGAGGAGGCTGACCATCGCGCGGCGGCGGACCGTCGCCGCGCAGATCGCCCGCGCCGCGCGCGTCTCCCGCGCCGGGCCGCGGTTCGCGATTCCACGCCAGCACCGCGCGCTGCACGATGCCGGTGGTCGAATCGATCCAAAGGTCGATCTTCGCGGGGCCCCTCTCATCGCTGCTGCGGCGCGTGGCGGCGACGCGCACCATGCCGGCGCGCATGCCGTCGCCGGCACCGGCAGGGCGGCGCTCCACCGCATAGTCGTCGTTGATCTCCGTCAGCAGGTTCTCCAGCTGCTCCACCATCACGCTGCCGTCGTCCGTCTCGATCCAGCGCGGCATCGCACGGTCCATGGGCACGCGGTAGATGCCGCCATCGGGGCGCTGCTCCCACGCCATGTTGCCGTTGACCACGCGCACCATGCGCTTGCCGTCGGGCAGCTCCATTTCCAGGCGCACATGCTGCGCGTCGCGGATGTCGACGCGGCCGTGCACCGTGGGTGGACGCACCGACGCCGCATCGGGCCGGCCCGTGCCCCCCTCGGCGCTCAGTTCGGGTCCGGGGGGCAGCAGGCGCAGCGTGAAGCTGCGGTCCCCCGCCTTCGCTTCGCTCACCTGCGCGGCACGGACAAGCGCGCTGGCCGAGGCGGAGGCGGACGCCGGGCGCGGATCGAAGAGCAGCGCCACCGCCACCACCGCCGCCAGCGCAGCCGCGGCAGCGACGGGCGCACGCCACCACGCGCGCGGGCCACGGAGCGATCCCGCGATCGCCAGCCGCCACGGCGCAGCGTTGCGCGGGTGCCGCGCCTCCGGGGCGTGCAGCGCATCGCGTGCGTCCAATGCATCTGGTCCGTGCACCGCGCCCTCTGCGCCCGTTGCACCCTGCGCACCCACCAGCGCGGGCGCGCGCCAGGCTCGCACGCGCCGCATCGCCCCCGCCACGCGTGCGTCGATCGCCTCCGGCGTGTCAAGCCGCTGCGACTCCAGCAGCGCGCCGATCCAGCGATCGTTCACCGTCTCCTCGTGCTGCTCGCGCGCGCCTGCCTGCGCCCCGCCTCCCGGCGGCGGCGATGCGGGCGTCTCATCCTGGTGCGGGCTCATGCGAACGTTCCCTTCTCCTGCAGGCATGCGGCGATCATCGCCCGCGCGCGCTGCAGGCGCTTCTTGACGGCCTCGACATTGGCCCCGACCTGCGATGCGACGCTGGCCACCGAGGCATCGGTGCGGTACGCCAGGTGGATCACGGTGCGATACTCGTCCGGCAGCGCGCCCACGCAGTCGTGAAGCGCCTCCAGGCGCGAGCGCAGCTCCTCGGGGGGGACGCGATCCAGCTCCAGCGCGCGGCGGTCGATGCCATCCAGCAGCGCCGCGTCCGTGGCCACCTCGCGGCCGCGCTTCGAGCGGTAGTCCAGCACCAGGTTGCGCGCGATGCCGCGCAGCCACGGCCCGAAGGGGCGCGCTCGGTCGTAGTCGCCCAGCCGGCGCCACGCGATCAGCACCGCCTCCTGGAAGAGGTCGTCCACCGCGGATGCATCCACCGAGGTGCGCAAGTAGATGGTCAGCCGCTCCGCGTGCTCGCGCACCAGGATGGCAAAGACATCGGCAGCGTCGGGTGGAGGGTTGTGACCTGGATCCATGCGTGACTCATTGCCGCGGGGCGGGCTGCGGGGACAGGTGCTGCGGGCGAGCTAGGAAGGGGCTGAACGGCGCCGTTATTGCGCGGCCGCGCGCCTACCGCACCGTGACGCACGCTGCAGCCTTCAATGCGCGCCGGCGCGCCACCGCGACGGAGGGGCCCTGCGCCAGCGCCACCCCCATGCGCCGGTTGGGGCGAGTGGAGGGCTTGCCGAAAATCCGCACGTCGCTGGTGGGCACCTGCAGCGCCGCTGCCAGGCCCGTGTACTGCGGCGTCCCCTTGCCCGTGCGCGTGGCCAGGATCACCGCGCTGGCGGTGGGGCCGCAGCTCCGGATTGCCGGGATCGGCAGCCCCAGGATGGCCCGTGCGTGCAGGTCGAACTCGCTCAGGTCCTGGCTGCGCAGCGTCACCATGCCGGTGTCGTGCGGGCGCGGGCTCAGCTCGCTGAAGATCACCTGCGTGCCGCGCACGAAGAACTCGACGCCGAAGATGCCGGCTCCGCGCTTCCCCGCGATGTGGTCGGTCACCGCACGCGCCATGCGCTGTGCGGCGCGCACCGCGGCAGGCTTCATGGCGCAGGGCATCCAGCTCTCGCGATAGTCGCCCAGCTCCTGCCGGTGCCCGATCGGCGGCACGAACAGCGTGGGCCCCACGCCAGGGCGCTGCTTCACCGTCAGCAGCGTGATCTCGTAGTCGAAGCGGATGAACTCCTCCACGATCACGCGCGCGCGGTCGCCGCGCATCCCCCCGATGGCGGCTTCCCACGCCGCATCCAGCTCGCTGGCGCGGCGCACCACGCTCTGCCCCTTGCCGCTGCTGCTCATCACCGGCTTCACCACGCAGGGCACGCCCACGCCCCCGGCGCCCAGCGTGCGCGCGCGCAGCTGGGCTGCACTGGCCGCGTAGGCAAATCGCGCGGTCGGCAGGCGCAGCTTGCGCGCCGCCACATCGCGGATGGCATCGCGATTCATCGTCAGGTGCGCGGCGCGGGCGCTGGGGACCACGCTGTGGCCGCGCTTCTCGAGCTTCACCAGCGTCTCGGTGCGGATCGCCTCGATCTCGGGCACGATGTGGTCCGGGGCGAAGCGCTTCACCAGCCGCTCGATCGACTTGCCGTCCAGCATGTCGATCACCGCGTGCTCGTCCGCCACCTGCATCGCGGGCGCGCCCGCATAGCGGTCGGCCGCGATGACATGGCAGCCCAGCCGCTTGGCGCTGATGGTGAATTCCCTTCCCAGCTCGCCGGATCCCAGCAGCAGAATCTTCGCGGTCATGGCTTCAATGATGCCCGAAACTCGGCGAAGCCGCGCGCTCGCAGCTGGCATGCATCGCAATGGCCGCAGGGCTGCCCCTGGGGCGAGGGGTCGTAGCAGCTGATGGTCAGGTCGAAGTCCACGCCCAGTTCGGTGCCGCGGCGCACGATCTGCGCCTTGCTCATGTGCAGGAGCGGCGTGTGCACCTGCATCCACCGCTCCCCGCGGGCCGCCGCCTCCACCCCCGCGCGCGTCGCCAGGTTGGCCAGGCGCTCGAAGGACTCCACGAACTCGGGGCGGCAGTCGGGGTACCCCGAGTAGTCCACCGCGTTCACGCCGATGCCGATGTGCCGCGCCTCCAGCGCCTCGGCCATCGCCAGGGCATGCGCCAGGAAGACGGTGTTGCGCGCGGGCACATAGGTGATGGGGATGTCCATCGCGTGCGCCACGTCGCGGTCCTTGGGCACCGCGATGTCCGCCGTCAGCGCGCTGGCGCCGAAGGCACGCAGGTCGATCAGCGCCACGCGATGGCTGGCGGCGCCCACCTGCCGCGCCACCTGTGCCGCGCGCTGCAGCTCCACGCGGTGCCGCTGGCCATAGTCGAAGCTCAGCGCATGGCACTGGAACCCCTGCGCGTGCAGTTCGGCAAGCACCACGGCGCTGTCCATGCCCCCGCTCAGCAGCACCACCGCGCGCTCGTCTTTGGGTCTCATCGGTGCACCTGCCCGTCAGCTGGGGCTCGCCACCTGCTCCAGCACCTGCTGCAGGATGCGGCGCGTCGTCTGCGTGTCCCCCTGGTGCATGTACGTGCGGCTGATGACGCGATGCGCGCACACCGGCAGCACGTTGGTGACGATGTCCTCGGGGACGCAGTACTCGCGGTTGGCCAGCAGCGCCGTCGCGCGCGCCGCCTGCGCCAGCGCCAGCGAGCCGCGCGGGCTGATGCCCACCTGCAGCTCCTCGTGGCTGCGCGTGGCCGAGGCCAGGGCGATCACGTAGTCCACCAGCGACTGGTCCATGCGCACGCCATCGACGGCCGCCTGCAGTTCAACCACCTCGACGCCGGTGGCCACCGGGCGCAGGTCGCGCAGCGTGGTCCGTGCGGGCTGCTTGTGCAGGATGCGGCTCTCATCGTCGGGGCTGGGATAGCCCAGCGAGATGCGCATCAGGAAGCGGTCCAGCTGGTTCTCGGGAAGGAAGTAGGTCCCCTCGAACTCATAGGGGTTCTGCGTCGCCACCACGATGAAGGGGGCGGGCAGCGGCAGCACATGGCCGTCGGCGCTCACGGTCCCCTCGGCCATCGCCTCCAGCAGCGCGCTCTGCGTGCGCGGGGTGGCGCGGTTGATCTCGTCGGCAAGCACGACGTTGGCGAAGATGGGCCCGCGCTTGAACTCGAAGCTGTCCCGGTCACGGTGATAGATGCTGACGCCGGTGACGTCCGAGGGGAGCAGGTCGGGGGTGCACTGGATGCGGCTGAAGGTGCAGTCCACGCTGCGCGCCAGCGCGTTGGCCAGCACCGTCTTGCCCACGCCGGGGACGTCCTCGATCAGCACGTGGCCCCGCGCCAGCAGGCAGACCACCAGCCGGTCGACCGCCTGCCGGTTGCCCATGTAGACGCTGGCGATGTTGTCACGGAGGCGGGTGAGCGCCGGGGCGTTGTTCATGCAGAATGCTCGGCGGAGCCGCGAAGTATATCGTTGCAGGCGTGACGATCCGCACCCACCCCTCCGACGACGGTCCCGTGCTCGACAGCCACCTGGGCTGCGCACGCTGCGGCTACGACCTCGCGGGGACGCATGTCCTGCGCCGGTGCCCCGAATGCGGGCTTGAAATCGTGGCAACGCTGGCCGCCAGCGCCGATCCAGAGGCATCGCGTCTGGCCGACCCCGAGCAGCCGCGCGCAGCTTCCATGGCGATACTCGCGCTTGCGTTCGGCCCCTTCCTGGCGGTGGCGCTGCAGGCCTCGGGACCGGCGATGCGCACGCTGGACATGTTCGTGGGGCGCGGCGCATCCTTCCCTTCGCAAGTGGAACGCCCTTCGTGGCTGGTCTCGGGGGCGCTGATGATCGTGGCCGCAGTGCTCGCCGACCGCGGCCTGAGCGCACGGCGCAACCCGATGCTGCGCGCCACGGTGGGGCCGCGGCGGGTGCGCTCGATCGTGCTCTCCTACCTGGTGTGGGGAACGGTGCTTGTCGCCGGCTTCTGCGGTTCGCTGATGGAGGGAATGCAGGTGCGCAGCTACGCGATCGTGGTGCTGGCGGCGCAGCTGCTTCCCGCGACGCTGGCGCTGGCGTTCCTGGGCCCGGCCGTCGGCCGCATCGGCGCGCTCAGCCGCACCTACCGCGAGGCCAAGCATGGTCGCCAGAGCGCCGAGCTGGTCACGGTGACGATGGCGGCCAGCATCACGCTGGCCATCGCCGGACCCGCCCTGATCGCGCTGGGTTACGGCGAGATCGCCGACATCGCGGCCATCCTGGCCCTGGTGCTGGGGGCGTTGACGCTGCTGGGGCTGGCGTACCTGGTGGCCAACGCCTGGGTGGTCTCCACGGCCCTCCGGGCGCCGCGGATCGACATGGCCCGGATGCTCTGAAAGTCTGCCAGAGTGGCAGCGGAGCCGCCGGCCGGGGCGATGAGGTGGCACAGGCGGGCGATCGGGATCCCCCGCTTGCCAGTCGGCGGGCGCACTGACGAGCAAGCGCGAAAATCGCATAATTGCTTTGTTTGCAGGACCTTAAGTCCACTTCGGAACGCGCGCCCGCCCCCCCCCCCCCCCCCCCCCCCCCCCCCCCCCCCAG
>JBGARR010000051.1:0-14798 GCA_044230125.1 Phycisphaerales bacterium
CCGCAGCCGGTGCAGCAGGATGTGCCCACCGCGCCCAGCGCCTCGACCGCCGCTTCCCCAGACAGCTCCTGCCCGCGCGCGGTGCCGGCGGCCTCCATCTTCTGCTGCACCGCGATCAACTTCGCGTTCGAGGCGGACTGCGCCAGTTGCGGCGGAACGCCGACCACCACCAGGATGGCTGAAACCAGCGCCAGCACGCCCCACGCCCGGCGAAATGCGCCGAAACCCTCGATGTAGGAGCGCGCCGCCAGCCCCGCGATCGCACCCTGCGCCGCGCCGGGCGCAGGCTGGGAACGAGCGGACGGAGGGGCGCCCTGCATGGCGCGAAGCCTACCCGCGCCGCTACGCTCCGCGCTCCGCGGGACCCGTTCGGCACTTCGCGAGACCACAATCACATGGCACTTCAGCACCTCGACGACGAACAGATCCGCACCTGGACCCGGCCGCAGAAGGACCGCTGGTGGCTGGAGAACGTCTTCCGTGGCAACATGCCGCAGCTGACGATCCGCGCGGGAATCACGGGCTTCTTCCTGGGCGGCGTCCTCTCGGCCACCAACCTGTACATCGGCGCCAAGACGGGGTGGAGCCTGGGCGTGGGCGTCACCAGCGTGATCCTGAGCTTCGTGATCTTCCGCACCTTTGCCAAGCTGTCGATCGCCAGGGACATGACGATCCTGGAGAACAACGCGGTGCAGTCGATCGCCACCGCCGCGGGGTACATGACCGGGCCGCTGATCAGCGCGCTGATGGCGTACATGTTCGTCACGAACACCGTGATGGAGTGGCACAAGATGCTGCTCTGGAACGTGGTGGCCAGCCTGCTGGGCGTGCTGGTGGCCTTTCCCATGAAGCGGCGCTTCATCAACGACGAGCAGCAGCCCTTCCCCGAGGGGCGCGCCTGCGCGGTGGTGCTGGATTCGCTCTACCCGGACGCCCCGGCGGGCGGCACCAAGAACCTGGACGCGGAAGGGATGCCGATCGCCACGCCCGCCCAGGCGCGCGCCCCGGGCGGCGTCGACGCCGGACTCTTCAAGGCAAAGGCGCTGAGCTGGGCGGCGGGCATCGGCGCGGGCTTCCAGCTGCTGGTCGCCACCGGCTACATGGCCATCCTGCAGATCTCGGTGCTGGGCACCACGAAGGCGAAGGATGGCCTGCTGAAGATCCCCGAGCGGCTGGACGAGTGGCTGTACAAGGCCGAGCACAAGGCGGGCGAATGGGTGCCCAACATCGCGGGGATCAGCGCCAACCAGCTGGGTGTTCAGGTGGTCTTCGACCTCTCGATGGTGGGTGCAGGCGGCCTGATGGGCATGCGCATCGCCAACAGCCTGCTCCTGGGGATGGTGGCCAACTACCTGGTGCTGGCGCCGATCATGATCAAGGCGGGCGAGATCGTCCCCAAGAACTACGCCAAGATCGTGCAGGCCGACGGCACCTACGACATGGCGCAGGCGATCTTCGGGCGCCCCTACCTGACGCAGTCCTGGTGCCTGTGGTGGGGCGTGGCCATGATGGTCACCGCCTCGATGTTCGGCCTCTTTGCCAAGCCCAAGCTGCTGCTCAGCGCCTTCACGGGGCTCTTCGGGCGCAAGAAGCCGCAGGAGGACTGCGTCCGCAACATCGAGCTGCCGCTGTGGGTCAGCTTCGTGGGCGTGCCGATCGTCGCCGCCGCCATCGTCTGGCTGAACCATGAGTGGTTCGGCGTCAGCTGGTGGCTGGGCGCCCTCTCGATCCCGCTGATCATCGTGCTGACGCTCATCGCGGCCAACGCGACGGCGCTCACCTCGACGACGCCGACGGGGTCCCTCTCCAAGATCACGCAGTTCACCTTCGGCGCGATCCAGCCCACGAACCCCGGCACCAACCTGATGACCGCGGGCGTCACCACCGAAGTGGCCAGCAACGCTTCCAACCTGCTCATGGACATCAAGCCCGGCTACATGCTGGGGGCGAAGCCGCGGCAGCAGGCGTGGGGGCACTGCATCGGAATCATGGCGGGCGCGATTGCATCGACGCCCCTCTACTACATCCTGTTCCTGAGCAACCGCGCGGAGTCGACGCCCATCGAGCAGCACGTGACGAACACCTGGGCGGTGCCCGGCGCCATCCAGTGGGCGGCCATCTCGAAGGTGATCGAGGGCATGGGCCATGCGCCCTCGGGAGTCTCGGCGGTGCAGGTCGGCGCGGACGGCATCTCGAAGCTCTGGGGGGTGCTCCCGGTCAGCGCCGCGTGGGCGATGCTGGCGGGCGCCATCGTGGCCATCATCTTCGAGGCGCTGCGCACCGCCACGCGCGGCAAGTTCCCGCTCTCCGCGGTGGGCATCGGCCTGGGGGTGGTGCTGCCCATCGAGTCGACGATCATGATGTGGCTGGGCGCGGCCTTCTTCACCGGCATGGAGCGCAAGTACCACCAGAAGCTGGGCAGCTTCGGCTGGCGCCTGTGGGTGGATTCCAAGGAAGCGGTCTGCGCAGGGCTGATCGCGGGCTGGGCGCTGCTGGGCATCGGCGACGGCATCATCGCCGCCTTCGTGCCCTACCCCGAGGACGCGGCCGAGGCGGCGCGGATGCAGGTGGAGCAGGCCGCGGTGAAGGCTTCGGAACTCTCGGGCACGATGGCGATGCCCGCCGACGCCGCAGCCACGAATCCCGGACCCGAGTTCAAGGTCCCGGCGGGATCCCCCGCCGCGCCGGCAACCCCGCAGGCCCCAACGCCGAAGTAATTGGCGGCGCACGCCGCACCAAGGAGCACCCCGATGGCCAAGGCAGTGGTCGATCCTGGCGAACTGCGCCGCTTCGCGCAGGACCTGAAGAAGTTCGCGATGGACCTGCAGCAGCAGACCGGCGCACTGAACGCGCGCATGGCCACGCTGGAGCAGACCTGGCGCGACCAGGAGCAGGCGAAGTTCAGCGAGGAGTTCGAGGCCACGGTGCGCGTGCTGCTGAAGTTCACCAAGGCCGCCGAGCAGCACGTCCCCTACCTGCTGCGCAAGGCGGATGCCGCCGAGGCGTACCTGAACCAGCGCTGACGGCGACGGAAGGATGCGATGGGCGAACAGGTCAAGATCGCCGATGTCCAGACGATCGAGCGGCTGCGCGCCAGCTTCGTGATGGCCACCGAGGCCTTCGGACTGGCGCTGGAGGAGGCCGAGGGGGAAGTGGAGCGCATGCAGTTCTGGGTGGAGGGGGAGCGGCGCGACCACTGGACGCGCGAGATCCGCCGCAGCCAGGAGGCGGTGGTGGTGGCCAAGAGCGCGCTCTTTCGAAAGCAGGAGATCAAGGCGACCCCCGAGGCGCGCCCCAGCGTGGTGGACGAGAAGCGAGCCCTGGACCGCGCACGCGCGCGGCTGGAGCTGGCCGAGCGCAAGCTCCGTTCCACCAAGATGTGGGCGATCGAGCTGCCGCGCCAGGCGGTGGTCTTCAAGGGGGCGCTGAGCCCGATGCACACGCTGCTGGACCGCGACGCACCCAAGGTGAACGCCATGCTCCGGCGCATGACCGAGCACCTGGAGGCGTACCTGCGCGGCGGCGAGGAGACCGAGAGCCTGCTGGCGATCCTGGGGGTGTCCAGCATGAAGCGCGGCGGGGACGAGGAGGGCGCGGAGCCCGCACCGATCGCAACGACGCCAGCGGATGCACCGGCGTCGCCGGACGCACCGACGTCGCCGGACGCAACGTCGCCGCAGCAGCCCACCCCTCCGGCGGAGCGAGCACCATGAGCATTTCGGGCTCGCGCGCCAAGCTGAAGGAGGCGCACCGGCACCTGATGGTGGCGTGGCTGCGCGCCAATGAGTCCTGGGACGATCCCGTTTCGCAGGCACTGTGGCGCAACCACCTGGAGCCCATGGAGTCGACGCTGCGAAGCGCCCTGAATGCGATGGACCTGATGAACGAGACGCTGGAGCGCGTCCGTCGCGAGTGCGGCGATGAACCGTAGCGATCCCGGCGCGCGGCGCGTGGTGCAGCGGGTCGATGGTCTATCATCGGAAGCAGTGGACGCACCCCAGACGCACGAGCCCGGCACCCCGCTCGACCAGGAACGGGCGATCGTCGAGCGCATCACCGCCGCCAGCGCCCAGCGCGCCACCGGCGAGCGGGAACTGGAAGCGCGCGGTCGCCGCGAGCGCGAGCTAAACGAGCGGATGCACACGACCGCGCTGGAGACGCTGGCGGCGTCGCACGACGAGCAACTGGCGGCAGCCCAGGCGCGGTACGCCGCCGCCGTAGAGGCGATCGAGGTGGCCACGCGCGAGCGCGCCGAGAAGGTGAAGGCGGACGAGCGGCAGCTGCGCAAGGAGGCCGCCGACCATGCCGAGCGCGCCGAAGAGGAGGCGCAGCGCGCCTACGACGAGAAGGTCTGGATGACCGAAAGCGTCTACGAGGCCGCGGTGCCCGCGATCCGCAAGGCGCACCGCAAGCGCGTGGAGGAGCTGACCGCTCGCCAGCAGATGCTGGAGGCGATCGTGGAGACGGGGCATGCCGCCGTCCGCGGCTTCCGCCAGCGCACGCTGCGCATGCCCGCTTCCGAAGGGGACGACACCCCGATGGACGACCACCTGCGCGAACTGGACGCCCAGCTGCGGGTGCTGCGCAGCTGCCGCGCCGCGGGGGTCTTCCGGGGGCCGATTCTGGTGATCCCGCTCGCGGTGTGCATCGCGGGCGGTGTGGTGGCGGGGTACGCGCTGCAGGGCGTGATGGGCATCAGCGAATCGGTGGCGTGGCTGCCCGGCCTGGGTGCGGGGCTGCTGGTCTTCGCCATCGGCGTCGGCGTGCTGTATGCGGCGGCGCGCAGCGAGGTGAAGCGCGCGTACCTGCCCTTCCTGCGGACGGGCGGCCGCGCGATCGGCTCGCTGGCACGTGCGCACGCCGCTGCCGAGCGCATGCGCCGCGAGAAGGAAGAAGAAGCCACGCGGGCGCGCGACGCCGACCTGGCCGTGGCCGACGCGCGATACAAGCCCGCGATGGCGCAGATCGACAAGCGCCTCTCCGAGTTCCTGGCGCGCATCGACGCGAAGGCCCCCCACTACCAGGCCAAGGTGATGAAGCAGCGCGCCGAGGAGATGGACGCCGCCGAAGCCGCGCGCGACCGCGGCATCGAGCAGACGCGGCGCTGGCGCGCACGCGCCACCGAGGAGGAGAACGCGCGCTTCGCCAGCGTGATCGCCGAGGCGCAGGCGCGCGAGGCTGAGGCGACCGCGGCGCGCGAGGCCGCGTGGCGCGCTGCTCAGGCAGAGGTGACAGCGGGCCTGGAAGCGCTGGACGCCGTCGATCAGGCGTGCACGCTGGCATGGACCGACCCGGCGTGGGAGCGCTGGACCCCGCCCACCGCGGCGCTGCCCGCCATCCGCGTGGGTGCGCTGGCGCTGGACCTGCGGGAAATCCCCGACGCCGTGCCGCGCGCCGCCGCGCTTGCCTGGCCCGGGGGCGCCGCCGAGCGGGTGCGGGCGCTGCCCGCCTTCCTGGGCGTGCCCGGCCGCATGTCGCTGGTGGTGGAGGCCCCCGCCGAACGGCGCGAAGAGGGGCTGCGCATCCTGCAGAACGCGGCGGCGCGCGTGCTGGTCTCGGTGCCGCCGGGCAAGGCGCGCTTCACGCTGATCGATCCGGTCGGGCTGGGTCAGAGCTTCGCGGGCTTCATGCACCTGGCCGACGAGATGGAGAGCCTGGTGACCGACCGCATCTGGACCGATGTGCGCCACATCGAGCAGCGCCTGGGCGACCTGACCGAGCACATGGAGACGGTGATCCAGAAGTACCTGCGCAACGAGTACCCCTCGATCGAGGCGTACAACCTGCAGGCGGGCGAGATCGCCGAGCCCTACCGCATCCTGGTGATGGCGGACTTCCCCACGAACGTCTCGGACCAAGCGGCCAAGCGCTTCGCCAGCATCCTGCAGAGCGGCGCGCGCTGCGGCGTGCACGTGCAGCTGCTGCGCGACCTGCGTGCGCCGATGCCGCCGGGGCTGGACGCTTCGGACCTGCGTCGCGGCGCGGTGGTGCTGGGATGGCGTGCGAGCGCGGCGCCGGCCGCCACCACCGGTGCGCGCCCGGGAGGCGCGCCCACGCCAGCCACCGGGCAGCCCTCCAGCGGGCAGCCCGTCAGCGAAGGGCGATGGATCTTCGAAGAGGGCGCTCTGGCCACCCTGCCCTTCACCGCCGATCCGCCTCCCGACGACGCCTTCCTGCAGCGCATCACGCGCGTCGTGGGTCGCGCCGCCAAGGAGTCCAGCCGCGTCGAGGTGCCCTTCAGCTCGGTGGCCCCCGCGCCGCGCGACCGCTGGACGCTGAACACCGCCAAGAACTTCCGCGTGCCACTGGGCCGTTCGGGGGCGAATCGCCTGCAATACCTGACGCTGGGCGAAGGCACCAGCCAGCACGCGCTGATCGCCGGCAAGACAGGTTCGGGCAAGAGCTCGCTGCTGAACGCGCTGATCGTCAACACCGCGCTCTGGTACTCCCCCGACGAGGTGGAGTTCTGGCTGATCGACTTCAAGAAGGGAGTCGAGTTCAAGGCGTACGCCGCCGCCGCGCTGCCGCACGCGCGTGCGGTGGCAGTGGAAAGCGACCGCGAGTTCGGCCTGAGCGTGCTGCAGGGGCTGGACGACGAACTGCGCCGCCGCGGCGAGCTCTACCGCGGCGCCGGTGTGCAGAACCTGACCGACTGGCGCGCGCTGGGGCGGCCCGAGCGGATGCCCCGCTCGATCCTGGTGATCGACGAGTTCCAGGAGCTCTTCATCGAGGATGACAAGGTGGCGCAGGATGCGTCGCTGCTGCTGGACCGCCTGGTGCGCCAGGGTCGCGCCTTCGGCATGCATGTCATCCTGGGCAGCCAGACGCTGGGCGGCGCGTACAGCATCGCGCGCAGCACCATGGGCCAGATGGGCGTGCGCATCGCGCTGCAGTGCAGCGAGACGGACAGCCAGCTGATCCTGAGCGACGACAACACCGCTGCGCGCTTGCTGAGCCGCCCCGGCGAGGCGATCTACAACGACGCGGGCGGGCTGGTGGAGGGGAACAGCCCCTTCCAGGTGGTGTGGATCGGCGACGAGGAGCGCGACGCCGAACTGCGCAAAGTGTCCGCCATCGCGCGCGAGCGCGAGAGCGCACCGCGCCCGCGGCCGATCGTCTTCGAGGGCAACCAGCCCGCCGACGCCATGTCCAACGCCCCGCTGCTGGCAGCGCTGGAGATGCGCGACCCCGGACGCGCGGCCTTCGCGCCCAAGCTTTGGCTGGGCGACGCCGTCAGCATCAAGGAGCCGACGCACGCGGCGCTGATCCGTCGAAGCGGCGCAAACGTGGGCATCGTGGGCCAGCGCGACGAGAGCGCGCTGGCGCTGGTGGCCATGGCGATGGTCTCGCTAGCAGCGCAGACCCCGGTGGCGGGCACGCGCATCGTGGTGCTGGACGGCACCACCCCCGACGACCGCCTCTTTGGCGTGCTCGAACGCGTGCGCCGCGCGCTGCCCCATCGCGTCGAACTTCCCGGCTTCCGAGAGCTGCCGGAACTCTTCCTGGCGCTGGGGCAGGAGCTGGCCGCACGCGCTGCCAGCGGCACCGCCGACGCGCCCGGCATCTACCTGCTCATCAACGGCGTGCACCGCTTCCGCGCGCTGCGCCGCAACGAGGATGACTATTCCAGCTCCACCGAAGGCGCCACCACGCCGGACAAGCTGCTCTCGCTGCTCCTGAAGGAGGGGCCGCTGGTGGGCATCCACACCGTGCTGTGGGCGGACACGGTGGCCAGCCTGCAGCGCGCCGTGGACCGCAACACGCTGCGCGAGCTGGAGAACAAGGTGCTCTTCCAGCTGGGTGCCAACGATTCGAGCGCGCTGATCGACAGCCCCGCCGCCAGCCGGCTCGGCTTCCATCGTGCGCTGCTGGCCAACGAGGAGTCGGGGCTGCTGGAGAAGTTCCGCCCCTACGCGGTGCCGGAGGAGGCGTTCCTGGCGATGGTGACGAAATTGCTGGCCGCGCGCGGCGGTGCGTGGAGCAGCGGCGGCGCGGGCCAGGGCGGCGGTGCGGGCCAGGGCAGCGCCGGGAGCCCCCCGCCGGAGGCGCCATGAGCACCAACCAGGAACTGGCGCAGGTCTTCCACGAGATCGCCGACCTGCTGGACCTGACCGGGGCGAATGGTTTCCGCGTCAACGCGCACCGCAAGGTGGCGCGCACGCTCGAGGATGCCTCCGAGGACATCGGTGCAATGGCGCGCAACGACCCCGCCGCGCTGCAGGCGATTCCCGGCATCGGCGAGGCGAGCGCCAAGAAGATCGCCGAGTTCATCGCCACCGGCCACGTGAAGGAGCACCAGGAGCTGCTGGCGGCGGTGCCTCCCGGGCTGCTGGGCGTGCTGCGCGTGCAGGGGCTGGGCCCCAAGCGCGTGCGCACGCTGTGGCAAGAAGGTGGCGTCGACAGCATCCAGACGTTGCGCGCGAAGCTGGCCGATGGCAGCCTGCAGGGGCTGCCGGGGATGGGGGCCAAGACGCTGCAGAACATCGGGGAGTCGCTGCAATTCCTGGATTCCACGCGGGGTCGCGTGCGGCTGGGCGAGGCGATGCCCGTCGCGCTGGCCTTCGTGGCGCTGCTGCAGCAGGTGAAGGGGACGCAGCGCATCTCGCACGCGGGCAGCTTGCGCCGCGGCAAGGAGACGATCGGCGACATCGACCTGGTGGCCAGCGCCGCGCATCCCGAGGCGCTGCACGAAGCGATGCGCACCGCCCCCGGCGTCTCGGCCGTGCTGGTCTCCGGCGCCACCAAGACCAGCGTGCGCACCGACTTCGGAATCCAGGTGGACCTGCGCACCGTCCACGACGACCAGTACGGCGCCGCGCTCCTCTACTTCACCGGGAGCAAGGAGCACAACATCCGCCTGCGCGAGCTGGCGCAGAAGAAGGGATGGAGGCTGAACGAGTACGGGCTCTTCCCGGACGATCCCGCGAATCCCGTGGCGCCGCACGAGCGCGGCGTGGCGCCGATCGCCGCGCGCGACGAGCAGGAGATCTACCAGGCGCTGGGCCTGTGGTGGATGCCGCCCGAGCTGCGCGAGGATCGCGGCGAGTTCGCCCATCACCCCCCCGCCGACCTGGTGACGCAGGAGGCGATCCGCGCCGAGCTGCACTGCCACACCACCGCCAGCGACGGAACGCTGAGCATCGCGCAGATGGTGGAGGCGGCGATCGCGCGGGGCTTCCACACCATTGCGCTCACCGACCACAGCCGCAGCCAGGCGCAGGCCAGCGGGCTGAGCATCGAGCGCCTGCGCGACCATGTCGCCGCGATCCATGAGGTGGCCCGCAGCTACCGTGGCCGCATCCAAGTGCTGGCGGGCAGCGAAGTGGACATCCTGGCCGATGGCACGCTTGACTACCCCGACGACGTGCTGGCGACGCTGGACCTGGTGGTGGCCAGCCCGCACAGCGCGCTGAAGGCCTCGCCGGAAGCGGCCACCGACCGGCTGATGGCCGCGATCCGCCATCCGCTGGTGCACATCATCGGGCACCCCACCGGGCGCATCATCAACGCGCGCGAGGGGCTCTCCCCCGACATTGCGCTTCTGGCCAAGGAGGCGGCAGCCCGGCGCGTGGCGCTTGAGGTCAACGCCAATTCGATGCGGCTGGACCTGCGGGACGCACATGTCCGCACCTGCGTCGACGCGGGCTGCCTGGTGGCCATCGACACCGATGCGCACGGCGCGGGCGACTTCGCGCAGCTGCCCTATGGCATCGCCACTGCGCGCCGCGGCTGGCTGCCCGGTGCGCTCTGCGTCAACACCTGGGACGCGAAGGCGCTGGGAACGTGGGTGCAGTCCAAGCGCGGGCGCTGAGGACCCGGGGAGCGGCCCGGTTCGGAGCGGGCGGCGCGCAGCTGGCGGCCTGCGCACGCGCCCGGGCGGGGCGCGGTTCATTTCCTCGGAGCGCTGGCCACCGCGGCCTGGACGCCGGGCGCGTTGTCGCGAATGAACCGATCCGCCGCACGGAACTCCCAGCGGACCGCGCGACCGTCGGCACCGGCGACCACCACGTTGTCGCCCGTGGCATCGAAGGCGACGAGGCGGATCGGCAGGCCGTCCAGCGGCGTCAGCGACTGCACCTCGCGCTGCATCCCAAGGTGCCAGAGGCGCACGGTGCCATCCATCGACCCCGTCAGCACCAGTTGCGGGTCGCGCGGATGCACGGCCAGCGTGCCCACGACCGCCGTGTGGCCGCGCAGCGTTGCCTCCAGCCCCCGCTGCGGGTGCACCTGCAGGATCGGGCCGGTCCACCCGCCAAGGAGGATGGTGCCATCGGGAGTGCTGTCGATCGCGAAAGCCGTCTGGCCGCATGCGTGCTGCACGGTCTCCCCGGTCTGCAGGTTGTAGAGGCGCAGGCTGCCGCGCCGCTGCGCCGCGGCCAGCTGCGCGCCATCGCGCGTGAACTGGATCACCACCTGCTCATCCAACGATGCGGGAAGCACCACGCGCACCGCGGGATCGCCCGCGTCCGCCAGCGAGACCATCGCGACTCCGTCCGCTGCGGTGCGATAGGCGACGTGCTTTCCCGTCAGGTCCACTGCGACGACATCCTGCGTGCCGGGTTCAAAGTCGCGCGCAACGCACCTCCACTCGCCGCGTGCCGCGGGCGACGCGCCAGCGGTCCCCGCCCGCGATGTCACGCGCCGCACCCACAGCGCCTGGTCCGCGGTTCCCACCGCCACGCAGGATCCATCGGCCGACGCTCCGACTGCCGAGATCGCCGCATCAAAGGTGTGCTCCCATTGCGTCTGGCCAGCAAGGCTGCGCGCCATGAGGGAACGCCCCTTCGCCAGGAGCAAGGGGCCTTCGCCGCCAGTGAGTGCTCGCAATCTCCACTCGGGGTCGGCGGGCAGCGGCGTGTAGAGGGCGCGCGCGTCGGTGTGCCAGCGCCGCAGCACCCCCGCCTGCCCGGTCGAGACGATCACTTCATCGTCGCGCGGCATGGCGATGCGCCATCCACCCTCGGCGATCACCTGCTCCAGCGCCTCCTGGCCGGGTCGCAGCCTGTCCAGGTGCCACCAGCCAAGGATGTACAGCGTCCCGTCCGCTGCATACGCCAGGTCGCGCACCGTGCCGTTGTTGCTGAGCAGGTGCGTCACGCTTGTGCCGTCGCGCGTAGACCAGACGACGGCGGTGCGATCGGTGCTGCCGCTGGCCAGGTGCTCGCCGGCGGCATCGAAGGCCAGGCTCAGCACGCGACTGGTGTGGTGCTCCAGCTGCACCGGCGGCTGGTCCACGCTGCGCCAGAGCAGGATCGTGCCATCTGCCATCCCGGCGGCCATCTGGCCGGTGGAGTGATGCGACACCAGCGACCGAACCCAGCCATCGATCTTCCAGAGCAGCTGCGCCGCCTCGGGATGATCCACGGCCACGCGGAGAAATCGCCCATCCATGCCCCCCGTGACAAGCGTCCGCGAGTCGGCCAGGAAGGTGACGGAGGCGGTGCCCTTGGTGTGCCGCGCCATGGTTCCCATGTAGCGCCCATCCACCAGCGACCACAGGCGAACGTGGCCATCGCTGTCCCCCACGGCGACCAGGGAACGGTCCGGCGAGATGTCCATGCCATGCGGACGATGCTTCAGGCCGTCCTCCGGGCCGGGGCTGCAGCACATCACTTCGGTGCCCGTCTCGACATCGATCTTGATGGGGGCCCGCCCCGGCCCGGCCAGCATGATCGCGTTCGCGTCCAGTACCTGCACCTCGGCCGAGTGCATCTGCGCACCTCGCAAGGTCCAGATGCTCGGGTACCGGAAGTAGAGCTCGCGCAGCGCCCAGGCGGCGTGCGGCGACTCGGGCTGCTGCAGGTAGCAGTCCCAGAGGGTCTCGCGTGCCTCCACCAGGTCACCCACCACGCCTGCCAGACGACCGCGCTCGACCGTGCTGGCAAAGAGCTCGGCGCGCGCGCGCTGCAGCCCCCAGAGAGCCATGCCCAGACCAGTCAGCAGTGCCAGCAGCACCACCGCCGCGGCACCCAGCGCCAGCGTGTGGCGGCGCGCGAACTGCGCGGTCAGGTACGCCGCGCCCGCCGGGCGCGCCTGCACCGGCTCGTGCCGCAGGTGCCGTTCCAGGTCCTCGGCCAGCGCTGCCACGGTGGCGTAGCGGCGGCTGGGCTCCAGCGCCACGGCCTTCAGGATGATGGCATCCAGGTCGCCGCGCAAGCGCGGGCGGATGCTGCCGGGGCGGCGCGTCGTCCCCGAGCGCGTGCGTGCGCGCGCGGGCGTGGTACCGGTGAGCAACTCATACAGGACCACGCCCAGCGAATAGACATCGCTGCGGATGTCGACGCCGTCGGCGTCGATCAGGCCGGCCTGCTCGGGGCTCATGTACTCCGGGGTGCCCGCCACGGGGCCAGCGCCCGCCACCTCGGTGACGGCGGGCCCATCCTGGTCCAGCGCCTTGGCGATGCCGAAGTCGATCACCTTTGGGGCGGGCATTCCATCCAGCTGCGTCACCAACAGATTGCTGGGCTTCAGGTCGCGATGGATCACCCCTTTCTGGTGTGCGTGCTGCACCGCGGCGCAGACCTGCAGGAAGAGGCGGATGCGCGCGGGCGTGTCCAGGCGCTGCGCCTCGCACCACTGCGTGATGGGCTCGCCGCGCACCAGCTCCATCACGAAGTAGGGGCGGCCATCGGGCGCCACCCCAGCGTCCAGGATCCGCGCGATTCCAGGGTGCTCCATGCGCGCCAGTACCTGGCGTTCGGCCTCGAAGCGGCGCACGATGGCGCGGGTGTCCATCCCCAGCTTGATCAGCTTCAGCGCCACCGCGCGCTGCACCGGCTCCACCTGCTGCGCCAGGAAGACGGTGCCCATGCCGCCCTCGCCGATGACGCTCTCGATGCGGTAGCGCCCCACCAGCAGCCCTTCGGGCGCCATCACCACCGGTCGCCCCAGGAAGCTGGCGTCCGCGGTGTCGTGCTGCAACAGCGATCGCACCTCGTCGGCCAGCGCGGGGTCGCTTGCCGCCAGCGCCTCCAGCGCAGCGTGGCGCTCCTGGGCGCCCAGCGGCCGCAGCGCGGCGAAGGATTCCGCAGCGCGCGCAAAGTGGTCGCGGCGCTCGCCGGCGGCGCCGTTCATCCGGCGGTGCCCTCGATGCGGCGGCGCAGCCATGCGCGCGCCATCGACCAGTCGGCATCCGCCGTGCTGGAGGCGATTCCAAGAATGTGCGCCGCCTCCTGGATGCTCAGCCCACCGAAGAAGCGCAGCTCCACCACCCGCGCCTTGCGTTCGTCCAACTGCGCCAACTCCCCCAGCGCCTGGTCCAGCGCCAACAGTTCCAGCGCCTCGGGTGCCTGCACCGAAACCTCGGGCAGCTCGACGCGCACCCAGCCGCCCCCGCGCTTGTCGGCGGTGTGCCGGCGCGCGTGGTCCACCAGAATGTGGCGCATGGTGGTGGCGGCGATCGCCCGGAAGGAGCGCTCCTCGCCCTGGTCCTCCAGCGTGGCATCCAGCGGCGTCTGCGACGCCTTCATGCGCAGGAACGCCTCGTGAACCAGCGCGGTGGGCTGCAGCGTGTGCCCATGCCGTTCGCGCCGCATCAGCGCGCCCGCCACCTCGTGCAGCGCGGCGTACGCCTGCGGGGTCATGCCTTCGGGGATGGGGGCTTCGATGCGCATGCGGCGGCCGGCGGCACATTGTCCGCCGCCGGGCAGGGCAATACAACGCTCGGCCCCGGAAATGCCCCTGCGGCGCCGGGTTACCGCTACTTCCGGCGCTTGAACCGCGCCTTCGGGCTCTCCGTCGCCGTCGAGCCGCGCGTCATGAAGCCCGGGATCCCCCCGCCGCCCGGCGCCTGCCGCGCCATCTCCTTCATCGCCTTCATCTTGTTGATCGAGCCGGTGCCGGCCAGCCGTGTCGTCGCGAGATCCGGTGCCACCGACGCACGCCCGAGAAGCGGCCGCTTACTTCGCCGGGGTCCGCAGCGAGATCAGAATTCTGTCCACTTTCCGTTCGGCAGCCGGCCAGAAGCGCCGTACCTTTCCTCGTGGCGGGGATGGATCCTCGCTCGGGGACGCAGCCGATCGGCTGGCGTCGCGAGTTTCGGCCTTTCAGAGGCGCCTTCGACTCACAGTCTGCCGGAGCGACTTCTATGTCGATCAGGGATAGTGTTTTCAGCGCAGTGTGCGTCGCGGAGCTAACTGTTTTTGCGACACTCGGACCATGGATGCTTGCGCAACGCACGGAGGCTGACGATTGCTCGTCGGCAACGGGGTGCGGATGCGTCTGCGTTCCTGACGGCCCCGGCGGCCCTGGATTCGCGAGCGTTCGCCCGTGGTATTGGGTCATCGACCGCAGCTGCAACGGCGACCTGGTTTGCCAACTCACGGCGGCCCAGTGGCGGCTGCGTGCCGGAGCCCCGATCAGAGAGTGGACGGCCCCCGCTGGACCCGCCGCGTTCCCAACGGGCCAGTACGGAGCGCTCACATTCGGCGCTCGGACCCCAGCAGGTGCCTCCCTGTCATCACTCCGTGTCTATGCGAACGACAGCGAAATGGGTGGCGGCGTCGGGCTTCCAGACGACTCGACCAGCACTCCGGCGTCGTGGGGCTCGTGGGCATACATCGATTTCGACCAGCCGATGCACTCCGTGTGGATCGAACTCGCGTTGGCGCCGGGATTCGGCCAATGTGGAGTACGATTCCAACGGCAGGTGGGGACGAACTGGAGCTCCCCATCGCCGGTGGACACGCCCATCATGTTAGCCAGCTCTCCTTGCAGCCTCGAACGCTTCGGGGCTGAGATATCCAAGTGAGCTGTGCGAGCGCTCTCGCTGGTACCAGACCTCGATCCACTCGAAGACC
>JBGARR010000014.1:0-79940 GCA_044230125.1 Phycisphaerales bacterium
GTGCTTGGAGTGCGATCCGGGTCAGAACGACTCGATGTTCAGGATGAACGGCCCGGCCATCGAGCCTTCCCAGTCGCCGGGGTTCATGACGCAGACGTAGTAGACGACGCCCGGGGTCATGCCGGTGACGACGATGTCGCTGTAGTAGGGTGCGCTGCCGATCGGGTCGCCGCAGCCGTCGTCGTTGCACGCGATCTCGACCAGCGATCCGCATGTCCCCGAGTAGACGCCGAGCGTCGAGTCATAGAAGGGGACGGCCACGCTGTTGCAGGTGCTGATGTGGACCGCGCCGCTCTCGGGTGCGACGAAGCTGTACCAGACGGTGCTGTGGACCGCCCCGGGGTTCCCGTCCCAGTGGCAGGTGGGGGAGCCGACGGGCAGCTCCGGGTCGCCGCCGCCGAACTTCGGCGGGGTCGCGACGGAGTTGTCCCCGTGCACCGGCGTGTTGTTCAGCATGTTCGCGGTGATGTCCACCGCCTGCGAGCAGGCATCGTTGTTGACGCACGAGATGGGGGAGCACGCGGTGTAGTTGCCCAGGAAGGTGCCATTCGAAGCTTCGCACTCCGAAGCGGTCTTCTGCGAGCAGATGCCATCGACGCAGCAGGCGCCGGTGGGCACGGGGCAGGCGCCCCAGGCGCCCAGCAGGATGCCCAGGTCGGCGCCGTCGGTGTTGCCGTCGCCATTCAGGTCCGCCGCGGGGCTGCCCCAGCTTCCCAGCAAGTAGCCCAGATCGGCGCCGTCGACGACCAGGTTTCCGCCGGGAGGGGTGATGTCGGCGGTGCAGCCCGTCGAGTTCTGAACCGTCACCATGAAGGCGCCCGTGCTGAATCCGTGGCCGATGATGCGCGTGCCGTCGGCGGAAATCGCCTGGCAGACATCCAGGTTGACGTCGTCGGGAATCGCGCCTCCGTTCGAGGTGACGTAGGTGGCCAGGTCCACCAGCGGGCCGGTGCCGTTTGGCTGGATCCACGCCCGGCGATATCCGCCGATGATGTCAAAGCCGACGATGGTGCCGGTGTTGGCAATCGCCATGGCATTGCCGGACCAGCCGGGAAGCGTGGATCCCGCGCCGACGGTGGTGCGGACGCTGGTGCCGTTGGTCCACTTCGTCGCCTTGCCATTCCAGATCCCCAGGAGGATCGAACCCGAGGGGTTCATCCCGAAGATCTCGCCCTGCGCGTTCCCGTTCGGCGGGTCAAGCAGCTGGCCGGCACCGCTGGCGCCCCACACTGCGGGGGTGCGGTCGCCGGCGCCCTGCGCGAATCCCGCGATCAGCGAGCCGTTGGCCGAGACGACCGAGGCGCGGTTCCCGCCGTTCCCCAGCTCGTCCATCGGCACCATTCCCGTGTCGTCGGTCCAGCGAAAGGCACGCGCCTTGCAGCCGTTCACCCAGCAGAGCCCGACGGCGACAGTGCCATCGGCCGAGAGCTCGTACGCACTGCTCAGCGAGGGGCACTCGCCGCCACCGGGGATGGATCCCATGCTCTCCCAGGTGTTGGTCGATGCGTGCCAGATGGCTGCGATCTCGGCGCCCGTGCCCGGGTCCTCCATCGCGCCCACCACGGTGCGGCCATCGTCGGAGATCGCTACGGCCGTCAGCCCCGTGCTAGGCAGGAGCGTCAACGTGCGCTCAAAGGTGTCGTAGATGTACGGGGCAAAGCCGGTGGCGAAGGTGGACTCGCCGCAGATGAAGCGGCCGTCGGGGGACATGTCATTGGCACTACCGGCGCCGGGGATCGGCAGGTAATTGACGGTGTCGGCGTGCGCCAAAGGCACGGCCGCAAGGCAGGCGATTGCAACGGTGAGACGCGTGAGGCAGGTGGAGGTGTCCATGGTGTGTAGCTCGGAGTCAGGGGTCAGAATTGCTCGATGCTTAGGATGAAGGGACCGGCCATCGAGCCTTCCCAGTCGCCGGAATTCATGATGCACACGTAGTAGGTAGCGCCGGGAACCAGGCCCGTCGCGACCAGGTCGCTGTAGTAGGGGGCGCTGCCGATCGGATCTCCGCAGCCATCCTCGTTGCACGCGACTTCGACCAGCGAACCGCAGGTGCCCGAATACAGGGTCACGATCGAGTCGACGAAGGGGATCGCGACAGTGCTGCAGGTGCTCAGGTGGACGGCCCCGCTCTCGGGCGCGGTGAAGCGGTACCAAACGCTGCTGTGCGCGGCGCCGGGGTTGCCGTTCCATTGGCAGGAAGGGGAGCCGGCGGGTACATCCAGGTCCGGCGTGCCGCCGTACTTCGGCGGCGTCGCTGCCGAGTTGTCCCCGTGCACGGGGGTGACCGTCACCATGTTGCTGGTGATGTCGATCGCATCGGCGCAAGCGTCATTGTTGGCGCAGGAGAAGGGTCCGCACTGGGTGTAGCTACCCAGGAAGGTGCCATTGGCGGCGGCGCACTCGGCGGCGGTCTTCTGCGTGCAAGCGCCCTCGACGCAGCAGGCGCCAGTCGCCGCAGGGCAGGGCCCCCAGGCGCCGAGCAGGATGCCAAGGTCGGCGCCATCGGTGATGCCGTCACCGTTCAGGTCGGCGCCCGCCGAGCTCCACTGGCCCAGGAGCTGTCCGAGGTCGGCACCGTTGACCACGCCATCGCCGCCCAGCGGGGCGATGTCGGCGGTGCAGCCGGACTGGTTCGAGATGGTCACCAGGAACCCGCCCGTGAAGAGACCGTGGCCGATGATTCGGCTGCCATCGGCGGAGATCGCCTGGCAGACCTGGAGGGGAAGTTCATCCGGGATCGTGCCGCCGTTCGTGGTGATGTACGTCTCGAGCGCGACGATGGAACCGGTGCCATTGGGCTGCAGCCACGCGCGGCGGTTCCCGCCGATGAAGTCGAAGCCGACGATGGTGCCGGTGTTGGCGATGCCCGTCGGTATTCCCGTCCAACCGGGCAGCGCGGAGCCCGCGCCGATCGTCGTGCGCACGGCGTTCCCATTGGTCCACTTGGTGGCCTTGCCGTTCCAGGTGCCCAGCAGGATGGTGCCCGCGGGGTTCATCCCGAAGATCTCGCCCTGCGCGTTCCCGTTCGGCGGGTCAAGCAGCTGGCCGGGGCCGGTGGCGCCCCAGATCGCCGGGGTGCGGTCGAAGGATCCCTGCGCGAAGCCCGCGATCAGGCTGCCGTTGGCGGAGACGACGGAGGCGCGGTTGGCACCGTTGGCCAGGTTTTGCAGCGCGACCATCCCGGTCTCGGCGGTCCAGCGGAAGGCGCGACCGTGGCAGCCATTCATCCATCCCAGGCCGACGGCGACGCGCCCGTCGGCGGAGAGGTCGTAGGCGCCGCTCAGGCCGCCGCACAGGTCAGGCGTACCCGGAAAGTAGCCCAGGCTCTCCCAGGTGTTCGTGGAGGCGCGCCAGATGGCGGCGACGTCGTTGCCCGTCTCGGGATCGGCCATGTCGCCCAGGACCACGCTCCCATCGTCGGAGACCGCCACGGCGCGCCGCCCGGGGGCGGGCAGGTGCACGAAGACTTGGTCATAGGAGTCGTAGCGGTACGCGCCCCCGCCGCTGGCGAAGGTGGCAGTGCCGACGATGAAGCGGCCATCCGGCGACATGTCGTCGGCGCTGGCCGCGTCGGGGATGAGCTGGAAGGTGACGGTGTCGGCAATGGCGGCGGGCGCAGCGAACAGCAGTGCGCAGGCAAGGGCGAGGCGGGCGGTGACGGAAGGTGAATTCATCGTGATCATCCCTATGTGCGATGTGCGCGCTGCGTGAGGCCATATTCCAAGAAAAGGGTGGGAGCGGAGCTGACTCCGCTCCCACCGTGGATGGATGTGCAATTCAGATGCGTCTGGTTCAGGCGCGACGACGGCGGGCGCCGGCGAAGCCAAGGGCCAGGAGGGCGATGCCGCCCGGGGCGGGGACGGCGTTCCACGACAGGTTGTCGATGTACGCCGGGTCGCCGATCCAGCTGTTGCTGCTGATGTAGATGCCACGGACATGGTCGCTGGCCGCCGCATTCATGTTGAGCCAGGTCTTGCCGACGCCGCCCCAGGCGCCGCTGAGGCCGACGCCGTCGATGACGTTTCCGTTCGCGTCAAGCGCCCAGAAGACGAAGCCGCCGCCGGTAGGAGAGTTGGGGCCGTTGCTGTCCCACTCCTGGCAGCTGAAGTTCGTGATGTCCCCGGTGAACATGATGATGTTGCCGTAGCTGCCCGCCACCGAGTTGCCGGTGCCAACCCACGGGTAGATGTTCGTGAAGTTGTCGACCACGGTGTTGTTGCCGTTGACGCCGTCGGTGATGGTGACGCCCTTGCTGGCCAGCCAGGTGGTGCCCGAGACCAGGCCCGTGGGGGTGCCCGGCTCGTCGAAGTTCAGCGTGGTGCCGTAGGTCGGCGCCGCTGCCAAGGTCTGCGCGAAGGAGACTGCCGCCGAAGCGGAGGCCGAGATTGAGAGGAGAGTGACGGTCGCCGAGGCCAGGATTGCGGTTTCGATCTTCATCTTGTGGGTCCTTGAAAGTGAGTGCGTGGAGGCGAGAAGGGAGTTCCTCCGCCAGTACGAGCGCCCGCCCCGTTCATGCGGCGGAGCTCTCGACTGACAGCAATATGACGCGGCAGGCGGCGGGGGCAAGTTTCCATTTGGAATATTGCCGGGAATCGTATTGCAAGTTCGTGGAGGGGTCGCCCTCCAGACCTCAAGCCTCGTTTTGAGACGGGGAAGGCCGTTTCCGATGGTGGAGTTAAAGTTATTGACCGTTGCCCGCGTGACTACGGGCTGCTCGCCCCGGTCCCTTGAGGAGGCGGCGCGGCCCAAGCCTGTTTGCGGCGCATCAGCCAGGAGACCGACGCGCGGCGACCGCGACTGCCAACGCCAGGAGCGCCGCCAGGGCGGCGATTGTCACGGGCCACGCCCACGCTGAAGGATCTTCCGGTGCCGGTCCAGCGGGGAGCGCAGGCGTGCCCGCCACAGGCGGGGGCACCACCAAGGGAGGCGGCTCCGTCGGGAGTCCTTCGCTCCTGCGCCCGGCTGACGGGGTCCCGGCCGCCTGGAGCGCTGGATCTCCGTAGAGGACCGCCGAGAGGGCCGCGCGGGTGCGTACACGGTCGGCTCCGCCCAGTCCGGCGCCGATGTCGTGGCCAGACTGGCTCCAATACTCGCGCCGAATCCCCTCGACCACCAGGCCCAGCGGCACGCCCGCGGCCAGGCGCTGCGGCACGGCGGACATGGCCCCGAGCGCTGGCGCTGTCGGCACCGCATCCACATCCGCAGTGAAACTGGCGATCGCCGCAGCGCTTCCGAGGGTGAGCAGCGCGGGACAGACGACGCCATCGGGGCGCGCAAAGCTGGAGCGGAACGCGATGAGGATCGGCGCCGAAGCGCCCGGCCCGCCCACCTCGCCGATCATCCCTGCGGCACAGACCAGTTGCGCCCCCGCGTTCCACTGCTCGACGAATGCCGCCGGCGTGCTGTCGCAGCTGCCGCCGCTGCCGCTGAGCGTGGCCTGCCAGCCCGCATCGCGCAACCGATTGCGCGCGGTGGCCATGGGCCATGCCGCGCCCGTGCCCGCCGCACCGAAGAGGGCGCGACCGGTGGTGGCCGTGGACTCCGCATCGTGCCGCAGCGTGGCGCGTGCGGCCGCGGCGATCGCAGCGTCATCATCCAGCGGCAGTCGCCCCACGGTGCGCAGCGGCGGCCGCTCCAGCGCGGCGCTCCACTCCGCGCGCGCGACTCGGTCGTCCGTCGGAGCGATTCCCGCACCAAGCATCCAGTCGGTCCAGATCGGTTCGGCGACGCCCTCGAAGTTCCACGGTCCCATCGAGAGCAGGGCGGGGGAGCCCACCAGCAGCAGGTGCTGGCGAACCGGTCCTCCCGCCGGATCGGTGTGCGCGCTGGAACGACGCTCCAGCTGCTCGCGCACGTGCGCCAGGCGGGTCTCGGGCGTTCCAGACTGACGGTCGTACTCAATGACATCGACTTCGAAACGCCCTCGGCGGGCCTCCAGCAGCGCCTCCACCTCGGGCAGGTGTGTCGCGCCAGCGGGGACCACCAGCGTCCAGCGCGCGGGCTTGGAACCAAGCGTCTCCTCCGCCGCCACCACGGGGTGCGCGCATCCCGCCAGGAGCGGAAGGAGCGCCAGAAACGGCAGGAGCGCCAGGCGCCGCAGGCGCGGCAGGAACGCCAGGCGCGGTAGGAACGGCAGCACGGCCAGCGTCGGCACGCGCGTCAGGGCACCCCCTTCGCGCGCCCGGGCCTCCGGCGCCACGCGCCACGCCGCCATCGCCGTCGCCCCGCGCATCGCTCAGTCCACCGCACCGATCTGCTTGTCCAGCCATGCTGGCACTGCATCGATCGCCAGCTTCTCCTGCTGCTGCGTGTCGCGGTGGCGCACGGTCACGGTCTGCCCCGAGAGGGTGTCGCTGTCGATGGTGATGCAGAAGGGGGTGCCCGCCTCGTCCATGCGCGCATAGCGCTTACCGATGGACTGCTTCTCGTCGAACTCCACGACGTGCTTGCGGCGGAGCGTGCGCCACAGGCGCTCGGCGATCTCGGGCATGCCTTCCTTGTTGACCAGTGGGAAGACGCCTGCCTTCACCGGCGCGACGCGCGGGTGGAACTTCATGAAGACGCCGCTGGGGCGCCCGGGATCCGGCGTGTACGCCTCGCAGATCAGCGCCAGCGCGCCGCGGTCGGCCCCCGCCGAGGGCTCGATCACATGGGGGAAGTACCGCTCGTTGCGCGCCTGGTCGAAGTGCTTGGCCTTGTCGTTCTTGCCGCTGTGCGTCGCGTGCGCGCGCAGGTCGAAGTCGGCGCGGTGCGCCACCCCCTCGAGCTCGCCGTAGCCGGGGGCCGTGAAGGGGAAGCGGTACTCGATGTCGCTGGTGCCCGCGCCCTCCTTGGCATAGTGCGCCAGCTCGTCGCGTGCGTGCTCGCGCAGCTGCAGGTTGCTGCCCGCCAGGCCGATGGACTGCCACCACGCAAAGCGCCAGTCGCGCCACCACTGGTACCACTGCACCGCCTCGCTTGGGTGGATGAAGAACTCGATCTCCATCTGCTCGAACTCGCGGCTGCGGAAGGTGAAGTTGCGCGGCGTCACCTCGTTGCGGAATGCCTTGCCCACCTGCGCGATGCCGAATGGGATGCGCACGCGCGTCGAATCCATGACATTCTGGAAGTTGGCGAAGATCCCCTGCGCCGTCTCCGGGCGCAGGTATGTCTTGGCATCGTCGTCGCGCAGCGCGCCGCAGTAGGTCTCGAACATCAGGTTGAACATGCGCGGCTCGGTCAGCGACCCCGCCTCCTTCGCGTCGGGGCCGACCGTGCGCGCACGCTCGTCGGCGCCGACCGCGGTGAAGGGGCGAAGCATGTGGCGCGCCTGGTCCAGCGCTTCGCGCTTCTCGTAGCGGCAGAGCGCCTTGATGGCGCGCGCCTGCGCATCTTCGTCGTTCTCGACGAAGGCGTAGAGGCGAGCCCCCGCCTCGACGGCGCCGAGCACCAGGAGGTGGTCGGCGCGGTACCGCGCCTTGCTCTCGCGGCAGTCCACCATCGGGTCGTTGAACCCGCCGACATGCCCCGAGGCGACCCAGACCTTGGGGTTCATGATGATGGTGCAGTCGACGCCCACGATGTCGACCGGCTTGCCATCGGGGCCGATCAGCTCGCGGTGCACCACGTCGTCCCACCAGGCGTTCTTCAGGTTGCGCTTGAGCTCGGTGCCCAGAGGGCCGTAGTCCCAGAAACCGTTGATTCCGCCGTAGATCTCGCTGGACTGGAAGACGAAGCCGCGGCGGCGGCAGAGGGCGACGATCTGCTCCATCGTCTTGGCGGCGGGGGCGTTGGCGGGGGCGTCGGCGGTGGGGTCGGACATAAGGGGCGGATTGTAGGGAATCGCCGCTGGGCTAGCATCGCCGGACCATGTCCACCAAGACCGCCAAGGCCTCCGCACGCCGCACCGCGCGCAACCCGCGAGCCATCCAGGCCGAAGACCTGCTTCAACTGGTCGGCGTGTCTGACGCGCAGACCAGCCCCGACGCCCGCACCGTCCTCTTCACGCGCAAGGTGATCGGGAAGAAGAACGCCTACGAGACGGCGCTGTGGTTGGCCGATGCCGCGGGCAAGCGTGCGCCGCGCGCGCTGACCACGGGGACGAAGGACGGCAGCGGCCGCTTCAGCCCCGACGGTTCCACGATCGCCTTCGTGCGCGCGGACAAGAAGAAGCCGACGCAGGTGATGCTGATGCGCGCCGCCGGTGGCGCCGCGCGCCCGGTGACCACGCTGGAGCGCGGCAGCATCCGCGACCTGGCTTGGAGCCCCTGCGGCACGAAGCTTGCCTTCGGCTGGCGCCCCGACGCCGCCGACGAAGCCCCCCAGGCGCGCAAGCAGCGCGAGAAGCTGGGGCTCTCGACGCCACCGCGCGAGATCGACAACGCCTGGTACCGGCTGGATGGCGATGGCTACTTCCTGGGGCGCCGCTACGCGCTGTACGTGCTTGACCTGAAGACGCGGCGCGTGCAGTGCGTCTTCGACCGCGACACGCTGGGGGGCTTCACCTTCGACTGGTCGCCCGACGGCGGTGCCCTGGTGGTGGCGGCCAACCTGAGTCCGCGCGCGCTCTGGGAGCCAGCGGAGACGGGGCTGTACATCGTTTCGCTGGGTGGCCGCGCCGGCGCGAAGGCGGCACAGCTGAAGGGGCTTCCCGAGGGCCCAAAGTCCCACCCCCGGTGGAGCCCCGATGGCTCGCGCATCGCCTACGCCGGGCGCAAGGGCCAGGAAAGCGCCTACAACACGCGCAACCTGGAGCTGTGGTGCTACGACATCGCGCGGCGCCAGGCCAAGTGCCTGACCGGGCGCACCGACTACTGCCTGATGGCCGCGACGCTGAGCGACTCCGGGGAGGCGGCCTTCGAGCCGCAAGTCCGCTGGTTTCCCGACGGCAGCGCGCTCTTCTTCCGCGCGGGGTGGCAGGGCAACGGCTTCATCGCCAGCATCGCCGCAGAGGGTGGTGAAGTGGTCCTGCACACGGAGCCGGGCGCCGAGTGCTCGATGGGCTCGTTCAGCGCCGATGGCTGGCGACTGAGCTGCGTGCGCTCGACGCCGGCGGCGCCCGGCGAGGTCTTCGTGATGGAAGTGCAGGGGCGCATCTTCCCGATCCAGCGCGTCACCGGCTTCAACGATCGCCTGGTGGCGAAGCGCGACCTGGCGGTGCCCGAGGAGCGGTGGCTGACTGCCAAGGACGGCCATCGCGTGCAGTGCTGGGTGATGCGCCCGCCGCAGGCGCGCGGCAAGTGCCCCGCCGTGCTGGAGGTGCACGGCGGCCCGCACGCGCAGTACGGTCTGACCTTCTTCCACGAGATGCAGCTCTTGTGCGCGCAGGGATATTCGGTGTGGTTCTCGAATCCGCGCGGCAGCAAGGGGTACGGCGCAAAGCACACCGGCGCGATCGGCGGCGCGTGGGGCACAAAGGACTGGATGGACATCCAGGCCGTGGCGGCCGCGATGCGCAAGGACCCCCGCACGGACGCCAAGCGCATCGGGATCATGGGCGGCAGCTACGGGGGATACATGGCCAACTGGGCCGTGGCGCACGATCACGGTTTCCGTGCGGCCATCACCGATCGCTGCGTCAGCAACCTGGTGAGCCACGCGGGAAACAGCGACCATCCCGAGGTGCCCGACCAGTACTGGCCCGGCGCGCCGTGGGTGCGCCCCGAGGCGCTCTGGCGCGCCAGCCCGATCGCGCACTTCAAGAACGTGCGCACGCCGATGCTGGTGATCCACTCCGAAGGGGACCTGCGCTGCAACATCGAGCAGGGGGAGCAGGTCTTCACCGCGCTGTGCACCCTGGGGGTGCAGGCGCGCTTCGTGCGATACCCGCGCGAGTCCAGCCACGGCATGAGCCGCGCGGGTCCGCCGGACCTGCGCCTGCACCGGCTGAACGAAATCGTCGGGTGGTGGGCACGGCACTTCTGACGCCTCGACGTGCTTGCCTCGCAACATCCCCGCCCAGCAAGATCGCTGCTTCGCAAGATCCCTGCCTAGACTGAAGACCCTATGGCCGAACCACGCCCCACGTCCGAAGAGGCCCAGGACCATGTCCGCGCGATGCTGCGCTTCATCGGCGAGGATCCGCAGCGCGAAGGGCTGCTGGACACCCCCGCGCGCGTCGTGAAGGCGATGCACGAACACTACTGGGGCTACGGCGTCGATCCCACCGAGCCGCTGGCGCGCACCTTCAGCGAAGTGGAGGGGTACGACGAGCTGGTGCTCCTCTCGAACATCCAGGTGCACAGCCACTGCGAGCACCACATGGTGCCCTTCGTCGGCGTGGCGCATGTCGGGTACATCCCAAACGGGCGCGTCGTGGGGCTCTCCAAGCTGGCGCGCGTGGTGGACATCTTCAGCAAGCGGCTGCAGGTGCAGGAGAAGCTGACGGCGCAGATCGCGGGCGCGATCCATGATGCGCTGCAGCCCACTGCGGTGGGCGTGGTGATCCAGGCGCGCCACTTCTGCATGTGCTACCGGGGAGTGCAGCAGCCCAACGCGGTCACGACCACCAGCAAGCTGTACGGGTCATTCCTGTCCAACCCGGCCGCGCGCGCCGAGTTCTTCCAGCTCATCAGTGCGACGCGTGGCTCCGAGGCGCCGTGAATCGGATCGGCTTCGACATCGGCGGCACCAAGATCGAGCTGCTGGCGCAGCGCGCGGACGGCACCGAGGCGCTGCGAACGCGCGTGGATTCGCCGCGGGAGTACGGTGCGCTGGTGGAGGCCGTGGTCCGGTTGGTGCGCCAGGCGGACGCGGCGCTGGCGGATGCCGCGCCAGTGGGCATCGGCGCGCCCGGCTCGCCCAACCCGCGGACGGGGCTGCACCGCAACTCGAACCTGGTGTGCATGAACGGCATGCCCTTTGCGCGCGACGCGTCGGCCGCATTGGGGCGCCCGGTGCGCGTCACCAACGACGCCAATTGCTTTGCGCTCAGCGAGGCATTCGACGGCGCCGCCGCGGGGGTGGGCAGCGTGGTCTTCGGGGTGATCCTGGGCTCCGGCGTCGGCGGCGGACTGGTCGTGCGCGGGCAGGTGGTCGAGGGGCACAACGGCATCGGCGGCGAGTGGGGGCACAACCAGATGCCGGGGCTGGGCGATGCCCCGGCCGACGAGTTTCCCTGCTACTGCGGCAAGCATGGCTGCCTGGAGCAGCTGATCTCGGGGCGCGCGCTGGAGCGCCGCTACGCCGCACGCACGGGCAGCGCGCTGCGGCTGCCAGAGATCGCGGCTCGCGCGGCCGTCGGGCAGGACGCCGAGGCCGTCGCGACGATCGAGTTTGCCGTTCAGGGGATCGCGCGCGCGCTGAGCGTGGTGGTCAACATCTGCGACCCCGACGCGATCGTCCTGGGCGGCGGCGTCAGCAACATTCCCGGCCTGGCTGCGCGCGTGCAAGGGGCGCTGCCGCGATGGGTCTTCAGCGATGCGTGCACCACCCCGGTGGTGCACGCGAAGCATGGCGATTCCAGCGGGATCCGCGGCGCACTGCGGCTCTTCTGAGGCGCGCTCGGTGCTCTCGGAGCCTTCTGCGGCGATTCCAATGGTGTGTCGGAGCCGCCCTGGCGGTCCTCCTCGCCGGCAACCAACGCGCGCGTCACACTTCCACTTCGCGCGCCTGGGCGTTGGAGCGGTACAGCGCCTCGATCACCGCCTGCACCGCGCGCCCCGCCTTTGCGTCGGCGTGGGCAGGCGTGCCGCTCTCCACCAGCTGGCGGAACATCCGGTACTGCTCGTCCCACGCGGCGTGCTCGGTGTTGCCGGACTGGAACTCGGGGGTCAGGTCGGCCACGCGTCGCTCGCTCTCGGTGGCGATGGTCAGCTCCTTGCCGAAGATGGGGTAGAAGCACCCCGCCTGGTCGCCGAAGATGGTGATGCCGTTGGACATCTTGCGCTCGTCCACGTTCATCGCCCAGGTGACGTTCAGCTCGATGGTCAGGCCGCCGGCGCAGCGGATGAGCGCCGTCGCGTGGTCCTCGACGTCGCAGGTGCCCTCGAAGCGCGGCGGCCCCGCCCACATGTCGGTGTAGACGTAGTCCTTCATGCGCCGCCCGAAGTTGGCATAGGTGACCCCGCTGACGCGCTCGGCGCGCGGGTTGCCCGCCAGGTAGAGCGAGAGGTCCAGCACATGCACGCCCAGGTCGATGAGCGGACCGCCTCCTGACATCGCCTTGGTGGTGAACCAGCCCCCCAGCCCCGGCACCCCGCGGCGGCGGTAGAGGCTGCACTTGATGTGGTAGATGCTGCCGAAGCGCCCGGCGTCGATGAAGTGCTTCACCGTGCGGCTGGCGGGGGTGCCGCGGCAGACGAACCCCATCTGAAGCCGCCCCTTGGTGCGATCCAGCACCTGGATGATGCGGTCGCACTCGGCCACGCTCATCGCCATCGGCTTCTCCAGGAAGGTCGCCTTCCCAGCCTCAAGCGACTCGCACGCCACCTGCGCGTGGCTGGCGTTGGGGACGGCCACGATGGCCGCGTCCACGTCCTTCATCGCCAGCAGCTCCTGCACCGAGCCGCAGACCTTCGCTGCGGGGTACTTGCGCCCGAAGCTCTCGCCCTTCGCGGGGTTCACGTCCCAGACCGCGACGATGGGGATGCCCGCGCGCGTCGCCGTCTCCGCATGCACGTTGCCGATCGCGCCCGCGCCGATGATGCCAAGCTTGAATGCCATAGGGACGCCACGATAGCCGCGCCGTGCGGAGCGGGTCCCGCCGCGGGCCCGATAGGATCCGTGCCATGGCATCGGAGCGCATCGTCGTCGTCGGCGCGGGCATCATCGGCCTCTCCACCGCCTACTACCTGGCGCGCGCGGGGCACTCCGTCACGGTGATCGACCGCGAGCCCGTCGGCGAGGGTGCCAGCTGCGGCAACGCGGGGCTCCTCTCCATCGGCCACTTCCCGCTCACCCGTCCCGGCGTCAGCTGGCGCGGCATCAAGTGGATGTTCGATCGCAGCGCGCCCCTCTTCATCCGTCCGCGCCCCGATCCCGCGCTGCTGGCATGGCTGTGGGACTTCCACCGCCATTGCAACCAGCAGTGGCTGGACCGCTGCATGGCCAGCCTGTGCGAGATGGGCTTCCCCACGCTGCAGCTCTTCGAGGAGATCATCGCCGACGAGGGCATCAGCTGCGACTACCGGCGCGACGGCTGGCTGGACGTGGTGCTGGATCCGCAGAACATGCCGCGCGCCGAGGCGGAGGCGAAGTCGCTGGTGCCGCACGGCTACAAGTACGTCATGATGAGCGGCGACGAATTGCGCCGCCGCAGCCCCTGCTTCACCGATGAGGTGGCCGGCGCGGTCTGGTACACCGACAGCGCGCACTGCCACCCGCGCGAATTCATGCTGGGGCTGGCGCGGGCCTGCGAACGGCGCGGCGTGGCATTCCGCACGGGGCAGGATGCGGTGGGGATCGCGCGCGACCGCAGCGGGGCCGCGGCGGGCGTCTTCCTGTGCAACGGCGAGAACGTCGAGGGGACGCGCGTCATCGTCGCGGCGGGCGTCTGGAGCGGCACGCTGGGGCCGTCCATGGGGCTGGACATCCCGATGCAGGGCGCGCGCGGCTACCACCTGCAGTACGAGGGGATTCCGGCCGTCCCCTTCACGGGCTGCGTCTTGCACGAGACCTTTGTGGCCGTCACCCCGATGCACGACCAGCTGCGCCTGGCGGGCACGCTTGAGATCCAGGAGCTGGGCAAGCCGTGGATGCGCAATCGGCTGCAGATGCTGCCCGCGGGCGCGCGGCGATACATCCGGGGAGTCGATCAGGGGCGCGTCATCGGCGAATGGGCGGGCTACCGCCCATGCACCAGCGACGGCATGCCGGTGGTCGGCGCGGTGCCGGGGACGCCGGGCCTCTTCGTCGGCACCGGGCACGCGATGATGGGCATGACGCTGGGCCCGGTCACCGGCAAGGTGCTGGCGCAGCTGGTCCTCGGCGATCCGCCCGTGGTCAGCCTGGAAATGACGGACCCCGGCCGTTACTCGACCGGGGTCGTCGTGGATTCCGTTGCTCCCGCGCTCTCCGACAGCACGGGCTGAGGCGACGCTACTTGGCGTCCTTGCCGGCGGGGGCCGCACGCTTGGTTCCCGGGTCCTTGGTTCCCGGGTCCTTGGCTCCCGCGGCCTTGGCCGAATACTCCTTGACCTGCGACTCCAGGTCCTTCACGTAATCCGCGGCGTTGGGGCCGAAGCTCTTGGCCGCATCCGCCGCGCGCTGCGTGAACTCGACCGCCTTCGCATAGTCGCCCTTCAGGCTCCATGCGTACCCCAGGTCGCCCAGCACCTGCGGCTGCACGGCGCCATCGGCGGCCAGCGCGGCCTCCAGGTAGCCGATCGCAGTGTCGATGCGCCGGTCCTTGATGTCGGCCATGTGCAGGATGCCGCCCGCCACCCACCCGCGGACGCGCGGGTTTGCCTTCACCGCCTCGTCGCCCAGCGCGTATGCGCCGTCGTTCTGCCCGGCCATCAGCATGATCTGCATCTTCTGCACCTGCAGCGGGGAGCGTTCCTCGGCGGGTGCGGCAGCGATCTGCTCGTCCATCATCGCCAGCGCCTTCGGCCAGTCCTTCGCATCGATCGCCTTGCCCATGGCGGCCTGCTTGGCCATCGTCTGCACCTGCTCGGCCATGGCGGCCTCGAAGGTGGTCTTGGCGGCCGTGGTGTCCCACGTGCCCGCGACGACCTGCTTCAGCGGCCCTTCCAGCTCCATCGGGTGGCCGATCCACTGCACCACGCCATCCTTGACGACGAAGGCGGTGGGGATGCCATTCTGCATCGCCGCCTCCATGTACGCCTTGTGCGTGCTGCGGTCGGGGTCGGTGGCGAGCGTGTAGCGGGCCTTCTGCTTCCACTCGTCCTTGTCCAGGAACTTGCTGACCGTCTCCAGCTTCTCGTCACTGATGCCCACGACCACGACGCCCTTGTCCTTCATCTCGTCGGAGATCTTGCTGAGATGCGGCATGCTCTGCCGGCAGGGACCGCACCAGGTTGCCCAGAACTCGATGACATAGGTCTTGCCTGGCTCGAAGAAATTGGGCTTCTCGCCGCGAACGAAGTTGGAGATGTCCGGCACCGGGGCCTTGGAACCCACGGTGAGCTGCGGCGATTCAGCTTCACCCGCCGCCTTGGCAGGCGGTTCGGCGGGCTTTGGGGGCGCGGCAGCGGGCGCAGCCTGCGGTGCTGCAAGCACGAAGGCGGCGAAGAGCGTGGTCAGCATGGGAATCCTCCTGGGGCGTGGTGTGCCGAAGGCGTCACTTGGCGGTCGGGGGAGTGGCGTTCGAGGGCGCGGTCGTCTTCGGCGCGGTGGTGACGGGCGCGCCGGCGTTGCCCGGAGCGGTGCCGCCCGGAGCTGTACCGCCCGGAGCTGTACCGCCCGGAGCGGCGCCTCGCGGCGCAGCCGGGGCAGCACCTGCGCCACCCTGTGCTCCGCCACCCGGCTGCATCGAGGGGTCAGCACCCATCGCCTTCATCATTTCCTGCTGCATCATCTGGCCGAAGGAAGTCTGCGCCTCGATGGCGGTCTTGAACTTGTCGGCCTGGATGTCCTTGGCGGTGGCCGCGGAAGAGACCTTGACGGCGTTGCGCATTGACTCGCCCATCATGTTGGCCATCATGGCAGTCTGCTCGCCCGCGCCACGGCCCGCGCCGCCGCTGGCCATGTCAAAGTCGATGAACCACTTGTCGTCCACCTTCACCAGCCCCACCGGCTGTCCCGTGGGCTTGCCATCCTTGTCCTTGTAGCCGATCATCGCCTTGGTTGCCTCGACGGAATCAGCCGAGAAGGTGCCCCCTTCGCTGCTGGGCGGCAGGTTGAACATCCCGCCGATGGGCTGGTGGTACTTCTCGACCGTTGCGGCGATCATCGGCTGCATGTCCTCGAACATGGCGCCCATCACGCGCAGCAGCATGGTGCTCTCTGCGTTGCCGGCGTGCATGCCGCGGATGAGGCGCTGCGCAGCCAGCGGGTCGGTGCGCAGGGTGGGCATGAACGTCACGATCTCCTCGACCGAGGCGAACCCCTCGCTCTTGGGCATCGGGAAGATCTTCTCCGCCGCGGGACTGAGCTGCGCCGCAGGGCGCGCGGCGCGCGGCGCGGCGGGGGCAGCCGGCGCATCGCCCGGCTTCGGTGCAGCGGGTGGGGCAGGTGCAGCGGGTGCGGCGGGTGCCGCGGGCGCCTTCGGGGCGTCCTGCGTGAAGTGGAAGGCCGTCTTGGTGGTCACCTGCTTCGCTGCGGACTTCGGCGCGTCCTCGGACTCATAGCGCTGCAGCGTGGCCTTCATCTCCTTCTGCTGGTCGCCGGCCTCGGACTTCTCGATCGCCGTCTTCTGCGTGGCGATGGCGTTGGTCTTGTCGCCGTTCTCCCAGTACGCACGCGCCAGCGTGTCCAGGATCGCGCCGTCGTTGCCGCCGCTGGCGTCCACGGCCATCTTTGCGGTCTCCAGCGCAAAGGCGATGTCGCGCACCTTGACCTTGCCGTTGTCCACCGTGAACCATGCGATCATGTTCAGGATCGGCGCGCTGCCCTTGTTGGCGGCGGCGATCTCGCGGGCCAGCTTGTAGCCGTCGGCGGGGCGGTTGGCGTCGGTGACAAGCAGCTGGAACTTCTGCACGCGCAGCGATTCCTTCTGCATCGGGTTGGTGGCGCTGGCGATGTCCTCGTCGATCAGCTTCAGGATGGCGTCCCAGTCCCCCTTCTTGTTGGCATCGGCGATCGCCTTGCGTCGCTCCATCGCCTTGCGGGAGGTCGCCTGCTCGGCCTCGAACTTCGCCTTGTACTCGGTGGGATCCCAGGTTCCGTCGACGATCTTTGCCAGCGCGTCGTCCATCGTCATCGGGTGCCCGATCCACTGGACCTTGTCCCCCTTGACGATGAACGCCGTCGGGATGCCGGTCTGCGCGGCGGCCTTCATGTAGGCGTCGTGCGTGGAGCGGTCGGGATCCGTCGCGAGCGTGTACTTCGCCTTCTCCTGCCACTCGGGGGTGTCAAGGAACTTCTTGACCACCTCGACCTTTTCGTCGCTCACACCGACGAAGGCCACCTTGTCCTTGTACTTGGCGGCCAGTTCGCTGATGTGCGGCATGCTTGCGCGGCATGGCCCGCACCAGGTGGCCCAGAACTCGATGACATAGGTCTTGCCGGGCTCGAACCACTTGCTGGGCTCGGTGCCGCGCACAAAGGTCTCGATCGCGGGAGCGGGCGCGGTGCTGCCGATGGTCATCGTGTCGTCCGCGCGCGCGGTGGACGCGGTGCCCGCCGCCAGTGCGACGGCGACGACCAGCGGCAGGGGCCGGGCGACGAAGGAGGCGAACCAGAGGGCGGACGAGGAGAGCGAGTGGCGCATGGTTTTGATCCGATCTTCGGTGAGCGGGGCGTCCGCCTCCGGGGCGGTCGCGCAAGGCGAACGACGATACCACTTGTGGCCACGGATCCGGTGGGTGGCGCACGGGGGGCAGGGTTGCCGCGTGCGTGAACCGGCGGCCGCGCGCCCCCGACGGGGGCGTATGCTTCGGACGCGCTGCCGCAGCCTGGGGTCCCCCGGAATGGCCGTGCGGGCGCATTCCTGCGATGACGGCGACCCCCTCACAACACCCTGGAGCGAAGCCCGGCGCGCCTGCGGCCGCGGCGACGGCGGGTGCGCCCACGGCCGGGACCAGCGGCATGCCCGCGGGGGCACAGGTCATCGACGGCAAGGAACTCTCCCAGCGGGTGCGCGCCGACCTGCGCGCGCGCGTGCAGGCCTCGGGTCGCGCGGTGCGCCTGGACGCGTTGCTGGTCGGGGACGACCGCCCCGCCGAGATCTACGCCATGAACCAGGCGAAGACCTGCCAGGAGGTGGGCATCCAGTACGTGCTGCACCGCCTGCCTGCGGGGTCGGCCTACGACGACATCGCGGGGCGCGTCCTCCTCCTGAACAGCGAGGAACAGGTGCGCGCGCTGATGCTGCACCTGCCGCTGCCCCCCGGCGTGGACAC
Organism: Phycisphaerales bacterium; assembly: GCA_044230125.1. Classification (GTDB taxonomy): domain Bacteria; phylum Planctomycetota; class Phycisphaerae; order Phycisphaerales; family SM1A02; genus UBA966. The sequence continues at coordinate 17,943 of JBGARR010000014.1, forward strand.
CGAGCGCGTGCAATCGCTGATCAGCCCCGAGAAGGACGTCGAAGGGGTGAACCCCGCCAACATCGGCAACGTCGTCTACGGGCGTCGCAGCCTGGTGCCCTGCACCGCGCTCGCGGCTGTCGAGATGATCGAGTCCACCGGCATCGAGCTGCGCGGCAAGCGTTGCCTGCTGGTCGGGGCAAGCAACATCGTGGGGAAGCCGATCGCGGTGCTGCTGATGCGCGCCGAGGCGACGGTGATCTCGACCAACAAGTTCACCCCCGACCTGCCGGCGCTCGCGCGCACGGCGGACGTGCTGGTGGCCGCCTGCGGCGTGCCGCGCCTGGTCACCACCGAGTGGATCAAGCCCGGCGCGGTGGTGATCGATGTCGGCATCAACCGCGTGATGGGCCCCGACGGCAAGAAGATCACCGTTGGCGATGTCGACTTCGACGCGGTGCGTGCGGTCGCCGGGTGGATATCTCCGGTGCCCGGCGGCGTGGGCCCGATGACGGTCGCGATGCTGCTGCGCAACGTGGCGGAGGCGGCGTTGCGCTAGGCCCGGAGTCTGAAGCCCGGGTGATCGCCGGGGCACGCTCCAGCACCGGACGGGGGCAGACCGCAGCCGCCTCACTCCAGAATGCGCGCAGCCTCCTCGTACCGCGCGCGGGTGTTCGCGACCACCTCGGCCGGGAGCTCGGGCCCCGGCGGTGACTTGTGCCACTCGCCCGCGGCGACGCGCTCCAACAGCCAGTTGCGCAGGTACTGCTTGTCGAAGCTGGGCTGGTCGCGCCCGGGCGCGTAGCCCGCGGCGGGCCAGTAGCGGCTGGAGTCGGGGGTCAGCACCTCGTCGATGAGCAGCAGCTCGTCAGTGGCCCGTCCCGCGGGGTCCAGGGCGTGGCCGAACTCGAACTTGGTGTCCGCCAGGATCAGGCCGCGGGTGCGGGCGCGCTCGGCGGCGGCGGCGTAGATCCGCAGGGTCAGGTCGCGCAGCCGTTCCATGGTGGCCCTTCCCACGGCGCTGCAGGCGGCCTGGAAGCTGATGTTCTCGTCATGCCCTTCTGCGGCCTTGGTGGCGGGGGTGAAGATCGGCTCGGGAAGCTGGGCGCACTGCGCCAGGCCCGCGGGCAGGGGGATGCCGCAGACGGTTCCATGCTGCTGGTACTCCTGCCAGCCGCTGCCCGCCAGGTAACCGCGGGCGACGCACTCGATGGGTACCACCCTGGCGGCGCGGCAGATCATGGAGCGCCCGGAGAGCATCGCCTGCGCGGCATCGTCGAGGCCGGGGACCGAAGCGGGATCCACGCTGATCAGGTGATCTGGGACGAAACCGTGCGCGCGCAGCGTGCGAAACCAACCCAGGCTGATCTGTGTCAGGAGCCGTCCCTTGCCGGGGATCGGTGTCGGCATCACCACGTCGAAGGCGCTCACGCGATCGGTGGCCACCACCAGCAGCCGCGGGGGCTCGCCCGCACTGGCGGGGATGGCGTAGACATCGCGCACCTTCCCCTGTCGCCTGCCGGGGAGCGGCAGGTGCGTCTCGAAGACCGCGTCGATCTGCGTGACCATAGGGGCGCGAATCGTATCCGCGTTTGGGCTTCGCACGCGCGGGCGTGCCGCCTGCGGTCGCTACACTTCACCGGACATGCTGCGTTTCGCCGTTTTCGACGAGCATGGACCGGCACGCGACCTGCGTCTGGTGAATGCGCACCTCCTTGGCTCCGACGACGCGCCCATGGAGGGCGCTGTCTCATTCCGCGAAGGGCACATCCTGTGCAAGCCCACCGATGGCAACTGCGCGCACGCGCTCTGCCTGGAAGTGGACGCCGGCAAGGCGGGCACCATGATGCTGCCCACTTGCCTGCTGCAGCAGCGCGATGAGGTCTACCGCTTCTACGAGGAGCTGGCGCGCCATCGCATCAAGCTCTTCCTGGAAAAGAGCGAGAACTGGGGCCTGCTGGACCCTGCCAAGGCGCCCGAGGCCTTCGAGATCTTCGAGCGTTCGCGTGACAAGTTCGTCAAGGGGATGGTGGAGCAGGATCCCTTCCGCGCCGAGATGGCGCACCGCGACTCGCTGGCGCTGGCCATCTATGCAAGCGAGAAGCTGGCGATGCGTCGCGCCGAGTGGATGCTGCACGGCCGCTTCGGCAAGCAGGCCGCCAGCCACGCGCTTGGCGTGCGCGCCCCGGTGGAGAAGAGCCCGGACCTGCTGAAGGGGGTGCTCTCCAAGGAATTCGACATCGTCTCGGTGCCGATGCCCTGGCACCTGATCGAGCCGACCGCGGGCCGCTTCGTCTGGGATTCCACCGACCGCTGGATGGCGTGGGCCAAGCAGAGCGGCCGGCGCGCGATCGCGGGGCCGCTCCTGGACATGTCGCCCACGGGAATCCCCGGCTGGGTGCGCCCGATCCTGGGCGATCCTGCAAAGCTGAAGGACCGGCTGTACAGCTTCATCCGCGAGGTGGTGACGCGCTACGGCCCGATCAACCCGATCTGGAACATCGCCAGCGCGGTGCACCTGAACGAGACTGCGCCGCTGACGTTGGAAGCGATGGTGCAATCCACACGCCTGGCAGGTGTGGCGGTGCGCCAGGTGCGCAAGGACGCGAAGCTGCTGCTGGAGGTGAGCGACCCGTTCAATGACACGGTGCTGGCGAACGCCGGCGCGGTGAGTTCGATGCAGTACCTGCGCGCACTGCTTGCCGAGGGCGTGCCCTTCGACCTGGTGGGCGTGCCGATGCTCATCGGCGAGGAGGGGCGCGGCCGCGGGACGCGTGACCTGATGCAGTTGGCGGCGATGCTGGACCGCTTCACCGGACGCAAGGAGATGCCGCCGGTGATCGTGACCGCCTTCGGTGCGCCAAGCGCAGCCGGCGATCAGCAGGGGGAGGGATGGTGGCGCGAGCCCTGGTCGGCGCGCGCGCAGGGCACCTGGGCGCCGATGGCCTTCCAGGTGGCATTGAGCAATCCCGGGGTGGCGGCCGTGGTCTGGGACCGACTGCGCGACGACGCGGGGACAGGGATGCGCGAAGGCGGCCTCTTCGGCGCCGATGGGTCCCCGAAGGCCAGTGCCGACCGGCTGCTCGCCACCCGCAAGCGGCTGCGCGCTCCGCTGGGTGCGATGCCCCCTGCGTTCGAGGGCGCCGCCGCCGCGGGCAGCGAGGACGAGACAGCGGTGCATGTGCCGGCGCCGGAGAAGCAGGAGGGGTGAGATGCAGATTCCGCTGGAGACTTCACGCGCTTCCGCGGCCGTGGTGGCGTGCGCGCTGCTGGTGACCGCGGCAGGGGCGCTGGGGCCTGCCTGGAAGCGTGCGATGGTGGACTGCGGGCGCGCGACGCCCGCCGTCGCCATCGTGCTGACGCCGGTGGACGTGAACAGCGCCACGGCCGATGAACTGGAGCTGCTGCCGGGGGTCGGTCCTTCCCTGGCGGGGCGGATCGTGCTGGACCGCCAGGAGCGGGGGCGTTTCGCTTCCCCGGCCGACTTGGATCGCGTGAAGGGGATCGGCCCGACGACGGTGGCGAAGCTGGCGCCGCACATCACATGCGGCGACGCGTCGGTGCGGTGATCGCCCGACGCGCTCGCGCACGGCCACGTCGATGGGCGGGCACGGGAGCTTCCACGGCCGCGCCGTATCCGCGGCCCGCCTACGCTGTCTGACTGATGGCCGCCCCCGTGGTCGCAGCGCCGGCCTGGTTCGACAGGCTGGCTCACAGTCCGATGCTTGACCCCCTGGTGGCGAACGCCCAGGCGGGTGGGGCTTCGTCTGCCCGTGGTGCGTCGGGGAGCAGCACCGCGTTTGTTTCGGCGGCGCTGGCGGTGCGGGCGAAGCGACCAGTGCTGCTGGTCACGGCGCACCTGGACGAGTCCGACGAAGCGGTGGCGGAACTGGCGGACCTGGCCGCGATGGGTGCGTGCCCCGAGCCGGTGGCGCTGCCGGCGCTGGAGTCAATGCCAGGCGAGAGCTCGGGGGCGCTGGACCTGCTCTCCGAGCGGCTGGGCCTGGTGCGCCGCTTGGTGGAGGGGCGCGCTCCCGGGATCGTGATCGCGCCGCTGCCTTCGCTGATGCAGCTGGTCCCCGGCCCGCAGCTGCTGCCGCGCATCCTGCGCGTGCTGCGGCCGAAGGATCGCGTGAACCCGCGCGAGCTCTCGCAGTGGCTGGCCGAGGCGGGGTACGCACGTGGCGACGCGATCGAGAACCCCGGCGAGTTCGCGCTGCGCGGCGGCGTGCTGGACATCTTCCCCCCCGGGGGCGCAATGCCCGTGCGGCTGGACTTCTTCGGCGACGAGCTGGAGCGCATCTTCGAGATCGACCTGGTGACGCAGGCAAGCGACCGCCGTGTCGAGGAGGCGCAGCTGGTGGGGGCCAGCTCCGAGGTGCTGCTTGGGGACGAGGGCAAGATCCCGATCGCCGACCTGCTGCCTGCGGGCACGCTCTGCGTCGTGGCCGAGCTGGCCGAGGTGCTGGAGCAGGGGCGCGGCTACTGGGAGCGCGCCAGCGACGCGCGAGGCGTGATGGCGCCCCCGGCGGTCTTCAAGTCACTGGGGGCGCGCTGCCATGCCGTGATCGACATCAACGGGTTCAGCTCGACCAACGCGTCGGACCGCGTGGTGCGCCTGCCTGTGGGCAACCTGCCCCCCTTCGACGAAGCGGTCGGCACGGCCTTCGAGGAGGCGGCCGCGCTGGCAGCGGCGGGGGAGGCGGCCATCTGCTGCGACACCGACGGCGAGATGGCGCGTGGCGCCGAGCTGCTGCGGGAGCACGCCCCGAAGGCGCGCGGCGCGCTCCTGGTGCGCCAGCATGTCCACCGCGGCTTCATCTGGGAGCCGGATGCCCCGCGGCCGCTGGCGATCATCCCGCAGCATGAACTGCTGCACCGCTTCGGCGCGCGCCGGCGCGTGCAGAAGATCGGCTCGGCCTCGACGCGCGATGCGTTCCTGCAGTTCGGCCCCGGCGACTATGTGGTGCACCGTGACCACGGCATCGCGCGCTTCGTGGGCATGCACACGATGGCCGCGCAGGAAGGAGGCAGCGTCCAGACGCGCGCCGCCGCGAAGGCCGCGCACGCGGGGGCCGAGGAGGAATTCCTGACGCTTGAGTTCGACGGGCGCGTGAAGCTGCACGTGCCCGCGGCCAAGGTGGACCTGGTCCAGAAATACGTCGGGGCGGCGTCGGGGCGGCCGCAGCTCTCGACCCTGGGGGGCAAGCGGTGGAAGGCGCAGAAGGAGCGCGTCCAGGAGGCGGTGCGCGACCTGGCGGGGCAGATGCTGCGCATCCACGCCGCGCGCGAGGGCTCGGCGGGCATCCGCTACCCCGCCGACACGGCGTGGATGGCGGAGTTCGAGGCGGACTTCGCCTACACCGAGACGGACGACCAGGCGGCGGCGATCCAGGCCGTGAAGCGCGACATGCAGAGCCCGCGGCCGATGGACCGCCTGGTCTGCGGCGACGTCGGCTTCGGCAAGACCGAGGTGGCGATCCGCGCCGCCTTCAAGGCGGTGGAGTCGGGGCGGCAGGTGGCCGTGCTGGTGCCCACCACCATCCTCGCGGAGCAGCACGAGCGCACCTTCCGCGACCGCTTCCGCGCCTATCCCTTCCGCATCGAGAGCCTGAGCCGCTTCAAGAGCGGGGCGGAGTCGCGCGAGGTGCTGGCGGCGCTGGCGAAGGGGCACGTGGACGTGGTGATCGGCACGCACCGCATCCTGAGCGAGGACGTGCGCTTCGCCGACCTGGGCTTGGTGGTGGTGGACGAGGAGCAGCGCTTCGGCGTCGAGCACAAGCAGCGGCTGCTGGAGTTCCGGCTGACCGCCGACGTGCTGACGCTGAGCGCCACGCCGATCCCGCGCACGCTGCACATGAGCCTGCTTGGGCTGCGCGACATCTCCAGCCTGACCACGCCCCCCCCTGATCGCCGCGCGATCGTCACCGAGGTGATTCCCTACAACCGCAAGCGCGTGCAGCAGGCGATCCGCCGCGAGCTGGCGCGCGACGGGCAGGTCTTTTTCGTGCACAACCGCGTGCACGACATCGAATCGGTGGCGCGCGAGGTGCAGGCGCTGGTGCCCGACGCGCGCATCGTCCTGGGGCACGGGCAGATGACCCCGGCGATGCTCGAGGGGGTGATGCTGAAGTTCATGCGGCACCAGGCGGACATCCTGGTCTCCACCACCATCATCGAGAGCGGGATCGACATCCCCACCGCCAATACGATGATCATCCACGACGCGCACATCTACGGGCTGGCCGAGCTGCACCAGCTGCGCGGGCGCGTGGGGCGCAGCAAGCACCGCGCCTACTGCTACCTGCTGCTGCCGGAGGACAAGTCCATCACCGAGGACGCGATGAAGCGCCTGAAGGCGATCGAGGACTACTCGATGCTGGGGGCGGGCTTCCGCATCGCGATGCGCGACCTGGAGATCCGCGGCGCGGGCAACCTGCTGGGCGCGGAACAGAGCGGGCACATCGCCACCGTCGGCTACGAGATGTACTGCCAGCTGCTGGAGCAGGCGGTGGGGGACCTGAAGGAGGAGGCGCGCATCGTGCCCAGCGACACCATGCTGGACATCGGGCTGGCCGCCAGCATCCCGCGCGGCTACATCCCAAGCGACCTGCGCCGCATGGAGGCGTACCGTCGCATCGCGGTGGCCAAGGAGGGGACGCAGCTGGACAAGATCCGCACCGACCTTGAGAGCGCCTACGGTGCGCCGCCGCTTGGCGTGCAGACGTTGCTGGACCTGGCGCAGGTGCGGCTGGCCGCCACGATCCTGGGCGTCCGCAGCATCGCGCGCAAGGAGCAGGATGTCATCTTCCGCACGCTGGACCCGGATGCGCTCACCACGCGGCTGGCAGGCGCGCAGGGGACCGTGCGCGTCGTGGGCGAACGCGACGAACGCGGTCTGGTGGACGTCTACTGGCGCGCGCCGAAGGCGTTCCTGGAACCCAAGAGCCTCATCGTCGTGCTGCGCAAGCGCCTCGCGACGCCCTGATCCGGGGGGGAGCCCGCCGCAGTGCGCGCGATGCTCGGAGCCGTGCGCGCGATGCTTGGCGCGGCGCGAGCAATGCCCGGCGCGGAGGGAGTGTCGCTCGCGGGAGTTCTAGCGATGCTCGCCGTAGTGGTAGAGCAGGTAGCGCGCCACGTAGTCCAGGATGCTGGACGCCTCCGGGATGTCGGGGTTGCTGGTCTGGCCCATCGGCTCGAAGCGCATGCCGCGGAAGCGGTCGGCGGCATCGGCGATGGGGAGCCCGTGCTGCAGCGCCAGGCTGAAGGCGCGGCAAAAGCCCTGGATGAGGCCCGACAGCGTGGAGCCTTCCTTGCTCATCTTGATGAAGAGCTCGCCGGGGCGGCCGTCGGGGAAGAGGCCCACCGTCAGGTAGCCCTCGTGCCCACCGATGGCGAACTTGTGCGTGACGGAGTGGCGCGTGCTGGGAAGTGCTTCGCGCCGGGAGATGGCAGCCGTGGTCATGTGAATGTCGCCTCGCTCGTCCTGAGCCTGCATGGGCGGATCATCGTGTGCATCTCTCTCCGCTCCACTGCGCGGCGGGATGCCGGGCTGCGCCTCGCCGCCATGCGGGGCGCCGTCCTTGCGGGACCTCTGCTTCATCGGTCGATCGGTCCCAGTCGGTCCATTGGTTGCTGCAAGCCGTCGAATGCGGCGGCTCGCGGGGGGAAAGATAACGCGCCGCTCACGGGGAGCGGCGCGTCAGGGGTCAAACTTTGCGGATTCCCGTGAACCCGTTTCTGCGCCACATGGGCGCACGGCTTTGAAGGGCCGTGCCCGCACGGGGGGTCAGTCCTTGGACTTCTTGCCCTTGGACTTGCCCTCGCCCTTGCCGTCCGCCTTGGACTTGCCTTCCGGCTTCCCCTCGGACTTGGAGTCGGCCTTGCCCTCCGGCTTGGCGTCCGCCTCGGCGGCGTCGCCCTCGGCGGCCTTGCCCTTCTTGCCCTTCTTGGGCTTCTCGCCGGTGCCGGCCTCTGCCTCGGTGCCCTCGGGCTCATCGGCGTCGGCGGCCGCATCGCGCGCGTCGACGGCGGCGGTGTAGGTCTCCAGGGTGCGGTCGGGCTGCACGTCGATGGAGAGTTCCATCCGCAGGTCGCGATCCAGCTGGATCGTGCACTGGTAGTGGCCGATGCGGCGGATGGGGTTCTGCAGGCGCACGGCGCGCATGTCGACGCCGAATCCATCGGCGACCAGCTGGTCGGCGATGTCGCGCTGGGTGACCGCGCCATAGAGCACGCCCTGGTCGTTGACGCTGCGGATCAGCTTGATGCTGACGCTCTCCATGCGGCCCAGGAGCGCCTCGCGCTCGGAGCGGAGCTTCGAGAGCTCGGCCTGCGCCTTGGCGCGGGCATCCTTCAGGAGCTCGATCTTCTCGGCGGTGGGTGCCTCGGCGAAGCCGTGCGGCAGCAGGTAGTTGCGTGCGAAGCCGGGCTTCACTTTGACCACGTCCCCGACCAGTCCCAGGCTCTCGATGGTGCGGTTGAGCAGCAGCTCGATCTTCTTGCTTGCCATGACGCTGTCCTTTCGCGGCGGTGCCGCGTCAAGTTAGGGCTGCCTCAGGGCCCAGCAGTTTGGACGCCCCGGCGCACATGGGCCGGGCGGAAGCGAGCCGCGCATGATCCCACAATCCGGCCCGTGCCGCAAGCGCAGCCATGCACCCCTGGGCGGCATTCACGCAAAAGACCGGCCCGGCGGAGCGCGCCGGGCCGGAAAGCGTCTGTAAATACCCTTCGCAGCAGGGTCCGTGACGGGGCATAGCCCCCTCTCAGAAGGGGATCTCTTCGTCCGGAACGTCCTGGTGCGCGGGAGCGCCGCTGCGGGCGCCTGCGGGCGCCGTACGACCGCTCGGTGCCGCGCCCTTGCCGCGGGGGGCGTACCCACCCTCGTCGGTGACCACACGTTCGCCGCCACCACCGCCCGGGCCGCCACCCAGGAACTGGAAGTTCTCGATGACGACGCGCATCTTCGAGCGCTTGCCACCCTCCTTGTCCTCCCAGGTGTCCAGCTTGAGCCGCCCTTCGATGAAGAGGGGGCGCCCCTTGGTCATGTACTGCTTGATGATCTCGGCCTGCTTGCCCCACGCCTCGCAGTCGACGAAGGTAGTTTCCTCCCGCTCCTCGCCCTCCTTGGTGCGGTACTTGCGGTTGACCGCCAGGCCGACCTCGCAGACCGCCTGGTTGCCGGGCGTGTACTTCAGCTCGGGGTCCCGGGTGAGGTTCCCGATCAGCATCACCTTGTTCAGATTCGCCATGGTTCGTGCTCCTGTCGTTTGGTGTCTGTTCGGATCATAGCCGCGCCTCCAGCCGGGCACCCGCCTTGCGCCGCGGCGCGCCACGATCCATCTGCGGCGAAGTATCGCACCCCTGGGTGACACACCTGCGTCAACGGGAAGTTTTTCCACCGCAATTGCAGGGGGAATCTCCCCGTACCGCCAAAAACAGGGCCGCGCGCGGCCTGGTGCCACGCGCGGCCCGAAGGTTTCGCAGGGATCCGGCCCGCCAGCGCCACGCGCCGGCGCCCGGGATCACTCCTCGCCGGGCTCTTCGGCGCGGAGCTTGGCCTCGTCGGCCGTGCGCTGCGCCGCCTCGGCGTTCTTCATCTGCTCCTCGGTCATCTCGTCGTTGCGGGTGATGAGCGCGCGCAGCAGCTTCTCGCTGAGGCGGCAGTCGCGCTCGATCTCCTTGACGCGCGTGGTGTCCGCGGTGAAGCGGGCCAGGAAGTAGACGCCGCGCTTGTTGCCGTCGATGTCATAGGCGAGACGACGCTCGTCCCACTTGACCAGGCTGCAAAGGGTGGCCTCGCCCTTGGAGAGGATCTCCTTCATGTGTTCCATCGCCGCATTCATGTCGGCCGAGGCCGCCTGCGGGAAGACGAACATCGCCTCGTACTTGCCGATCCGAACTTCAGTGGTGCTCATGGTGCTTCTTTCTCTCTGGTGTGCGTGCGCGGGCCGCGCGTGCGGCCAGCGATTCGTTTCGTGAACTCAGGCGCCGTTGCTGGGCGCTGCCTTCCTGTTGAAGCGGTTCATCGCCTCGTCAAGACCCTTCGCCGCCCACGCCTCGGCCGCCTGCGCGGCCTCGGCGAAGGACTGCTCGGCCAGCGGCTGCTGGTCGGGGGTGAACCTGCCAAGCACGTAGTCCGCCTGCGGGACGCGTCCTGGCGGATCGATGCCGATCCGCAGGCGCGCCCAGTAGTTGGACCCCAGCTTGAGCCCGATGTCCGTCAGCCCGTTGTGCCCGCCGCTGGAACCGTCCGGCTTGAGCCGGATGGTGCCGCAGGGGAACGCCAGGTCGTCGACGATCACGAGCAGGTCCTTGGCCGCGTCCATCTTGTAGAACTGCAGCGCCTCCAGGACCGGGCGTCCCGAGAGGTTCATGTAGGTCATCGGCTTCAGAAGCAGGACCTTCGTACCGCCGATCTCCGCGTCCGTCGCTAGTCCGGCGAACTTGCTCCGCGGCGCCGCACCGGGCGCGAAGCGCCTGGCAAGGCGGTCGATCACCTCGAAGCCCGCGTTGTGGCGGGTTCCGGCGTAATCGGGTCCGGGGTTTCCAAGTCCGACGATGAGCTTCATTGCTCGAGTCCTGTGCGAGGACGCCGCTGCAGCTGCGCCTGGGGTTAGTCCTTCTTCTTCTTGGTGTCGGCCAGTTCGCCAACCTCATCCTTCTTGGCGGTGAGCACTTCGGGCTCAACCTTGGCAGCGGCTGCCGCGGCTTCGGCCGAGACTTCCTCTTCCTTGACCACCTCGATGCGGCAGACGACGTGCGCCGGATCCGACGCGGCGGTGACGCCGGCGGGCAGCTTCAGGTCGGCCACGGTCAGGATCTCGCCCATCTGGCTCAGGTCGATCTTGATCTCCTCGGGGATCGCGCGGACCTTGCAGCTGACCTCGATCTCGGGCATCTCGTGCACCAGGATCGTGCCGGGCTTCTTGGCGGCCTCGGGGGTGCCGATGAAGCTCAGGTGCACCTTGACCTTGACCATCTCGTCCAGGTTGACGCGGGCCAGGTCCAGGTGGATGACGTTGTCGCCCAGGAAGCCGAACTGCAGGTCCTTCACCAGGACGGTGTCGGACTTGCCGTCGTCGAACTTCAGCTCAAGGACGTGCGTGCCCTTCTTGAGCGCGTTCATGATCTCGCGCGAGTTCAGGCTGATCGCCAGCGGCTCCGAGCCGTGGCCGTAGACGTTTGCGGGCATTTCGCCCGCGTCGCGAAGGCGCTTCGAGTAGCGCGTTCCGAGCTTGTCGCGCTTCTTGGCGACGAGAACCGGGGTCTCCTTGGACATTGTTGATGTCTCCTTTCGTATGGAGTTTGGTTGGAGGCGGTGTTGAACGAAGTGTGAACGGGAAGGGGAAGGGGAAGCGGCGCGATGGGCAGGCGTCCGTTGCGGCGCGCCCTCAGCGCTTCACGCCGATGCCGTCGCGGAACATCGCGCTGACGCTCTGGTCGTGGTGGATGCGGTGGACGGCCTCGCCCAGCAGGCGCGCCACGGAGAGGATGGTGAGCTTGTGCTGCAGCGGCTTCAGGCGCTCGCCGCCGGGGATGGTGTCGGTGACCGTCAGGCGCTCGATGGCGGGAATCTCCAGGCGCGCGAAGGCCTGGCCCACCAGCACCGCGTGCGTGCAGGCGCACTCGCAGCCGGTGGCACCCTCCTCCATCACCACCTTCGCCGCCTCGCTGACGGTGCCCGCGGTGCTGATCATGTCGTCGAACATCAGCACGCGGCGCCCCTTCACCTCGCCGATCAGGTTCTTGACGCTGACCTTTGAGCCGCTCTGCCGGCGCTTGTCGATGATGGCCATGTCAAAGCCCAGCAGGTTGGCGAACATGTTGGCCACCTTGACGTTGCCGACGTCGGGGCTCACCACCACGCATTCGCCAAGCGTGTCGCGCAGCGACTGGTAGTGCTCGACCAGCACCGGCGCGGCGGTCAGGTGGTCCACCGGGATGTCGAAGAAGCCCTGGATCTGCGCCGCGTGCAGGTCGACGCAGAGGACGCGGTCGCAGCCCGCCTCGGTGATCAGGTTGGCCACCAGCTTGGCGGTGATGGGCACGCGCCCCTCGTCCTTGCGGTCCTGGCGCGCGTAGCCGAAGTAGGGGATGACCGCGGTGATGCGGCGCGCGCTGGCGCGGCGCAGGCAGTCGATGTAGACCAACAGCTCCATCAGGCTCTCGTTCACCGGGTTGCAGGTGCTGCTGACGATGAAGCAGTCGCGGCCGCGCACGTCCTCGGCCAACTTCACCAGCAGCTCGCCGTCGGGGAACTGCACCGTCTCGGCCTGGCCCAGCGGGATCTCGATGTGCTCGCACATCTTCTCGGCCAGCTCCCTGCCGCTGCGCGAGGCGAAGATCTTCAGGTGGTCGCGGTCGCCGCTGGTCATGCGCGTGCTCCGATGGTGGGTGCGGAACGGCCTGTCAGGATCCGGCTCACTTCGTCCAGCTGCTCGGGAGTGTTGACGCTCAGCACGTCCTCGGGGGGGACCGCGTCCACCACGGTGACGCGCTTGCCGTCCTTCAGGAGCAGCTCGAAGACGTCGGTGATGTAGTACTCGCCGCTGGCGTTCTGGTTGGTGACGCGGGTCAGCGCGTCGAAGAGGTCCGCCGTGCGGAAGCAGTAGTAGCTGGGGTTGATCTCGCGGAGCGCCAGCTGGGCGGGGGTGGCGTCCTTCTGCTCGACGATGCGCGCGAAGCGCCCCTGCGCGTCGCGCTCGATGCGGCCGTAGCCCGTGGCGTCGGGGATGACCGCCGTGGCCAGCGTGGCGCTGGCGCGGCTCTCGCGGTGGGTGTCCAGCAGGATCTGCAACGTGTGCGGGCGGATCAGCGGTCCGTCGCCGCAGAGCACCAGGACGTCCTGGCCAAGGAGGCCGGCATCGGCCAGCGGCCGGGCCATGTCCACGGCGTGCCCGGTGCCCAGCTGGGGCATCTGCATGACGAACTCGGTGGCGGCGCGCCCCGCGAACTGCCCGCGCACCAGCTCGGCGCCGTGGCCGATCACCAGCACGACGGGGGTGCAGCCGACGGCTCGCGCGGCGTCCACGACCCACTCCACCATGGGGCGCCCAGCGGCCGGGTGCATCACCTTGGGCAGGTCGCTCTTCATGCGCGTGCCCTTGCCGGCGGCCATGATGATGGCGCTGCGCGTGGAGGACGATGGATTGGTGTTGGTGCTCGTCAAGGGGCTGTCTCGGTGGACGGCCATCGACGGAGCGCCTGCGAACGGGGCAAGGGAGTTGGCCCGCTAGGATTCGAACCTAGACAAGGAGTACCAAAAACTCCTGTGCTACCGTTACACCACGGGCCAGTAGCTGCGCCGATGGTAGCCAGCACCTGCGTCGATGAAGGCCTGCAACTGCGTCGATGGAAGATGGGGGGGAAGGCGAATCGCTGCGCGGTGGCGCTCTCCAGGGGTTCAACCAACATCCGCTGCAGCGCCGCTGCGCTGCCGGCGGATCACTCCGTCGCGCGGGAGGGGAAGACCCTGGCCGCGGCACCCTCGAGGCTGGAGCAGGCGGTCATGCCGCTTCGCTCTGCACCATGCGGCGCCAGGCTCCAAGCCAGTCGCCGTCGGCCCGTGATGAGGGACCGCGCAGGATAGCGAAACCCGCCCCTCTGCGCGACCGCTGCCCTCTATCCTGTGCGCATGGCATCCCTTGCATCGCTCAACCCCGCCACGGGCGCGCTCGTCGGGACCGTCGAGGCGACCGCTCCGGCGGATATCGGACTTTTTGTGCATCGCGCGCGCCAGGCGCAGCGCCGCTGGGGGGCGCTGACCTTGGACGAACGCGCCGCCATGCTGCGCCCGGCCGCCCAGACGCTGCGCCGAGAGGCGGATCGCATCGGCGAGCTGATCACGCGCGAGATGGGGAAGCCACTGCCGGAGGGGAAGGGCGAGGCCGCGCATTGCGCCGAGGGGCTGGTGGAGGAGATCGACGAGATCGTGGCCGCACTGCGTCCCGAGACGCTGGAGGACAAGCGCACCCTGACGACGCTGCACTACGACGCGCTTGGCGTCTGCGCGGCGATCACGCCCTGGAACTTTCCGCTGCTGATGCCGCAGCAGAGCGTGCTGCCCGCACTGCTGGCAGGCAATGCGGTGATCCTGAAGCCCAGCGAGGAGACGCCCCTCTGTGCGCTGGAGTGGACGAAGTGCCTGGCCGCGCACCTGCCGCCCGACACGCTGCAGATCGTCTTCGGCGCCGGTGATGTGGGCGAGGCGCTGGTCAAGTCCGATGTCGACCTGATCGTCTTCACGGGCAGCCGAGCGACGGGCGCGCGCATCCTGCAAGTGGCCGCCCCCGCGCTGAAGCGCGTCATCCTTGAGCTGGGCGGAAAGGACCCGCTGGTGGTCCTGCCCGACGCCGACCTGGATGCCGCCGCGGCCTTCGCCGTGCGCAACAGCTTCCGCAATGCCGGGCAGGTGTGCGTCAGCACCGAGCGCATCTATGTGCACCAGAGCGTCGCGCAGCCCTTCATCGATCGCGTGCTGGAGAAGACCGCCGCGCTGCGCCAGGGGGACGGCGCCACCGAAGGCATCGGCATCGGCCCGATGGTCAGCGCGCGCCAGAAGCAGAAGGTGCTGGAGCAGATCGCGCTGGCCAAGGCATGCGGCGCGCGCGTCATCGCCGGGGACCAGGACGCGCCGGGGAACTTCGTGCGCCCCACCGTGATCGTGGGGCTGGACCACACCATGGAGATCATGCGCGAGGAGACCTTCGGCCCCGTCGCCTGCATCATGACATTCCAGGACGAGGAGGAGGCCGTGCGCCTGGCCAATGACACCCCTTACGGACTTGGCGCTGCCGTCTTCGGGCGCGACGCCGCCAACGCCGAGCGCGTCGCGCGGCGGCTGAGCGCGGGAATGATCGGCATCAACCAAGGGTGCGGCGGCGCGCAGGGCTCGCCTTGGGTGGGTGCGCGGCAGAGCGGCTACGGATTTCACAGCGGCACGGCGGGCCACCGGCAGTTTGCGCAGGTCCGTGCCGTCAGCCGTCCCCGCGCTTCGGTGCCCTGATGTCCCGTCCGATCAGCCCAGAACTGGTCCTGACCGGCTACATGCGTGGCGCCTTCCCGATGGCGGACCCCGATAGTGGCCGCGTGGAGTGGTTCACCTGCGACCCGCGCGCGATCCTGCCGCTGGACGAACGCTTCCACGTCCGCAGGAGCCTGGCGCGCATCGTGCATAGGGGCGTCTTCGACATCCGCACCGACAGCGCCTTCGACCAGGTCCTGGAGGCGTGCGCGCGCGACCGCACCCCCGAGAACCGCAATTGGATCAGCCCCGAGATCCGTGAGGCCTACGCCGGGCTGCACCGAATGGGATTCGCGCACTCGGTTGAGGCGTGGCGTGGGGGGCAGCTCGTGGGGGGGCTTTACGGCGTCGCGGTCAAGGGGGCCTTCTTCGGCGAGAGCATGTTCTGCCGCCCTGATATCGGGGGCAGCGACGCCAGCAAGGTCTGCCTGGTGCACCTGGTGCATCGCCTGCGGAAGGGGGGGTTTACGCTCTGCGATTCGCAGTACGCCAACGAGCACATGACCCAGTTCGGGGTGCAGGAGATCCCCGCCGCGGAGTACCTGTCGCGGCTGGAGGACGCCGTCGAGGTGGACGCGCGCTGGGACGTCGAGGGGGATCCGCTACAAGGGCGGTAGCAGGAGGGCGCCGAGATCCGCCCAGGGGCGGGGGGCCGCCGCAGCGGCGGGGAGCCACCTCGCACATGCACCCGTTCGGGCAGATTCGCCGCAACATTGGCGCTTCGGTATCGTTCCGCGCAGTCGCGGATCGTGGCCGCGCGCAACCACAAAGGGGCAATCGCATGACCGAATTCGGCAATCCATTCACGGGGCAAGGATCCAGGGGCTGGCAGCCAAAGGGCTACGTGGTTCCGGTGCTGGTGACGATCTTCTGCTGCCTGATCGGCGGCATCATCTCGATCATCTATACGGCGCAGGCGAACACCGCGGGTGCCGGTGGGAACATCGCGCTCGCGGAGAAGCACGCCGGCACCGCCAAGACATGGACGATCGTGTCGCTCTGCGTCGGTGCGCTGGGGATCGTGCTCTGGATCGGCGCGATCATCATTGGCGTATTGGCGGGCCCTGGCCAGCACTCGTGAACTCGCATCGCATCGCCGCAGCTGCGTTCCTGACCATCGTGATGGTGGGGGCGGCGGTCCTGTGGCGGTGGCCTCCCGTGCAGTCGGGGTGGTATCCGCCCTGCCCCACGCGCGCACTGCTGGGCTTCTATTGCCCGGGCTGCGGCAGCACGCGGGCATGCGGCGCGCTGGTGGCGGGGCGCCTGTCGGCGGCGTGGCGGTTCAATCCGCTCCTGGTCGCGGTCGGGGTGCCGCTGCTGGGCTACGCCGCGGCGCGCGCTGCCTTCGTCCTCTGGCGCGGCCAGCCTCCAAGGTGGCGGTGGGGGCTGCCCGCGCGTTCTGGCTTCGTCTTCGCCGTGGCGCTCGTGCTCTATGGCATCGCCCGAAACATCCCCGCTGAGCAGCTCGATTGGTTGCGTCCCCCTGAAGACCCCGCGCGGGTCATGATCGCTCCGCCCGCCGTTCCCTAGGCAGGCTGGCCTGTGCACTGGCGACTCGGCCCGGTGCGATCCGTGCGCAGGGCAGCGCACACCACCCGATCGCGGACTTGGCTGCGACCACCAAGGCTCATGCCAGCCAGGCCGAGCTGGCGGCGCAGCCGGCACCCGGCCACGGAAGTGGCTGGAGCAGGCTGCGTGCGCGTGGCGGCGGTGGCCGTGAGCATGGTCCGGAAGGGTAGCCGGGGCGCTTGCATTGTCAAGGAACCGAACTCCGGGTTTCGCTTGACAAGGCCTGCACGCCGCCGGCTCCAAGCGGCACGGCAGCGCGCGCTGCCCGTTATTTGGCCACCCGCGCATTCAGGCGGCCGCACGCTCAATTTCAGACGCGCCACCACTTCGCGCATCATTCCCGCACCAGCGCCCAGGCTCCGCGATCCCTTACACATTGAAGAGGAAGTGGGTCACGTCCCCATCTTGCATGACGTAGCTCTTGCCCTCGGCACGCAGGCGCCCGGCTTCGCGAATCGCCTTCTCGTTGCCGTGCTTCTGCAGATCGGCCAAGGAGTAGATCTCGGCACGAATGAAGCCCCGCTCGAAGTCGGTGTGGATCACCCCGGCCGCCTGCGGCGCGGTGGCGCCCTTCTGGATCGTCCAGGCGCGGATCTCCTTGGGGCCCGCGGTGAAGTAGCTCTGCAGCCCGAGTCGCTCGTATGCCGCGCGCGCCACGGTGTTGAGCGCGGGCTCCGCCATTCCCAGGTCCTTCAGCAGCTCGGCGCGGTCGGCGGGGGTCAACTCTGCAAGCTCGCTCTCGATCTTGGCGCAGACCACCACCACCTGGCCTCCATTGGCCTTGGCGTAGTCGCGCACCTTCTGCACCAGCGGGCCGCTGCCGGTGGGGTCCTTCTCGTCGACGTTGGCCACGAAGAGGACGGGCTTGGCGGTGATCATCCCCAGCGAACGCAGGATGCGGCGCTCCTCCTCCTCCAGGTGCAGGCCGCGGATGGGGTTCCCCGCATCCAGGCACGCCTTGCACTTGGCCAGCACCGCCACCTTGGCGATCGCCTCCTTGTCACCGCTCTTGGCGGTGCGCTGCGCCTTGTCCAGCGTGTTCTCAACCACCTGCATGTCCGCCAGCATCAGCTCGGTCTCGATGGTTCCGATATCGCGGATGGGGTCCACCGAACCCTCGACATGGATGATGTCGGTGTCCTCGAAGCAGCGCACGACGTGCAGAATGGCGTCCACTTCGCGGATGTGGCTGAGGAACTTGTTGCCCAGCCCCTCGCCCTCGCTGGCGCCACGGACGATGCCTGCGATGTCCACCAGCCGGATGATGGCGGGGATGATCTTCTGGCTCTCGATGTGCTTGCGCAGCACCTCCAAGCGCTCGTCTGGCACGGTGATCACGCCGACGTTCGGCTCGATGGTGCAGAAGGGGTAGTTGGCCGCCTCGATGCCCGCCGCCGTCAGGGCGTTGAACAGCGTGCTCTTTCCGACGTTGGGGAGGCCGACGATTCCTGCTTCCATAGGGGGGGAGATGGTACGCTTTTTGCGTCTTCCCCGGCAGAGCGCCCCAATGGCGCCCGCCGGGCACGCGCGGCAGGACGCTGCGCGGAACGCCAACGCTTCACGGCGCCACGGGACGCAGGTCAGGAGGACCGATGCCCACCGACACCTCATCCTCTTCGACGGCGCGCGGGAGCTCGATGTTCGAGCGCCGCATGCTGCTCGTGGGCATCGCGATGCTGGTGATGATGGGCGCGATGGCGGCGCGCCTCTTCAGCCTCACCGTCGTCTACGGCACCGACAACCTCTCGGTGGCGCAGAGCCGGCTGGACCACAGCGTGCTGCTGCCCACGGTGCGCGGCGCCGTCACCGACCGCAAGGGGCGCGTGCTGGCCGAGAGCGTGCCCAGCTATGACCTGGCCGTCGAGTACGGCGCGATCAACGGCGCGTGGGGTGATGCGCGCGCGGTGGCCGCCGCCAGGCAGGAGACGGGAAAGGCCGCATGGAACAAGCTGGCCGTCGCCGAGCGCAAGGCGCGCGCGCAGGCGAAGCGCGCGCTCCTGGACGCAGAGCTGGAATCGGTCCTGGAAGAAGTGTGCCGCATCACCGGCAATACGCGCGGCGAGCTGGACGCGCGGCTGGGCGACATCCGCATGCAGGTGGAGCGGATGGCCAACGCGGTCTGGGAGAAGCAGCTGGACAACGAGCGCGAGCGGTACGGCGAGGATGCCGAGGAGACGGTGAAGCGGCATCCCATCGCCGAGCAGGCGGAGCCGCACGTGGTCTTCACGCAGCTGGAGACGAAGGCCGCCTTCGAGCTGCGCAAGCTTGCCGACGCGCATCCCGGCATCTTCGAGGTGCTGGATGGCACGCGCCGCGTCTATCCCTGGCGCGACCTGACGGTGACCATCGACCGCAGCACGCTGCCGCGCCCCGTGCGCGGCGCGGCGATGCGCCTGGAGGTGCACGGCGTCGCCGACCACGTGGTGGGCGCGGTGCGCGAGGAGGTGTGGCACGAGGACCTGGTGCGCCGCCCGCTGCGCAACAGGCTGGGCGTGGTTACCGACCTGGGCGGCTACCGGGCTGGGCGAGACATGATCGGCAGCAGCGGCATCGAACGCACCTACGACGACTGGCTGCGCGGACTGCGCGGGCGCATCACGGAGCAGTCGGACGAGGGCACGGCGCAGCGCACCGAGCCGGTGCACGGCAAGGACATCCAGCTCACGCTGGACATCGCGCTGCAGGCGCGCGTGCAGGCGCTCTTCGACCCCAAGCTTGGGCTGGCGCGCGTGCAGCAGTGGCACTACGGATGGCTGAAGGATGGCGCACCCAAGCCCACGCTGCTGCCCTATCTCTCGCCGCTCAATGGCGCCGCGGTGGTGATCGACGTGGACAGCTCCGAGATCCTGGCCATGGTCAGCTGGCCCACGGTGGCGGCAGGCGAGGAGATGAACAGCGGCGAGCGTGCGATGCGCGAACCCGGGCTCAACCGCGCCATCGCCGTCTCCTACCCACCGGGCTCGATCATCAAGCCCTTTGTCTATGTGGGCGCCGTGCGCGGCGGCGCATTCCCCGTGGATGGCACGGTGGACTGCAACGGCTACTTCTTCGGACCCAAGGATCCCTTCGGGCGCTGCTGGATCTACCGCCCGCAGAACACCCCCAAGACGCACACCGAGCAGCTGCACCGCGCGCTGGATGTGCGCGACGGGCTGCGGGTCAGCTGCAACATCTTCTTCTTCACCGTCGCCGACCGCATGGGGCTGGGCGCGCTGGTGGACTGGTACCGCGGCTTCGGGCTCGGATCGCCGCTGGACACCGGGCTGGCGCGCCGCGAGTCGGTGCGCGGCGAGGATGGCGGCATCGCAGGCGAGCGCATCGTGGGCGAGGGTGCGGGCAAGCTCCCGCCGCTGGGGGGCAACGCAAGCGAGCAGCGCGGCCGCCTGATCAACATCGCCATCGGCCAGGGGGAGCTGGAGTGGACCCCGGTGCAGGCCGCCAACGCGTACGCCACGCTGGCGCGCGGCGGGCAGATCCACGACGCCGAGCTGCTGCGCACCGCGGTTTCGGGGCGTGCGCCGCGCCGCAGCGGCGACCTGGGGCTGGACCCGCGCAGCTGCGACATGGTGCTGGAGGGGCTGCGCCAGGCGGTGCAGAACGAGCAGGGCACTGGCCACCACTTTGCCCTGGAGGACCGCAGCCGTGAGAACGTGATCAATGCGCGCGGAGTCATGGTGTGGGCCAAGACGGGCACGGCGCAGCGCTCGGCGCTCGGCGTCGACGACGACGGCGACGGCAAGGCGGACCACTTCATCAAGGGGCTTGACCATGGCTGGTTCGTGGGGCTGGTGGGGGAGGCCGGCGCGCAGCGCCCGCGCTACGCCATCGCGGTGCTCCTGGAGAATGGCGGCTCCGGCGGCAAGAGCGCGGGACCGATCGCCAACCAGATCATCCACGCGCTGATCGCCGAGGGGTACCTGGCGGGGGACCCGAACGCTTCGCACAGCCAACAACCCCCCGCGCGCATCGGCGATGACGAGATCGAACCGACCGGCGGGGCAGGATGAGCGTGGTGGTTGCCAACGGCCTGCCCCGTTCGCTGCGTCGCGAGCGCGCCGAAGTGGCCCGCCCGGTGGCGCGCGTGTGGCTGAACTGGGGCTGGCTGCCGCTGCTGGCGGCGCTCGGGCTCAGCCTGATGGGCGTGGCGGCGATCGGCACCACCGAACCGGAACTGGCCCCCAAGCAGCTGGCGTTCCTGGGCGTCGGGCTGCTGGCGGCGGCGGTGGTGGGTGCCCAGCACTGGCGCTGGATGCAGCGGGCGGCGTGGGTGCTCTTCGTGCTGAATGCGCTCCTCCTGGTCTTCATCCTGGTGCCCGGGGTGCCCGAGTCGATCGTGCGCACGCGCAACGGTGCGCGGCGATGGATCAACCTGGGCGTGACGGACATCCAGCCCAGCGAGCTGATCAAGCTGACCTGGATCCTGGCGATGGCTTCCTGGCTGCGCGTGACGCCCTTCGTGCGGCGCTTCGGCGGCGTGGTGATGACCTTCGTGGTGACCGCGGTTCCGGTGGCGCTCATCGTGCTGCAGCCGGACCTGGACAGCGCGGTGCTCTTCGTCCCCACCCTGATGGTGATGCTGGCCGCGGCCGGCGCGCGCATGCGGCACCTGGTGGCGGTGGTGGTGATCGCGGTGGTGCTGGCGCCGGCCTGCTATCCGTTTCTGTATCCGCATCAGAAGGACCGGATCGTCGCGCTGGTCAAGCAGGTCTCGGGGGACGAGCGAGTGGACCAGGGCATCGGCTACCAGTCCAGCCGCGCCAAGACGCTGGCGGGCGCCGGTGGGCTGGCGGGGGTTGGGCGCGAGGAGGCGGGGACGTTGATCCGCTACAACAAGCTTCCCGAGGCGCACAACGACATGATCTTCGCGGTCATTGTCTGCCGCTGGGGCTTCCTGGGCGGCGTGGCGCTGTGGCTCATGGGCGCCGTCTACGCCTTCGGGTGCTTCATGATCGCGTTGCGCTCCGGCACGATGTTCGGCAGGCTCGTGGCGGTGGGCGTGGGCATGTTCGTCTTCGTGCAGCTGGCGGTGAACACGGCCATGACCATCGGGCTGCTGCCGGTGACGGGGATGACGCTGCCCTTCGTGAGCTACGGCGGCTCCAGCCTGATCAGCCTGTGGATCACCACCGGCGTGCTGTTTGCGGTCGCCAGCAGGCGCGGACGTGGCTTTGAGGGGGCGGAGGCGGCGGGCAGCAGCAGCACCTCGCGCAGCGACGCCGAGGGGTGAGGGCGCAGCGCATAGCATCGGCGACCCATGGCCGCCACGGTCCCACCGATCCCTGACTCCGTCGTCCAGGCCCTGCGCGCCAACGGCATCGAACTGGAGCCGCGCGACCCCGAGCTGCTGCGTGCGTACCTGCAGGCCCTGCTGGAGGCCAACGAGCGCTTCAACCTGACGGCGATCACCGAACCGCTGGAGATGTGGACGCGCCACGTCCAGGACAGCCTGACGCTGGTGCCCTTCCTGGTCAGCGCGGGTGCGGCCAAGGTGATCGACGTCGGCAGCGGCGGCGGACTGCCCGGGCTGCCGCTGGCGATCGTGCTGCCTGCGGTGCAGTTCACGCTGCTGGAGTCGACGGGCAAGAAGGCCGCCTTCCTGGAGGAGACCGCGCGCGCGCTGGGGCTGGCGAACGTCCGCGTGCTGAACGACCGCGCCGAGACGGCGGGGCAGGACCACCACACGCACCGCGCCGCCTACGACGCGGTGGTGAGCCGCGCCGTGGGCAAGCTGAACGTGCTGGCGGAGCTGACGATTCCCTTCGCCAAGGAAGGGGGGCATGTGCTGGCGATCAAGGGCGCGCAGGCCCCGGAGGAAGTTGAGGAGGCCAAGCAGGCGCTCTACAAGCTGCACAGCAGCGTGGTGGACCTGCACAAGACGCCCACCGGCACCGTGGTGGTCATCGAGAAGGCGCGCACCACGCCGCGCAGCTACCCGCGCCTGCCCGGCGAGCCGAAGCGGAAGCCCCTGCACTGACCGCGCGGCGCGGAAGACGCGCGCGCGAGGGAACCGGCGCCCGACCATCCTCGCGCGCTCGGTGCCCCCGGCGGCTTTCGGCGCGGAGCACGCCAGTCCTTTGGCACGCCGTTTGTTTGCGGGAATCTGGCCGCTTGCTGATTGCGCATGGGGGGCGGCGGGTCTAGCGTGGCGGGCGTCCGGCGCGCGCGCGGATCCTGCAGGGCCACCCAGGCCATGCGGCCCTGCGTGGGGCGTTTCGCCCGCGCGTCGATCGGGAGTCAGGGGGTTCGCGATGGATCGAGCAGATGCGTTCGCGAGGTTGCTTCGAAAGCTGGCGGTATGGGTGGAAGCACGGCCCGACTTGATCGAGCCGCTCTTTGGTCCACCGGGCAAGTCCATCTCGACGGCGCAGGCCGATCGCGAAGTCGTGGAGATGGTCTCGCGCTTCTGCGGCGCGATCCTGAGCGCCTCCGCCTCCGAGACGGCGACGCTGGCAGCGGGCGAGCAGCGTGGCGTCGCGTTGCTTGGCGGCGCGTCTCGCAGTGAGTTGATCGCCGGCGCAGCCGCGGCGCGCGCGACTTTTGCTGACTCCGCGGGAGATGAAACGACGCACGCGGGCGACGGCGCGATTGCCGTCGAGGAGGCGCCCCTGGTTCCGGGCGCGCCCGCCCGCCCAGGCGCTCCTTCGTCCCCGCGCGTGCCCGCGCGGCCGGACCCGGTCGATGCGGCCATCAACGCCAGCGTGGCGCGCATGTCGCCGGCGACTTCGCCTGCGGCGCCCTCCAAGGCACCGCCCGCTGCAGCGGCGCTTGACCCCGCCAAGGTGGTCGCGCAGCTGAAGCTGGGCAATGGCGTCACGCAGTCCCCGCACCCGGCGCCCCCTGGCACGCTGCGGAGCGCGGGCACGGTGCGCCCCAAGCGCGAACGGCGCGCCGCGCAGTTCGCCGACGAATTGGAGGACTTTGCCTCTGCCGCCATGCTGATGTCCAGCGCCTTCCGGGCCAGCCGGTCGCTGGCGAAGAATCCCTTCGACCAGCTTGCACTGCGGCAGCTGGACCGCGCGCGGCAGGCGCTGCAGAACCGCCACCTGACCGCGTGGCCCTGCGACCGGCCGCTGGATCGTCCACGCCGCATCAGCGGCGAGCGCATGTATGAATTGCTGGCGCAGTCCTCGCGCACCCTGGCGGATGCCCTCCGCCGCGTCCCCGAGCCCTACGACGAACGTCCCGGCCGCTTCAAGGGGCCTGTCCGCGAGTTCCTGGAAGAGTCGCTGCACCTGACCATCGAGGCGCAGTGCATGGCGAAGAGCTTCGCACTCTCGATCGGGCTGCCGAAGCAGGCGCCCACCAGTTCGCACTGGGCGCGCTGCGGCGTGCAGGACGCGGTCTTCAACCTGCTGCGCACCATCATCACCGACAAGGGAGGCGGCTATGAGGTCTTCAGCGAGCTCATGCACGAGTCCGCCGCGCGACACTTCGGGCTTCGCGAGCGGCGGGCGCTGCGCCACCGCCTGGACGCGCTGCGCCGGGTGATGGACCCGGACTTCGACGCGGCCGCGGCCTTCGGCGGCGCCATCGCCGAGCCGGACCTGGACGAGGCGATGCTGGAGGCCGTCCACGACGAGCGTGCGCAGGAGGCGGACTTCGACACCGTGGCCGAAGCGGTCGAGCGCGCCCGCGAGGAACTTGCCGAGCTGAAGTCCCCGGTGGTCATCGCCGATTCGGCGCTGCGGGCGGCCGAAGACTCGCCCTTCCAGCGCCCAGACGAGGTGTACGAGTTCCTGATGAAGCTGCACACCCTGGCGGTGCAGTGGCGCACCCGTGGCGGGGTGTTGGGCCAGTCCTGGGATGCCGGCCTGCGACAGCAGGGGTACGGCGAGAAGCTGCTCTCCGACACCGCCCGCACGCGATTCCGGCGCCACTACGAGCACGCCTGGCGCGGCGAGAAGCGCCTCTTCGAGGCGCACTGGACGCTGGGCAGCCGCGACGCCAACCACTGCCTGTGCGTGCATTGGTGGCGCGACGACCAGCGCCGCGAGGTGGTGGTGGGGTGGGTCGGGCGGCACCTGCCGAACACCATGTCCTAGTGGCGGTGCACACGCGTATCCTTGCCCGTCGCGCCGCAGGATGCGGCGCGATGTGCACGCATGACGCTCTCCGTCGACACGCTCCTCTCCGAATCCGGCGCCATCGCGCGGCGGCTGCCGGGCTTCGAGACGCGCCCGCAGCAGCTGCAAATGGCGGCCGCGGTCGAGGAGGCGTTCGAGCAGCGCCAGCGCCTCTTCATCGAGGCGGGCACGGGGGTCGGCAAGAGCTTCGCATACCTGCTGCCGGCGATCCGCCGCATCGTCGAGCGCGGCGAGCGCGTGGTGATCGCCACGAACACCATCAGCCTGCAGGAGCAGCTGATCGAGAAGGACATCCCGCTGCTCAACGCCGTGATCCCCGAGGAGTTCAGCGCGGTGCTGGTGAAGGGGCGCGGCAACTACGTGAGCCTGCGCCGCCTGAAGCTGGCATCCGAGCGCGAGGCCAAGCTCTTCGCCTATGAGGACGACCGCCACGAGCTGCACCGCCTGGAGGACTGGGCGTACCAGACCGACGACGGTTCGCTGGCCAGCCTGCCGCAGATGCCGCGCGGCGAGGTGTGGGACCACGTGCAGAGCGATGCGCACAACTGCATGGGCCGCCGCTGCCCCACCTTCGACAAGTGCTTCTACCAGGCGGCTCGCCGGCGCATGGAGAATGGCCAGCTGCTGATCACCAACCACGCGCTCTTCTTCAGCGACCTGGCGATGCGCGCGCGAGGAGGCGCGGCTGGCGGTGGCAGCGGCAGCGGGGGGGGCGTCCTGCCCGCCTACGACCACGTGATCCTGGACGAGGCGCATGAGATCGAGGACGTGGCCGCCGAGCACTTCGGCGTGCGCCTGAGCGAAAGCGGCGTGCGCCACCTGCTCCGCACCCTCTTCCAGACGGGGACTGGCCGCGGCTTCCTGAGCGCGATGCGCACCACCGATGATGCCGAGGGACTGATCGAGACGGCGATCCGCCAGGTGCGCAGCTGCGAGAGCGCCGCGGAACGGCAGTTCGACGCGCTGTGGCGCTGGCACGAGCAGCACAGCGCGGGCGGCGGCCGCATCCGCGACAAGGGCGTGGTGCAGGATGAGCTGGCGGGGCCGATGCTGGAGCTGGCCGCAACGCTGCGCGCACTGCGCGACCGCGTCACCAGCGATGCCGATCAGCTCGAGCTGAATGCCTACGCCGCGCGGGCCGAGGGGCACGCCCAGTGTGCGCGCGACCTGCTGGCGCAGGCGCTTGCGGGGTGCGTCTACTGGGTCGAGACGGGCAAGCGCCGCCGCGGCGGCGACCGCCCGCCCGTCACGCTGGTCTGCGCCGCCGTGGATGTCGGGCCGATCCTGCGCGAGCAGCTCTTCTCCAAGGACATCGGCGTTGTGCTGACCAGCGCCACGCTTGCCACGGCGCAGGGCGACTTCCGCCACGCCGCCACGCGGCTGGGTTGCGACGACCCGCGCACGGTGCAGCTGGGCAGCCCCTTCGACTACGCGCGCCTGGTGAAGCTCTACATCGACCGCACCATGCCCGAGCCCACCGCCCCGGGCTACGAGGATGAGCTTGCCGCGCGCGTGCTGGCGCACGTGCGCGCCACCGACGGCGGCGCCTTCGTCCTCTTCACGAGCTTCCGCACGCTCGAGGCAGTCGCCGAGCGCATCGTGCACGACCTGGTCGAGGACAACCACCCGTTGCACATCCAGGGCAAGGGCGTGCCCCGCAACGTGCTGCTCCAGCGCTTCCGCGAGGACGACCGCAGCGTCCTTTTCGGCGTCGCCAGCTTCTGGCAGGGGGTCGATGTTCGGGGCCGCGCGCTGCGCAACGTCATCATCACGCGGCTGCCCTTCGACGTCCCCGACCGACCCATCGTGCAGGCGCGCCACGAGCTGATCGAGGCGCGCGGCGGCAAGCCATTCTTCGAGGACTCGCTGCCCCGCGCGGTGCTGCGATTCAAGCAGGGCTTCGGGCGGCTCGTCCGCAGCAGCACCGACGAGGGCCGCGTGGTGGTGCTGGACCCGCGCATCGTCACCAAGCGGTACGGCCACCTCTTCCTGGACGCGCTCCCCGAAGGCGTGATCGCGCGCGTGGAAGAGGAATAAAATGCGCCGGGCATCATTTACCGATTTGAGCGGGCTGGTATCGACCGCGCCCTCCGTTGCACGCAAGGACCCCGTGCTCACTGCGGGCGCTCGGACCGTGACCATCGGACGCGAGTATTCCGACAGGTCACGCAGCTCCAATCACGGATGCGATCCACGAACATGGCTCCTCTTGAACCACGCGAGCCTTGGTACCCCCTGCAATCTGGGACCTGCGAGCGCCCCTCGCGAGCACGGGGTCCTTGCGCAGCGGCGTAAAGACGAGGAAGGCGGGCAGCTTGAGTAACGAATACTCCCGGGTGCATCTCCGCCGACGAGGCGCCACGAGGCCGAGCGCAACCTGGTGGAGCGAGGCCGTCCGCGGAGCGAGGGCCCCGAGCGCAGCGTAGGGCGCGGCCACCGACTCCCTGTCTTCCCATCCCGCACCCCAATTGAATCGGTAAGTGATCCCCGGCGCATTTTCCGTACCATTCCCGACCCGCAATGGCCAGCACCGAGACGCCACTTCCCCGCCGCACCTTCGCGATCATCTCGCATCCCGATGCCGGCAAGACCACGCTGACCGAGAAGCTGCTTCTCTACGGCGGCGCGCTGGACCTGGCGGGCAGCATCACCGCGCGCAAGAACCAGCGCGCCACCACCAGCGACTGGATGGAGCTGGAGCGGCAGCGCGGCATCTCGATCAGCAGCACCGTGCTGCAGTTCGACTACGACGGCTACCGCATCAACCTGCTGGACACGCCGGGGCACAACGACTTCAGCGAGGACACCTACCGGGTGCTCACCGCCGTCGACGCGGCCATCATGGTGGTGGACGCGGGCAAGGGCATCGAGACGCAGACGCGCAAGCTCTTCGAGGTGTGCCGCCGGCGCGGCGTCCCCATCTTCACCTTCATGAACAAGTGCGACCGCCCCACGCGCGAACCGCTGCAGCTGCTGGACGACCTGGAGAAGGCGCTGGGCATCGCCCCCTTCCCCGTGAACTGGCCGCTGGGGTCCGGCCCCGGCTTCCGCGGCGTCTACGACCGGCTGACCCGCCAGGTGCACCTCTTCGAGCGCACGCGCGGCAATGCGTACGAGGCGCCGGTGCAGGTCATGGGCATCGACGACCCGGTGATCCGCGATCGGCTGGATCCGCATGTCTACGAGCGCGCGCGCGAGGAGATCGAGCTGCTCGAGGGGCTGGGCGACCGGTTCGACGAGGAACGCGTGCGCCGCGGCGAGATCACCCCCGTCTACTTCGGCAGCGCGATGAACAACTTCGGCGTGCAGCTCTTGCTTGACGGCTTCCTGGCGCACTCCAGCGGCCCCGGGCCGCGGCGCAGCACCGACCGCATGGTGCAGCCCGGAGAGCCTGCCTTCAGCGGATTCGTCTTCAAGATCCAGGCGAACATGGACCCGCGCCACCGCGACCGCATCGCCTTCATCCGCGTGGTGTCGGGCGCCTTCACGCGCGAGATGACCGTCCTGCACGCGCAGAGCGGCAAGCGGATCCGCCTCTCGAACGCGCAGCGCCTCTTCGGACGCGACCGCGAGACGGTGGAGGATGGCCAGGCGGGCGACGTGGTGGGCATCGTGGGCCACGACGCGCTGCGCATCGGCGACACCCTGACCGAGGACCGGTCGATCGTCTTCGACGAGATCCCCACCTTCACCCCCGAGTGCTTCGTCTACATCCACAACCCGCAGCCGGGCAACTCGAAGAAGTACCAGCTTGGCCTGGCGCAGCTGCTGCAGGAGGGGGTGGTGCGGCAGTTCAACCTGCACATCGGCGCCAGCCGGCGGCCGATCCTGGCGGCGGTGGGTCCGCTGCAGTTCGAGGTGGTCCAGTACCGCCTGCAGAGTGAATACGGCGCGGAATCGCGCATCGAGCCCACGCGCTGGAAGATCGCCCGCTGGTGGCGCAAGACCGGCGCGCCCGAGGGGTTCGAGCCCGAGGTCTTCTCCGACGCGACGCTTGCCAGCGACCACGAGGGCCGGCCGATGGTGCTCTTCAGTGACGAGTGGCCGATGCGGTACTTCGGGCAGAAGAACCCCGGGGTGGAACTCTCGCCGGTCCCCTTCGGCACGGAGTAGCGTGGCCCGTGAGCGTCAGGGCGAGGCGATCCCCATTTATCATCCCCCGATGCCCGCACGCGCCGCACACCGACTGCTCATTCTTGGCTGGGACGCGGCCGACTGGAACATCATCGATCCGCTGATGGAGCGCGGCGCGATGCCGCACCTGAAGCGGCTGGTGGCGGACGGGGTGCGAGCGGACCTGCGCACGCTGGAGCCGACGCTGTCGCCGCTGCTGTGGTCCTCGATCGCCACCGGCAAGACGCCTGACAAGCACGGCATCCTGAATTTCATCGAGCCGAATCCCTCGGGCGACGGCGTCCGCATCGCATCCAGCACCTCGCGCCGCACCAAGGCGCTCTGGAACATGCTCACGCAGTCGGGCATGCGGGTGCACGTGCTCGGGTGGTACGCCTCGCATCCTGCCGAGCCGATCAGCGGCGTCTGCGTCTCGAACCTCTTCCTGGAGGGGGCGCCTGCCGGCGCGCACGAGCCATGGCCCCTGAAGGAGGGGTCGGTGCACGCCGATGGCGCGCTGCGCGAGCGCATCGCTGCGCTCCGCATCCACCCGGCCGCCGCGGTGGGTTCCGTGCTGCGCGATGTGCTGCCGACGGCCGCGCAGGCCAAGCGTTCGGACACGCGGCCGCTGACCCTGGCCAAGGAGTGGGCCCGTGCCCGGTCGATGCACGCCACGGCGCTGGCGTTGCTGGCGCACGAGCAGGCCTTGCAGCGCCCCTGGGACTGCCTGATGGTCTTTCATGACACCATCGACACCATCGGGCACCACTTCATGGAGCTGCGCCCGCCGCGCATGGAGCAGGTGGACAAGGCCGATGTGCGCTTCTACGGCGACGTGATGGACCGGGTCTACATGCGGCACGACGAGATGCTGGGGGAACTGCTTGCGGCGGTCGGGCCGGAGACGACGGTGCTGCTCATCTCCGACCATGGCTTCTACTCGGATCACCGGCGCCCCGTCGTCGAGGCATGGCGGCAAGAGGCAGGCGCTGCGCTCGAGGCGAGATGGCACCGCCCCGAGGGGGTGATCGTCCTTTCGGGGCCCGGCTTCAAGCGCGGCGAGCAGATCGCCGCGCCGCGGCTCCTTGACGTGACGCCGACGGCGCTGGTCGCGCTCGGCCTGCCGGTGGGCGCCGACATGGACGGGCGCGTCGTCGCCGAGGCGTTCGCGCAGCAGCCCGCCATCGAGCGCATCCCCTCGTGGGATGATCGCCCCGGCGAGGCGGGGATGCACCCGGCCGAAATGCGCCAGGATCCCTTCGAGGCGCGCGATGCGCTGAAGCAGCTCATCGACCTGGGATACATGCCCGCGCTTGGCGACGACCAGGAGCGGATGCTCGAAGTGACGCGCCGCGAGACGGGCTTCAACCTGGGCACCGTCCTGATGACCAGCGGTCGCCCTGCCGAGGCCATCCCGATCTTTGCCGGCCTAGTGACGGAGAAACCCGAGGATCCTCGATACGTGATCCCGCTGGTGCAGTGCCAGCTGGCCGTCTGCGACACGCCCGGGGCCATCGCGGCGCTGCGTACCTACCTGGCGGGGGGGAAGGGGATCGTCGACGCACGGATCCTGCTGGCGGGGGCGCTCGTCGATGCGGGCGATGCAGCGGAGGCTGCGGCCGAGGTCGAGGCGCTCGCCCGCGAGCATGGGGAGCGCGCGATGATGGCATTGCCGCTGGCCGACCTGTACGCGCGCCTGGAGCGATGGCCGGAGGCAGCGCGCTACTACGCAACTGCGGTGGAGCACGATCCCAAGAGCCCCGTGGTGCGGGTGGCGCTCGCGCGCGCCGCGCTGGCGCAGGGGCAGTACGAACAGGCGGCGGAGCACTGCCTGGACGCCACCGAGCTGCAGATGGCCTTCCCTGATGCCCACTATCTGCTGGGAATGGCGCTCGCTTGGCTGGGCGACCTGGAGAACGCGCAGCTTTCTCTTGGCCACGCCGTGGCGATGCAGCCTGGGTTCCTGCCAGCGCAGGAGTTCCTCGCGGCGGTCGCGCGGGTTGCCGGCGACGGAGAGTGCGCAGCGCAAGCGGAACGCCAGGTGGCCGCCCTGGAGGCGCTCCTGGATGGTTCGCACCGCCGCGTCGAGCCCTACGGTGCCGCGGCGTGGTTGCGTTCGCGCGCCTGAGCGCGCCCCGGCTCAGGCCACCATCCCCGCACCGGGATAGCTGCCGCCCAGGACCT
Organism: Phycisphaerales bacterium; assembly: GCA_044230125.1. GTDB lineage: Bacteria > Planctomycetota > Phycisphaerae > Phycisphaerales > SM1A02 > UBA966. The sequence goes on from JBGARR010000014.1 coordinate 48,897, forward strand.
GCTGCGTGGGTGCCTGCATCCACTTCCCAAGCAGTTCCTGGTAGACGGTGCGGAAGTCGGTGGTGAACTTCAGGTCGCCGCTGTCCAGGTCGGTGAGGCTGGGGTACTTGCCCGCGACGCCCGGCTTCACCCCGCCGCCCACGATGAAGACCGGACCTGCGGTGCCATGGTCCGTGCCGTTGCTGGCGTTCTGCTTGACGCGGCGCCCGAACTCGCTGAAGCACATCGTCATGACGCGGCCTTCGTTCCCCTGCGCCTTCAGGTCGTTCTGGAACGCCAGGATCGCATCGCCCAGCTGGCGCATCAGGTTGCCGTGCGCCCCTGGCTGCCCGGCGTGCGTGTCGAAGCCGCCCATGCTCACGTAGTAGACGCGCGTCTTCAGGCCGTCGCGGATCATCGCGCCCACCGTCTGCAGCTGCTTGGCGAGGGCGCTGCCGGGGTAACGCACCAGCGGCTGCTTGGCCACGGCGGCGCGGATGCGGTCGCTGGTCACCTGGGCGTCCAGGGCGGTGCGCATCAGGAAGCTCTCCTGCGAGCCCGCATCGACGCCGGGCAGCTGTCCCGCGCGCACCATCTCCTGGTACTCCTTGTTCATGGTGCCGTGCAGGTCTCCGCCCAGCCAGCGGAAGAGGTCGGCGCTCTCGAAGGCGATCGGCTTGGTGCTGCTGCCCATCATGGCGAGCGGCGCGGTGCGTCCCACCGAGATGGCCAGGTCCGCTGCCGGGCTGCCTGCGCAGGCGGCATCCACGTAGCGCCCCAGCCAGCCGGTGCCCTTGCCGTCGGTGCGGGCCGACTGCCAGATGTCCATGCTTGCGAAGTGCGAGCGATTCGGATTGGGGTATCCCACTCCCACCGCCACGCAGAGCTTGCCTGCGTCGTACAGCTCCATCAACCCCGTCAGGTTGGGGTGCAGCCCCAGCCCCGAGGTCTTGCTCAGCGGCAGCACGGCGCCGCCGTTGCGCGGGCTTCCGGGCTCACCCAGTCCAATGCCGGGGCGGCTGTCGTGGTACTCGCGCTCCAGGTAGGGGACCACGGTGTTCAGTCCGTCGTTGCCGCCGGAGAGCTGCACGATGACCAGGATGCGTTCGTCGGGAACCCCCGGGCGCGACTGCCCTTCGGCGCCCGCGGGTGCCAGCATCCCAAAGGCCGATTGCTGGATGAAGTGGGGCACCGTCGCCGCAAACGAGGCAAGCATCACGCCCTGGCGGATGAAGACGCGTCGGCTGTAAGCGTTCTGGTCGTGCATGGCTGTGGCCTTCGTTCGGGGAAGGGAGAGGGGAGCGGGGACGGGTGCGCAGACGGAAACTGGGACGGGAGCGGGGACTTTTCGCGGAGGCGGACGGTCACGCGGACCGCAGGGTTGGCGTCGTGCGCGGCGCAGGCGTCCGGTCGGTGAACTTCAGCACAGCTGGTACTCCGGCAGCGCGGTGATCAGCGAGAGCAGCGCAAGGATACGGTCATTGTCCACCGGTCCGCCGCGCTCCTGCAGGAACTGGGCCAGCGCCTGGCGCCGTTCCGTGTGCGGTTCGCTGGCCAGCGAGATGCGCAGCAGGTAGTCGATGGCCGCCTCCGGGGGCACCGCACCGTCGCGGCGCAGGTGCTCGACCAGTGGCGTGGCATCGAAGCGGTCGTCGTCATTCTCCCAGTCGTAGACGTCGGGGCGCCGGCCAGTGAGCAGGTAGACGGCCACGTTCTGGCGCACGAAGAGGGTGCTGGTGTTGATCCAGCTGCGGCCCCCCTCCCAGCCCTTCACGTTGGGTGGCTGGAAGAGGTCCTGCCCCATCAGGTCCAGGGCGCTGGCCAGCGCGCTCAGCTGCCGCGGCGGGGTGCGGTACTGGCGGATGGTCTGCACCACCACCTGCGCAGGGCTCTTGATGACCGCCGCGCGGTTCTGCGGCGCATAGAAGTGCGCGCTGCGGAAAAGCGTCTTCAGCACTGGCTTCAGCTGGTACTGCGCTCCGCGCAGCTGCGCCGCCAGCTTCTTCACGAACGCCTGCTGCGCGGCGCGGTCGGCGGCAGCGCGGTCCGGGCCGTCGTTCACGAAGAACCGGTAGAGCTTGCCGCAGAGGAACTCGCTGGCGGCGTTGCGGCCCAGCGCCAGGCGCGCGAACTCGTCGCCGTTCCAGTTGCCCCGCTGGCCGAAGATGGTCTTGGGGCCGCCATCGTGGTTGTCGTCCTTGAAGGTGAACTCGTCATCCTCGTAGGTGTAGCCGGTGAGCGCTCGCGCCCCCTCCTTGATGTCCTGCTCGCTGTATCCGCTCCCCTCGCCCAGCACGAAGAGCTCCAGCAGCTCGCGAGCCAGGTTCTCGTTGGGGCGCCCCTTGCGGCTCTGGTTGTTGTCCAGGTAGCGCAGCATCGCCGGGTCGCGGATGACCTCGAGCACCAGCTTGCTGAAATTGCCCGTCGCGTGGGAGCGGAAGAGCTGGTTCTGCTGGAACATGTGCCAGCTGTCCTCGATGGTGCGGAAGCCGGTGGCGAAGTGCCCGTGCCAGAAGAGGGTCATCTTCTCCTCCAGCGGGCGCGGCGTCTCGATCATCCGCTTCAGCCACCACTTCTTCATCTCGACCAGCTGGCGGCGGTCGTTCGCCTTGGCCTCGTTCTCGCGGCGCTGGTACGCCTCGACCACCGCCTCGTCCTTTTCGCGGCGCGCGCGCTGCAGCTCGGTGCGCTCGGCGTCGGTCTGCGGACGGATGAAGTCGCGGTCGAAGTCTTCGGGGTTGACGGGGTCGTAGGCGAAGCCGCCGTACTCCACCAGCGCATCGACGGCCTTGTCGAAGCCCATGTCCGCCAGGGCGCGCACCTGCGCGGGGGTGCCGCCGAACCCCGCGCGCGACATCAGGTGCTGCGCGGCGCGGTAGTCAAAGGCGGATGCCTTCAGCGGTTCCGTTCCGGCGGTCAGAGCGGGCGACCCTGCTGGCACTCCGGGGGTGCCGGACTGGCCAGTGTTGCTGGTGGCATTCGGGCGCATGGCGGCAGGGATTCGGGCGGGGGCGGCGGTCCGGCCTCTGAAGTGACGCAAGTCGACGTGAAAAGCGGGTGGGGCCGGCGCACAGGCAGATCGGGCACCCGCGCAGCCGACCCTCTCGTTTCATACGGAGGACATCCGTCCAACGGCGCGGTTCAAGTCCAGATTGCCAGCAGAATTCTGGGAGCGCAACTGATATCGGCGTGATTTAGTGCGAAGCCGCACTTGAGTCCGCCAGCGGGGGAAGCGCGGCGCCCCCGCGTGCCATTCCGCCCGCGCGCGGCCAAGTTGCGATCATCAGGGCCAGCAGGATAGGCACCGGCATCAGCGCGGTCTGGAAGTCATATGCGCCCAGCAGGTAGCAGGGGACCCCGGCCAGGAGCACGAGCCCAGTGACCTGTCGCGAGATGCTGCGCCGTTCCAGCAATCCGAGCACCGGGAAGAGCAGGCCGTAGGCACCCAGGAAGGTCAGGTAGAGGGGCTCACCCGGCAGCAGGGCATACACGCTGCCGCCGTGCAGCTGCCTTCCGGGGGCGGCGGCCGGGCCCAGGGTGAAGAGGAAGGCAGGGGTGGCAAGCAGCACCGCGAGGGCAGTCAGCCCGCCCGCCACGATGCTGGGAATCCGGACGGCGCTGATGGCCGTCAGCAGTTCGCGCATGTGCACGCCGATGGTGAAGAGCAGCTGGATGCCCCAGATCGCCGCCAGCTGCCAGCCGACGGCAGGCGCGCCCTGCATCGGGTCGTAGAAGCTGGCCACGCCCAGCAGCATCGCAGCGAAGGCGATGCCAAAGGTGGCGAAGGCCACGCGCGGCATCGGCGCCTCCTGGGCCGCGCGATGGAAGCTCAGGTCGAAGTAGGGGCTGATCAGGAATCCGGCCGTGATGGTGGGAAGTGCAAAGCCGAGCGCCCCCAAGCCGACCATCGCACCACCCGAGCTGACCGAGAGCAGCGCATCGGGCCCCATGCGTCCCACCAGGTCGGCGCCGGGGGCAAGTTCGGGGACGGCGCGCGGGAGCAGCATCAGGAGCGCGGTGGCAGCGGTGGTCACGCCGGCGGCCACGCGCCAAAAGGCATCGCTGCGCAGCGCCAGCGCCAGCCCCGCCACCAGCATCGCAATCGGAACGCCCGTGGCCACCACCGTGCGCAGCGCCCCTTCTTGCACCACGAAGTACTCGGCTGCCCAGCCTGCAAAGTAGGCCTGGTACGCCAGCGTGACCGCCGAGAAGAGGGCGCACATCCACCCCAGGCGCCGCATGAGCATGCGCGAGCGCGCGCGGTCGAGCACGAAGCCGAAGGCGGCGCACCCCAGGACATTGGGGATGAAGAACGCCCAGAAGCCGGGCCAGCCCCAGAGGCGCAGCAGGATGAAGGGCAGGTACATCCCGATGCACCAGGTCCAGCTGGAGGTGCAGAAGAACCCCCACAGGATGGACTCAAAGGCGCGCCTCACGGGCGGAAGTGTAGGGAATCGGCGCCGCAGCAGGACGTGGTGGGGCGCGTTGCGGCGCGCTCGCGCGCGTCGGGCCGCCGCGTCAGTCCTTGGCGCGTGCCGCCCGGCGTTCCAGCTTGGCCCGGATCATCGCCTTGGGCGTGCAGTGGAAGACGATGTCGCACTTGCCCACCAGCGGCGCCTTGACGCCGGGCTTGTGGACGTGCTGGCGGATCTCCATCTCCAGCGCCAGGTTGAACTCGCCGCCCGCCTTCAGGCGCGACTCCAGGTCGTCGGAGTTCATCACCTCGTACATCGCGGGGCCGTAGCAGGGGCGCAGGAAGCGGTACTTCATCTCCTTGCAGATGACGATGTAGTCGCTTCCGCAGCGGGCGAAGAGGTACATGCCGCCTGCCACTTCGCTGTTGCCCAGGAGCGCCGCCCCCGCCATCGCGTTGTACCAGTTGCGGTTGAAGCGCCGGAAAGGCAGCACCGCCACGAAGCTCTTGGCGTCCACCCGCTTCATGGTGATTCCCGAGCGGAAGGCGTAGGGCAGCCAGATGCTGCTGCACGCCTTCTGCAGGAAGTTGCTCTTGGTGCTGGTGCGGCTGAGCCACGCCTCGATCTTGTCGGCGAACCCCGGTCCGGGAAGGGCGCTGCGCGCCGTCTCGCCGCTGGTGGCGATCCTGGGTTCGATGGGGTCGGGTTGGGCGTCGGCGGAAGTCATGCGCGCGTGGGGACGGCCCGTGGAATTCGGCCGCCGGGGGAGGGTGGATTCTAGCGCGGTGCCGGTGGTGCAGAAGCGCGCGTTTGCGTGTGAAATGCGGCAATCTATGAGCCACGTTGCCATGCGCGCCCCCGCCGTCTGTTCATGGAGCCTCCGTCCGCAGTCGCCTGAGGAGCTGGCCGATGCCCTGGAGCGCTGCGGCGTGCGGTCCGTGCAGCTGGCGCTGGTGCCCTGCGTCGAGGATGCGCCGGTGTGGGGCAACGCGATCGCGCAGCTGCGCGACCGCGGCATCGCGGTGGTCTCGGGGATGCTGGCCACCGTGGGCGAGGACTATTCCACGCTCCAGTCCATCGAGCGCACCGGCGGGGTGCGCCCCGCCGAGACCTGGGCGCGCAACCAGGAGCGCGCGCGCGCCACGGCAGTGCTGGCCGCGGAGCATGGCCTGACGCTGGTCACCTTTCACGCGGGATTCCTACCGCACGACCGTGCCGACCCCGAGCGCGCCGCCATGGTTGCCCGCCTGCGCACCATCGCCGACATCTACGCCGAGCATGGCATCAGCGTCGCCTTCGAGACGGGCCAGGAGCGCGCCGAGACGCTGATCAGCGCGCTGGCCGAGATCGCGCACCCCGGGGTGGGCGTCAACTTCGACCCCGCCAACATGATCCTGTACGGCATGGGCGATCCCGTGGCGGCGCTGCGCCTGCTGGCGCCGCACGTCCTGCAGGTGCATGTCAAGGACGCGGTGCCCACCGCGGTGCCCGGCACCTGGGGGCGCGAAGTGGTGGCGGGCACGGGCGCCGTGGACTGGCCAGCGTTCTTCGAAGCTGTCCGGGCGCTGCCGCGCCAGGTGGACCTGGTCATCGAGCGCGAGGCGGGCCCGACGCGCGAGGCGGACATCCGCGCCGCATTGCAGGTGATCGCCGCCGCGTTCTCGCCTACGATTTCCCCATGCCCACCTATGTCTACGCCATCGTGAAGCCAGACGGCACCGAAGGCGAGGCCTTCGAGGTCTTCCAGCGGCTGAGCGACCCGACGCTGACGCACCACCCGCAGACGGGCGAGCCGGTGCGCAAGCTGATCGTGACGCCGCAGGTGCAGACGGGCAGCGACAAGCAGCGCTTCTCCAAGAACAACCTGGAACGGCTGGGCTTCTCGCGCTTCGAGCGCAAGGGAAGCGGGTACTTCGAGAAGACCGCGGGCACCGGCCCCGATGCGATCTCCGCAGGGGACTGAGCCAAGGGGCGCTCGTACCATCCAGCGCATGCCTGCGAAGGGCCACGACGCCAGCGCCGCCGAACGCATCGCCCAGCTGCGCGCGCTGCTGCATCGCGCCAATCGCGCCTACTACGCCGACGCTGCGCCCTTCATGTCGGACTCGGAGTTCGATGCGCTGCTGGAGGAGTTGTTGGCGCTCGAAGCCGGGCATCCGGAGCTTGCCGACCCCAACAGCCCCACCCAGCGCGTCGGCGGCGTGCCCATCGAGGGGTTCGTGCAGGTGCGCCACAGCGTGCCGATGATGTCCGTCGACAACACCTACTCCATCGCCGAACTGCGCGCCTGGTGGGAACGCTGCCAGCGCACGCTGGGCCGCCCCTTCGCTGCCGTCGCCGACCCGAAGGTGGATGGCGTGGCGATCAGCCTGCGCTACGAGCAGGGGCAGCTGGTGCAGGCCGCGACCCGCGGCGACGGCACCGTTGGGGACGACGTCACCGTGAACGTCCGCGCGATCCAGGCGGTGCCGCTGGTGCTGCAGCCCGCGGACGGGGTGCCGGCGCCGCCAGTGCTGGAGGTCCGCGGCGAGATCTTCATGCCCACCGCCAGCTTCGAGCGCATCAACGAGGAGCGCCGCCGCGCGGGCGAGCCCGAGTTCATGAACGCTCGCAATTCCACCGCGGGCACGCTGAAGAGCCTGGACCCCGCCGTGGTGCGCTCGCGCGGGCTCAGCTTCGTGGCGCATGGCGCGGGGCAGAGCCAGGAGCTGCAGCACCGGGGGGGCGCCGTCGAGACGTATTCGCAGTTCCTGCTGGCGCTGCGGGCGCTGGGCGTGCCGACATCTCCCGCCGCCAGCCTGTGCAACAGCGCGGAGGAGTGCATCGCGCAGATCGAGCGCTTCGGCGACGCGCGCGCGGAGCTTTCCTTCGCCACCGACGGCATGGTGGTGAAGGTGGACAGCTTTGCCGACCAGCGCGAGCTTGGCGTCACCAGCAAGGCGCCGCGGTGGGCGGTGGCCTTCAAGTACCCCGCCGAGAAGCGGCCCACCACGCTCTTGAGGATCGACTGGGAGGTCGGCAAGGGGGGCACGCTGACGCCGCGCGCCACGATGGAGCCGGTGGTGATCGCCGGGACGCGCGTCAAACACGCCAGCCTGCACAACATCGAGGAGATCCACCGCAAGGACATCCGCATCGGCGACACGGTGATCGTGGAGAAGGCAGGGGAGATCATCCCGCAGGTGGTCGAAGTGGTGCTGGCCCGGCGGCCATCCGGCGCGCTGCCGGTCGAGCCGCCCGCTGCCTGCCCCAGCTGCGGCGAGCCCGTCCAGAAGGAGGGGCCGAAGCTCTTCTGCACCAACGCCGCCTGCCCCGCGCAGCTGCGCGAGCGGTTGAAGTGGTTCGTCGGCCGCGACCAGATGGACATCGACGGGCTGGGCGACAAGATCATCGACGCGCTGGTCGACGCGGGCATGGTGCGGGGCTTTGCCGACCTCTTCACGCTGGACCAGGAGGCGCTGGGCAAGCTGACTTCGGAGAGCGTCCTGAAGAGCGGCGAACGCGCGCAGCGGCGCCTGGGCGAGAAGACTGCAGCATCGATCGTGGCCAGCGCCAACCTGGCCAAGGGGCGCGGCCTGGCGCGGCTGCTTGGTTCGCTTGGCATTCGTCATCTTGGCACCGCCACCGCCAAGAGCCTGGCGCGCGCCTTTCCCGACCTTGCGGCGCTGCTGGCGGCCACGCCGGAGGCGCTGCAGGAGATCCACGACATCGGCGAGGTCACCGCGCCAAGCATCCACGCGGACCTGCGGACCCCTGCGATGGAACGCACGCTGGAAGCGCTGCGCGCCGCGGGCGTGGTGATGACCAGCCCCATCTACAACCCCGCCTCCGCGCCCGGTGCGGTGGCGGAGCCAACGGCGGAAGGCGACGCGGGCTCTGCCATCCCGCCCTTCACCGGCAAAACGGTCGTGCTGACCGGTGAGATGGAAGCGCTTGATCGGCGCGCCGCCACCGAGAAGCTGGAGGCGCTTGGCGCCAAGGTCACCGGCAGCGTCAGCAAGAAGACGCACCTGGTCATCGCAGGCCCGGGCGCGGGCAGCAAGTTGGCCAAGGCACAGGAACTGGGGATCACCACCTGGGACGAGGCCAAGTTCCTGAGCGTGCTTGCGGAGTTGGGCGTGCGCTAGCTTTCCGACACGAAGCGCGGAAGTGCGGCGGGCGTCCGCTCGCTTTCGGTCCCGAACTACGGCGCTGGAGCCGGCGCTTCTGGCCTGATCAGCTTGACGCGTCCGTCGGTGCCCACCTCGCAGACGCCGGTGCTGCCATCGGCCAGGGTGAAGCGAACGCGCAGCGGTCCGCCGGGAACGGGGGTCTGCACCTCTGCCCAGCGCCACGCATCGGCATCGCGTTCGGATTGCGGGGCCAGCAGCACGCTGCTGCCCGGATCGGTGGCGTCCACCTGGCGCACGCAAAAGGCGGGGGTCTTGCCCTCGTCGCGGGTGACGCTCAGGAAGTACGCGTGCGATCCCACGGTGAGGGCAGGGAAGTCCACCCGGGGGGAGCGGGGGAAGAGCGTGCCCCCGAAGAACTTGGCGACCAGGAAGGCCAGCACCAAAAAGATGGCGACGCCGATGAGCAGGCTGCGGAGGGCGAGCAGGAACTGGTTCACGGCGAGATTGTAAGACCGAACTGCCAGGCCACCACCAGCACGATGCCCGCCACCGCCAGGCGCCACCATCCGAAGAGCGCCAGCGTGTGCCGGCCCAGGTACTTCACGAAGAGGTCCACCGCCAGCGCAGCGCTCGCCCAGGCTGTGAGCAGCCCGCACACCAGCGGAAGCCATCCGCCGATGGCAAGCAGGAATTCTTCGCCGTGCCCCTGGCCCACGATCTTCATCACTTTGTAGCCGCTGGCGGCCGTCAGCGTCAGCAGCCCCAGGATGAAGCTGAACTCTGCGGCGGCGACGGCGCCCAGGCCGATCAGCATGCCGCCCAGGATGGTCGCGAAGGAACGGCTGGTGCCCGGCCACAGCGCCGCGCACTGCATGCACCCGATGAAGGCGGCTTGAGTCATGGTCATGCGCGCCAGCGAATCGCGCGCGCCCGTGAGCAGTCCTGCCCGCCCCGCGCCGCGCGCGCCGGCGCCGCGCAGCATGCTGCTGCCGCCAGTGCCGCCAGTGCCGCCAGTGCCACCAGCGCCGCCGCTGCCCGCGTCCAGCCGCGCCTGCGCCTCGCGGTCCGCGGCCATGCGCCGGGACTGCCATGGTGCGATCGCCAGCATGATCAGCCCACCGACGATGAGTGCACCGACCACCGGTGCAGGCTGAAAGAGAGTCGACTTGATCCACTTCTCAGCGGTCAGCCCCACTACCGCCGAGGGGACAAACGCGACCACCACGTTGCGGGCGATCCTCCAGCCCGCGTCCAGCCCTTCGGCGCCGCCTCCATGCGGTGAGTGCACCAGCCCACGCGCCCCCGCGCGCCACGCCACTCCGCGGAGCATCTGCATCACGCGGGCGCGGTAGAGGCCCAGCACCGCCAGGATCGCCCCCGCCTGGATGATGATTTCGAAGTCGTCCACCGCGCTCTTCTGTGCGACGGTCTTGTTCAACCCCAGCAGCCACGACGTGATGATCAGGTGTCCCGTGCTGCTGACCGGCAGGAACTCGGTGATGCCCTCGACAATGCCGAGGACGAATGCGTCCAGTGGGGTCACGGGGTGTTTCCTTCGTTCTTTCCGGCGTCCGTGCTTCCTGGACTCGCCAGCCACGGCATGAGCGCGCGCACCTCGCGACCGGCTTCTTCCATGGCGTGCGCGCCGGCGGCGGCGCGCTGCGCGTTGAACCACGGCGCGCCTGCATCGTGGTCCGCCTGCATCGCTTGCGCGAAGGCGCCGCTCCTGATCTCGGCCAGCAGCGCCCGCATCGCGGCCTTGGTGTGCTCATCGACCATCCTGGGCCCAGCGCGGTAGGCGCCGAACTCGGCGGTGTTGCTGATCGCGGCGCGCATGCCAGCCGGGCCGCGCGCGTACAGCAGGTCCGCCACCTGCTTGATCTCATGGATGCACTCGGTGTACGCCAGCAGCGGGGGGTAGCCGGCCTCGACCAGCGTCTCGAAGGCCGCCTGCGCCAGCGCCATCATGCCGCCGCAGAGCACGGCCTGCTCGCCAAAGAGGTCCGTCTCGCATTCGTCCCTGAAGGTGGTTCGCACCACGGCGGCTCGCCCGCAGCCCAGACCGGCAGCCCAGGCAATGGCCAGCTGATCGGCGGTTGGGCCGCCATCGCTGCGGTCTCTTTCCTGGTGCACCGCCAGCAGCGCGGGGATGCCTTGGCCCGCCACGAAGCGCTCGCGCAGCGTGGTCCCCGGCCCTTTGGGTGCAACCATCACGCAACCAACCCCCGGAGGCACCTGCACAAAGCCAAAGTGAACGCTGAAACCGTGGATGAACCCCACGGTCTGGCCCGGTTGGATCTGCGGAGCGATGGATTCGCGCCACACCTGGGGGTGGACTTGGTCCGGAAGTGCAATGATCAGCACGTCGGCGCCGACGACGGCCTGAGAGATGTCCAGCGTCTGGAATCCCTCCGACTCCGCCCGGGCGCGCGCGGCCGAACCGCCCCTCCCGGCCACCCGGACGGCAATCCCGCTGTCCCGCAGGTTCTGGGAATGGGCCCGACCCTGATTTCCGTACCCGCAGACCACCACCCGGCGCTTCACCAGTGAAAGTACCTCAATGCTTGGTCCTGAAAGCACTTGCGCTGTTTTTTGATGTGCCAGTCGTGAGTTCAAGATGAAGGGGTCGTTCAAAAAAATGCATCAGTGACAAGAAAGAAGGCGCAAGTTACCTGACTTCCGGCGTTTGAACAGCACAATACGCCCGTCAGCGTGTCGTGTCGCCCAACGAATGGAATCTGAGTGTGTGTTGAGCCAGCCATTCTCAAGCGGGTATTCGTGCCCTATTCGTCTGTTATTGGAGCGTTCTCAGGAGTTGAACCGAACAGTGAATCAGGCTCGGTCTCTCGGCGCGGAAGGCGCCAGCCACGCCTGCCAGCCACAGTTGTGCTTCCAGAAGGAACTCAGCGATGGTCACAGCAGAAGCACCCAACCGCCGCGCGAGCGATCGCTTCCGGCTCCACCCGGCCTACACCCGGGTGGCGGTGACTCCTGCGGCGCGTCCGGTGAGTGGTGCGACCGAACTCGGCGTGGGGGCTCCGATGGAGGGTCATGCGTACAACATTTCCCTGACAGGCCTGCGATTCGAGCTGGATGAGGCGCTTCCGCCAGGCCTCGAGGTGCTCCTGGAGCTGTTCATTGCAGGGGACCCCCAGACGATTCGCCTCCGTGGCACCGTGGTCCGGATCTTCGATGCCGAGGATGACCCGGGGCCGCGCCGGATGGCGGTGCACTTCAGCACCTTCGAGTCGGAAGCCGAGCGCGAGCACCTGGTCAGGCGCATCGCGGAGCGGTTCTTCGGCACCCCCGAGCGGTGAGCGTCGGGCGCCTTCCCCGGATCGGCAAAACCTGGGTTCACGAGGTGTGCAGGCCGAGCCCGCGGTATGTTGGCATGGGTTGGCACCGGCAGGCTCACGGCGCCTCCCGATCGTGCCGATGATGACCGCAAGGGCCCCTTGTGCACCGCATAGACGAGCACCAACCTTTGCAGCACCCGTCGGTGCACGCCGCCCTCTCGGCGCGCAATGCTGTCGCTGCAGAGATGGCCGTCGCCGGGCGTGCGCGCCATCACCCCGAAGACCCGATCTGGGACCGCGCCTCGCACGATGCGCGCGCCAGCGACAACGCCTGCTGGGTGCTAGCCTCCGAGGCATACGCACGCATGCAGTGGGATTTGGCGTGCGCCGACCTGGCGTGCTCCGAAGCGGCCGAGGCCACCGCCGGACGCCCGCCCCTCCCGGACCCGGCACTGCAACGCGCCGCCGCCTTGGCATCGTTCGCGGTCCCGGTGGGGCGCGCAGCGGTTTCCGCCCCACACTTGGCGGGCGCCCGCGCAACGCACCGGCGGCCTGCCGCCCGGCGCCGGCGCGAATACCTGGAGATGGCATTCTGGTTTGTGGTGGGTGGCCTCGGCGGGCTGCTTGCGCTGATGGCGATTCGGGGCACCGAGGTAGTGCTGGCGTGGCGGTGAGCATCGACCCGGAAGTCCTGGAGTCCGTCCAGCTGCTGACGCGGCACCGATTTGCCGATCCGGCGCTGCTGGCCATGGCGATGACCCACGCATCGGCCGCCGAGGGACGCATCAACTCGAACGAGCGGCTGGAGTTCCTGGGGGACAGCGCGCTCGGCTTCATCGTCTGCGGCTACCTCTACCGCCAGCGCGGCGACCTGCTGGAGGGGGACCTGACTAAGGTCAAGTCCAACATCGTGAGCGGACGCGTCTGCGCCGAACTGGCCATTGAGTGCGGCCTCGAGCGGCTGGTGAAGGTGGACAAGGGGGTGCGCAGCGCCACCGGCCTGCCGGAGAGCCTGCTGGCGGGCGTCTTCGAGGCCGTGGTGGGTGCGCTGTACATCGATGGCGGCTTTGAGGTGGCGCGCGCCTTCGTGCTGCCGCTTCTGGAGGAACGCATCGACCGCGCCATGCGCCTGGGGCACCAGCAGAACTTCAAGCAGGTGCTGCAGCAGTGCCTGGCGCAGCTGGAGATGGGGCTTCCGCAGTACCTGGTGCTGGACGAGAAGGGACCTGATCACGCCAAGTGCTTCGAAGTCGCGGTGACCGCAGACGCGCGGCGCTTCACCGGCGCGTGGGGGCCCAGCAAGAAGCAGGCGGAGCAGCTGGCGGCGCTGGTGGCGCTGAAGGAGCTGGGGCTGGCCACCGAGGACCCGCTGGGCGAAGTCCTGATCGCCTGGCCGGACAATCAGGCGCAGGAGAAGCCTGGCGTCGCAGGAAAATAGGGGGGCGCAGCGGGGAATGCCGTGCACGCCCGCGTTGCAGGCGACCGGTGCTGCTGCCGGTGTCCCACGCGCTGCTCGTGCGGCGCCAATCAGCGGCGCGCAAACGCAAGCAGGTCGGCCAGCGCCGCGTCCGTGGGTCGGGTGGTGTCCACCACGGCCTCCGCGAGCTGCCGGTACAGGGGCAGGCGGCGCTCACCCAGCAACGCCGCTTCTTCGGCGAAATTCGAACCCATCAGAAGGGGCCGGTCGCCGGGGGTGACGGCCAGGCGGGCGCCCAGCACGGCGGGGGTGGCTTCGAGCAGGGCAACGCGGATTCGTCCCGAGGCGCGCGCGGACTCCAGCTGCGCCCTTGCTCCGGGCGCCGTCGGGGTGCCCCCGCCCAGCGCGATGACTGATCCGGGGACCGCGGTGGCCAGGGTCTCCTGCAGCGCGGCCGCTTCGGCGGCGCGGAATGCGCCCTCGCCGATCGCCTTGAAGGCGGCGCTGACGCTGGGGTGCCCGGTACGCGCACGCGTCCGGTCATCCAGGTCGATGAATGCGGAACCGAGCGCCGCCGCCAACAGGCGACCAAGCGTGGTCTTCCCCGAGCCGCGCAGTCCGATCAGGACAAGCGTCGATGGTGTGGCGGATCCAGCCTCGGGCGTGGTGCGCACGGTCAGCGGACGCGGATACGGCGGCCCACGCGGCGCTTGCGATTGAGGATCGCGCGGCCCTTCCGCGTGCGCATGCGTGCGCGGAAACCGATCTTGCGAACCTTCTTGATGCGGCTGAGCTTGTGCGGATAGTGCATGGCTGGCTCCGAATTCGAGCCGCGCAGCATAGCGGGATCCCCGGCAGCCGTGGGGGCGTTTCCGAGGGAATTGGCGCCTGATAACCGGCAATCTGCGCGGCGCCTTCGTCGTCCAACCCCGCGACGGCGTGCCCCGGTGCCGCCCGCCACATTGCGCATTGTTCCAAGGCTGCCCCCTTCGAGCCCCGCGGCACTTCCGCGGATGCATCCCCGCACGCATCCGTCGGCAGGGCTACTTCTCGTGGCGGACGATGCGTCCCTCGACCAGAAAGATGACGTCCTCGGCGATGTTCGTGGCGATGTCGGCGATGCGCTCCAGGCGTTGCGCCACCTGCATGAGGTCGATCGCCTCCTGCATGCGCGAGACTTCCTCGGCGATGATCTTGCGACTGCCCGCCACCACCTCCTTGTTCAGCCCATCGACGCGCTTGTCGGCGCGGCGGACGTCGCGGCAGAGGTCGGCGTCCTCGTTTGCCAGCGCGGCCAGCACGTCGGCCAGCATCTCGCGTGTGGCGTCGGCCATGTCCGCCAGCTGATCGGGCACCTGAACGCTGGAGGCATCGACGCTCCAGCGCACCACCTTCTTGGCGATCCCGCGGCTCAGGTCCGCGATGCGCTCGAAGTCGCTGCTGATGCGCACCACGCTGAGCACGAAGCGCAGGTCGTGCGCCACCGGGCTGCCCAGCGCCAGGATGCGCATGCACTGCCCCTCAAGCTCCACCTCCATGGCGTCGATCTCGGAGTCGCCCGCCTTCACCTCCTGCGCCGCCGCGGCGTCGCCGTGCACAAGCGCGCGTGTGGCCAGCTCGACCCGGCGCTCGGTGGCGGCACCCATGGCCAGCAGGCTGCGGCGGAGATTGACGATTTCGGTGCTGAGGTCGATGGCCATCGGTGTTCAATCAGCCAAAGCGGCCCGAGACGTAATCCTCGGTCTGCTTGTTCCTGGGGTTGGTGAAGATCATGTCCGTCTCGCCAGTCTCGACGATCTTTCCCTCGAAGAAGAAGGCGGTGTGATCGCTGACGCGGGCGGCCTGCTGCATGTTGTGCGTCACGATGACGATGGTGTACTCGGTCTCCAGTTCGCGGATCAGCTGCTCGATGCTGGCGGTGCTGCGGGGGTCCAGCGCGGAGCAGGGCTCGTCCATCAGCAGCACCTCGGGCCCCACGGCGATGGCGCGCGCGATGCAGAGCCGCTGCTGCTGCCCGCCGCTGAGCCCCAGGGCGCTCGCCTTCAGGCGGTCCTTCACTTCGTCCCACAGCGCGGCGGCGCGCAGTGAGCTCTCGACCAGCTCGTCCAGGTCGCTGCGGCCGAACTTGCGGTGCAGGCGCGGCCCGAAGGCGACATTGTCGTAGATGCTCTTCGGGAAGGGGTTGGGCTTCTGGAAGACCATGCCCACGCGCCGCCGCAGCTCGACCACATCGCGCGTGCGCGAGAGAAGGTCGTCGCCGTCCAGCGTCAGCGTCCCCTCGGCGCGCGCCGAGGCGATGGTGTCGTTCATGCGGTTGATCCACCGCAGGAAGGTGCTCTTGCCGCAGCCCGAAGGGCCGATCAGAGCGGTCACCCGGCGCTTGGGGATCTCCAGGTGCACGTCCTTCAGCGCGTGGAAGGTGCCGTACCAACTGTTGAACTCGTCGGCCAGGATGGCGATCTCATCGGGCTTGCCCGCAGCGGCGCTCCCCGGAGCGGCTGGCGCCGGGCGTCGCACGGGGACATCGTGCACGACGGGGGCGTTGGTCGGTGTGGGCGTCTGCATGGTGCTGCTCATGGATCGTACGCCAAGGGTGTGCGGGAACCGTTCATGCATCCAGTTTCTGCAGCCGGTGTCGGATCAGCACCGCGACAGCATTGAAGCTCAGGAGCACCGCCAGCAGCACAATGATCGCCGCTGCGGCCAGTTCATGGAATTCCTGCTGCGGGCGCCCGGCCCAGTTGAAGATCTGCAGGGGCAGCACCGTGAAGTCGCTGGCCAGGTTGACCGGGGTCGATCGGATGAAGAGGGGCACGCCCAGCACCAGGATGGGCGCCGCCTCGCCGATGGCACGGCTCATGGCCAGGATCGCCCCCGTCATCACCATCGGCAGCGATGCGGGCAGCGTGATGTTCCAGACCGTCTGCAGCCGCGTGGCGCCCAGTGCGAAGGCGCCCGAGCGCAGGCTGCGCGGCACCGAGCGCAGCGCCTCCTGGCTGCTGACGATGACGATGGGTAGCACCACCAGCATCAGCGTCAGTCCGCCGGAGAGGACCCCTTGGCCGAAGGGCAGGCGCAGGTAGAAGGGACCGTCGGGGTTGCCGATCGCGATCGGATCGTCGATCCCGACGGCGCCGAAGAGGCGCGCAAAGGCGGTGAGCCCCAGGATTCCGTAGACGATCGAGGGAACGCCCGCCAGGTTCGAGATGTTGATCTTGATGAAGCCGGTGAAGCGCGACGAGGGGGCGAACTCCTCCAGGTAGACCGCCGTCCCCACCCCCACCGGCAGCGCCGCCAGTGCGCAGATGGTGCAGACCCAGACGCTGCCCCACATCGGCGCCTTGATGCCCGCGTCACCGGCCTTGCGGCTGGCGAAGGAGGAGAGGAAGTCCCACGAGAGGCGGCCGTGCCCCTCGGTCCAGATGGAGATCAGCAGCACCGCCAGCAGCACCACCGCCAGGCTGGTGACCAGCAGGCAGAGGGCCAGGAAGAGGCGGTTCTTCAGCAGCCGCAGCGCCGTCGACGTGGGCGCGGCGCTGGTGGCCAGCTCGGCGGTGCTGGGGCGTGCTGCGGCGCTCATCACTCGTACTCCTCGCGGAAGGCGCGCAGGAGCAGGTTGCCCACGATCGTCAGCGCCAGCGTGATGGCGAAGAGCACCGCCGCCACCGCGTAGCTGGACTTGTACTCCACTCCGTAGGCAGAGGCGTCGCCCAGGAAGATCTGCACCATGTAGGCGGTCATGGTCTGCACCTCGGCGGCGGGATTTGCCGTCATGTGCGCCAGCCCGCCCGCGGCCAGCGCCACGATCATCGTCTCGCCGATCGCGCGCGTGATCGCCAGCAGCCAGCTCGCCATGATGCCGCTGAGCGCGGCGGGCACCACCACCTTGACGCTGACATCGAACTTGGTGCTGCCCAGGCCATACGCCGCGTCGCGCAGGCTCCGCGGCACGGCGCGCAGCGCATCCTCACTGAGGCTGGCCACGATCGGCAGGATCATGATGCCCACCGCAAGCCCGGCGCTCATGGCGTTGTAGGTGCCGAAGCCCTCGCTGATGCGGTTGTGCAGGAAGGGGGTGATGACCTCCAGCGCAAAGAAGCCGTAGACCACCGTGGGGATGCCCGCCAGCACCTCGAGCACTGGCTTCAGCGCCGAGCGGACGCGCTTGGGCGCGAACTCGCTCAGGTAGACGGCCACCACCAGCCCGGTGGGCAGCGCGAAGACCGCCGCGACGGCGGTGACCAGCAGCGTGCCGCAGACCAGGGGCCAGATGCCGAAGTGCTTCTCGGCGCCCAGGAGCGGCGACCAGACCGTGCCGCCGAAGAAGTCGCCGAAGGTGACCTCCGGGGTGGCGAAGAACTCGACCGACTGGTACAGCAGGATCGCGATGATCGTGAACGTGGTGAACACCGAGAGCGTGGCGCAGCCCAGGAGCAGGCCGCGCATCAGGCGCTCGCTCTCGCGGCGCCCCACGCGCGATCGCTCGCGCCCGCGGCGCGAGGCGGCCGCCGCCGCCCGGGCGGCGTGCGTGATTCGTTCGGCGGCGGTGGGGTCGGCGCTGGCCATGCGGACGATCCGGGCGGGCACGATACCCATCGGCCCGTTGGGGAGAACGCGGCGGGGCGGCCCGTGCCACCCCGCCGCGTTCACGTTTGGTGGGCACCCGGCGGAGGGCACCCGGGGGGCGCTTACTTATAGAGCTCGGTGAGCGCGCCAGGGCGCTCCTTACCGCTTTCATCCAGCATCTGGGTGCCCAGGCGCATGGCCTTCAGGTTGGCCTGGGCGCGCGTGTAGAGCTCGGCCGGAAGCTTGACATAGCCCACTTCCTCGGCAAACTTGCCGGCGTTGCCGATGTAGTACTCGGCGAAGGCGGCCACCTGCGGCTTGGCCAGCGAGTCCTTGTTGACATAGAAGAAGAGGGGACGGCTGAAGGGGGCGTAGGTGCCCTTCTCGATCGACTCGTGGGTGGGAGTGACCGCGCCGCCGCCCTTCGGGTTGACCACGGGGACCGCGGTCAGCTTCTCCTTGTTCTCGACGAAGTAGGCGAAGCCGAAGAAGCCGATGGCGTTCTTGTCGCCCTCGACGCCGCGCACCAGGACGTTGTCATCCTCGCTGACGCTCATGTCGCTGCGGATCTTGCCATCCTTGCCGGCGACGACCTCCTTGAAGTAGTCGAAGGTGCCGCTGTCGGTGCCGGGGCTGTAGATCTTGATCGCCTCGGCGGGCCACGAGGGGTCGACGTCCTTCCAGGTCTTGGCGGCGCCGCCAGCGGTGAAGATCTTCTTGATCTGGTCCAGGTCCAGCTGCTTCACCCAGGTGTTGCCCTTGTTGATCACGATGGTCAGGCCGTCGAAGGCGACCGGCAGCTCGACGAACTCGATCTTCTTGCCCTTGGCAGCATCCAGCTCGGACTTCTTGATGGCGCGCGAGGCGTTGGACATGTCCGTCTCGCCGACGACGAAGCGCTTGAAGCCGCCGCCGGTGCCGCTGACGCCGACGGTGACCTTGACTCCGGGTGCCACCTTCGAGAACTCCTCCGCGGCGGCCTCTGCAATCGGATAGACCGTCGAGGAGCCATCCACGCGGACGGCGCCCTTCAGGCTCTTGGTGTCCTGTGCATTGGGCGCGGCGGCGATGCCGGCGACGATCGTGGTGGCCAGCGCAAACGAGGCGATTCGGGTCCAGGTCATCGGGGTCCTTTTCTTGAAGGGGTGTGGCGTGGTCGTGGGCCGCGGGCGCCAGGGTCGTGCTCTCGCGGCGTGCGGCGTGCCTTGCAAGGCGTGCAGTCTCACGGAGCAGTGTTCAGAATTGGTTTGCCTACATTTGGGTTGGGTTTGGATCGTGTGTGCGATCCATAACTCAGGCTGTCGCAGGCGGTTGGGGCGGCTGCGTGGCCACTGGCATCGGCAAGCGCAGCCGGAAGGTGCTGCCGCGGCCGGACTGGCTCTCCACTTCAGCGCTACCGCCATGGACCAGGGCCACGTGCTTGACGATCGCGAGGCCAAGGCCCGTGCCCCCCGTCCCACGGTCGCGCGCGCGGTCGACGCGATAGAAGCGCTCGAAGAGGCGCGCCTGGTGGTGCTCGGCGATGCCCGGGCCCTGATCGCGCACGGCGATGACGGCGTCCGTCCCATCGGCGGCGGCGTCGATGCGGACGGTGGAGCCTTCCGGGCTGTACTTGATCGCGTTGGCGAGCAGGTTGCCGACGGCGTGTGCGATGAGCCCGACGTTTCCCTGGATGGCCAGGCCCGGCGCGATGCTGGTCTGGATGCTGATGCGCTTCGCCTCGGCTGCGGGGGCGTGCTGCTCGGCGGCTTCCTGGATCGCGGCGGCCAGGGGCACCGGCGCGGCGGTCGCCTCGTGGCGCGCGGAGGGGTCCTCAAGGGAGGAAAGCAGCAGCAGGTCGTCGATGACGCGTCCGAGCCGCGTGGCGCTTCGATTGATCGTGTCGATGAAGCGGCGCGCCTGCGGCTCCAGCGTGAAGCCATCGGCGAGCGTCTCGGCGAAGCCGCGGATGGTGGTGATGGGCGTGCGCAGCTCGTGGCTGACGTTCGCCACGAAATCGGTGCGCACCGCCTCCAGCCGGCGCAGCTCGGTCAGGTCCTCCAGCACCAGGAGGAAGGCGACCTTGCCCCCGCTGCGCGTCAGCGGCACCAGCGCACAGCGCGCGATGCGCGCACCGCTGGCCGATTCAAAGGCAAGCTCGGCGTCGGCACGGCGGCCCGTCTCGCGTGCCGCCGCGATCAGCCCCTCCAGCTCCGGTGCGCGGGCCAGCTCGATGAGCAGCCGCCCCTCGGGATGCCGAGCGGCCGCCCCTGCGGCCGTGCCCGACCCGATGCCGAAGATCCGCGTCGCCGCCGGATTGATGGTGGCGATTCGGCCCAGCGCGTCCAGCGCCACGATGCCCACCGGCGCGTTCTCGACGATGGCGCGCAGCTCTGCGAGCGCGCTGTCCAGGCGGAGCGCCTCGCGCGAGGCGACCCGCGCCGCACGCACGGGGTCGGCGTCGTGGCCGCCCAGCACCCCCAGCGCGGCGGCGATGCGCCTGTGCTCATTGCGGCGGCGCAGCGCCTGCACCGCCAGCAGGATGGCAAGCGCTCCGGCCGCGCAGAGCGCCGCAAGGAACGGAAGGAGCCAGGTGGTTTGGGTGGCGGCGTCGGCCATGGGCGGCGCGGCGCCGATGCTTGGCGGCGATTACGCGTCGGCCAGCTCGAGCGCTTCGTTGAAACGATACCCCACGCCGCGCACCGTCTCGACGCAGCCCGCCAGGGCGCTGAGCTTCTTCCGCAGCGCGGTCACGTGGACGTCGATGGTGCGGCTGGAAAGGACCACATTGCGTCCATGCACCGCGGAGATGATCTGGTCGCGCGTGCGCACGAAGCCGGGGCGCTGCGCCAGGTGCGCCAGGATGCCGAATTCGGTGACGGTCAGTTCGACGGGCTGGCCGTCGGCGGTGACGACATGGCGGTCGGGGTCGATGACCAGGCGGCTGTCGATGCGCACCAGGCGGTTGTCGGCAGCGGTCTGCTGCAGTTCCTGGCCGCGGCGCAGCACCGCGCGCACCCGCGCCATGAGGACGCGCGGGCTGAAGGGCTTCATCACGTAGTCGTCGGCGCCGACCTCCAGGCCGCTGACCACGTCGGACTCCTCGCCCTTTGCGGTCACCATGATCACGGGGGTCTCGCTCGTCTCGGGCCACTGCTTCATGCGGCGGCAGATCTCCAGGCCACCGACATCGGGCAGCATCAGGTCCAGGATCACCAGGTCCGGCGGATCGCGCTTCAGGATGTCCAGCGCCACCTTGCCGGAGTTGACTGCGCGCGCGTCGTGTCCGTCGCGCTCGCAATGGAAGCGGATCAGCTCGGCGATGTCGGGTTCGTCTTCGACGATCAGGATGTGCGTCTTTGCCACTCGGACCTCGTAAGTGGGACAGGGGATTCGGGCGGGGCGACGGATGCGGGGCGCTGGCGGCACCTTGGCAGGAACTGCGTTCGTGCGTCAGTGTGCCACGGACGCGTCAAGAACGCGTTCAGGAATCGCGCTGCGGAGCCGGTCTCAGCGCAGCGGTCGAGTCCAGAGTCCGCATTGCGTCAAGGCGTCCGCCCTTCCGGCCGCTGCGCCGGGGCGTGCGTGGCCAGGGCGATGCGTCACCGCCGGCAGCGCGGGATCGACGCCATCCGCCGCCAATGCGCCCAGGATCGCCCACTCGAAGGCTTCGCGGACGCTGATGGGGACGCCCAGGTCGTCGCTTGGCAGGAGCGGCAGGGCGGACGCGCGCGCGATGGCGGCGCACAGTGGGCGATGCCGCGCACCGCCGCCCGCCACAATGATTTGGCGCGCATCCGTCTCGGCCAGCGCCGCGCCGATCGTATGGCCGACGGCATCCGCGGCGGTCGACAGCAGCACGGCGGGGGGGAGCCGGGTGCCTGCGTTCGCGATCCATCCGAAGAGTTCGTCGCCGGTGCCCAGGCTGCGCCCGTCCGCGCGCGGCGCAAGCAGGGCGCGCAGCGCGGCGCCGGTGGCGGCATCGGGTGCGGCCGTTGCGGCGGTGGCGCCCTCGGCGTCGAAGTCGGCATCGATTGCCGCGCGCGCGGCGCGGTCCAGCAGCTGATTGCAGGCGCAGAGGTCGCGGCCGCGGATGGCCTCCACTTGCTGCGCGTGCGTGCGACCATCGTCGGCGCCGAGCAGCGTTGCGTTCGCGAATCCGCCCAGGTTCACGATGGCGCGTGGCTCGGTGGCGCGGAAGAGGACCCAATCTGCCAGCGGCGTCAGCGGCGCGCCTTGCCCTCCCGCCGCGATGTCGGCGCCGCGCAGGTCGGTGACCACGGGGCACTGCAGCGCGAGCGCGATCGGGTGCGGGTTGATCAGCTGCCAGCTGGCGGGCGGGCGGTGATAGATGGTCTGCCCGTGGACCGCGGCCAGGTCGGGGGGCGCGGCGATGCCAGCCTCCGCGAGGAGCTGTGCCGCCTCTCGCGCATGCAGCGTGCCCAGGTCCAGCGCCAGCTGCGCGAACTCGGCGGCGGAGAAGGGCTGCCCCTGCGCGGCGGCGCGCAGCCGTGGCGCCAGCGTCCCCAGTGGCGCGGAGCGATGCGCCACGAGCGTGGCGGTCATCGACAGCCCGTGGCCCGTGATGCGCGCGAGCGCCAGGTCCAGGCCGTCGATGCTGGTGCCGGTCATCGCGCCGACGACGAGGCGTTCGGCTGGCATGCGCGGATGGTCGCCGCGCGCGGCGACCGGGTCAAGTGCGGGGCACTAGACTTCGCCCCCTATGCCCCGTTCCCTCGTCACCGGCGGCGCCGGATTCCTCGGCTCGCACCTCTGCGAATCGCTGCTGGCCTCAGGCCACGAAGTCACCTGCCTGGACAACCTCTTCACGGGGCACATGGACAACATCGCGCACCTGCAGGGGAAGCCAGGCTTTCGCTTCGTGAAGCATGACGTGGTGGACCCCTTCGATTTTGCGGTGGACCAGGTGTGGAACCTGGCGTGCCCCGCCGCACCGGGGCACTACCGCTTCGACCCGGTGAAGACGCTGCGCACCTCGGTATGGGGCATGCTGCACTGCCTGGAGCTTGCCCAGCGGCACGGCGCGAAGGTCTTCCACGCTTCCACAAGCGAGGTCTATGGCGATCCGACGGTGCACCCGCAGCCGGAGAGCTACCGCGGCAGCGTGAACCCCATCGGCCCGCGCGCCTGTTACGACGAGGGCAAGCGCGCCGCCGAGACGCTCTGCTTCGACTTCCGACGGATGCACGGAACCACGATCAAGGTGGTGCGCATCTTCAACACCTATGGGCCGCGGATGCATCCCTACGACGGACGCGTGGTGAGCAACTTCATCTGCCAGGCGCTGCGGGGCGAGGCGATGACGATCTACGGCGATGGGCGGCAGTCGCGCTCCTTCTGCTACGTGGATGACCTGATCGCGGGCTTCCGCGGGCTGATGGAGACGCCGGAGGAGTTCACCGGACCGATGAACCTGGGAAACCCGGTGGAGTTCACGATGATCCAGCTGGCGCAGCTGGTGGCGCGCGAGCTGGGCAAGGAGCACCTGATCGAGCATCGCCCGCTGCCCGCCGACGATCCCGTCCAGCGGCAGCCGGAGATCGCGCTCGCGCGGCGCACGCTCGGCTGGGAGCCGAAGGTGCAGCTGGCCGAAGGGCTGCGGCGCACCATCGCCTGGTTTGCTGGGCTGGACATGTCGAAGTACACGCCCCCCAGTCCGTACTTCGAGCAGCCGGAAGCGCGGAAGCAATAGCGGGGCAGTTGGGCGGCAGTCGGTCGGCAGGGGCGTGGCGCGGTGTTCCGCGCGGCTCGTGCGGCCTTCGCTGCCCGCGCATCTAGAAAAAAGGCGGGATGAAGCAGGTGTGTCACTGCGCGCGAGTAGGGTGCGTGGGTCAGGGCTGCACCGCTGCATTGCGGGGCCCGGATTAGAACGCAACTCAAGGCACGGCAAAGGTTTACGGGTATCTGACGGGACTTCGGGAAAAGACCCGAAAAAAGACCGAACAGACCTTGACGGAGCCGATGAAAGAGACGATCCTACCAAACACCAAACAACGGTTCGCGTCGTCCTCAACGGGACGGACAGAATCGGAGCTTGGAACGCGCAAGGATGCAGGCCCGCGGCTGCTGGAAACACCCCATGCGGGGGTGTCCCGGCCGCGGGAGAACGACGGAGCGAAACACCATGGCAACCACGACCACCAACGGCACCCCGATCGGGGCATCCCCCACCCGCACGCCCAACGCCGCGCCCGCGATGCGTGACATCTCTGCGAAGATGTCGACCATGCCACGCCCGAACGAAGCGCGCACCACCGACGGCAAGGCCGTCGAATCCAAGCCGACCGATGGCAAGCCGTCCGTCACCAAGACCGAGGGGAAGCCCTCTCCTGCCGAGGCGAAGCCCTCTCCCGCCGAGTTGTCAGCGCGGTTGGCCAAGACCAAGGCGCTCGACGCGGCCCTGGGCCAGATCGAGAAGAACTTCGGCAAGGGCACCATCATGCGCCTCGACAACGAGACGGTGCCGGTGATCCCGTCGATCAACACGGGCGCCCTCAGCCTGGACCTGGCTCTGGGCGGGCGCGGGCTGCCGCGCGGCCGCGTCGTCGAGATCTTCGGTCCGGAGAGCTCGGGCAAGACGACGTTGGCGCTCACGGTCATCGCCAACTCACAGAAGCATGGCGGCGTCGCCGCCTTCATCGACGCCGAGCATGCGCTTGATCCCTCCTGGGCCAAGCGCCTGGGGGTCAACCTGGACGAGATCCTTGTCTCCCAGCCCGACACGGGCGAGCAGGCTCTCGAGATCTGCGAGATGCTCGTCCGATCCAACGCCGTCGACGTGATCGTGATCGACTCGGTGGCGGCGCTCATCCCCCGCGCCGAGATCGAGGGGGAGATGGGCGACAGCCACGTCGGCCTGCAGGCACGCCTCATGAGCCAGGCGCTGCGCAAACTCACGGGCGCCATCTCCAAGAGCGAGTGCATCGTCATCTTCATCAACCAGCTGCGCGAGAAGATCGGCGTGATGTTCGGCTCCCCCGAGACGACCACCGGCGGCCGCGCGCTGAAGTTCTACGCCTCGGTGCGCATCGACATCCGGCGCATCGGCGCGATCAAGGAGGGCGACCGCAACGTGGGCAACCGCGTCAAGGCCAAGGTGGTGAAGAACAAGATCGCCCCTCCCTTCCGCGAGGCGGAGTTCGACATCATGTTCGACGAAGGGATCTCCCTCTCGGGCGACGTGCTCGACTTGGCGGTGGCGGACGAGGTGGTCGACAAGAGCGGCGCCTGGTTCAGCTACGGTGATGTTCGCCTGGGCCAGGGACGCGAAGCATCCAAGTCCTTCCTGCGCCAGAACCCCGACCTGATGGAGGAGATCCGCAAGGAGGTCCTCCGCAAGCGGCTTGCGAACCCGAACCAGATCAATCCCAAGGGTCCATCAGCGGCCGCAGCAGCGGCAGCCGCCGCTGCGGCGCCCGCGGGTCGCGGCGAGGACTGAGTTTCGTCCTCGCCCCAGACGACGGAAGCTCCCGAGCCGGCGTGGTGATCCGTCACGCAGGCAAAGGCGCTCCGACGCGCGGGCAACGGCACCCCGGGCGCCGATGCCCGCGCGGTTCTCGTTTTCGCGCGTTGCGCTGCGTGCGGAGGCGGCATCAGCGCGCGCGGCGCGTGCCGAGCGTCGAGCGCGGACTCGGCGCGAGCGTCCATGGGTCGCGTTCGCCGGCGGCCAGCCGGAAGTGGCCCAGCGCCGCGATCATCGCGGCGTTATCCACGCAGTACGCCATCGGCGGCAGGCGCAGATGCAGACCACGCGCTCCGGCAAGGGCGGCCAGCTCGGCTCGCATGTGGCGGTTCGCGCTGACGCCGCCCCCCACCAGGAGGCTGCGCGGTGCATCAGCAGGGCTGGTCGCCAGGTGGTCGCAGGCGCGGCCCACGCCGCGGATCACCTGTGCGACCGCCGCGCGCTGGAAGCTGGCGCAGAGGTCATGGATGCGTTGCGGGGTCAGCGGAACCGGGGCGGGCGGGGCAGGGCGCCCGGCGACCGGGGGCACGCCGCGCACCGCGTAGAGCAGTGCGGTCTTCGCGCCGCTGAAACTGAAGTCCAGCGCTGGGTCATGATCGAGGGTCGGCGCTGCGGCGCCCGGCAACTGCTCTCGGGTGAGGCCAACGATCGTCTCCTGCGTCGATGAGTCGCCGCGACGGAGGCTCCGCGCGGTCAGGCGCGGCTGCGGGAACTCGACCGCGCGCGCGTTGCCCCCGTCGCTCATCGCATCGACGCGCGGGCCACCGGGATAGCCCAGGCCCAGAATCGTTGCAGCCTTGTCAAATGCCTCGCCCACCGCATCGTCAATCGTCTTGCCCAGCAGGCGGATCCGCAGCGGGCCATGCATTGCGAACATGTGCGTGTGCCCCCCCGAGACCACCAGGCCCACGGCAGGCCACTCCACTGCGGGCGCATCCAGCATCCCGGCCACCAGGTGCGCGGCGACATGGTCCACGCCCACCACCGGGATCCCCAGCGCCCACGCATACGCCTTCGCTGCGGCGTTCCCCACCAGGAGCGACCCGATCAGCCCCGGCCGGTTGCCCACGGCCACTGCATGCAATGCGCGCGCCTGCAGCTGCGCCTCCCGCAGCGCCTCGCGCACCACCGGCACGATGCGCTCCAGGTGCGCGCGGCTGGCAAGCTCGGGCACCACGCCTGCATAGCGCCGGTGCAGCTCATGCTGCGTCGAGACGATGCTGGAAAGCACGCGCGGTGCACCATCGCGCCACTCGACCACGCTGGCGGCGGTCTCGTCGCAGCTGGTCTCGATGCCCAGCACCAGCCGGCCCTGCTCGGAGAGCGCTGGGGCGTCGCTGGCCAGTTCCGGGCGGCGTTCGCACGCGCTCGCCTCACTCGCCTCGCTCGCCCCCGTCGCCTCGTTCGCCGCGCTCGCCTCGCTCACTTGCCCTCCGGCTCGCGTGCGGGGGTGTATTCGGGGGCGGGCGTTGCTCCATCCCCCAGCGTTCGGCGCAGCGCCTTCGGGTCCTTCACGATCCAGCGCCCGACGATGCGCCCGTCGCGGTCGCGCAGCAGGATGTCGCCGTCGATCAACGGGGCTTCGTCGGCCAGCAACGGGTCATCGACGCCCGCGCCCCCCCCACGCAACAGGCTGATGGCCCGATCGGTCTTGCGCAGCTCCTCCAGCAGGCGCCGGCGGAACTCCAGGCTGGTGCGCAGCTCGTCGTTGTCGGCGCCCACGTCGCCCGAGAGGTCACCGACCACCGGCCATTCGCCCGCGTCCAGGAAGCCGTCCAGCGCCTCGACTGCCGCGGCCAGTTGCGGATCATGCGCATTCGCCCGGATCCAGGACGGGCTGTACCAGGCATCGGTGCCGGGGGCTGCAGCCGCGCCCGCCACGGCCTCCCAGTGGCGGCGCGCCAGGAAGTTTGCAAGCTGCTCCTCCTCGGTCATTGGCACATGGAAGCCGGAATCCGGCTCCACACCCCAACGGGCCACGCCGGGCAGGCGCGAGACGCTCCGCCCGCTGGGAAGGAAGTAGCGCGCGGTGGTCATCTTCAGCGTGCCGGCACCGTCGGGCAGCGGCCGTACTTCCTGCACGCTTCCCTTGCCATACGAACGCGTTCCGATCACCTTGGCGCGGTTGTTGTCCTTCAGCGCGCCCGCCACGACCTCGCTGGCGCTGGCGCTGCCCTGGTTCACCAGCACCACCAGCGGCACCAGCACGTCGTCTTCGGCCGCGGTCGCATCCCACGTTCGCCCGCGATCACCGCGGCCGCGGATGCTGACGATCCCCCCCGCGCCCAGAAATCGGTCCGCCACACCCACCGCTGCATCGAGCGCACCGCCGCCGTTGCCGCGCAGGTCCAGCACCACTCCCGAGAGGCCATCGCTGCGCATCCGCGCCAGCGCGGCGTCGATCTCCGCCAGCGTGCGCTCGGTGAACTGCGCGATCCGCAGGTACGCAATGCGCCGGTCGGCGTCCAGCGTGTAGCGCCATCCATCCGCCTCGCGCGCGATTCCCTTGACGCTGCGCGTCTCCACCTGGCGGCGCGTCACCGTCACGGTGCGCTCGGCGCCATCCGGGCGGCGCAGCCGCAGCGTGACGCTGGTGCCCGGCGCCCCGGGGAGAAGCTCCTCCAGCCGGGCGGTGTCGATGCCCTCGGTGGACTTGCCGTCAACCTCCAGGATGACATCGCCAGGCAGGATCCCCACCTCCAGCGCGGGGGAGTCGTCCATGGGCGTGATCACCACCGGTCGTCCCTCGTCCAGGTCCAGCTCGACGCCGATGCCCACGTAGGTGCCGCTGATCTGCTGGCGGAAGCGGCCCTCCGCCGAGGGGGGCACATAGACCGTGTAAGGGTCGCGCAGCGCGCGGGCCATCGCCTCCAGGACGGCGCGCTGCATCGCCGTTTCGTCGGGCTGGTCGACGAAGCTGGAGACGATGAGCGCGCGCAGGTCGATCATCGGGTCGAACCAGCGGTAGGCGGCGTCCGCCTCCTGGGCGCGCGCGGGCGCGCCGGCGGCGGCAGGGGGTCGTGGTGCCTCCGCCGGGCCGCTGGCACCGGGCATTGACTGCGCCGACTGGCGTGGCGAAGGTGGGGCAGCCCCCGGAGGTGCGGCCTGCGCCAGCCCCAAAGCCGCTGCGAAAGAGGTCATTGCGGTCCCGAGCACGGCGCGATCATAGGAGGTGGCGGGGCGCTCCTACAATCGCGCTTCTATGGAGACTGGACACCACGGCGAAATCGACATCCGGGCAGAGCCCGCGATCCTGGTGGGAGTCCAGCTGCGCGGGGACGACACCGACGACACCGACCCGCTGGCCGAGCTGCGTGCGCTTGCCGAGACCGCGGGCGTCCGCGCCGTGGGCACGCTGGTGCAGCGCCGTGTCGCGCCGCGCGGCAAGACGTACATCGGGAAGGGCAAGGTCGACGAGCTGGCCGCCATGTGCCTGGAGCTGGGCGCCAAGGTGGTGGTCTTCGACAACGAGCTGGCACCTAGCCAGATCGCCGAACTGGAGAAGGCCCTCTCGGTGAAGGTGATCGACCGCAGCGAGCTCATCCTGGACATCTTCGCCAATCGTGCCACCACCAAGCAGGCGCAGCTGCAGGTGGAGATCGCGCAGCTGGAGTACACGGCGCCCCGCCTGCGCGCGATGTGGAGCCACCTGGGGCAAGTGACCGGCGGGGCGCCCGTGGGCGTGGGCACCCGCGGCCCCGGCGAGCAGCAGATCGAGATCGACCGCCGCATCGTGAAGGCGAAGCTGGACAAGCTGCGCCGCGAGCTGGGCGAGATCGAGGTGCGCCGCGAGCGCGAGGTGCGCCAGCGCCGCGAGGAGCACTTCACCGCCGCCATCGTGGGCTACACCAACGCCGGCAAGTCGACGCTCTTCAACGCGCTGACGCGCGGCGGCGCGTATGCGGCGGACAAGCTCTTCGCCACGCTGGGCACGCGTGTGGAGCAGTGGAACCTGGGCGGCGGCAACGCGGCGATGCTCAGCGACACCGTCGGCTTCGTGCAGCGGCTGCCGCACCACCTGGTGGCCAGCTTCCGCGCGACCCTGGAGGACGCGATCGCCAGCCACGTCATCCTCATCGTGCTGGACGTGGCCGACCGCAACGCGCAGATGCAGTACGAAACCGTCTGCAGCGTGCTGGACGAGATCGGCGCGACCGCGCAGCCGCGCTTCCTGCTGCTGAACAAGTCGGACCGCCTGCCCGAGACGTGGACGCCCGCCGATGGCCCGGACGCGCGCTTGTCCAGCTGGATGGCGCTGGTCCCGGATGCGATCGCCATCTCGGCGCGCACCGGGGCGGGGCTTGACGCCCTTGCCGCGCGCGTCATGCAGGCGATGAAGGGGGACGTGCGCGACTGCACGCTGCGCGTGCCCCTCTCCGACGGGCGCACCGTGGACTTCCTGGAGAAGCGCGTCCCGGTGCGCGACCGCGAGTGGGAGGAGGGGCACGTGCTGCTGAAGGTGGAGATCGGCCGGCGCCAGCTGGAGCAGCTGCTGGCGGCCGGCGCGCGGATGCAGATCGACGGCCTCGCGCCCCACGAGGCGCTGAAGACGCTCTGGCCCGAGCCCGCGCGCGCCACCGCGCGGCGCCAGCGGCCGCACGAGTCCTACGCCGTGGGAGAAGGCGCCGACTCCGACGAGGATTGATCGGCGCCCAGCGCGCGGCGCAGTGCCCTCTCGGCCGCCAGGTCGCGCCGTGAGGTGCGGAGCGCATCCTCGGCGGCGATCGCCTTCGTGCCTCGCGCCCAGACGCGCCCCGGCTCCTCGCGCGCCACCGGGAACCACGCCACCAGCGCGCTGAGCTGGAAGTTGCCGCCCGCCCAGAAGCCGTCATCGCTGCGCCCGTGCGCAACTCGGTGCCCGCGCGGGGGGAAGCGGTCCCAGCGCTCGACCATCGTGCCCAGGAGCGCGGTCTCCACCGCCTCGGCGCCCGCGGTGTCGTCGCTGGCGATGCAGATGACGTTGCTGGCGCCTGGCATGAACTGCTTGTACGCCTTGCGCAGCAGGTGCTGCGCGCGCGGCACCGCGCCATCCCACTCTGCGTCGGGGCCGGTGCGGATCACCGCGTGTTCGGCGGCGGCGGGGGCGCTGATGCGCGCCGCGCCGATCCACGCACCGGCCTCGTCGCGCACCACGATCTCCTCGCCGACGCTCGCCTCCGCGATGAAGGGCGCCAGGTGCGCGGCCAGCTGCGCGCGCTGCGCGGCATCCGCGTGAGGCGCGGCGCGGACCACCACCGAGACCGGACGACGGATCTGCGCCAGCGCCTCAACCTCCGCGCTCAGAACGCCGCCTGCGCCGGCCCCCGGCGTGCTCAGCCGCTTCACATGCAGGTAGAAGCGCGCGCCGTCGACGTTGACGCGAAAGTCAGCATGGCGACCGCGCGCGGTGGGGGTCTCGAACTCGATCGTGCAGCCCGCCTCCAGCAGCCGCCGCGCCAGTTCCGCCTCTGCCACCACGCTGAGGAACGCGTCCTCGCGAGCGCTGGGATGCTCCAGCGCCTCGACCATGCGCCGGATCTGCCGCCCGGCGATGCGCCCCGCCCGATCACCCGCCGGCGGCGACATCCACGCGAGGATCTCGTTGCGCAGCCTGGCGGGATCAAGTGGTGCACCCACGCCGAGGAGCGTAGCGGGCAGCGAATCGCGGCCAGCAAGCGGCCGCGTGCCCGCCAGTGAAAACGTCGTCCGCAGGACGCGGACGACGGATGCTTCCGTCCGCGGAGCGGACGGCCAAGCAGACGGCCCACCGGACGCGACCCCACCAGTGAAAACGTCGTCCGCAGGACGCGGACGACGG
>JBGARR010000015.1:0-73840 GCA_044230125.1 Phycisphaerales bacterium
AAGTGCCGCGCCTGTTCGTTTTTGGTGCAAAAGCACACGGACCCCCGCGCAGGGCGGGGGTCCGTGGAATTCTTGCGTCGGTCTCGAAAGATCAGAACTTGATCTTCGAGGTGCCCAGCGAGCCGTGCTCGTCCATGCCGCCGCGGGTGGGACGGATGCCGCCGGGGGCGCGGCGCGCGGCCGGATCCTCGTCGGCGGTCGAACCCCACTGCGCGCGCTTCAGGCTGAGGCCGATCTTGCGATCGTCGGTGTCGACGCGCAGGATCTTGACTTCGACCTCCTGGCCGGGCTTGACGACATCCTGCGGGTTCTCCACCTTCTGGTCGGAGAGCTCGCTGATGTGGAGCAGGCCCTCGAGGCCCTCTTCCAGCTCCACGAAGACGCCGAAGTTGGCGATCTTCGTGATCTTGCCCTTGACGATCATGCCCGGGCGGTACGCGCTGGGGATCGCCTCGGTCCATGGGTCTTCGGTCAGCTGCTTGACGCCCAGGCCGATGCGCTGCTTCTCCTGGTCGACTTCCAGGATGACGCACTTGACGATGTCGCCCTTCTTGTAGAGCTCGTTGGGGTGCGCCACCTTCTTGGTCCAGCTGATGTCGCTGACGTGCAGCAGGCCATCGATGCCGGGCTCGATCTCGATGAAGGCGCCGTAGTTGGAGAGGTTGCGGACCTTGCCCTCGATGACGCTGCCGCGCGGGTACCGGTCGGAGACGAGCTCCCACGGGTTCACGTCGGTCTGCTTCATGCCCAGGGAGATCTCCAGCTTCTCCTTGTTGATGTCCAGGACGACCACGTCGGCCTCGTCGCCCACCTGCACCAGCTCGCTGGGGTGGTTGACGCGGCGGGTCCAGCTCATCTCGCTGACGTGCACCAGGCCCTCGATGCCCTCCTCAAGCTGCACGAATGCGCCGTAGGACATCAGGCTGACCACCTTGCCCTTGACGCGCGAGTTGACCGGGTACTTCTTCTCGATCTCCTCCCACGGCGAGGTCTCCTTCTGCTTCAGGCCGAGGGCGATCTTCTCGCGGTCCCGGTCGATGTTCAGGATCTTCACCTCGACTTCGTCGCCGATCTTGACCACCTCGGTGGGGTGGTTGACGCGGCCCCAGCTCATGTCGGTGATGTGCAGCAGGCCGTCCAGCCCGCCCAGGTCGATGAAGGCGCCGAAGTCGGCGATGTTGGTGACCGTTCCGCGGACGATGTCGCCTTCCTTCACCGCGCCCAGCAGCTTGGCCTTGGCGGCCTCGCGCTCTTCTTCGATCAGCTTGCGGCGCGAGATGACGATGTTCTTGCGCTCTTCGTCGATCTTCAGGATCGAGGCGCGGATGGTGCGGCCCACGTAGTCGCCGATGTCGCCGGGACGGCGGACGTCCACCTGCGAAGCCGGCAGGAACACGGGCACGCCGATGTCGACCAGCAGCCCGCCCTTGATCTTGCGGAGGACCTTGCCCTCGACGACGTCGCCTTCCTTGCGGGTGAGCAGGATCTGCTCCCAGCCGCGGATGCGGTCGGCCTTGCGCTTGCTGAGGACCACCGAGCCCTCTTCGTCCTCCATCTGCTCGAGCAGGACCTCGACCTCGTCGCCGACGTTGACGCCGGTCTCGTCGAACTCGACCTTGGCGACCTGTCCTTCGCTCTTGAGGCCGACATCGACGATGACGAAGTCGCCGGACATGCCGACGACGATGCCCTTCAGGATGCTCCCGGGGGACATGCTCTTCGGGTCCGCGCCAGCCAGGTCGGTGCCGCTGGGGATGCCGGAGAGGAGGGATTCGAGTTCGGTGGGATCGAGTGCGATGTCCTCGATCAGGTTGTAATCGACCATGATGTCTTTCTTGGGTGCGAAGCTGTCCGTGGCGGCACGCGCCGCCATGCGGAGTGCGAGGTGCCCTGGCACGTTGCCATGGGCGGAACGGCGAAGAATAGCGGAATCCGCTGCAGGAAGGAAGGGTCTTCCGGTGGGCTACCGGACGGACAGCCTTCACCCCCCCAGGTCATTCGTGCCGCGCAGCTGCGCCTGCGGCGCCTGGGCGTCATCCTCGGCCACGCGCACCGCGCGCCGGAAGCCGCTCTCGCCCGCGGTGCCATCGGCCGCCGCTCGCGCCGCCTCGGCACGGCGCATGTCGCGCCAGTGCCAGACGAAACCCATCGCCCCCAGTGTGTTCACCAGGAAGCAGATGAAGAAGGTCCACGAGGCCATCCCGTGCCCCCCGAGCCACTTGTACAGACCCACCGCCACGAAGGGGGCGATCACCCCGCGGATGCCGTTGAGGGTGACATGCACGCTCATGTAGAGCGCATCGTGCTGCGGCGGGGCGAAGTCATGGTGCCCCAGGTTCCACGCCAGAGAGCCCCCCGCGAAACCGACGCCCAGGAAGACGCTGGCGACGTAGAAGAGCCAGAGCTGGTGCCCCACGGCCGCGATCCACAGCATGAGCGCCGCCAGCACGAAGCTCCATGCATGGATGCTGCGGAAGCGCACGATGTGCACGCGGTCCAGCAGCTTGGCCCACACCGGGATCGCCAGCGGCATGATCGCCAGCGGGATCACGGTGGTGGCAAGGATCGCCTGCAGGTAGGTAGCGCCCAGCTCGTCTTCCAGCACCAGCGCCTGCGGTGCCAGCACCATCAGGTTGCCCAGGCCGAAGACGAACATCCACACCATGAAGCGGCGGTACTCGCGGTCCTCCACCAGCACGCGCCAGTTGGTGCGGAACGCCTCGCCCGCCATCTGCGCGCCATCCACGGGGTTGGCGGTGAGCTTGGCGCGGCCGCCCCCTTGCGAGCGCTCGGCGCGCGCCAGGCCGCGCCCGCCGCGCAGGCGCACCTTGCGGAAGATCGAGTTGCCGTAGAGCCCCACCACGGCCAGCACGGGGAAGACATAGTGGAAGCTGACGGCGCTGATGTCCATGCTGGCGCCCACGACCCAACCGGAGAGGGCCAGCATCAGCGACTGCATCGTGGCCATCTTGCCTGCGATGCTGGCGCGGTTCGCCTTGGGGTAGTTCTGCCGCCACACCGCGGTGCGCACGGTGATGACGCCCGTCCAGGTGGCGCGCGCCACCAGCACCGCGATGCAGGTGCCCAGCAGCCCCCACGCGCTGACGGGCATCGCCGCCACCACCGCCACGCAGATGCAGGTGGCGATCTGGATCTTGGAGATGAAGCGCACCTTGTCGCGCCCGTGGCTGACGCGCGCCCACAGGAAGCTGGTCAGGTTGGCGAAGTTGGGCGCAGCGCTGACCAGCGCCACGGCGAAGTCGAGCACCGCCGGGGAGACGCCGGGCACCCCGGTCCACGCCTTCTTCACGATCACCGCCATGGTGCCCCCCTCGATCGCGCCCAGCATGATCGGCAGGAACGCCCACGAGAGGAGCTCGCGCGCATAGTTCATGCGCTGCATCGGCGGGATGCTGCGAGGGTGGAAACTCCACAGCCAGCCGGTCACCATGTCGACCAGCGTGCGGGGATGGGGAACGGATTTCATCGAAGGACAGCAGAGTCAGCCGACGGAGCCCGACCCCATCGGGGGCCGGACAGCGGGGAGCTCGAACCCCAAGCGTAGGTGGGCTCGCCTGCCGTCGTTCCCGGCCTTCCACTCGAAGGAGGCATGGCCATCGTCGCGGCAATTAGGTGGCGATCCCTGGGGGTTCGCATCGGTTCGAGCAAATGGGCGCTGAACCGTCTCCCGAGGGGGTCGGACCCCGTCGATTGACATGGCGAGTCTAGCTCGGCCAGAGGCCCGTGCGCCGGAGCGCCGCCGGAAGTGCGGCGCAATAGGCCAGGTAGACATCCTCGAGCGCGTCCGGAATCACGCGAACTTCGCCAAGAACGCTCATGAAATTCGTGTCTCCCGCCCAGCGCGGCACCACGTGGCCGTGCAGGTGCTCGGGCAGCCCGGCGCCCGCCGCGCGCCCCAGGTTCAGCCCCGCGTTCATCCCCTGCGGTCGGCATGCCTCGTCGCAGAGCGCCATGGCCAGTTCCATCAGCCGCCAGAAGTGCGCGCGATCTTCGGGCACGTAGTCCTCGAGCCCCGCGCGCGCCGGGCCCAGCGCCACCAGCAGGTGTCCATTGGCGTACGGATAGCGGTTCAGCAGGATCAGCCCCTTGCGATCGCGAAAGATGACCAGCTGCGCGGCATCGCGATCGGGGTGCGCCCAGTAGTCCGCCAGGAAGTCGGCGGGGGTGCTGGATGCAGGCGCGCCCGCCTGCGCGGTGGTTGCGTCGTGGTCGAGGGCGCGGATGTAGGCCATGCGCCAGGGCGCCCAGAGTGAGCGATGCATGGCGGCGGATTCTAGGGAACCTGGCGCGCGCGACGCGTCGCGGGCGAATCCGGGATGACGGGCTCGCGACGGAGCGCGCGCGGCGGAGCGGGGGTGCCCGCCAGGTCGACGCGCAGCGGCTGCTCGATCGAGCCGCTCCACCAGCGCGCTTTGCCGATGGTGGAGGCGGTGAAAGGGAGTGCGCGCAGCGCGGTGAGGCGATCGCCGCGAATGCTCAGGGTCCAGCCCGGCGCCAGCAGGCCGCGTTCCATGGCGACGCGGAGCATCTCTTCGGCCTGCAGTGTCTCGGCGAGCTCCTCCGCCTGCGCGCCGGTCTTGGCGGCGGCGGGGTCCGGTCCCGCGGCCTCCGGTTGCACCAGCTCCGCCGCAGCGCGGCGCTCCAGGTCGGCGCCCAGCTTCAACGCAGCGGCCTGCTCTACCCGCATCGTGGCGGCCAACCGCCGCAGCGCGGGCAGGTCCTCCTCTTCGGTGGCCCACCCGATCTCGGGGATGCTGTTTCCACCGTGCCACCAGAAGCGGGTACGGCGCCGCACCTGGTCCCCTTCGCGCAGCTCCACGATGACGCCGACCAGCAGGTCGCTGTAGGTGGGCGAGGCGAAGGTGCCCGCGCCGTAGCGCAGCCCGACGGGGCGCTGCTCATCCTCCCAGACGGTGACGGGATGGCGAAAGCCAACGGTCACCTGCCGCTCGAGGCGCGCCGAGGCGTCGGGGGAGAGCGGCGGATCGGCGATCCACGCCACGGTGCGCTGCAGATCCAACGGCGGCTCGGGCGTCCAGCCGCTCCATTCCTCCAGCATCCGGTCGTAGCGACGCGTCTCCAGAAGGATGCGGGCGCGCACCTCGGGGGCGTCGGCCGCCGCGGCGGGCAGGTCAAGCGTGGTGCGCGGCGCGCCCAGCCGCATGCCGCCATCGGAATTCCACACCATCCACGGCGCGTCGGTTCCCTCGACGCGTGCGCGCCATTCGGTGAGCGTGCCCAGCAGCATGCCGTGGATGCGGACCACCGGCGTCACGCCCGCAGGCCACGCCGCGGGAAGTTCGCAGTGCACCGCGAGCGGCGCCTCACTCAGGATCGCGTCCAGCGCCGCCAGGTGCTGGCGATACTGCTGGTCCAACTCCTTCACCGCCGAGGCCGCCATGCCGGGTTTCGGCTCCAGCACGCCCGGGCGCTGCTCGACAATGGAACGCAGCAGCGTGGCAGGGGCCGCGCGCACGCTGCCATCCGGGTTGCGCATCGCCACCAGCGTGGCGGCCAGCTCCCGCAGTGCCTCCGGGCTCAGCTCGCCCTGCCAGACGCGGCGCTCCAGCTCCTGCCACATCGCGTCCCCGGCGCCCGGCGGCTCGGCAAAGCGTGACAGGCCGATGAGCACAGCGTCGGGCAGGACATTCGTCCACCCGGTGTTCATCACCTCCAGGCGCACCCATCCCGTCACCGCCAGGATGATCAGCAGCGATGCCGTGGCCGCCCCCCAACGGCGGCGCGTGCGGCCCAGGTCCGCCTCGTCTTGCGCCACGCGTCCGCATTCGCCGCAGACCAGTCCTGGCGTGAAGGAGAGGTCATGCCAGCAGCGCGGGCATCGGCGCCGCCCACGCGGCTTGTCGCCGAAAAGCCCCCACCACACCGCGCCGATGCCCGCCAGGGCGAAGAGCAGCGCGAAGATCAGGACGCCAGCGACGGAGAGGGCCGCGGTCATCGTCACGACTCCTGCGCGCGCACGGGCGCGGCGACGGCGGTCACGCCATGCGGATCCACTTGAGCAGCTCGCGCGGCGTGGGGGGCTTGCCCTGCATCAGGACGCCGACGCGGAAGATCTTGGTGCCCATCCAGAGGAAGCCGAAGGCGCAGGTGAAGCCCCAGACGATGCTGGCGGCGATCTGCCACGCGGCGATCGGCTCGCTGCTGGCGGTGACGCGCAGGATCATCACGAAGGGGATCGCGGGCGGCACGAAACTCATGATCGTGGCCAGCATGCCGTTGGGCTGCTCGCTGATCGGCAGCCAAAGCATCAGCGGCACGATCAGGATGACCATCACCGGGCCCACCAGGCTCTGCGCCTCGCGCATGTCATTCACCGCGCTGCCCACGCTGGCCATCATGATGGCCACGAAGCCGTATGCCATGATGAAGTAGACGACCATGAGCGCCAGCATCTGCGGCGTGACCAGGTCGTTCATCGCGGCCGCGGCCAGGCCGGCGATGGCCAGTCCGCCGTACATCACCAGCATCACCGCCGAGACCATTGCGTAGCCCAGGATCTTGCCCCCCAGGAGCTGCATGGGGCTCACCGCGCTCAGGATCACCTCCATGACCTTGCTGGACTTCTCCTCGATGGTGCTGGTCAGCAGGTACTGGCCGCTGGTGAAGGTGGTGATCCACAGCAGCATCATGAAGCCCATCGGGAGCAGCGTCTTGGCGACGACGCTCTCCTTGGCCTCCTTGCCGTCGGTGCTCAGGCGGCGCACCGCGGTGTCGGGGGTGCTCAGCAGCGCGCTCATCGAGGTGTAGTCGTTGCCCGCGGCCTTGACGCGCGCCTTGACGATGGCGCTGGCCACCGCGCGCTCGAAGAGGCTGGTCAGGCGCGGCGGGCTCTTGCTGGGGACGATCAGCTGGAAGGTGGCGGGGGTGTCGTCGGCGTTCCTGGGGTTCGCCTTCAGCACCTCCGGCGGGATGATCGCCAGCCCCAGGAGCGTTCCCTCCTGCACCTTGGCGCGCAATTCCTGCTCCTTGTCCAGCTCGGCGACGGGCTGGACCGTGATGTTGACGCGCGGCACCATCGCGGCCGCCTGGGCGGCCATGTTGCCGGAACCGATGACGGTGCTGTTCTCCTCAAGCGTCTTCTGCTGGCGCTTGGTGATCCGCTCGGGGGAGAGCTCCTCGGAGGCGAAGGCGCCCACGGTGCCGCTGGGGTCGATGATCGCCACGGTGCCGTCGACGGGCGCCATCTGCGAGCTGACCAGCGCGCCGACTGCCGCGATGCCGCCGAACATGATCACCGGCACGATGAGCGCGCCGAAGATGAACCCCTTGGTCAGGACGGTGTGGCGGAACTCGCGGAACGCGACCGCCATCACCTTGCGAAAGGCGCTGCCGCCGTGCTGCTCAGCCATTGCCGGACTCCTCGCTGCTGGGGATGGACTCGCCGACGAGCTCGACGAAGACATCGTCAAGCGTCGGGCGGCGCAGCTCCACGTTGCGCACCTGGAGCGTGTCGAAGGCGGCGCGCATCACCTGCTGCGGGTCGGTGCCGCGCGCCACCGAGAGCTCGGCGCACTTGCGGTCGGCGTTCCACTCGGAGCGCTCGACCCCCGCGATGCGCGCCAGCTGCGCGGCGATCGCGTGATCGGCCACCGAGGGCTCGACGCTGATGGTGCGCGGGTCGAAGCGGGCGCGGATCTCGGGCATCGTCGCGTCCAGGATCTTCTGGCCCTTGTTGATGAGCACGATGCGGTCGCAGAGCGCCTCGGCCTGGTGCATGACGTGCGTCGAGAAGATGATCGTGCGGCCGTCGGCGTGCAGGTCCTTGATCAGCCTGTTGATGAGGCGCGCGTTCACCGGGTCCAGGCCGCTGAAGGGCTCGTCCAGGATCAGCAGCTCGGGGTCGTGGATGACGCTGGCCACGAACTGCACCTTCTGCTGCTGCCCCTTCGACAGCTCCTGGCAGCGCTTCTTGGCCGCCTCGGGAAGCTGCACGCGATCGAGCCAGCCATTGACGCGCCCGGCGATGCTGGCGCCGGGAACGCCCTTCAGCACCGCCATGTAGCGCAGGAACTCGGCGACGCGCATGCGCCGGTAGAGGCCGCGCTCCTCGGGCAGGTAGCCGATGCGGTCCTTGGCGGCGATGGCGTTGCTGCCCAGCACCTGCACCGATCCCTCGTCGGGATGGATGATCGACATGATCATGCGGATCGTGGTGCTCTTGCCCGCGCCGTTTGGGCCGATGAAGCCGGTGAGCGAGCCGCGCGGCACCTCCAGGTCGACGCCGCGCACCGCCTCGGTCTTGCCGAAGCGCTTCCAGACTCCGCGGAGCTCGATGGCGTTTGTCGCCATTACTTGGCCTTTCCGTTGCCGGCAGGGGCCGCGGGGGCGGCGGTGCCCGCGGGCTTGGCGGCAGGCGGGGTGGCGGGCTGCCCGGGGGCGGCAGGGGCCGCGGGCGCAGCAGGCTTGGGCTGCGCCGCCAGCGTCTTGATCTCGGGAGGCAGCTCGAAGATCGTCGGGGGGACCGTGTCCCACTCGATGGTGTCGGTGGTCATCACCTGCGTCTGCATCATGACCGCGGTGGTGGACTTTGCGGGCATCTTCACGCCGCCGAAGTCCTTGTAGTCCTCGGCGGTGACGACGACCGGAAGCTCGCCCATGGGCGTCGACGCCTTCATGGTCATGCCGATGAAGAGGCCGCTCTCCTTGTCATAGAAGTTCTGCGTTGCGTTGCCGCCGGGATTGGCCACCTTCACCTGCCAGGCGGGGCGGCCGTTGAACTCGAAGAGGCCAAGCACCTCGGAGGCGCCCGGCTTCTGCGCGTACTCCAAGTCGCGCTTGAAGTTCGCCTCGCGCTTCAGGTCGGCCACCTCCTGGGCTCCCATCACGTTGGGCCCGCGCATCGGATCGATGCTCCAGCCCACGGTCCCGTCGAAGCCCGAGCGGGTCACGCCCACTCCGGGCAGGTCCATCGACATCAGCAGCTGCATGGGCGCGCGCAGCCAGATCTCCATCGGTCCCTTGAGCCCGACGGCGGGGATCTCGATCGTGCCGGTGGCGTGCATGCTTGTCTTGCTCTCCCATGCCGCCGCGCCGCCGACGGCATCCAGATGCTTCTGGAAGATGGACTGCGCCGTCGGCTTGGCACCCTCGAAGGTCAGCTCCTTGAAGGTGGGAGCCGCGGGCTGCGGAGGAACCGCGGGTGCAGCGGGCGGCGGCGGGGGGGGTGGCAGCGCGGGCTTCGCGGGTGCGGCGGGCTTCGCGGGCGCTGCGGGAGTGGTGGCCGGGGGCGCGGCGGGCGTGGCCTGCTTGCTGGCGGGCGCGGCAGGGGTCTGCTGCGCGAGCGCGATGCTGCTGGCGACCAGCGAGATTCCAGTGAACGCGGCGACGATGCTTCGGTGGCGAATGGTGTTCATGGCTTGGGTGTGGTGGTTGGGTTCGGCGTGGTGGCAGGCTTCGGCGTGGTCGCAGACTTCGGCGTGGTGGCTTCGTCGGGCGCAGCGGCCGCGCCTGGCGTCGGGATCGAGTTGGCCTTGGATGCCGCACTGCGCTCACGCGCTTGTGCCGCGATCCAACGGACGGCCTCTGCCATCGCGGGGTCGCGGTCGCGCAGGTAGTCCTGGCGCGTGTAGGGGCGGGCATTGTCGGGCTTCACGCCGCTGGCCTCCAGCGCGCTGCCGTCGGGCAGGCGGTAGTCGGCGATGGCATGCAGGAAGACATCGCCGTTGGGGAGCGGCGTCATCACCGCGGGCAGCGCCGCGCCCGCCGTGCGCGAGCCGAAGACCTTGGCACGCCCCAGGTGCTGCAACCCCCCTGCGAAGATCTCGCTGGTGCTGGCGGTGCCGTCGTCCACCAGGATGGCCAGCGGGCCCGCATAGGGCTGGACGGCGGTGCCCTTGGTGGAGACGCTGCGCGGGTTGGTGACGAACTTCAGCGCCGTGTCGCGGGTGCGCATCTCGCCCAGGGACTGGGACTCCTGCGTGAAGTGCCCCGCGATGCCCATGGCCATTCCGCCGATCCCGCCGGGATTGCCGCGCAGGTCCAGGATGATCCCGTCGGCGCTGCGCAGCGTGTCCATCGCGACATCGAAGGGGCGCGCCACCGGCACCAGCCAGATATTGAAGCGGATCAGGCCGATTTCGTGCCGGCCGGCACCCCAGCGTTCGCGTTCGGTTTCGTCCAAGTGGCGCCAGACCAGCTCGGTGGGAAGCGGCGGCAGGCTGCCGAACTTTGCCACCGGACGCGGGTCGCTGCTGAAGGTCATGGTGACATCGCGCGTGCCGCCATCGGCGGTGCGCAGCGTCCAGGTGGTGCTGTCACCGGGGGCTCCCTCGGCGTTCGCGCGCGCGATCACTGCGCGCTCGTAGCGCTCCAGGCCGTCGCCCGCGGGCAGGAATTCGGTCGGTGACTCTCCATCGATGGCGGTGACCAGCGCCCCGGGGGCGATGCCCGCGATCTCTGCGGCCGAGCCTGGTTCGACTGCGGTGATGACGGCCTCGAACTTCTTGGGATCGGTCGGGTCCGCCAGGATCGAAAGCGTGGCGCCGACGCTGCCGCTGCCTGAATTGCGGCGGTGGTGCGGATGGGGCTGCTTGGGTGCATCCTTCGCACTCTCTGGCGCGGCGGCGGAGGTGGGCGCCGCCCCGGGCTCGGGCGAGGCGGCGGGCGCTGCCTCTGGTGCAGTGCCGGGTGCAGTGCCGGGTGCGGCGCCGGGCGCGGCGCCGGGCGCGGTCGCAGGGGCGTCCGTCTCCGGCGCATCGGGGAGCGCGCGCGACAACTCGCCGGGAATGATCGCGAAGTGGCTCTGCCCCAGACGGCCCATCGCGACCGTCAGCACCGCGCGCAGCTGTTCGTCATCCTTTGCGGCCTGCGCCAGGGGCATCAACTCGGTCCGCACGGCAAGCCAATCGATGCCGCCCAGCGTCGGGTCCCAGTGCGTGTCGCGGATCGTGGCCCAGACCGCATCAAAGGTGGCGGCGTTGAGCGCCGCGCGGGCGGCGGAGGGGTCCTGCGCCATCGCCGACAAGTTCAGCGCGCAGGCACCCACCAGGGCCAAGGCAAGGGACATTCTGGGCTTCCACATAAGAGGTGCAACGGTACCTGTCTCGGGACTCCTTCAGCGCCACGGAGGCACCACCGCCGGTATCCATCCGTCCATCCGGATGAACGGTTGAACTGCAGGGACAGTTGGGCTACCCTTGCGCCATGCGGAGCAGCTTCCTCTCGGCCCTCGACCGTCGCGTCCTCCTCTTTGACGGGGCGATGGGCACCAGCATCCACTCCTGCGCGGACTGCCGCACCGAGGACTACCTGGGCCGCGACAACTGCACCGACATCCTGGTCCGCAGCCGCCCAGATCTGATCCAGCGCATTCACGAAGGGTTCCTGGCCGCTGGCGCGGACGTGGTGGAGACGGACACCTTTGGTTCCAACAAGCTGGTCGCGGCGGACTTCGACCGGGAGATGGTCGGTTGGGTCTACGACCTGAACCTGCGCGCCGCCCAGGTGGCGCGCGCCGCATGCGCCAAGTTCACCACGCGCGACCAGCCGCGATTCGTCGCGGGCTCCATGGGCCCCGGCACCAAGCTGATCACGCTGGGTCAGGCCAGCTGGGAGTCGATGTTGGACTCCTATCGCGAGCAGGCGCGCGGCCTGATCGACGGCGGCGCCGACTGCCTGATCATCGAGACGTGCCAAGACCTGTTGCAGGTGAAGTGCGCGATCAACGCCTGCCTGGACGCGCTGGACGCGGCGGGCAAGACGCACACCGACATTCCGATCATGGTCAGCGTCACCGTGGAGACGACGGGCACGATGCTGCTGGGCTCGGACATCGCCGCGGTGGTGAATGCCCTGCGCCCTTTTCCGATCGCCAGCCTGGGGCTGAACTGCGCCACCGGACCCACCGAGATGGCCGAGCACCTGGCGTACCTGAGCAAGCACTGGGATCGCCCCTTCAGCGTCATTCCGAACGCCGGGCTGCCGGTGCTGGTCGAAGGGCGCACCGAGTACCCCCTGCGCCCGGAGGCCTTCGGCACTGCGATGCGGCGCTTCCTGGATGAATTCGGTGCGGGAATCGTGGGCGGTTGCTGCGGCACCACCCCCGAGCACATCCGCCAGGTGCGGATGGCGATCGCGGACCGCGCCGCGCCCGTGCGTGCCTCCGCCAGGCAGGCCGCGGGCTGCAGCAGCCTGTACGGGTTCACCGAATTCCGCCAGGACAACAGCTTCCTGATCGTCGCCGAGCGCACCAACGCCAACGGCAGCAAGAAGTTCAAGCGCCTGCTGGACTCGTCTGACTGGGACGGCCTGGTCAGCATGGCCAAGGAGGAGATGCGCGACGGCAGCCACCTGCTGGACGTCTGCGTCGACTTCGTGGGGCGCGACGGCGCCAAGGACATGGCCGAGGTGGCCTCGCGCTACGTGCAGCAGGTGAACGCGCCGCTCATGGTGGACAGCACGCAGGCGGACGTCATCGAGGCGGCGCTGAAGCGTGCGGGGGGCCGCTGCGTGGTGAACAGCATCAACCTGGAGGATGGCGAG
Organism: Phycisphaerales bacterium; assembly: GCA_044230125.1. GTDB lineage: Bacteria > Planctomycetota > Phycisphaerae > Phycisphaerales > SM1A02 > UBA966. The sequence goes on from JBGARR010000015.1 coordinate 12,523, forward strand.
AAGCGGCTGGACGAGATCTGCCCGCTATTGAAGCGGTACGGCGCCGCGGCGGTGGCACTGACCATTGACGAGGATCCGCAGGCGGGCATGGCGAAGACGGCCGATCGCAAGGTGGAGATCGCCGAACGCATCCACGACCTCTTCACGCGCAAGTGGGGGCTGGACGAGCGTGACCTCTTCTTCGACCCGCTGACATTCACCATCGCCACCGGCAACGCCGAGGACCGCCGCCTGGGACTTGAGACGATCGAGGGAATCCGCCGCATCGCGCAGCGCTTCCCGGAGTGCCAGATCGTCCTGGGCCTCTCCAACATCTCCTTCGGCCTGAAGCCCTCGGCGCGGGCGGTGCTGAACAGCGTCTTCCTGCACGAGGCGCGCGCGCGGGGCCTGACGGGCGCGATCGTGCACGCCAGCAAGATCCTGCCCGAAAACCGCATTCCCCCCGAGCAGTGGGAGGCAGCACAGTGGCTGGTCTTCGACCGCCGCGATGCCGAGCGCCCGGCGGGAAAGCCGGAGAACTTCGACCCGCTGCTGCACTTCATCTCGCTCTTCCCCGACGGCGAGGAGACGAAGGAGGCGCGGCGCACCATCGCCGACCTGCCGGTGGAGGAGGCGCTGCGGCAGCACATCATCGACGGCGAGGATGGCGGGCTGGACGCCACGCTGGCCCGCGCCCTCCAGGCGTACGGCCCGCTGGCGATCATCAACGATCACCTGCTGGCGGGGATGAAGGTGGTGGGCGACCTCTTCGGCAGCGGCAAGATGCAGCTGCCCTTCGTGCTTCAGAGCGCCTCGGTGATGAAGAAGGCCGTCGCGCTGCTGCAGCCGCACATGGAGAAGCAGGGGGCCACGGGCCGCGCCAAGGCGAAGGTGGTGCTTGCCACCGTTGCGGGCGACGTGCACGACATCGGCAAGAACCTGGTCGACATCATCCTGACCAACAACGGCTTCGAGGTGCACAACATCGGCATCAAGCAGCCGCTGCAGGCGATGCTCGATGCGGTGAACCGCACCGGCGCCGATGCGCTGGGGATGAGCGGCCTGCTGGTGAAGAGCGTGGGCGTGATGGAGCAGAACCTGCACGAGATGAACGCGCAGGGGCTGAAGATTCCCGTGCTCCTGGGCGGGGCGGCGCTGACGCGGCACTATGCCGAGGGGCACCTGCGCGCGATCTACAAGGGCAAGCTCTACTACGGACGCGATGCATTCGAGGGGCTGGCCACCTGCGACGCGCTGGCGACGGGGGCGGCGGCGCTGGCCCAGATCGACCAGCAGATCGACGAACGCCTGGGCAAGCGCCGCGCGGTGGAGGCGAAGGTGGCGATCTCGCGCGCCAACGCAGCAACCGAGGAAGGGGGCTCGGTGGCCGTGCTGCTGGCCGAGGGGGACGATGGCGGTGCCGCGGCGGCGGCCGCGGATGCGCCTGGCGGCACCGAGGCGGCGCGTCCTGCGGGCACCGTCTCGCCGGTCGATCGCATTCCCGACCCGCCCTTCTGGGGCTCGCGTGTAATCGAACATGTAGAGCTGGACGAGCTCTTCCCCTTCATCAACCACAACGCGCTCTTCCGCGGGCAGTGGGGATTCAAGCAGGGGGAGCTGGACGCCAAGGCGTACGAGCAGCTGCTGGCCGACCAGGCGCGCCCAGCGCTGGCGCGCCTGCAGGCGCAGGCACGGACCGAGGGTGATGCGTTCCTGCAGCCAAAGCTGGTGTACGGCTGGTACCCCTGTGCATCGGAGGGGAACGACCTGGTCATCTTCGATCCCGCCGACCGCGCTCGCGAGTTGGAACGCTTCCGCTTCCCGCGGCAGAAGGGGGGGCGCCGGCTCTGCATCAGCGACTTCTTCCGCAGCGTCGATGCTGCCGAGCGCGATGTCGTCGGCCTGACCTGCGTCACCATGGGCCCGGCGGCCAGCGTGCGCGCGAAGGCGCTCTTCGAGGGCAACGCTTACACCGAGTACCTGTACACGCACGGATTCGGCGTCGAGTGCGCCGAGGCGCTGGCCGAGCTCTGGCACAAGCGCATGCGCGCCGAGCTGGGGATCGGCCACGAGGACAGCGCAAAGGTGCGCGAGCTCTTTCAGCAGAAGTACCGCGGCTGCCGTTACAGCTTCGGCTACCCCGCCTGCCCGGACATGAGCGACCAGGAGAAGCTCTGGCGCCTGCTGCGCCCGGAGCGCATCGGCTGCGTGCTGACGGAGAACTGGCAGATCGACCCCGAGCAGTCGACCAGCGCCCTCGTGGTGCACCATCCCGCGGCGGGGTACTTCGCGGTGTAATGCGCAGGCCTGGCGCGGGGCGCGCTGCGGGTGCGGCGCGCCGCGCGGCCTTCGGCGGACGCAGGAACTTCGCGAAGCCGTGCAGGAGACCGCCCCCATCATCTGCTGGCAGCCCAGCGAGGCGCCCGAGGGCGCGTCGCGCTTGTCGCTGCGCGTGGCGGCGCGGTTGGCCAGCCGAGCCGCGCTGGCAGCGGCCATCGATTGCTGGCGCGGCCGGCACGGCAGCGCGGCGTGGTGCGATGCGGCCCTCTCGCACGATGCGATGGGCGCGCCCAGCTTCGCGCATCCCGACGCGCCGCTGGTGGCGCTGGCGCACACCCCCGGGCTGGGGGGCGCGGCGATCGCGGCGCCGGGTGCGGCGCACCTTGGCATCGACGCCGAGCCGCTGCAGACGCACGCGGCGCGCGCGCTCCGGCACCTCTCCGAGCAGACCGGCGAAGCGGCACTCCCGTGGGGCGACGAGCATTGGCCGCTGCGACTCTGGTGCGCCAAGGAGGCGGTGGTGAAGGCGGAGCGCAGCCCCGCGGACCTGCTGGGCCGCACGCTGCGCGTCGAGGCGGTGGAGGCGCTGCAGCCCGACGGCGCGCAGCGCCTGACCGTTCGCTCGCACCTGGGCCGCACCTTCGTGGTGCAGACGACGCTGCGCGGCATGCACATGACGGCGTGGGCGTAGCGGGTGCCGGGGCTGCGCCGCCTATTCCTCGTCCACCGGCGGGTCGCCCTTCGCGGGCGGGCGCACGAACTGAATCAGCGCCACCGCCCCGAGGATGAGCGGTGCGGCGACGCCGGTGCGCGCGGGCAGCGCCTCGCCCGCCAGCGTCGCGCCAAGCAGCAACGCCACCAGCGGGTTGACGTACGCATAGGTGGCCACCGCCGCCGCGTTCACGCGGTCCAGAAGCCACACATAGGCACTGAAGCCGATGAGCGAACCGAAGACCACCAGGTACAGGACCGCCGCGATGGACTTGGTGGTCACCGCATCCGGTGCGGGCCAGTGCGCGCGCTCGAAAGCCATGCTCGCCAACAGCATCCCCGCGCCGCCCACCAGCATCTGCATCACGCTGGCCGCCCAGATCGAGGGGGGGCGCTCCGCGTGCTTGCTGACCATTGTCGCCAGCGCCCACGCAACGGTGGAGCTTGCGACCAGCACAACGCCCAGCGAGTCGACCTCCCCTGCGTGGCCGCTCCAGCTCGGGCCGCCCAGCACCGTGACGCCTGCGACCCCCAGCACCAGCCCCACCACGATTGTCCAGCTGGGCGCGCCCGCCTTCGTGATGAATCGGTCGAGCGTCACGATCCAGACGCTGGTCAGCGCCACCACCAGCGCCGCCAGCCCCGAGGGAATGCGCTGGATGCTCATCGAGACAAGCCCGTTGGCGACGGCGAAGAAGAGCAGCCCCGCGATGCCGCAGTTGCGCCACCAGCGCCAGTGGGCGAAGTCCGCGGCGCGCAGCTTGCCGGTCGCCAGCAGGAGCGCTGCCATGGCCACCCCCGCAGCGATGAAGCGGATCCCGCCCAGCAGGAAGGGCGGGAAGGACTCCATCGCGAACTTGCTGCCGATGTAGGTGGAACCCCAGAAGAGGTAGAGCGCCGCGAACGCCGTGATGATCGCCGTGCGCGACGTTGGACGGGGACCGGCCGGCGCGGGGTTCACGGCGACTCGCTGTTCCACGACGTGGGATCCGCCCGCGTTGTCCGCCCCAGGTCCGGGCGCGAGCGCATCGTCTCTTCATTGAAGACGCCCTGAACGGGCGAAGTCAGGCGGTCGGGAACGGCCATCCAGGGCGCCTCGGTGGCACCGTCGTGGCGCACGCTGCTCCGGTCGGCGGGGTTGCAGAGCTGGAGCGGCACGATCGGCGGGCGGAAGCGCGTCAAGGTTCCGGAGTCTAGGGAATCCACCGACGCAGCAAGGGCCGGGGGGAGCGCGGCGCAGCGTCGCGGGCGGCGCCAGCCTGCGGGCGCCACCGGCGCCCCGGCGGCGCAGGATCGTGTGCGCGCGGGCAGGTACCCTGCTGCGAGCGGCCCAGGGCGCCGCACGCCCAACACACCGAAAGGCCACGCATGGAGACGCAAGTGAAGGACAGCAACGGCAGCCTGCTCAGTGATGGCGATACGGTGCTGGTCATCAAGGACCTGAAGGTGAAGGGCGCGCAGCTGACGCTGAAGCGCGGCAAGGTCTTCAAGAACATCCGACTCACCGGCAGCGAGGAAGAGATCGAGTGCCGCGAGGGGAAGACCGTCCTGGTGCTCAAGACCTGCTTCCTGAAGAAGGCGTGAGCGTGCGATCGGCAGGCGGAGCGGCCTGCGCGGGCAGGATCGATCGGGAAACGAACGAAGGAGGCTTGCGAGCGATGCGAGCGATGCGCATGACGAGAGTGTTGCGTGCGATGGGCGCGGTGCGAGAAGTGCAAGGGATGCGAGAGCTGCGATCCGCGCGCGCAACGCGATGGATGCGACTCCTTGGCTGTGGCGCGTGCGCCATGGTCGTCACCGCGTGCGCCAGCGAAGGGGGGGCGGGCAACGCGCGTCCCTTCCAGCTCACGTCCGCGGCGTTCCAGCCCGGCGCGCCGATTCCTGCGCGATTCACCTGCGAGGGGGCGGATGTGGCGCCTGCGCTGGCGTGGACCAACGCGCCTGCGGGCACCCGGTCTTTTGCGCTCATCATGGACGATCCCGACGCGCGCAACTTCACGCACTGGGTGCTCTTCAACATGCCCGCCTCGACAAGCGCGCTGCCGGAGGGGGTGCGCACCGCCACACTTCCCGAGGGTGCGGTCGAAGCGGCCAATGGCTTCGGCGCGGTCCGCTACGGCGGACCCTGCCCGCCGAAGGGAGTGCACCGCTACTCGTTCCGCCTCTATGCACTGGACATCGCCACCGTCAGTCCGCTGCCCACCCGCAAGGACGGCCTCGTCGAGGGGATGAAGGGGCACATCCTGGGGCAGGCCGAGCTCATCGGCACCTATGAGCGCACCGGCAGCGGGAAGTGAACGCAGCACGGGCGAGCCCGCCAGCAGGAGCACCACTCACCGGGAGTCACCATGACCACGCCGCCCCCCGCCAACGCCGTTGTCGCGAAGTTCAATCCGCTCATCCGCCCCTATTTGGTGGTGACGATCGGCTTCACCATGGCGGTCACCATCATCGGCATCCCGCTGGCGCTCATCTGGTTCTGCGGCGTGGGGCAGTGGTGGGCACGGCATTACTTCCATCTCCTGGAGTGCCACCTGACCGATCGGACGCTGCGCTTCCGCAAGGGCATCCTCTTCCAGGTGGAGAAGACGATCCCGCTGGAGAACATCCAGGACGTCACCTTCATCGAGGGGCCGGTGCTGCGGCACTTCCACCTCAGCACCCTGAAGTTCGAGACGGCGGGGCACAGCGCGGGGCAGGCCAACGACATGCACCTGACCGGCATCATCGACGCGCATGAGTTCCGGAACAGGATCATCGAGGCGCGCGAGGCGCTGCGCCAGCAGAACCGCGGGGTGCACGGGCTTTCCGGCTCCTCGACATCGGGCGCGGCGGCCGACGGCCACGGGGCGGCGCAGCTGGCGCAGCTCCAGTCCATCTCCGCCCGGCTGGAGGAGATCGCCGCGCTCCTGCGGGAACGGCACTGAGATTCGCGCGGCTGCCCTACAATGCGCCCAAGCCGCGCACCCCTCTGGGCGCCGCGGCGTTGTTTTCCCGGAGATTTGCCCACCATGACGGCCCACCAGACGACTGCCGGCTCCAAGTCCGCCTCCCACGCACCGGTCGGCGGCAAGCCTGCGGTCGACCCCGAGACGGTCACCATCTCCGGGTACGTGGTGGACGAGCGCTATGGCCCCGACTCCGTGAAGACGACCGATCCGGCGGACGCGTCCCGGCCGCATCCGCGAATCGGGGAGGCGGGGCAGTTCCCCTTCACGCGCGGCGTGCACAAGACGATGTACCGCAGCCGCCTCTGGACCATGCGCCAGTTCGCGGGCTTCGGCTCCGCGGACGACACCAATCGCCGCTTCAAGTACCTGCTGGAGAACGCCAAGGGCGGCAAGTCCAACACCGGCCTGAGCACCGCCTTCGACCTGCCGACGCTGATGGGCCGCGACAGCGATGATCCGCTGAGCGCGGGCGAGGTGGGCCGCTGCGGCGTCGCGATCAGCACCATCGAGGACATGCACCGCCTCTACGCCGACATCCCGGTGGGCGAGGTGACCGTCAGCCAGACGATCAACGGCCCCGCCGCGGTCATCTGGGCGATGTACCTGGCGATGGCCAAGGAGCGCGGCATCGGGTGGGAGACGCTGGGCGGGACGCTGCAGAACGACATCCTGAAGGAATTCCACGCGCAGAACGAGTTCATCTATCCCCCCGAGGCGAGCGTGAAGCTGGTGGTGGACACGATCGAGTTTGCGGCGCTGCACCTTCCCAAGTGGAACTCCGTCAGCATCTCGGGGTACCACATCCGCGAGGCGGGCAGCACCGCGACGCAGGAGCTGGCCTTCACCCTGCGCGACGGCATGGAGTACGCCGAGGCGTGCATCAAGCGCGGCCTTCCGGTGGACACCTTCGCGCCGCGCCTGAGCTTCTTCTTCAACGCCCACAACGAGTTCTTCGAGGAGATCTGCAAGCTGCGCGCGGCGCGGCGCATCTGGGCGCTGGCGATGCGCGACCGCTTCGGCGCCACGCAGGAGCGCAGCATGCTGATGCGCACGCACGTGCAGACGGCGGGCTGCAGCCTGACCGAGCAGCAGCCGATGAACAACATCGTGCGCGTCGCCTACCAGGCGATGGCGGGCGTCCTGGGCGGCTGCCAGAGCCTGCACACCGACAGCATGGACGAGACGCTGGGTCTGCCCACCGAGACCGCGGTGCGCGTGGCGCTGCGCACGCAGCAGATCCTGGCGCACGAGACGGGGGTGCACCGCACCGTCGACCCGCTGGGCGGAAGCTGGTACGTCGAGGCCCTGACCGACCAGATGGAGCGCGACGCCAACCAGTACATCAAGGAGATCGACGGGATGGGCGGCGTCGTGGCAGGCATCCACAAGGGGTACTTCCGCCGCCAGATCGCCGAGGCCAGCTACCGCTTCGGGCAGGAGATGGAGGCGGGGGACCGCCTGGTGGTGGGGATGAACGCCTACACCGACGGCAACGAAGAGCAGCAGGTCGAGATCCTGCAGATCTCGCACACCGTCGAGTCCGAACAGTGCGACCGCCTGGCCAAGTTCCGCGCCACGCGCAACGCCGACGAGGCAAAGCGCGCCCTGGAGGGCATCCGCACCGCTGCGCGCAAGGGCGAGAACGTGATGGGCGCGCTGGTCGAGGGGGCGCTGCACAAGTGCACCCTGGGCGAGATGGTGCAGGCGATGGCCGACGTCTTCGGCCGCTACTCGGGCGGACCCGAGTGGTGACAGCAATTGCTGCCCGGCGCATTTTCCTCGGAACGGTGCTTGGCGCGATCGCGGCTTTTGCATGGGGCTACCTCTCTTGGTCCACCATCCGGCTCTATGACTGGGCGGTGCAGCCTCTGCCCAGCGCCGTCGAGCTCGCCCCGGCGCTCGACCGTGCCGCGCCGCGCGATGGCGCGTACGCCTTCCCGGGCATCGACATCGCCGCGGTCCATGACCTGCCCCCCGCGCAACGCGAAGCCGCCGTCACGGCATGGCGCTCGGCGACGGAAAAGGGGCCCGTCGGCGTGGTGCTGATCCGCAAGGAGGGACGCGACCCGCTGTCGGGGGGGCGATACCTGACCGGGCTGGGCTACTTCGCGCTCTGCGCGTTCCTGATGAGCGTGCTCATGGCCGGCATGCGCTGCCCATCGTGGGTGGGCCGCTGGACCATCGGGATCACCATCGCGCTCTTCGCAGCGATGGCGGCGGATGGCCCCGACCTGGCGTGGTTCCAGCTTCCTGCGCGCTGGGTCTATGCGGGCATCGCCGACACCTTTCTGACGTGGACCGCCGCCAGCGCAGTGATCGCCGCGGTGGTGCGGCCCGGCCGTGCAGGCCAGTAGGCTGCACGCATGGCAACCCGAATCCTCATCGCGACCATCGTCGGCGCCGTGCTGGCCTTCTGCTGGAGCGGCGTTGGCTGGATAGGTGGCTTCTATTCCTTCGGCTTCAAGCCCATGCCCGCGGAGTCCACCTTCGCCACGCAGCTGGATGCCGCCGTCCCCGCGGACGGTGCCTACTACTGGCCGCCGATGCCAGAGACCGCGGGCCTCTCCGCGCAGCAAGCGCAGCTTGCGAAGGACGCGATGCTGGCACAGCACGAAAAGGGCCCGTTGGTGCTGGCGCTTGTCCGCAAGCAGGGGGTGGACATGAGTTCGCCCACCGTGATGGTCCGCGGCTTCCTCATCGAGCTCTTCGCCACCGCGCTGCTGGCGGCCATCGTGGCCATCGCCGCCAAGTTCGGCGCGCGCACGGCGGACCGCATCGCGCTCGTCTTCGTCGTCGCCGCCTTCGCAATGCTCTCCTCGCATGCGGTGATGTGGAACTTCTTCCACCTGCCGGACCTGTACTCCATCGCCCTCTTCATCGACGGATTCGGCGCCTGGCTGCTGGCGGGCCTCGCCTGCGCATTGATCATCAAGCCCACCCGCGCCTGACAGCAACGACATGAAATTCCAGTCACCCAAGGGCACCCGCGACTTCTTCCCCGCCGAGATGGCGATCCGCCGCCGCATCGAGCGCGCCTGGCGCGACGCCAGCATCGCCTTCGGCTTCGACGAAGTGGACGGCCCCACCTTCGAGCACCTGGAGCTGTACACCGTCAAGAGCGGCGATGGCATCGTGAACGAGCTCTTCAGCTTCCGCCGCGCGGGGGGCGACAACACCTACGCGCTGCGCCCCGAGTTCACGCCGACGCTCGCCCGCATGGTCGCCGCGCGCGCCGCGCAGCTGCCGATGCCCATCAAGTGGTTCGCCGTGCCCAGCTTCTTCCGCGCCGAGCGCCCGCAGCGCGGACGGCTGCGCGAGTTCTACCAGTGGAACGTGGACCTGCTGGGTGCATCAGGGCCCGCGGTGGACGCCGAGGTGATCGGCGTCGCGATCAGCGCGCTCGAGCGGCTCGGGCTCACCTCGCGCGACGTGCGCGTGAAGATCAGCCACCGCGTCGCCGCGGCCAAGCTGGTGCGGGCGCTGGGCGTGGAACAGGAGAAGGTCCCCGCGGCCTTCGAGCTGCTCGACCGGCGCGACAAGATGCCCGCCGAGGAGTTCGCCACCCGCATCTCGGCCCTGGGCCTGGATGCATCCAAGCTCGCCGACTTCAACGAGGCGGTCCGCACTTCGATTCCGCTGATCAAGGAAGGCGCGGCCACGCAGCTCCAGGGGCTCGCCTGGGTGAGCCGCTTGGACGATCCGGCGATCCTGGACGAACTTCGTGCGCTGCAGTCGGCGCTGATCGCCGCCGGGCTGGGCGAATGGTGCGAATTCGACCTGGGAATCGTCCGTGGGCTGGCCTACTACACCGGCACCGTCTTCGAGATCCATGAAGCCTCCGGAGGCGAGCGCGCCATTGCGGGCGGCGGCCGCTACGACGGGCTGGTCGAGCTCTTCGGTGGTCCCAAGACTGCCGCGATGGGCTTCGGCATGGGCGATGTCGTGCTCGGACTGGTGCTTGCCGATCGCGGGCTCCTTCCGGCCGATGGCATGGAGCTTCTCCCGCGCCCCGATGCCTTTGTCATCTCCAGCGGCGACCCCGCCGCCGAGGCGCAGCTGCCGCTCCTGGTCGCGGCGCTCCGAGGCGCGGGCTTCCACATCCGCCACAGCTACAAGGCAACGCGAAACGTCGGCAAGCTGCTGGGCGACGCATCGAAGCAGCGCGCGCGCTTCGCCGTCATCCTTGGCTCCGAGGTGGCGCAGGGCACGGTGCAGCTGAAGGACCTGGCCAGCGGCGAGCAGCGCGCCGCCGCCTTGGCCGACCTGCCTGCGATCCTGCGCGCACCGGCGGGGGCATGAGCGCATGCGACCGCGCGCGCTCATCGTGGTGGCGGTCGATGCCGAGCGCGACGCCCTGGGCACCCAGTGCCTGCGGGCGCCGCACCTGCAGGTGATCGTCGCGGGGATCGGCCGCACCAACGCCGCCGCCGCCACGGCGGAAGCGCTGGCGATGGCCGCCGCAGGGGGGCAGCCCTTCGGGGAAGTCCTCTCCGTGGGCATCGCCGGCGTGCTGCCCGGGGGCGGATGTGCGATCGGTGACCTGGTCATCGCCACGGAATGCGTCTACAGCGAAGAGGGGATCGCGCTGCCGGAGGGCCCCGCCGACATGGAGGCGCTGGGCTTCCCGCTGGGCGATTTCCGCGGCAATCGCGTTCCCGTCGATGCGGCGCTGCTGGCCCGCTTCGCGCCGCTTGGCCACACCGCTCCCATCGCCACGGTGGCAACCTGCTCGGGCACGGATGCTGCAGCGCGCTCGGTGGCCGCGCGTACCGGCGCCGTCGCCGAGGCGATGGAGGGAGCGGCCGTGGTGCACACCGCCCGGCGCGCGCACCTGCCCGCGCTGGAGATCCGCGCGATCAGCAATACCACCGGCGAGCGCGCCACGCAGCACTGGAACATCCGCGCCGCGCTTGCCTCGCTGGCGGCCGTGGGCGATGCGCTGGCGCGCGGCTGACGCTCAGTTCCAGAGCGCGGCGGACACGAAGAGCACCCAGATCGCCACGCCGATGCCCAGCTTCACCATGATCCCCGCTGCCCGCCCGGCGGCGGCACCAACGGCTGCATACGCCGCCTCGTGCGACTTGCGGTCCTTGTAGGTCAGCTCACCGACGAAGGCGCCGCCCGCCGCGCCCGCCATCGCGCCCAGCAGCGAACCGACGATCGGGATGAACCAGAAGAAGACAAGGCCGACCAGCGCGCCCACGATCGACCCGATCACGGCGCCCCAGATGCCGCGCCCGCGCGCGCCCGTCGCGGCCGCGCCCGCGGCGCTCATGCCGGTCTCCAGCACCTCGCCCAGCACCGCCAGCGCCAGCCCCACCGCGATCGTCCACCAACTGAAGAGCGGGGGCGCCCCCGTGCCCCAGATCAGCGACCAGATCTGGAAACAGCAGGCCAGCAGCACCAGCAGCCAGTTTCCCGGAAGCGTCACCAGCGTCAGCAGCAGGCAGACCAACCCCAGGAGGGCGTAGATCCCTGCGGCCACAAAAGTTGTCGTTGTCATGTGCGGGAGCCTAGACGCGCAGACGCCGCAGCCAGCCCCCATGGATTTGCAGCACCACGCGCCGCCCATCCGACCAGCGGATCTCGGTAGTGAGCGGAACTGACTCGTCTGCGGAGCCTGCCGCACCCGCCGCACCCGCAGCGCTCGCCGCGACGCCATCCCCGAGCACCCACTCCCCGCGCGCCACCGGTGCCACCGCGCCGCGATCCTCGCCCAGTTGCCTGGGGACGTCCAAAGTCAGGTAGAGCGCGCGATGATCACCGATCTGCTCCGCAGCAGTCGCCTCCCCGGCCTCCAGCGCGTCCGCCGGGGCAGCGCAGCGCCAGCAGGCCGCGCAGCGATCGTCGGGTCCCGCGGGCGCACGCATCGCCAGCAGCAGGTCAAAGTGGACGCCGCCATCTGGCTGGGCGTGGCGCAGCACCGCCACCGGAAGCGGGGCAGAATCCCGTGGCGCGTGCCAGTCGTCTTGCTGCGGGGCGTCCATCGCGCCGATATCATCCCATGAATCCCAGTGGCCCCGCCGCCAAGGGGTCGCAGCCGCTGCCAGGAGGGCACATGCATCCGTTCAAGACGCTTTCGACACGCAGGATCGCCGTCGTCGCCGCGCTCGCCATTCCCGTCGCGCTCTCTTCGCCGCTGGCAGGTTGCAAGACCCCGCCCTCCGAGGAGCGCATCGCCAAGGCCGACGAGTACCTGAAGCACAACCAGTACGAGAAGGCAGGCGAGGCCGCCGCCCCGATCGTCGCCGACGACCCGGGCAACTGGAAGGCGCAGTACGCCTACGGCCGCGCCATGCTTGGCCAGGGCAAGCTTGAAGAGGCGCGCCGCAGCCTGGACCGCGCCTACCGCCTGAAGCCCAACGACGACGGCGTCGTGACCGCCTTCGCCGAGTGCATGGCGAAGCAGAAGGACGTCAAGGATGCCTACCAGCTGCTGCGCAGCTATGGCGCGGAGTTCCGCTCCTGGCGCGCGTACATGGCGCTGAGCACCATCGCCGAGCAATCGGGCGACCCCGACACCGCCGTGACCGCGGTCAACGACGCGATCAAGGTGAACGAGCCCATGCCCGGCGCGCTCCCCTCCATCGAGCCGTACATGCGCGCGGCCGACCTGGCCTTCCGCTTCGGCAAGGAGCCGCAGGGGGTTCGCCGCCTGCGCCAGGCGTACGGCATCATCCCCGGCGATCCGCGCATCGTCGAGGCGCTGAAGGCGCACAACATCGCGATCAACAAGGACACCGCGCTGCCGATCGGCCCTTGACGGGGCGGCCGGAGCCGCGCGATTGCGCCGCACGCCCGCCGCTCAACGCACGAGGCTCGTGGCACCGCGCGCTCGCACCGCGCACCCGCACACCGCACTCGCACCGCTGCTGCACCCACGCGACATGGCGACCGACGCCGCCAATCCCCGCGACCGCTGGTTGAGCTGGCTTGGCACGCTTGGCGACCTGGCGCGCCTGCGCACCTTGCGCCTGCTGGAACGCGAGGAGCTTGGCGTGGGCGAGCTGGCCCGTGCGCTGCAGATGCCGCAGAGCAGCGTCAGCCGTCACCTGAAGCCGCTCTTCGGCCAGGGGTGGGTGACCAAGCGCACCGAGGGGACGCAGAGCCTCTACCGCATGTCCCCCGCCGTGCTCCCGCAGGACATGCGCGAGCTGTGGCGGCTGAGCCACGACCACCTGGGTGCAAGCCCCACCTATGACGAAGACGACGCACGCCTGGCCGAAGTGCTGGCCTCGCGCCGCGTGGACAGCCGCACCTTCTTCGGCCGCATCGGCGGCGACTGGGACGAGCTTCGCCGCGAGCTCTTCGGCGAGCTCTTCGCCTCGGATGCGCTGCTCGGTCTTCTCTCCCCTGACGCGGTCGCCGCCGACCTGGGCTGCGGGACGGGCGAGGCGGCGGAGCGGCTGGCGCCCGTCGTGAAGCGGGTCATCGCGGTGGACCGCGAGCCGGCGATGCTGGGCGCGGCCAAGCGCCGGCTGGCGCGCTTCAGCAACGTGGACTTTCGCGAGGGAGACCTCTTCCAGCTGCCGCTGCGCCCCGGCGAGGCGGACCTCGCCGTGCTGATGCTGGTGCTGCACCATGTCGAGGAGCCCGCGACCGCGCTTGCCTCGATCGCGCGGATCATGCGCCCGGGTGGAAGGCTCCTGGTGGTGGACATGGTGCGCCACGATCGCGCCAGCTACCAGCAGACGATGGGCCACCGCCACCTGGGCTTCACCGACGCCGACCTGCGCGCGACCGCCCGCGGCACCGGGTTCGCGCTGGCGCGCTATGTGCGCCTCCGCCCGGACACGGGGGGCAAGGGACCCGGTCTCTTCTCCGCAGTCTTCGTGCGCGCGGCCGAAAACGAGCCGCGGCCGCGCGTGAAGCGCAGCCGCGGCCGTTGAGGTCGATGGCGCGATGGTCCGTGGGACTTACTTCGTGCCCTTCGCAGCCGCATCAAGCTTCGCCGAGTACTTGGCGAAGTCCTTGGTGATGGGCGTCTGGCACTTCATGCAGCAGATCTTGAAGACGCGGTTGCCGATGACCACGGTCTTGGCGTCGGCGTCCAGCGTTTCGTCCGAGACGATGCACTTGGTCATCGGGTAGCTCTTTCCCTGCTCGGCGATGATCGCCTCATTGGCCTTCTTCAGCCAGGGCTGCGGATCCTTCTTGAACTTGGCCGCGCAGTCCTTGCAGCAGAACTTCATCTCGCGGCCGTTGTTGGCTGCGTCGGCGGGATCGGAATAGACCACGGTGACGGCCTTGGCGTCCAGCTTCTCGCCGGAGACGATGCAGGTCGCCAGGGGCCAGGGTTCGGTGGTCTTTGCGGCGGCCTTCGGCGCATCGGTCTTCGGCGCGGCGGCGGGCGGCGTCGCGGCGGGCGGTGCCGCAGGGGCCGTCGCAGGCGGGGCGGCAAAGGCGGCGGCCGCCATGCAGGCGGCGGCGACCACCAGGGCGGAAGGCAGCAAGGCAGAACGCAGGAGAGAAGGGGTCTTCATGGTGATGCTCCAGTTTGGGTGCGCGGCGTCTGCCACCCGGCGGTGCGCAGGCGAAGAAGCGCCATGCTACGCCAGCGCGAAACAGGCGAAATTCAGGGGTTCGGCGACTGTTTCCACTTCTCGATCATCTGCGCCTGCTTCTCCTTGTTCAGGCTCCTGAACTGGTTCGCGTCGGCGACGGTGGCGAAGCCGATGATCTTGCCGTCGTACTTCACCGGCGCCGCCGCGGCGTCCAGCGTCGCGCCTGTCATCGGGCAGGTGGTGTTGGTGATCCCCTTCTGCGCCAGCACCTGCACCGTGGCGACCTTGGCGCGCTTTGCCTTCGGAAGCGACGCGAACTGCTTCGCGTTGTCCCCATTCTGGAAGCGCACCTGCCACATGCCGTAGTAACCGATGTGCCCTTCGCCGGTGATCGGCTCCCCGCTGATCGGGTCGATGTACTTGAAGCCCTTCATCGCGGTCGCCTTCGCCACTTCGCTGGGGCGATCGACGACGTCCATCCCCTGGACGGTGTCCGCCTCGCCGGGCTTCGCTGCCGTGATCGATGGGGCATCCACAACATCGGGGCCCGTGGATCCGGCGCTGCCGCTGCCGCCACTGCCGCCCTGTCCACTCGGCGCCTTCTTGTCCCACTTGGCGGGGCTGCCGGTCTGGATGCTGGGGTTGTCCACCACATCCTCGCTGTTGGCAGGGGCGCTGCCATCGTTCGGTGGCGGGGTGTAGCGGTCCGCCTTGTTGGGGCCGCAGCCGAAGAGCAGGCATGCGGCGAGCAGCGCCATGGAGCTGAGGGGGGTCTTCATGTCCATAGAATCGCGGCTTTGCTGCTTCCTGTCCATTCCTGCACCCGATGACCACCGGCCCTTCACCGAACCTGAACCGTTCCTTGATGTTGCTGGGCGCGCGGGAGGGGGGTATACTCATTCATTCATCCGGATGAACGGATGGATCGATAACTGCGGACGCTGCCCCGCTTTGTGCGGCAACGCCGCCACCCAAGGAGACGCCCATGCCCGCCACCGCCACTGCCACCGCCGCCACCGCCGCCAACCCCTTCCTGACCAACGGCCTTCTCTCGACCACCGAGTTCCCTCCCTTCAAGGTGAAGGACCTCTCGCCCGACACCGTGCGCTTCGGCCGCAAGGAGATCGAGCTGGCCGAATACGAGATGCCCGGGCTGATGGCCCTGCGGGCCGAGTACCGCGGCAAGAACCCGTTGAAGGGCGCGCGCATCACCGGCAGCCTGCACATGACCATCCAGACCGCGGTGCTCATCGAGACGCTGGTCGACCTGGGCGCCGAGGTGCGCTGGGCCAGCTGCAACATCTTCAGCACGCAGGACCACGCGGCCGCAGCGGTCGCCGTCGGCCCCAAGGGAACCCCCGAGAAGCCCGCGGGCATCCCGGTCTTTGCCTGGAAGGGCGAGACGCTGGACGAGTACTGGTGGTGCACCTGGCAGGCCATGAGCTGGCCGAACGGCAAGGGCCCGAACATGATCCTGGACGATGGCGGCGACGCGACGCTGCTCGTGCACCGCGGCCTGGCCTTCGAGGCGCAGGGCTCGGTGCCCTCGCCGACCGCTGAGGACAGCGAGGAATACACCGTCATCCTGCAGCTCCTGGCGGCGCTGAAGGTGAAGCACCCCGGCTACTGGACCAAGACGGCGCCGAACATCCTGGGCGTCACCGAGGAGACCACCACCGGCGTGCACCGCCTCTACCAGATGCAGGAGACGGGCCAGCTGCTCTTCCCTGCGATCAACGTGAACGACGCCGTGACCAAGAGCAAGTTCGACAACCTGTACGGCTGCCGTCACTCGCTGGTCGACGGCATCATGCGCGCCACCGACATCATGCTGGCCGGCAAGGTCGCGCTGGTCTTCGGCTACGGCGACGTCGGCAAGGGCTGCTGCCAGAGCCTGCGCGGGCAGGGCTGCCGCGTCAAGGTCACCGAGATCGACCCCATCTGCGCGCTGCAGGCGTGCATGGAGGGGTACGAGGTGGTCACGCTGGAGGACGCCATCGACACCACCGACATCTTCATCACCGCCACCGGCAACAAGGACATCCTGCGTGCCGACGACATGCTGCGGATGAAGGACAAGGCGATCATCGGCAACATCGGCCACTTCGACAACGAGATCGACATGGCCGGCCTGAAGAAGGTGAAGGGCTCCAAGTGCGTCAACATCAAGCCGCAGGTCGATGAGTGGCAGCTGCCCAACGGCAAGTCGATCATCGTCCTGGCAGAGGGGCGCCTCCTGAACCTGGGCTGCGCCACCGGCCACCCCAGCTTCGTCATGAGCTCCAGCTTCACCAACCAGGTTCTTGCGCAGCTGGACATCTTCGTGAACCCCAAGAAGTACGAGAAGAAGGTGTACACCCTGCCCAAGAAGCTGGACGAGCGCGTGGCGCGCCTGCACCTGGGCAAGCTGGGCGCCCGGCTCACCGAGTTGCGCAAGGACCAGGCCGAGTACATCGGCGTGCCGGTGGAGGGGCCGTACAAGCCCGAGCACTACCGCTATTGAGCGGCGCCGGTGCCAGCGAGCTGCGCCGTTTCCGGTGAGCGGTGATTCGCCGCAACCGCACGGCGCGCAGGGTTTCCCCGGCGCATTCCATCGATTTCCCCCTAGACCCCGCGCCCGGCGCGGGGTTTTCCCTTGGATTCGCTCCAACCATCTTCATGGCATTGCCGGAATCCGTGGAGCTTGAGGTATCTGGCGCCTTTCGGGTCCTACCTTTGGGGTGAGCACCGGCTTTCGCCGATGCGCCGAACCCCGAACTGGAGCCCCACATGCGCCAAGCCTCGATCATCGCCGGAACTCTGTTGGTCGCGACGCTCTGCCCCTTCGTCCTGGCCGACAAGGTGAGCGACAACGCCAACGACGGTCGCCGCGACTCGTCGAAGTGGTCGGAGCGCGAGTCCTCGGATGCGCGCAAGACGCAGGCAAACGAGTCCGGCGGCAAGATCCGCATCGACTCCAAGAAGGGCAAGGGAGGCGCCGCGGCCTTCGTCTCCACCGTGGTGGCCGACTGGACCGACCCCTTCCACGTGGAGTTCGAGCACACCTTCGCCCCCTCCAAGACCAAGGGCAGCGCGCAGTCGGCGACCGGCGGGCTGGCGCTTGGCTTCGGCACGCTTGATCCCGCCACTGGCTACCGCGACGGCGTCAACGTGCAGGCCGTCCGGAATGGCGCAGGCCGTTCGCTCCAGGTCACGGTGCGCCAAGGTGGCGTCACCGTCGACTCCGCCAGCGCCTCGCTGGATGTCGGCGCCCACGACTTCCACGTCTCCTTCAGCGGCGGGCCGCTCGTCTCGATGAGCGTCTACCAGGACGGCTCCGCGACGCCGATCCTGACCGTCGACGGCCTGGAGACTTACCTCCTGGGCCACGAGGCGCAGGGGATGTCCATCGCCCTCTTCGGCGGCTGCACCGCGAAGGTGAAGCTGGAGTCCAGCTTCGACAACTTCCTCTTCTCGGGTGACCGGCAGAATGACGGCAATGACGCCGGATACGACGACTCGGATGGCTCGTCGGACTCGGACGAGAACGACACCTACGAGGACGACCACGGCGGGCACGGCGGCGGCGGCGACGACGGCAGCGGCCACCACTGAATTCCAAAGACCCCATGTGCACCGGAGCCGCGCGCGGAATCTCTGCGCGCGGCTCCGGCCACTTCTGAGGCGCAGCCTCACCGCTCCAGCAGCCACCAGCGCGGCTTGGGTGGCGTGCCCAGCTTCAGCCCAAACCTGCGCCGTGCCGCCTGCGCGATGAACTCGGCGGCCTCCGCCGGATCGTCGGTCACCATGACCAGCTCGCGGTCGACGGGATCGATCGTGCCATCGGGGATCATGCGCCGCTTCACGAAGTCGTCCAGCTCGTCCCAGTACTTCTTTCCCATCATCACCACCGGGAAGTCCGCGATCTTGCGCGTCTGCATCAGCGTCAGCGTCTCGAAGAGCTCATCCATGGTGCCGAAGCCGCCAGGCATGACGATGAAGCCGTAGCTGTACTTCAGCAGCATCACCTTGCGGACGAAGAAGTAGCGGAAGCCGATCACCCGGTCGCAGTAGGGGTTGGGCGCCTGCTCGTGCGGCAGGATGATGTTGCAGCCGATGCTTGGCGCGCCGGCGTCCCGCGCCCCCTGGTTGGCCGCCTGCATGATGCCGGGCCCGCCACCGGTCATGACGGTGAAGCCGCGCTTGCCCAGTTCCGATCCCGCGCTGCGCGCCAGCTGGTACCAGGGGGTGTCAGGGGCGAAGCGCGCACTGCCGAAGACGGTGACGCAGGGCCCCACGAAGTGCAGCGCGCGGAAGCCGCGGATGAACTCGGCACCGATGCGAAAGACGCGGAAGAGCTCTTCCAGGCGCGGGCGCGGGCCCGTCAGCAACAGGCGCTCGCCGGGTGCTGCAGTGCCGTTGGTGTCGATTGAGGGAGGGGGCGGCTCGGCCATTGTGCGGGGCGTCACTTCTTCGCGGGGTCGGCGGGGGCCGAGGGGGCCGCGCCCGCGGGGGCGATGCTCGACGCACTTCCGGGCTTCGCCTCGGCCTTGGTGGCCGCGTACGCCGCCAGAAGCTCCGCCTCGCGCGCCAGCGAGAGCCCCGGCTGCCGCGGATTGGTGCCCCAGGAGTACGGTCCCGGGTGCCCCTTGGCCCACCATGCGATCGTGTCGCGCGCGGTGTCTGCCAGGGGACGGAAAGTGCAGCCCGCGGCGACCGCCTTGGCGCGGCTGGCGGTGCCCATTCCGTCCGGTTCCTCGCCTTGCGGGATCCACAGCGGCAGCCCCATCCACGGGCTGACCTGGTGCTGCATCAGGAAGGCCTCGTCCACGGGGACGAACTCCACCGGCGTGCTCACCACCGCCTTGCAGCCGAAGACCATCTCATCGAAGGTGAGCAGTCCGCTTGGCCCCAGCACGTTGTAGATGCCCCCATGCCCATCGGCGATGCAGCGCACGCCGAACTCGGCCAGGTCGCGCACGTCGACGAATGCGACGTACGCGCGCCACGGATCCTTCGGGCCCGGGATGAGCACGCGGCCCCCCTGGGCGATGCGCACCGGCCAGTAGGTGAAGCGATCGGTGGGGTCGCCGGGGCCGACGATCAGTCCCGGGCGCAGCACCGTGCAGCGGTCGCCGAAGACCGCGATCGCCGCCTGCTCACAGGCGGCCTTCAGCGGGCCGTAGGTCTCATTGCTGACCGCCGCCTTTTCCGGCTCATCCAGCTTGCCAAGCGGGGCGCTCTCGTCCGGGAAGGCCTTGTCGGTCGAGGCGTACACCGAGACGGTCGAGATGAAGACGTACTGCTTCGCCACCTTCTTCAGCAGCTCGGCGGAGGCGCGCACGTCCTGCGGGCGGTACCCGGAGTTGTCGATGACCGCATCCCAGCGGCGCCCTTCGGAGATCGCCTTCTCGATGTTCTTCAGCCCGTCCCCCTTGGTGGGGTCGCGGTCGCCGCGGATCTTCTCCAGGTCGGGGAAGAGATCGGCGTGCGTCTTGCCGCGGTTGAAGAGGGTGATCTTCCAGCCGCGGGCCTTCGCGGCTTCGACGGTTTCGGGTCCGAGGAACGCAGTTCCGCCAAGGATCAGGAGGTCCATGCGGAAAGCGTAATCCCTTCAGGCGCGCGCCGCGCGGCGGGAGTCCCGCGTTCCGCAGGCGCCGACCGCCAGCGGCCGCGGCGCTCGCCAGCCGGGCTTGCCTCAGACCTCCACGATCATCGTCACGGCGTTGCCGCCGCCCAGGCACAGGCTGCACAGCCCGCGCTTGCCACCGGTGCGGTGCAGCTGGTGGATGAGGGTCACCAGCACCCGGGCGCCGCTGGCGCCAATGGGGTGGCCGATGGCAACGCCGCCGCCGCAGACGTTCAGCTTCTCCATGGGGATCCCCAGGGGGCCCGCATTCGCCAGCACCTGTGCCGCAAAGGCTTCGTTCACCTCGAAGAGGTCGATGTCCTGCACCTTCAGGCCGTGCTTTGCCAGCAGCGCCTGGATGCCCACCTTCGGGGCGATGAAGAGGTCCTTGGGGGCGACACCCGCGGTGTTGTAGCCCACGATCCGCGCCAGCGGCTTCAGCCCGAGTTCCTTGGCCTTGGCGTCGGACATCACCATGACGGCGGCCGCGCCGTCGCTGATCTGGCTGGCGTTGCCCGCGGTGACGGTGCCATCCTTGCTGAAGGCGGGACGCAGCTTGCCCAGCACCTCGGCGGTGGAGTCGGCGCGGAAGCCCTCGTCGGCCTCCAGCCCGGTCTTGCCCATGCACTGCTCGGCGGTGAGCGCCACGATCTCCTTCTTGAACCAGCCGTTCTTCGTCGCCTCGGCGGCGCGGCGATGGCTCTCGGCGCTGAAGGCGTCCTGCGCGGCGCGCGTGATCCCGCTGGTCTGCGCGGTGTGCTCGGCCGCATTGCCCATGGGCCAGCACTCGAAGGCGCAGGTCAGGCCGTCGGCGGCCATGTGGTCCACCAGCTTGCCATCGCCGTACTTGATGCCGCCGCGCACCTGCGCCAGGTGCGGGGCCAGGTCCATGTTCTCCATGCCACCCGCCACGATGCACGCGGCATCGCCCACTCGGATGATGGTTGCGGCCTGCATCACGGCCTCCAGCCCCGAGCCGCAGACCTTGTTCACCGTGACTGCGCTGAGCGTCTCCGGGAGCCCCGCCTTCAGCCCTGCCTGGCGCGCGGGGTTCTGCCCAACGCCGGCCTGCAGCACGTTGCCCATGATGCACGCCTCGACATGCTCCTTGGAGCCCGGGGCGTCCTCGAAGAGCGCCTTGATCGCGTAGCTGCCCAGGACGGGCGCGGGGACGCGCGCGAGCGATCCGAAGAACTTGCCGATCGGGGTGCGGCGGGCGGCGACGATGACAGGCTGGTTCATGGAAGTTCCTGCTGCTGGAGGCGGGTTGCGAGGAGGGGAAATGATATCGTTTTCCGCATGGACAAGGCTTCTCCAAAGCAGGCTGCCCGCGGCGTGGTGACGGACAACCTGGTCTCGCTGCAGTCCTTCATCATGGAGGAGGAGGCGCGCTACCCCGGCGCCAGCGGCGAGTTCAGCTGGATCATCAGCGCCATCTCGCTGGCCGCCAAGATCATCGCCTACAAGGTGCGGCACGTGCGCCTGCAGAACGTGCTGGGCGCGCAGGGCGAGACGAACGTCCAGGGCGAGGAGCAGCTGCACATGGACGTCATCGCCAACGAGGTGATCATGCGCGTGCTGGGCGGTCGCAACTCGATCGCGGTGCTGGGCAGCGAGGAGGACGAGGAGCCCACCATCCTGCGCCGCGGCCACGAAGGGGGCAAGTACTGCGTGCTCTTCGACCCGCTGGACGGCTCCAGCAACCTGGACACGGCCGTGGGCGTGGGCACCATCTTCACCATCCTGCGCAACGATCCCGAGATCCCAGGCGCCGTCGAGACGGTCTGCCAGCCCGGCACCCAGCAGGTGGCGGCGGGGTACGTGCTGTACGGCTCCAGCACGGTCTTCGTGATCACCACGGGCAACGGCGTGCACATGTTCGAGCTGGACGCGGCGATCGGCAGCTTCATGCTGGTCAAGCGCGACCTGCAGATGCCCGCCACCAGCAAGGTCTACTCGATCAACGAGGCGTACTTCGATGGCTTCCCTGCGGGGTACCAGCGCTACGTGCGCTGGGCGCACGAGAACAACTACTCCACGCGCTACATCGGCTCGATGGTGGCGGACATGCACCGCACGCTGGTGAACGGCGGCGTCTTCCTGTACCCGCCCACGCGCAAGCACCCCAACGGGAAGCTGCGGCTGCTCTACGAGGCCAATCCGATGAGCTTCCTCGTCGAGCAGGCGGGGGGCGCCAGCACCACCGGCACGCGCCGCACGCTGGAGATCGTCCCGTGCCAGCTGCACGAGCGCACGCCGCTGGTGCTTGGTTCGCGCGACGAGGTGGCGAAGGTGCTGGCGCAGTTCCGCACTCCGGCGGATGCCCTGCACGCCGCGGGGTGATCCCGCGCTAGCTGCACGCGCCCCAGGCGCCCAGCAGCGCGCCCAGGTCCGCGCCATTCACGGTGCCATCGCCGTTGATGTCCGCCGGACAGCTGCCGCCGCACGCGCCCCACGCACCCAGCAGCGCACCCAGGTCGGCGCCATTCACGGCGCCGTCGCCATTCAGGTCGGCGGGGCAGGGGATGCCGACAAGCGCGATCGAGTGGTAACCGCCCGCCGCGATCTGCAGGACGCTGCCCAGGTCCGGCGGCACGTTGCACTGGCCAAAGGCATTGCTGCCCCAGCAGCGCAGCGCGCCATCGCTGCGCTGCGCCATCGTGTGCAGCTCCCCGGCGGCGACCTGCGCGATCGCACCCAGGTCGGCTGGAACGCTGCATTCGCCCGCCAGGTTGTGCCCCCAGCACTGGACGCTGGAGTCGCTGTGCCGCGTCACGCTGTGTGCGCCTCCTGCGGCGATCACGGTCGCACTGTCCAGGTCCGCAGGGACGTCGCACTGGCCATCGGCGTTGGCGCCCCAGCAGCGGACCGTGCCGTCGGTGCGCAGTGCGATCGTGTGCGCCCCACCGCCCGCCACGCGCGCCACGGGGCCCAGGTCCGCAGGCACGGTGCACTGCGCATCCTCGTTCCATCCCCAGCAGCCGACGCTCCCATCCGTGCGCAGCGCGATCGTGTGATATCCGCCCGCGGCCACCTGCATCGCGCTTCCAAGGTCTGCTGGCACGCTGCACTGCCCGTCCTCGTCCCAGCCCCAGCAGCGGACCGTGCCGTCGGGGCGCAGCGCCACCGTGTGGTAGCCGCCACCTGCCACTTGCACCGCGACGCCCAGGTCCGCGGGGACGCTGCACTGGCCATCGCTGTCGCTGCCCCAGCAGCGCACGCTTCCGTCGGGGCGCAGCGCCACGCTGTGGAACGTGCCACCAGCCACCTGCACCACCGCTCCCAGGTCGACGGGCACGTTGCATTGCCCGTTGCCGTTGCGCCCCCAGCAGCGGACCACGCCATCAGCGCCCGCGACGGTGGAGAGGAGGCACGCCAGCAGCGGCGCGGCGATCCAGCGGGTGCGACGCGCCACGGCGCGCGCGCCTCTACGACCGCCCTGCGCCCTCGCATGAGCCCTCGCGGATCCATCGCATTGACCGCCGTCCATGCTCCAAAAGTATCACGCTTCGGCCCCGGCGCAACGTCCCTTTCGCGCGAAGGCCCGCGCGCCAGCCCCTCCTGCAGCGGAAACCGCGCACAAGTGCCGGGTACGCTTCCGCGATGCGCCCCGCATTTGCCACGATCTTCCTGCTCGCCGCCCCCGCACTTGCCGCCGATGGCACCGCGGGGTACCTGGCGCAGCCCGCGCTCCGTGGTGATCGGCTTGTCTTCCACTCCGGCGGCGACCTCTGGAGCGCCACCGTTCCCGCCGAGGGCACGCGCGCGCAGGCGCAGCGGCTGACGAGCGCCGTCGGCAGCGAGGTGCGCCCGGTCCTCTCCCCCGATGGCACGCAGGTGGCCTTTGCGGGGACGCTTGACGGCAATCTCGAGGCGTACGTGATGCCCGTCAGCGGCGGCATGCCGCGTCGCCTCACCTTTCATCCCGATCGGGACATCCCGGTGGCGTGGACCCCCGATGGCAGCAAGGTGATCATCCGCAGCACGCGGACGCACCCGATGGGCGTCTTCGAGCTCTTCACGGTGCCCGCCGCGGGCGGCGCCCCCGAGCGCATGCCCTTCAGCGAGGGCTCGCTCGCCTCGGTGAACCCCGCTAACGGCGACATCGCCTTCACGCGATGGAGCAACGAAGGCTGGTACTGGAAGGGCTACCGCGGCGGGACCGCGCCGGACATCTGGGTCGCGTCAAAGGACTACTCCAGCATTCGTCGCGCCACCAAGACCGAGGAGAATGAGCTCTTCCCGATGTGGATCGGCGGGCGCATCTACTTCCTGAGCGACTCCGACGGCCGCATGAACATCTGGAGCATCGCCGCCGACGGCACGGGGCGCACGCAGCACACCCACGCCTCGGGACAGGACTTCGACCTGCGCTGGGCCAGCGCCGACACCGGCGGCGCGCCGCGCATCGCCTATGCGCAGGGGGGCGATCTGTGGATTTTCGACATCGCAACCGGCAAGTCGCGCAAGCTCGACATCGCGCTTACCGGCGACCGGCTGGACGAGCGCGCCCGGCTGGTCAGCCCCGCCGAGCACATGAGCGAGCTGGCGCTCTCGCCCGACGGCAAGCGCCTGGCGATCGTCGCGCGCGGCGAGGTGCTGGTCGGCCCGGTCGGCAAGCCCGAGCCCAAGGTGCACCAGTCGTGGATCCAGCTTCCCGGGCGGGGCGCCAGCCGCGAGTCGGGCGTCTCGTGGGTCGATGGCGAAACGCTGTTGCTGCGCACCGATGCAGGCGGCGACGCTTCCATCCAGACGGTGGACATCACGGAACTGGGGAAGCCCGGCGGCGATGCAGGCCACACCGTGGCCAAGAGCGACCGCTGGATCTTCGATCCGCGGTCGAGCCCTGATGGCAAGTGGATCGCGTACGGCGACAAGAGCCTGCGCCTGCTGCTCGTTCCGCTGGCGGGCGGCGAGCCGCGCGTCATCGGCTCTTCGGCCGCGGGCGAGATCACCGACTATCGCTTCGCCCCCGATGGCCGCTGGCTGTCGTGGGTCGAGCCGCTGACCACGGGGCTGGGGCGCATCCACCTGTACGACACGCTGAAGTCCACCGACCACTGCATCAGCGACAGCATGTCGGACGACCGCAAGCCGCGCTGGGACCCCAAGGGCCTCTACCTCTACTTCGAGTCGGCGCGCGCGATCGATCCGGTGATCGATCAGTTCGACCTTGCCTTCTCGACGACCGATGCGTGGAACGTCTATGCGATCCCGCTGGCCGCCGCGATTCCGCCGCCGCTGCCCGCCGCCGCTGCCGCTGCCGGGCTTGACTTGAAGGAGTGGGCGACGCCCGTGCCCGCCGAAGCCGCCGATGAGGAGGGGAAGGGCGAGAAGGGCGATAAGGGCGGGAAGGGCGAGAAGGCTCCCAAGGCCGTCAAGTCTGGTGGCGGCGAGAAGGGCGACAAGGGTGCGAAGGCCGACAAGGGAGACAAGGACTCCACGGACGACCAGCCCACCTTCCGCGGGCTGGAGTGGGAGGGCATGATGCGCCGCGCCGCGAAGCTGCCCATCGAGCCGGGCAACTTCACGCAGATCGAGCCCGTGAACGGCGGCCTGCTCCTGGTGCGCGACCCGGTGCGCGGCGTCAACGCCGACGCTGGTCCGCCGCCAAAGCTGGGCTCACGTGGCGGCTCGCTGGAGTTCGCCAACCTGGTCGCCGGCGAGACGAAGCCCGTGGTGGCCACGCCCGTCAGCTTCATCGATGTCAGCGACGACAAGAGCGCGGCGGTCCTGGTGCGCGCGACCGCAGAAGGCGAGTCCCTCGAGCTGCTCGCACTGGCGACGCTTGGTACGCCCGCGGCCGCGCCCGAGCCCATCAAGCTGGATGCCCTCCGCGTCGCCGTCGATGCGCGCGCCGAGTGGAATCAGATCTTCGACGAGGCGTGGCGCCTCCAGCGCGACTTCTTCTGGAAGCCCGACATGGGCGGCATCGACTGGAAGTCGGTGCGTGCGCGCTACGGCGCGCTGCTGCCGCGCATCGGAACGCGCGCCGAGCTGAACGACCTGGTCGGCGAGATGTCCGGCGAGCTGGGCAACAGCCACTCCTACATCGGCGGCGGCGATGACTACGAGAAGTCCACCCCGGTCGGCGTCGGCCTCCTGGGGATCGATGCGACGGCCACCAAGGATGGCTTCCGAATCGACCGCATCCTGCCCCAGCTTTCCGATGAGGATGGGCATGAGAGCCCACTCTCTGCGGCGCACCTGGGCGTGCTGGAGGGGGACACGATCGTTGCGATCGACGGCATTCCCACTGCGGGCATGGGCGAGCCCGGCCAGGCGCTGCTGGGGAAGGCCGGGCAGCGCGTCTCCATCGCGCTGAAGGCGGCCAAGGATGGCGCCGTGCGCGTGATCGAGGTGACGCCGATCGAGTCCGAGGAGCCGCTGCGCTACCTGGACTGGGTGGCGTCACGCGCGAAGCTGGTGCAGGAGAAGAGCGGCGGGCGTGTCGGGTACATGCACCTGCCCGACATGGACGCACAGGGGCTCACCGCCTTCGTGCGCAGCTTCTATCCGCAGTACGACAAGGAAGGCATGGTCATCGACGAGCGCTTCAATGGCGGCGGCTATGTCAGCCAGATGGTTCTGGAACGGCTGCGCCGCCGTTCGATCGCCAGCGGCATCGGGCGCGAGGGCGCCCCCGAGCGCTATCCCGTCCGCGCACCCAGCGGGCCCATGGCGGCCATCATCAACGAGAACGCGGGCAGCGACGGCGACATCTTCCCGACGGGCTTCCGGCTGTACGGGCTGGGGCCGCTGGTCGGTGTGCGCACCTGGGGGGGCGTGGTGGGCATCCGCGACGACAAGCCCTTCCTGGACGGCGGCCGCGCGACACAGCCCGAGTATGCCTTCTGGGAGCCGAAACTCGGCTACGGCCTGGAGAACCACGGGGTCGCCCCCGACATCGAGGTGGAGCTGACGCCCGCCGATCGCGTCGCGGGCCGCGACCCCCAGCTGGAGCGGGCGATCGCTGAGGTGCTGGCGCGCATCCCGAAGGAGGCAGCGCCGACGCCGCCAACGCCCAACCGCACGAACAGCCCGGTACCGCCGGGGGCGCGCTGAGAGGCCGCGAGCGCACAGAGGCCGCAGGCGCTCAGAGGCCGCGCGCGCAGACGCGCGCTTAGCCCCGCGCGCGCCAGCTCACTCGAAGGTGCCGCGCGCCAGGATCTTGAAGTCGTAGAGCCCGGCGAGTTCCGCCGGCGTCAGCTTGTCCAGCCGCTCCAGCTTGCTCACCAGCGGCTTCGGATCGTCCAGCGCCAGGGCGCCCAGCTGCTCGAACTTGTTCTCCAGGATGCCCTTCAGGTCCGCGGTGGTGTTGCGCGCATGGCCGCTGGGGTACATGACCAGTCCGCTGTCCAGCGTGCGTCCGTCGGTGGTGGTGATCACCACCGAGGTGGGGATGCCGTCGGGGTACTTCGCGTCGTACTCGGGGCCGCCGTGCGCGAACTCGATCTTCTCCATCAGCCCGCGCGTCGTCTTGTCGTTGATCGCCGCCGAGGCGAAGTCGTGCGGCCCCAGGAAGAGGCCCTTCCACATCGCATCGTTGTCCGCGGCGATCTTTCCCGTGCCCGCGGCCTTCGCGGCGGCGATCGCCTTCCGCAGCAGCGTGCTCACGATGTACACCATCGAGTGGTCCGCGCTCTGGCGCGTCTTCGGGTCGCGCTTCGCCGGGTCGCCGATGATGCCGAAGGCGGGCTCGTACGCCACGATGCGGATCCCCTTGATCGTCTCGGGCCGCTCCAGGATCTCGGGGTGCTTCAGCATCAGGTCGATCAGCCCCTGCAGCGCGCCCGCGGACTGGTGCTCGTAGAGGCCGAGCTTGAAGTGCATGCCCATGACGGCGAAGTCCTCGCCGGCGGTGCTGAGCACCAGCGGGAAGGGGCTGTCCCCCGCCGTCTTCTCGAACTGCCGGAAGAGGCTCTCGGGATTGCGGAAGATGTCCTTGGGGCCGATGAAGCCGCGCATCGAGCGCATCATGCAGAGGATGGCCGCCTCGGCGCTGATGGCGGCGCTGGCGCCCTTGCTGTCGCTCAGCTGCTTGCCCGCGCGGATCGCGCGCCAGGGCACGTAATGCGCCACCATCATGCCGATGGCGCTCTCGATCTGCTCCGGAGTGGCGCCCATCATCGCGCCGAAGGTGGCCGCGCTGGCGATCGCCCCGTGCACCACATGGTCGATCTTGTACGACTTCAGCGAGAAGACCTCGGCCAGCCGCCCGCGGATCTCGTCCGACAGGATCATGCCGCGCAGCGCCCACGAACCGTCCTTGCCCTTCAGCTGCGCCGCCGCGATGGCGACGGGATAGAAGTCGTTGTGGCCGAACTCGCCCGCGGTGAACCCAAGGTCCTTGCGGAAGCCGAAGTTGGTGCCGTTGCTGTCCCACTCGCGCACCGCCGAGCTGTTGGCCACGATCGCCTTCTCGGGGGCCACTTTCGCGGTGCTGCCGAAGAAGGGGACGCCATTCGCCGCGGGGTACTCCAACGCCTCGGCGCGCAGCAGCACGGGGGCATTGGTCCCCAGCGCGATCGCGCTGATGCCGCAGAGCACGCTGTCGGTGTGGAAGAGCTTGGTGCGCTCCTCGACCCGCGGCGCCGGGCGCGCATTCATCATGAAGTCGACGGCGAACTGGCCAAGGCCCAGGGCCTGGTTGGTGTTGGGCTTCAGGTCGACTGACATGGCGCGGGTTCCTTGGTGCGGCGGGGGCGATCGGGGAAAGGGGGAAATCATAGGGATTCCGCTAGGATCCGCCCGCCGCATGCAGCGCTACACAGGCCAGACCCTTGTCCCAGGCGCCGCCATCGCGCTGATCGCCAACGACGCGATCGGGAATTTCGTCATCGCCACGCCCCTGGCGCAGATGCTGCACGCCCGCCACGTGCCCGCGCGCCTGGACATCTTTTCCGGCGCCCGGTCCATGGAGCTGGCGGCCGCATCGCCCCTCTTCTCGCACGCGTACGCCCCCTTCGGCGCGGCGCCCAGCGCAGGCTCCGGGCCGCTGCCCCCGGGGCTGCCCGCGTACGACCTGGTGATCAACATCGAGTGGAGCGCCTGGGCCAAGACGCTGGCGGGACGGCTGGCGGGAGCCTCCGCAGGCGCACTGCTCTGCGGGCCCGCGACGGATGCGCACGGTGCCGACATCCCCTTCGGTGCCGACGACCGCGCCGCGCTGTGGATGGACCAGCGGTGGATCGCCCCGGACCTCTGCGCGCGCCATCCCTTCCTTCATAGCGGATGGATCGCCGAGATCTTCTGCCGACTGGCGTACCTGGCGGGGGAGGTTCCGCCCTACCAGGTGCCGGAGGCCGACCCATCGCGCGCACTGGGCAGTGCGCTGGTGCCCGACGTGCTGGTCGCGTGCAGCGCCAGCCTCCCCGAGAAGCTCTGGACCGTGGATGCCTGGGAGGAGGCGCTGCGCTGGGTGCAGGAGCAGGGGCTGAGTGCCGGCCTGCTTGGTGCAGCGCGCAAGAACCAAGGCGCCTTCTGGATGGGCGCCGACGCCGAGGACCGGCTGGTCGCCGGTGGGCTGGTGCGCGACCTGCGCGGCACCTTCACGTTGCCGCAGGTGGTGGGGGCGCTGGCGCGCGCGCGCACCGTGCTGACGCTGGACAACGGGATCATGCACCTGGCCGCGGCAGCGCGGGTGCCCACGGTGGCGCTCTTCCGCGAAGGGATCCATCGGCTGTGGGCGCCGCCCAAGGCGCGGCTCACCGCGGTGGTCTGCCCGGAGGGGGGCACGGTGTCGCAGGTGGGTTCCGGCGAAGTGTGCCGCGCGCTTGCCGCGGCGCTGCGCTGACCGGGGAAGCCTGGCGTTGGATTGGATCCGGGGGCTGTCGTGCGCGGGACCTATGCGAAGAGCGCGTCCAGCAGCTCCACGACGCCCTTGCCCTCGGTGGCGATCGTCTCGATGATCGGGCGGCCGCTGGCGATGTCCAGCAATTCGCGCACCAGCTTCGCCTCGCCGGCGTGGTCCGCCTTGTTGGCCACGAAGAGGTCGGCGATCTCCAGGATGCCCGCCTTGTCCATCTGCACCGAATCGCCCATGCCCGGCACCACCACCACGGCGGTGCGGTCGACATGCTGGCGGATGGCGACGTCGTTCTGCCCCGCGCCCACCGTCTCGATGATCAGCTTGTCGAAGCCCGCGCCGCCGATCAGGCCGATGATCGCGGGCAGGCTGCGGTAGTCCTCGCCGACGATCGCCAGCGAGCGGTAGAAGACGCGGTCATCCACGGCGTTGAAGTCGACGCGCAGGCGGTCGCCCAGCAGCGCGCCGCCGGTGATCGGGCTCATCGGGTCGAAGGCCACCACGGCCACGCGCTCGCCGCGCCGCACGGCCTCGTTGGCCATCGAGGCGACCAGCGTGCTCTTGCCCGCGCCTGGCGATCCGGTGATGCCCACCACGCGCGCAGGGCGGCGCACCGGCGCGCCGGGGGTCGGCATTGCGGCGTGCGCCATCGAGATGTGCCGCGCCAGCACCGCCTCGGGGGCGGGCGACTTCAGCGGCGCGTACTGCTTCACGCAGGCGCGCACGCTGTCGACGATCTCCTCCATCCCCGTGCCGGTGTGATAGATGCGGGCGACACCGGCGTCCAGCAGCGCCTGGACGTCTGCCTGCGGGATGATGCCGCCGACGTTCACCGCGATGTCCGGGCGGCCCACCGCTTTCACCTCGGCAAGCAGCCGCGGCACCAGCACCAGGTGCGAGTTCGACATCATCGAGCAGGCGATGCAGTCGACGTCCTCGTCGCGCGCGCCGATCGCCAGGCTGCGCGGCGTCTGCCACAGTCCGCTGTAGACGACATGGATACCGCTGTCGCGCATGATCCGCGCGATCAGCTTGACGCCGCGGTCGTGGCCATCCAGCCCCATCTTGCCCAGCAGCACGCGCGGGCGGTGGGGCAGGTCGGCGCAGCGATCCTGCTTCGGGATCGCGGTGGTCGGTTCGGCGGTCGAGCGCATGGATGGTCCCGTCGATCAGCTGCGGGCGGTGTGGTCCGGATTGGAATCGTGCGAGGCCCCCGGGGCGGGGGCGTTGGCCGCCGCGGCCTCCAGCGCCTCCTTGGCGCGCTGGCGCTGCAGGTCGCGCGCATCCTCTGTCCAGTTCTCGGGGTAGAAACGCACCGCCAGCGCCCCCACGATCAGGTGCATGTTCTTGAACTTGTAGTCGTCCAGGACGATCTTCCGGCCGTCGGTCGTCGACACCGTGGCCGTCGACTTGCTCATCCACTTGCTCATGTCGATGTCCGCCAGTTGCGAGCTGCTGAAGTCCCCCTCGGGACTGTGCAGCGTGCCATCGTCATCAAGCCGATAGTGCTTGCGCGCCGAGACCATCCACTGCCACAGGAACCAAGGGGTGCCCAGCACGCCGCAGCCCACGATGTAGAGCCACATCTGCACCGGGCGGTCGTACGCCGCGGGGCGTGTGGGGGTGGCGCCCTTGTACCGATCGACCACCTTGCTGGCCGCTTCGTACCGCTGCAGCTTTTCGGCGGTCAGTGGTTGCGCCGCCCCCGGGGTCGTCTGGTTGGCGGCGGCCTGCGCCTGCATTTCGCTCACCACTGCCACTGCTTCCTCGTACTCCTTGGCCGCCGTCTCGCGGGCGGGGATCGAGACCCAGTAGTCATAGGCGCCCCAGAGTGCCAGGACGAGGCAGATGACTGCGTAGAGAAGGTTCCACCACTTCTGGCGGGGCTGCAGGGTGGTTTCGATCGCCATGGGTTTTGAGTGTAGCGGTCAGGGACGCGCGGACGGTGCGCCGCCCGCGGAGGGAGGCGCCGTTGGTGCCGATTCCCGTGCGGGAGTCGGACGATCGGTGGCGGGCCGCGCGGGCGCCGCGGCCGCATCGCCCTCGCCCGTCGCCCTGCCGGAGGCGGCAGCCGCAGCGCCACTGGTGGCGCGCGGCGGGAGTGCTACTGCCGAGGCAGGGGCAACGCTCTCGACGATGTCGTAGATCGTGACGCCCTTCCAGGCTTCCTTCCATCGGGCCACCAGTTCCAGGTGGCGGGGATCGTCCAGGTACGCCTTGTAGTCCGCCTCGGTTCGGAATCCCACGTACAGCCCCACGTCATAATCGCTGAGCACGCTGGCCCGGTCGGTCACCAGGGGGACGCCACAGGAGTAGCCCGCCACCGCCTCGATGCGGGGGAGCGCGGCGTTGCAGTCGGCCACCAGCTCGGCGATGCGGGTGGGATCCTTCAGGCGGATCAGGATGACATGGGTGATCGGAGCCGTTCCCATCGCCTCGATGCGGGCCGCGGAGGCGGCCTCGGGGGTCGTCTCGCAGGCGGCGCCGGCGATCGCCACCGTCAGCAGGAGGAGTCGGGCAGCGATGGAACAGGTTCGTCCGGCCATGGGCGGTCAAGTGTAGGAGGAAATCGCGCGGCCCGAACGGCAGCACGAGGGCGTGCGCGCCGGCGTGCGCGCGGGCGCGCGCTCGGGGGTGCGCGCGGCCGATCCGACTAACCGACCCGCGCGGAATGAAAAACCCCCGCTGCGATGGTGGGCAACCGCAGCGGGGGGGAGGAAATGCAGCGCGCATGGCGCCCTGCATGGGTAACGACGCGATGGGCGTGGCGTCAGGCTCGTGTCGCCCTTCCAGGAGCTTGGGCCGCCCGTTCGCCGGTCGCCGAGGCGTCCGTGCTTCAGAGCGGCGTTCGGGGCGTCCGTGCCCTGGAGAGGGGGCCGAAGTGCGCTTGATCCGTGCTCATCCGGCCATGCAAGGAGGGTCCATCCACCTGCCGACCGTCTTGACCTTGTGCGCACGCCACATCGCGTCTTTTGTCGCGCCGGGGGCGGGTCGGAGTTCCGCCCGCCGGCGCATGGTTCATGGGAGCTTTCCTCTGGTGTCCTTCGAAGGGCCTGCCTGGGCCCGCATGTGCGATTGGGATCCGGTGGTTCCGCCGGTCCCGCGGCGCGCGCGTCCGTGGCGCGCCGCGGGACCGAGTGGTTCAGGCCGCCTTCACGAGCAACCCATCGAGTTGCCGCAGTTCAGGCAGCGGTAGCAGGTGCCGTTGCGGACGGTGATCGAGCCGCAGTCGCTGCAGGCGGGGGCGTCGCCCATCATCTGCGCGTTGGACTGGTCAAGCACCGACCCGGAGCGCGCGACGGCGACGGTTTCGGTGACTGAGATGATCTGCACCGACGCCCCATCCGAATCGCCGGTCATCGACCCGGCCACAATGTCGGAGAGGGTGCGATCGGCCAGGATCGAGGCTGCGGGCGCCCTCGCCCGGGCGGATTGGTGCAGCGCCGATGCTCCTGCAGACGGACCTTCCGTCGCCGAGCCGTGCGAGATGGTGCTTCCGGGGTGTCGTGCGGGCCATGCGTCCTCCTTGACTGCGCCCTGAGCTTGCGATCCGGTGGCGCATCCTGCGCCGCCGTCACCGAGGCCTCCCGCGGCCAGTCCCCCGAGCCCCAGCTCGGCGGGCTTGGCGCGGCGCGGTGCGTTCTGCTCGCGGTACCCCGCGATGAACTCCATGCCGAGCCAGCGGAAGATGTAGTCCACCAGGCTCTTGGCGAAGGGGATGTCGCTGTTGGTCGTCATCCCCATCGGCTCGAAGCGCTGGTGCGCGAACTTGTTGACGATGCTCTCGACGGGCACGCCGTACTGCAGGGCCAGGCTGATCGCCGTGCCCAGCGAGTCCATCAGCCCGCCGATCGTCGAGCCCTCCTTCGCCATGGTGATGAAGAGCTCGCCGGGCTTGCCATCCTCGTAGAGGCCCACGATCAGGTACCCCTCGTGGCCCGCGACGTTGAACTTGTGCGTGATCGACCCGCGGGTGTCCGGCAGGCGCTTGCGCATCGGGCGCTCGATGATGCGGTCGACGTTGACCACGCGCTCGACGACGCGCTCGACCACCGCGGGGGATTCTGCCGGGGATTCGGCGGCGGCCTTGTCCGGCGCCACGGCAGACGCCGCAGCCGCCAGCACGGCGGCCTCGGCCAGCCCCTCCGTGTCCTCCTCTTCGCGCTCTTCCGAGGCGTCCGACTTGGTGCTGAGCGGCTGGCTCAGCTTGCAGCCGTCACGGTAAAGGGCGTTCGCCTTCAGTCCAAGCTCCCAGCTCAGCGTGTAGCAGGCGCCGATCTCGGCCACCTGCGCCTCGTTGGGCAGGTTGATCGTCTTGGAGATGGCGCCCGAGATGAAGGGCTGTGCGGCCGCCATCATCCGGATGTGCCCCTCGGGGGCGATGAAGCGCGTACCGAGCGCGCCGCAGCGGTTGGCGCAGTCGAAGACGGGAAGGTGCTTCTCCTTCAGGTAGGGGGCACCCTCCACGGTCAGCGTGCCGCAGATGCGCAGGTTCAGCGCATCGATCTGGCGGCGGTTCAGCCCCAGGGCGCGCAGCCCGTTGAACTTGCCGTCGGTGCGCGCCGCCGCGGCGCCGATGCCCAGCGCGGCCAGCACCCGCTCGGGCATGTTCCACGCGTTGAAGGCGAAGCCGATCTCGAAGACCGTCGGCAGGCTGTTCTCCACCTGCACCACTTCGTCGCCGGTGTAGCCCATCTCGATCAGGTACTCGCGGAAGCTCCGGCCGTGGGCGGGGATGGTGCCATCCTCCAGCGGCAGCGGCGTCTCCAGGCTCAGCGTGCCCATCACGTGCGCCAGGATCTCGTCCACCTGCGCGGGCGAGTGGCCCAGCGCGCGCAGCGCCGGGCGCAGCGACTGGTTGGCGATCTTGAAGTAGCCGCCGCCCGCCAGCTTCTTGAACTTGGTGAGGGCGAAGTCCGGCTCGACGCCGGTGGTGTCGCAGTCCATCAGCAGGCCGATGGTGCCCGTCGGCGCGATCACGGTGACCTGCGCATTGCGGAACCCGTGCTTCTTGCCGAAGGACA
This sequence comes from Phycisphaerales bacterium, assembly GCA_044230125.1. GTDB lineage: Bacteria > Planctomycetota > Phycisphaerae > Phycisphaerales > SM1A02 > UBA966. The sequence goes on from JBGARR010000015.1 coordinate 47,388, forward strand.
GCGCATCGTCCCACGCCGCGACGGCGCGCCCCAGGATGTCGGTGGCGTTGGCGATGCCGATGCGCCCCGCCTCGAAGACCTGATGGTCCACCGGCACCGGCGCGATGCGCATCTCCTCGTACTCGCCGCTGTCGCGCGCCACGCCCATCGCCGCGCGGCGATGGTTGCGGATCACCCGCAGCATGTGCTCCTTGTTCGCCTTGTACCCCTCGAAGGGCCCGTGCTCGGCGGCCAGGATCGCGCTGGCCGCGTAGCTGCGGCCGGTGAGGATGGCGGTGAGCGCGCCGCAGACGGCGCGCCCCTCGGCGCTGTCGTAGGGGATGCCCGCCTGCATCAGCATCGCGCCCAGGTTGGCGTAGCCCAGCCCCAGGGTACGGTACTTCCAGCTCAGCTCGGCGATCTCGCGGCTGGGGAAGCTGGCCATCAGCACGCTGATCTCGAGCACCACGGTCCACAGGCTGATCGCGTGCTCGTACCCCTCAAGGTCGAAGGCACGCGTCTCGGGGTCGTAGAACTTCAGCAGGTTGATGCTGGCCAGGTTGCACGCCGTGTTGTCCAGGAACATGTACTCGCTGCAGGGGTTGCTGGCGTTGATGCGCCCCCCCTCCGGGCAGGTGTGCCATGCGTTGATCGTGCTGTCGAACTGCACGCCCGGGTCGGCGCAGTGCCACGCCGCCTCGTTGATCTGGCGCCACAGGTCGGCGGCAGGCAGCGTGCGCGCCACCTTGCCGTCGGTGCGCCGGATCAGCTTCCACTCGCCCGCCTGCAGGACGGCGTCCATGAACTGGTCGGAGAGGCGCACCGAGTTGTTCGAGTTCTGCCCGCTGACGGTGTAGTACGCCTCGCCGTTGAAGTCGTAGTCCAGCTTCAGGCCGATGGAGTCCGCCACGGCGCGCTGGTTGGGCGCCAGGTGCTTCATCCCCTCGACGAGCGCGGCCACCTTCAGCTCCTCGCGCACCTTCCAGTTCACGAACGCCTCGATGTCGGGGTGGTCCACGTTCAGGCAGACCATCTTGGCGGCGCGGCGCGTGGTGCCGCCGGACTTGATCGCCCCCGCCGCGCGGTCGCCGATCTTCAGGAAGCTCATCAGCCCGGAGCTGCGCCCGCCCCCCGAGAGGGGCTCGTTGTCGCCGCGCAGGCCGCTGAAGTTGGTGCCGGTGCCCGATCCGTACTTGAAGAGGCGCGCCTCGCGCGTCCACAGGTCCATGATGCCGCCCTCGCCCACCAGGTCGTCGCGGACGCTCTGGATGAAGCAGGCGTGCGGCTGCGGGTGCGTGTAGGCATCCTTGGCAAGCGTGACCTTGCCGCTTTTGTGGTCGGCGATCCAGTGCCCCTGCGCGGGGCCCGTGATGCCATAGGCGAAGTTCAGGCCGGTGTTGAACCACTGCGGGCTGTTGGGCGCCGCCATCTGGTTCAGCAGCATCGCCGCAAGCTCGTCGTAGAAGGCGTCCGCGTCCTTCTTGGTGGTGAAGTAGCCGAACTTCTCGCCCCACTGGCGCCAGCAGCCCGCCAGGCGGTGCACCACCTGGCGCACGCTGCGCTCGGGACCCAGCACCGGCTTGCCCGCCGCGTCCTTGATCGGCTTGCCATCGGCGCCGAACTGCGGCACGCCTGCCTTGCGGAAGTATTTGCTGACCACGATGTCCGTCGCCAGCTGGCTCCAGCTTGCGGGCACCTGCGCGTCCTGCATCTCGAAGACGGTGCTGCCGTCCGAATTGGCGATGCGGCTGGAGCGCGTCGTCCATTCAAGGCTCTTGTAGACGTCCTTGCCTGCGGTGGTGAAGCGGCGTGCGATTCGCATGTGGTCGTGATCCGGGTGCCGTGGTGCGTGGGCGCGCGCCGGTGCAGCGGCGCGCGCCTTGGGAGTGTCGGTTCAGTGCTGGTTGGGGGTGCCGTCGACGAAGGGCAGTCCGTCGACGCGCGGCAGGGTGAGCCCCGCCTGGTCCTGGTACTTGCCGCCCTTGTCCGCGTAGCTGACGGCGCAGGTCTTCTCGGCGCGCAGGAAGATCATCTGCGCGATCCCCTCGTTGGCGTAGATCTTGGCCGGGAGGGGAGTGGTGTTGCTGATCTCGATGGTGACCTTGCCGCGCCACTCGGGCTCGAGCGGCGTGACGTTGACGATGATGCCGCAGCGTGCGTAGGTGCTCTTCCCCACGCAGATCGCCAGGACGTCGCGGGGGACCTCGATCGTCTCCACCGTCTCCGCCAGCGCGAAGGAGTTGGGCGGGATCACGATGTGGTCCTTCCCAGTCTGCTCGGTGTCGATGGTGATGAAGAGGTCGCTGGAGAAGTTCTTCGGGTCCACGATCGCGGTGCCGCCGCTGGTCGCGTTGGTGAAGATCTTGAAGCAGGTGCCGACGCGCACGTCGTAGCCGTAGCTGCTGACGCCGAAGGAGACGGTTCCCGGGCGCTTCGTGTTGGCGGCGAAGGGAACGATCCGCACGGTGTCGCGGATCTGGGTGTCACACAGGATGCTCATCGACCCAACCCCATTTCACGGATCGCACCGGGCGCGAATCCGAAAGTCGCTTCGGAACAGCCGTCTGTACGGCATTTGTACGGCACACACCAACCACTTCTGACTACTACACCTAGAGAGGCAGGCGCATGGTACCCCTACAGGTTGGGGCTTCAACCCCAACTTGAGCGTTTTTATCGCCTTTTGGGATCCGATGGTGCAAGTCGCGCCGTCCGAACGGGTTAGCGATTCGATTTCGCGGTGAACCGGCGCAACGGCGGTGTGGACAGTTTGTCACGCGGTGTCTTCATAGACTCGCCCGACCGCGTCGCGACGCACGGAAGCACCCGCGCATGCTCTTTCCCGAACCGACACAGCCCCAGCCGCCGATCGCGCCCGTTCCGGCGCCTCCGGTCGCGTCTGCGCCTGCGCCGCGGCACGGGCGCGCGCCGCAGCTGCCGCCAGGAGAAGGTGGTGGCGCGATGCCCCCATCCGCCCAGGAATCCGGTCTCGCCCCCGAGTCGCTCTTGGAGGGGCTCACCCCAGACCAGCGCCAGGCGGTGATGCACATCGAGGGACCGCTGCTGGTGCTCGCCGGTCCCGGCTCGGGAAAGACGCGCGTGATCACGCGGCGCATCGCCTACCTGGTCGCGCAGGGGGTGCCCACATGGAACATCCTCGCGCTCACCTTTACCAACAAGGCCGCAGGGGAGATGCGCGCGCGCGTCGAGTCGATGCTGCCCGCCGAACTGCGCACGCGGCGCAGCCTGGTGGTGAGCACATTCCATGCCTTCTGCGCGATGTTCCTGCGCCGCCATGCAGTGGAGTGCGGCGTCGACCCTGAGTTCGTCATCTACGACGCGGACGACCAGCGCGCGGCAGTGAAGTCCGCGGTGGCCGAGGTGGGGCTGGACGCCAGCAACTTTCAGCCCGCCGCGGTGCTGCACCGCATTAGCGCGGCGAAGAACCAGCTGGTCGATGCGCAGCGCTTCACCGAGACGGCGGGGGACTTCAGCGCGCGGCAGATCGCCAAGGCGTACGCGGCGTACGAGCGCACGCTGGCGCGGCACAAGGCGCTGGACTTCGACGACCTGCTGATGCGCACCGCGCTGGCGCTGGAGACCAACGACGCGCTGCGCGCGGCCGCCGCGCAGCGCTATCGCTACCTGCTGATCGACGAGTACCAGGACACCAATCGTGCGCAGTTTGCCATCGCGCGGCTGATCGCGGGGGCGCACCGCAACATCTGCGTGGTGGGCGATCCCGACCAGTCCATCTACCGATGGCGCGGCGCCGACATCCGCAACATCCTGGACTTCGAGGAGTGCTTCGAGGGAGCGCGCACGGTGGCGCTGGGGGAGAACTTCCGCTCGACGGGGCACATCGTCGCCGCCGCCGACGGCCTCATCCGCCACAACCGCCGGCGCAAGGCCAAGCCCCTCTACACGGCGCTTGGCGCGGGCGAGAAGGTGCGCATCGTGCGCTGCGGCGACGAGCACTCCGAGGCGGACGAGGTGGCGAAGGCGATGGTCGAGGCCTCGGCGCAGGGCGTCCCGTGGCGCGAGATGGCGGTCCTCTACCGCATGAACGCGCTGAGCCGCGTCATCGAGGACGCGATGCGCCGCCGGCAGATCCCGTACCGCATCGTGCGCGGCACCGCCTTCTTCGACCGCAAGGAGGTGAAGGACCTGATCGGCTACCTGCGCATCGTGGCCAACGCGGCGGACGACGTGGCGTGCGCGCGCATCGTCAACGTCCCGCCGCGCGGCATCGGCGACACCTCGCTGGCGCGCGTCGAGCGCGTGGCGGCGGCGCAGCGCATGCCGCTGCTGGCGGCGCTGGTGCACGCGCGCGGCGCGGGCGTGCCCGAGCGCAGCGCCAAGCGCATCGAGGAGTTCGCCGCCATGGTGGCGCGCTGGCGCGCGCTGCTGGATGGCCGCGGCGCCGACACGCTGGCCGCCTTCGTGGGCATGGTGCTGGAGGAGGGTGGCCTGCGCGAGTTCGCCGACGGCCTGGAGGGTGAGGAGCTGGACCAGCGCCGCGCCAACCTGGACGAGGTGGTGAGCGCCGCAGGCGATTTCGAGCTGCCCGACGATCCCGACGCCCCGGCCCCCACGCTGCTGCGCGCGCTGCAGGGGTTCCTGCAGAACGTGGCGCTGGTGGCGGACACCGACGCGCTGGACCCCGACTCCGGCGCCGTCACCCTGATGACGCTGCACGCCGCCAAGGGGCTGGAGTTCGGCCTGGTGGCGGTCATCGGCTGCGAGGAGGGGACGCTGCCGCACGCCCGCGCCCGCGAAGGCGACGAGGACATCGAGGAGGAGCGCCGCCTCTGCTTCGTGGGAATGACCCGCGCCAAGCGGCGCCTGCTGCTGACACACGCGGCGCGCCGCACCGTGCGCGGCATGCGCATGAGCAGCATGGAGAGCGAGTTCCTGCGCGAGATTCCCGAGGCCGACGCCGAACGCCAGGACCTGGCCAGCGCGTGGCTGGACGGCAGCGACGCCGACGACCCCGCCCCCGACGAATTCGGCGACGTGCCGCACAAGCGCAGCCTGGCGGCGCAGTTCCCGGTGGGTTGCGCGGTCCGGCACGCGCTGTTCGGCATCGGCGTCGTGCAGGCGATCCTGCCGCGCGGCAGCGTCACGAGCGTGCAGGTTTCCTTCCGGACCGTGGGCGTGAAGACGCTGGTGCTCGAGTACGCGAAGCTGCAGCGGGCGTAGTCGCGCCCATCGTCCCCGCGCGTTCCAGGATCGGCCGCAGGTAACGGCCGGTGTGCGAAGCCTCGGTGCGCGCCACGTCCTCGGGTGTCCCCTCGGCCACGATGTTCCCGCCGCGCTCGCCGCCGTCGGGACCAAGGTCCAGGATCCAGTCGGCGCACTTCACCACGTCCAGGTTGTGCTCGATGATGACCAGCGTGTGCCCCGCGTCCGCCAGCCGCTGCAGCACGCTCAGCAGCCGCTCGACGTCGGCGAAGTGCAGCCCCGTCGTCGGCTCGTCCAGCACATAGAGGCTGCAGGAGGATCCCTGCCCGCCCAGCTCGGTGGCCAGCTTCACGCGCTGCGCCTCGCCGCCGCTGAGCGTCGTGCTCGCCTGCCCCAGCTGCATGTACCCCAGGCCCACGTCGCGCAGGCACTCCAGCATGCGCCGCACCCGCGGGTGCGCCTCGAAGACCTTCACGGCGTCGTCCACCGTCAGGTCCAGCAGCTCGGCGATGGTCTTGCCCTTGAAGCGGATCTCCAGCGTCTCGCGGTTGTATCGCTTGCCCTTGCAGGTGTCGCAGGCGACGAAGACGTCGGGCAGGAAGTGCATCTCGATCTTCACCGTCCCCTGGCCCTGGCACGCCTCGCAGCGGCCCCCCTTGACGTTGAAGCTGAAGCGTCCCGGCTCGTAGCCGCGGATCTTCGCCTCGGGCATCGCGGCGTAGAGCTTGCGGATGTCATCGAACATCCCGGTGTAGGTGGCCGGGTTCGAGCGCGGCGTGCGGCCGATGGGGCTCTGGTCCACCTCGACCACGCGTTCGATCCCCGCCAGCCCCGTGACGCGGGTGTGCGCCCCCGGCACCACCTTCGCCGCGTGCACCGACTTCTGCGCGGCCTTCAGCAGGATGTCGCTGACCAGCGTGCTCTTGCCGCTGCCGCTGACCCCGGTGACGCAGACGATGCCGCCCAGGGGGAAGGCCGCATCGATCCCCTTCAAGTTGTTCTCGCGCGCCCCCTTCACCATGATGGCGTTGGCGGCGCTCACCGCGCGGCGCTTCTGCGGCACCGCGATCGCTCGTGCGCCGCTCAGGTACGCGCCAGTCAGGCTCTCCTTGTTCGCGGCCACCTCCTCGACGGTGCCATGCGCCACGATCAGCCCGCCGTGGCGCCCTGGGCCGGGACCCACGTCCACCAGGTAGTCCGCGGCGCGGATGACGTCCTCGTCGTGCTCCACCACCAGGACCGTGTTGCCGATGTCCGCCAGCCGCCGCAGCGTCGCCAGCAGGCGGTCGTTGTCGCGCTGGTGCAGGCCGATCGTCGGCTCGTCCAGGACGTACGCCACGCCCACCAGCCCGCTGCCCACCTGGGTGGCCAGCCGGATGCGCTGCGCCTCGCCCCCCGAGAGGGTCGCGCTCGCGCGGTCCAGCGTCAGGTAGCCCAGGCCCACGCTGGCCAGGAAGCCGAGCCGTGCGTCGATCTCCTTCAGGATGGGCGCCGCCACGCGCGCCTGCATCGTGCCCAGCCGCAGGCTGCTGAAGAAGCCCAGCGCGCGCTCGATCCCCATCGCCGTCGCATCGGAGATGCCGACGTCCAGCGTCCCGCTGTGCAGCTTCACCGCAAGCGCCGCGGGCTTCAGCCGCTTGCCGCCGCAGGCATGGCAGGGGGCCGCGCTCATGTACGCCAGCAGCCGCTCCTTGATGAATTCGCTCTCGCTCTCGGCGAAGCGGCGCTTCAGGCTGGGCAGCACGCCCTCGAACTTCGCTCCCAGCGCCTTCTGCTCCGCCTCGGGGATGCCGTTCATCAGGGCCGCGCGCACCTTGGCGGGGAGCGCGGTGAAGGCGGTGCCGGGCTTCACCTTGAAGAACGCCGCGAAATTGCGCAGCGCCCGTGCGTAGTGCGCGTTCATGCGCGGTCCGTTTCGCCGCCACGGCTCGATCGCCTCGATGAAGGGCAGCGCGTGGTCGGGGACCACCAGCGCCTCGTCGAATTCCTGCACATGCCCCAGTCCTGCGCATTCGGGGCAGGCGCCATGCGGGCTGTTGAAGCTGAAGAGGCGCGGCTCAAGCTCCTCGAGCGCGCACTCGGGATGGTCGGCGCAGCTGAATTTCTCGCTGTAGCGCGTCTCGCTCCAGCGCCCGTCCGGCTCCTCCACCAGCACCACTGCGCCCCCTTCGCCCAGCTTCAGCGCCGTCTCGATGCTCTCGGCGATGCGCTGGCGGTCTTCCTCGCGCGACTCCACGCGGTCCACCACCGCCTCGATGTCGTGCGTCTCGTAGCGCCCCAGGCCAAGGGGGTTCTCGCCGCCCGCCTTCAGCGTCTCGCGGATGTCGACCACCGCGCCGTCGACGCGTGCGCGCACCAGCCCCTGCTTCGCCAGCCCCTCCAGCACCTCCTTGTGGAAGCCCTTCTTGCCGCGGATCACCGGCGCGCAGATCATCATGCGCCTGCCCGCGTGCGCCATCAGCGCCTCGACGATCTGCGAGGGGCTGGCCGCGCTGATCGGCTTGCCGCAGAGGCGCCCCTTCTCGTCCCGGTGCCAGCAGGTGGGCGTGCCGCAGCGCGCGAAGAGCAGGCGCAGGTAGTCGTAGATCTCGGTGGTGGTCGCCACGGTGCTGCGCGGCGTGTGCCCGCCGCCGCGCTGCTCAATCGCGATCGTCGGCGGCAGACCCTCGATGGAGTCCACGTCGGGCTTCTGCATCTGGTCCAGGAACTGGCGCGCGTACGCGGAGAGGCTCTCCATGTACTTGCGTTGCCCTTCGGCGAAGATCGTGTCGAAGGCCAGCGAGCTCTTGCCGCTGCCGCTGACCCCCGTCATCACCACCAGGCAGTCGCGCGGGATGCTCAGGTCGACGCCGCGCAGGTTGTGCTCGCGCGCCCCGCGGATGCGGATGCAGCGGCTCTCGGGGGTGGGTGCTTCGGTGCGCTTCACGGGGGCGGTCCTGGAAGGGGGACGGTAGGCGATGCCCTTCGGCCCGCGCGTCCGTTTTGCCTCCTGGCGTCCGGAAAGAGCCCTCCCGCCGGGGCTTGCGCTCAACAACTTCGGGGGAATTGCCCTCTCCGCCGATCTTCTGCGTCCAGTCACCGGGCTGGACCGAAGAATCAAGTGTCCCGATGCGCACGACCCCGCGAATTGCCTCCTCCGCCACCCCGGTCCGCCCAGCGGGGGGGCTGCCTCAGCGGCACACCGATCGACCCGGCACGGGACGCACGGATCGCACCGAACTCGAGATCGCCCGCCGCGCTGCGCGCCGGATGGTGCTCGGGCCGCGGCGTGCCTGACCCGCCGGCAGGCGTGGTGACTTCTACACGTTTGAGCGAAGGCCCCGCGGTTGTCGGTTGTCAGTTTTGGTTAGGCAGGGTGTCAGGCAGCTGCCGGGCCTCATCTGGTCGTTTGCCCGATTTAAGTGCGAGATCGATCCACGACGCGCGGCCATGCCAGTAGGGGTCGTTGACGGGCGCTCCTAGAATTTTCGCAAAAACCGGGGACTGTTATTAGTTTGTTAGGGTACCTGTGGTACACCGCCATCATGGCTCAATCGTCGTCGATTGAATGGACGGACGCCACGTGGAATCCGGTGGCCGGCTGTTCGCCGGTCTCCGCCGGATGCCGCAACTGCTATGCGGCGCGGTTGGCATTGCGGCTCGCCACGATGGGAAATGGTGTCGGGCGCAAGTATGGCGGCACCGCGAAGAGGACAAGCGGTGGGCTGCCCGTCTTCACTGGACACATCAATCTCGATCAGGATTCGTTGGATGTGCCGCGGCACTGGCGGCTTCCCCGCGTCGTTTTCGTCAATTCGATGAGTGACCTCTTCCACGAAGCGGTACCGCTTGAGTTCGTGCAGCAGATTTTCGGTGTGATGGAGGAGTGCCCACAGCACACCTTTCAGGTTCTCACCAAGCGCCCTGAGCGAGCGCTCGCGATCGCCCATCAATTGCCATGGCCGAAAAATGTTTGGATGGGAACCAGCGTCGAGGATCGCCGGGTCATTGAGCGGATCCGCATCCTGCAGCGCATTCCCGCCGCGATTCGGTTCTTGTCATGCGAACCGCTGATCGGGCCATTGCCTCGGCTGCCGCTCACTGGCATCAGGTGGGTCATCGTCGGCGGGGAGTCTGGACCGGGTGCGCGCCCGATGGACGAGGCGTGGGTACATCAGATCAAGCGGCAATGCGAAGTGCGTAGCGTCGCATTCTTCTTCAAGCAGTGGGGCGGGACGAACAAGAAGACGGCTGGGCGAGAGCTTGACGGCCGCACTTGGGATGAGTTTCCCGTTCGCACACCATCAAGTCACACACAGCGGGGTACAATGCATGACACGGGGCGATCAGGAGCACTTCAAGCAGTATCGTGAACAGACGCGGTTGAAGCACCGGATCCTCCGGAACTACCTCGCCGCGTACTTCACAATCCTGAAGGAGGGAAACCAGAATCTGGTCTACATCGATGGCTTTGCGGGGAGCGGCGAATACGTCGGCGAGGACGGAGTCTCCCATCCAGGCTCGCCCCTTCTGGCGCTCGAACTCTTTGCGTCGAAGTCTGAGTTTGCCAAGCGAGCGACGACGCTGTTCATCGAAAGCGACGACGAGCGGTATCAGTTGCTAAAGGAATCAGTCGAGTCATTCTGCCTTCAGCATCCAGGTATCCGCCCACCGTTTGTTCGGCATGGGTCATTCGCCGACAATGTCGCATTTGTATTCGAGCAAGTAAAGAGCCTCGCACCAACGTTTCTCTTCGTCGATCCTTGCGGCATCAGTGGCGTTTCCTTCGACACGATCCGAAGAGTCCTCGCGCAAGGGAAGGCTGAGGCGTTCATTTTTTTCAACGTGGACGCAGTTCGTCGCGTCGCAGGCCTTGAGGAGATGAGCGAAACTCTAGTCAGTCTGTTCGGTTCATCGGAACGCGTTTCGGCGCTTCTCGCCAAGACTGCGACGATGAGCGCGGGAGAGCGAGAGCTCGCAATCATCGAGTCATATAGGCAGGCGTTTGTCGACGACGCCGGCGCCCGCTTCGTTGCCGCGTTCCGAGTTGAGAAGGAAGACAGCCGCGCGACGAGCCACTATTTCATCCATGTTTCTAAGCATCCGATCGCCTTTCGGATCATGAAGGAAGTCATGTGGAGACTTGGAGAAACCGACGAAGGCCATGGAGGGTTCGAGAAGATTCAAGCGAGCAACACGGGGACGCGGCGACTTCTCGGCGGACAGTGGCCTGCATTCAAGCAGGAAGTGCTGGACGCGATCGGCGATGGCAGCTTGATGGTGAAGACCATCTGCATCAATTGGCCCGAGCAGCCCACCAATCTGCATTGTGAGCCGGAGTATCGCAAAGCACTTCTGGAGCTCGAGGCCGAAGCGAAGATCGCAGTATTGACAAGGGACGGAACGCCCGCACCGGCGATCGCTCGCCCCACGCGCAAGGGGGCGCAGACACTTGGGAAGGACTATTTTGTCCGACGTTTGGGGCGTCCAGAAAGCTGACCGGGCGGCAGAATCGATCGCGATGGACGCGATCTGCTGATCTTCGAAGCACCTTACCTACGCCCCTTCTTGCCCCGCCCCGCGCGCGTCCCCGGCATCCCCGCCTTCGGGCGCGGCTTCTCCTCGTCGGGCTCCACCGTCGCCATGCCGTCCACCTCGGGCAGCGCGTGCAGGCGCTTCATCTGGTCGCGTAGGCGCGCGGCCTTCTCGAACTCCAGCCCCTGCGCCGCCTCCAGCATCTCGGTCTCCAGCTCGAGCAGCGCCTCGGCCTTGTCGAAGGTGCGCGCCACGCGTTCCCCCGCCGCCTCGCGCACGGTGCGGTTGGCCTTGATCTCCATCTCGATCCCGCTGCGGATCGCCTTCACGATCGTCTCCGGCGTGATGCCATGCTCCTTGTTGAAGGCCAGCTGCTTGGCGCGCCGTCGCGTCACCTCCTCGATCGCCGCCTGCATCTCGGGGGTGACGCGGTCGGCGTACATGATCACCTCGCCGCCCGCGTTGCGCGCCGCGCGCCCCATGGTCTGGATCAGGCTCGACTGGCTGCGCAGGAACCCCTGCGCGTCGGCGTCCAGGATCGCCACCAGGCTCACTTCGGGCAGGTCCAGCCCCTCGCGCAGCAGGTTGACGCCCACCAGCACGTCGAACTCGCCCTCGCGCAGCTCCTTCAGGATGTGCAGCCGGTCCAGCGTCTCGATCTCGCTGTGCAGGTAGCGCACCTTGACGCCGTTGTTGTGCAGGTAGTTGGTCAGCTCCTCGCACAGGCGCTTGGTCAGCGCCGTCACCAGCACACGCTCGCCCCGGCGCGCGCGCTCGCGGCAGCGCTCCAGCAGGTCTGGCACCTGGCCGCGCGCGGGCAGCACCTCGATCGGCGGATCCACCAGTCCCGTGGGGCGGATGACCTGCTCCGCCACGATTCCCTCGCACTGCGCCAGCTCGTAGGGAGCGGGCGTCGCGCTGACGTAGACGATCGCGGGCACGATGCCGTTGAACTCCTCGAAGGTCAGCGGCCGGTTGTCCATGGCGCTGGGCAGTCGGAAGCCGTGGTCCACCAGCGTCTGCTTGCGCTGCCGGTCGGCGAAGTACATGCCGCGGATCTGCGGCAGCGTGACGTGGCTCTCATCGATGATGGTGAGCCAGTCCTCCTCGGCATGCTCGGGGACGCGGCGGAAGTAGTCCAGCAGCGTCCACGCCCGCTGCCCGCGCGCGCGGCCGTCGAAGAAGCGGCTGTAGTTCTCGATGCCGCTGCAGTACCCCGTCTCCATGATCATCTCGATGTCGTACTTGGTGCGCCCCAGCAGCCGCTGCGCCTCCAGCAGCTTCCCCTCGCCGCGCAGCTCCGCCACGCGCGCATCCAGCTCGGCGCGCATCTCCTCGATCGCCTTCGCCATCTGCTCCTCGGGCATCATGTAGTGCACGGCGGGGAAGATAAAGACGCGCCGCTCCTGCGAGAGCACCTCGCCCGTCAGCGGGTCGAAGCGCTCCAGCGACTCGATCTCGTCGCCGAAGAGGCCGATGCGGATCGCGTACTGCTCGCTGGCGGGGAAGACCTCGATGCTGTCGCCGCGCACGCGGAAGTTGCCGCGCCCCGGGTCCGCCTCCTTGCGGGCGTACTGCATCTTGGCCAGCCCAAGCAGGAAGTCGCGGCGCACGATGCGCGTGCCCACGTTCAGCACCTGCATCTTGTTGCGGAACTCCTCCGGGGACCCCAGCCCGTACAGGCAGCTGACGCTGGAGACGACGATGACATCAGGGCGCGAGAGCAGCGAACTGGTCGCCATCAGCCGCAGCCGGTCCAGGTCCTGGTTGCGGCTGGCGTCCTTCTCGATGTAGATGTCCCGCTGCGGGATGTACGCCTCAGGCTGGTAGTAGTCGTAGTAGCTGACGAAATAGCAGACTGCGTTGGTGGGGAAGAGCTCGCGCATCTCCTCGTAGAGCTGCGCCGCCAGCGTCTTGTTGTGGCTGACGATCAGCGTCGGCTTCCCGGTGCGCGCGATGACGTTCGCCATCGTGAAGGTCTTGCCGGTGCCCGTCGCGCCCAGCAGCACCTGCTGCTTGCGCCCCTGCGACAGCCCCTCGACCAACTGCCGGATCGCCTCCGGCTGGTCGCCGGTGGGCTGGTAGGGGCTCTGCAGTCGGAACATGGCAGGGGCAAGGATAGGAGCGGGGGGCCGCGCCGGCGCGCAGCGGCCGCGCGAATCCCGCGCCTCACCCCGACGCCATCAGCTCGCGCACCGAGCGGCGCGTCAGCGCGACGATCGCCGGCATCGCCGCCGCCAGCGTCAGCACCACCATCGCCGCCCAGCCGATCGCCAGCGGCACCAGCGGCGGGCGGAAGCCAAGCTCCATGCCGCCCAGGTCGCGGTGCCACAGCACGCCCACGCGGGCCAGGTGCAGTCCCAGCGCGGTGCCCACGATCGCGCCCGCCACCGCCACCAGCAGCACTTCGCCCGCGACCATGCGCGCCAGCAGCCCCTTGGTGGCGCCCGAGGCGCGCAGCACGCCATACTCAAACCGCCGCGCGCTGATGTTCGCCGCCACCACGTTGCCCACGCCGATGCACGCCAGCAGCAGTGCCGCGAAGGCCACCGTGCTGGTGATCGCCAGCACCGTGTTGCCGACGTCCAGCACGGTCTTGCGGATCGCGCGCCCGCTGGCGAAGACCGCCCCCGGCACCGCATCCGTCACCGCCTCGGCCAGCGTGTCGTCCTCGGCGGGGCCCGTGGCATCGTCCATGTCCACTTGCAGGATGTACGCGTCGCGGCTGCCGAAGCTGCGCGCCACCTCGCCGAAGTCCATGAAGACGCAGCTGACCGCGTTCTCCATGTACATGCTCTTGATGCCGAAGAACTGCGTGGCGATGTCCAGCCCCGCGGCGCCCACCACGCCCACGATCTCGTAGTCCTTCTCGGTCTTGCCGCCACCCAGGCGGATGTGGTCCCCCGTCTTCTTGGCGCGCGCCACCAGGAACTCCTTCGCCACCAGGATGCCCGCGCCGCTGCGCAGCTTGGGCAGCGCGCTCTCGGGCGAGCCCTGAATCCAGTCCAGCCTGTTCAGCGCCAGGAACTCGTCGGGGGGAAAGCCCACGCACACCACGTTCGAGGGGCTGATCCCCGCGACGCCGAAGACCTCTTCGCCGATCACCGTCAACGGCAGGTAGCCGATGGGCACTGCACTCAGCACGCCGGGCAACGCCTTCACGCGCGCCTGCTCCGCCACGGTCATGCCGTTGGTCTTGAAGACGAAGCCATCGGAGATGCGCACGCGCTCGCTCAGGTCGCGCACCACCGCCGAGCCGTTGGTCCAGGTGCTGGCCAGGATCGAGACGCCCACCATCAGCGCCCCGGCCGTGAACCCCAGCCGGTAGGGGGACTGCCGCACCGCGCCCGTCAGCAGCCCGCGCGGGATGCGCATCAGCCGCTCCAGCCCCGGCGCCAGCGCCAGCGCCACCACCCACAGCGTCGGCACCGCCAGCATGAACCATCCTGCATGCACCAGCGGGATGCCCGCGATGGCATAGGCCCAGAAGCGCGCCTGCACCTCCGGCACCAGGAGCAGCGCCAGCTGCGCGGCCAGGCAGAGCGCGCCGACCAGCACCAGCCACGCGATCGGCCGCAGCCGCGGCGCCTGCACGCGCGGCGCGAGCGCGGCCAGCGGGCTGGTGCGCGAAGCCTGCCATGCCGCCCAGAGCGAACCGCCGACTCCGGCGACCAGGCTGCCCGCCACCGCCAGTGCCACCCCGAACCAGCTCACCGAAAAGCCCTCCCGCAGCAAGTCTGCGAACCACCACGCCAGCAGCCGTGCTGCACCCATGCCAAGCGGCACGCCCGCCGCGCCCGCTACGCCGCAGAGCAGCGCACCCGCCCACAACTGGCTGGCAAAGACCTGCCCGCGGCTGGCGCCGACGCATCGCGCGATCGCCAGCTCCTTTTGCTGCTCCGCCACCGCCGTGGTCATGCCGGTGCCCACGATGAAGGCGCAGCTCATGAAGGCGATCATGCTGATCAGCACAAAGCCCAGGCGCATGGCGTACGCCTGCTTGTCGAAGCCGCTGCTGAAGAGCTCGCTGGGCTCCAGCGAGAGTGGTTCGGGAAACTCGCCCTTGTGCGCCTCGGTCCACTTCACCACGTCGGTGCCGGGCTTCAGCGCAATCAGCACCGTACTGGCGCCATCGTTCTCGTTGGCCTCGACCACCGTCGCGCGGTCGACGGTGATGAGCGGCCGTTGCAGCGCGCCCAGCGCGGGGCGGTCCAGGATGCCCACCACCTGCAGCTCGATCGGGTCGCCGAAGCGCTGCACCTGCAGGCGGTCGCCCATCTTCAAGCCCAGCGCCTTGATGGTCAGCGGATCCACCGCCGCCTCGCCGGGGCGCAGGGGCAGGCGCCCCTCCTTCACCTCCTGCGTGCGGAAGCGCGCGTCGCCGCCAGAGTCCAGCCCGCGCGCCAGCGCCACCACGCGGCGCGGTCGGCCATCCTCGCCCACTGCGCCGTCGGCGCGCACCAGCGTCACGCTCCCCCCCAGCACCATGCCCACGGCATCCACCTGGGGCAGCGCGCGCACGCGCTCGGCCACCGAAGCGTCAAAAGTCGCCCCGAAGCGGTTGATGACGCGCGCGTCCGTCTGCCCGATGTAGCGGCGGATCTGCGCCTCGGCGTTGGCGCGCGCGCTCTCCAGCCCGCAGCCCACCGCCACCACCAGCGTGCTGGCAAGGGCGACCGCGATCGCCAGCAGCGCGGTCCTACTGCGCCGCGCGGCCAAGCTCTGCAGCGCGAACCACCAGCTCGCTCGCATGCATTCCTCCCGTCTCGAAGCTTCCGGCGACGACCCCGTCGCGAATGACGAAGACCTGCCGGCAGTGCGCCGCGGCGGCGGGCTCATGCGTGACCATCAGCACCGCCATGCGCCGCTCCTGCGACAGCGTGTCCAGCATCGACCACAGCCGTTCGCTGTTGGCGCTGTCCAGTGCCCCCGTCGGCTCGTCGGCGAAGAGCACCGGCGGCTCGAAGAGCAGCGCGCGCGCGATCGCCACGCGCTGCTGCTCTCCTCCCGAGAGCGCCTCGGGGCGGTGGTGCGCGCGATCAGCCAGCCCCAGCGAGGCCAGCAGCTCGTGTGCCCGTGCCTGGATCGCGCCACGCGGCTGCCCGTCCAGCACCCCGGGCAGCATCGCGTTGTCCAGCGCGCTCAGCGTCGGGAGCAGGTTGTACTGCTGGAAGACCACGCCGATCCGTCGCCGCCGGTAGAGCGTCAGCGAGCGCTCGTCCATCTGGTCGACGCGCTCGCCGCCCACCTCGATCTCGCCCGCATCGGGGCGGTCCAGCCCTGCCAGCAGGTAGAGCAGCGTGCTCTTCCCGCTGCCGGAGCTGCCCATGATGCCGTAGAAGCCAGGAGCGTCGATGCGCAGGTCCGCGCCGCGCAGCGCCTCGACGGGGCGGTCCCCGGTGCGGTAGGTCTTGCGCACGCCCTGCGCACGCACCAGCGCCGCGTCGGATGCCTTCGCGGTCGCAGGGGGCATCAGTGCGCGTTCTTCTTGTCGTAGGTGGCGGCGTCCATCAGCCCCTGGAGCTTGGCCGCGTCGCACCCCTTCAGCTTCACCAGCCAGCCACCGCCGTAGGGGTCGCTGTTCAGCAGCGAGGGGTCCTTGGCCGCAGCATCGTTCACCGCGGCCACCTCGGCAGTGAAGGGGGAGTAGATCTCGCTGCTGGTCTTGACGCTCTCCACCTCGCCCACCACGCCGCCGTCGGCCAGGCGCGTTCCCGCGGGCTTCATCTCCACGAAGGTGATGTCCGTCAGCGCATCGGCCGCGTGCTGGGTGATGCCCATCGTGACCGTGCCGTCCCCCTCCTGGCGGAACCACTCGTGCGTGTCGCTGAAACGGCAATTGGTCGGGGTGGGCATCGGTGGTCCTCTCTTCGCGCGGTCGTGCGCGCTGGATTCTGGCGTCAGTTCGATTGATGGGGCGCTGCTGCGGAGCGCCTCGGCGGTCCGGCGGGCGCACGCGGGAGCGCTTCTCGCTCCGTGGCCGCACGGTTTCGCCTGCGGCGGTGCGCAGAAGCGCGGAATGATAGCGCACGCGGTAGACTCGCAACCGCTCCACGCCGCCGGACGGGTCCGGCCGCGGCAGCAGCCACCGGATTCGCGGAGCGCCGATGCTTCTCACCATCACCTCCCGGTCCCTCCTCTATGTCAAGCGCGCCAAGGCGCCGCTGACGCCCGCCGAGCTCCCGGAGTTCGCCGCCGAGGAGCTTGGCATGAAGGGGATGAACGTCAACGCCAGCCTGCTCAAGGGGATGGGCGTGGCCGAGCTCGAGCGGCTGCGTGACCGCGCCGATCGCGCGCGCTGCCCCATCCTGGTGCTGATCGACGAGGCGCCGCTGGCTTTCGGCGGCCCCGAGGGCGCCAAGGCGGTCGACCGCGTCTCGCGCCTGGGAATGGCGGCCAGCAAGCTGGGCGCCCCCAGCATCGCCGTCGAGATCGCCGATGCCCCGGCGGACCAGCTGGATGCGATCGCCATCGGCGTCAAGCGCGCGCTCATCGGGCTGGACCGCTTCGACGCGCACCTGCTGCTGCGTTCGGGCGCCGGGCTCACCGGCGACCCGCAGCGCATGGCCGAGCTGATCAAGAAGATCGGCGGTTTCCGCATCGGCAGCATGCCCAGCTTCGCGCGCGCGGCCGCCAGCGGCGACGCGCCCGCGGCCCTGCGCCGCCTCGCCCCCTACGCCCAGGCGGTGGAGGCGAGCATCAAGAGCTTCAACAAGCTGGGAAAGCACGAAGCCTGGTCGCTGGAGGAATGCCTGGAGGCGGTCCGCGCGGTGGGGTACCAGAACACCCTGTGCATCGACTATCCCGGCAAGACGGATCCGGTGAAGACGATCACGCGCGCGCGCGAACTGCTGGCGGGCATCCTGGATCCCGAGGAGGCGATATGAGCGGCTCCGCGGGCGTCATCGTCACCATCGACGGTCCCGCCGGGACGGGCAAGAGCTCCGTCGCGCTGCGGCTGGCGCAGCGGCTGGGGCTCGAGATGCTGGACACGGGCGCGATGTACCGCGCCGCCGCCGTGGTGGCGCTGGACGAAGGCGTCGACGCCGCTGACGGCCCTGCGCTGGCCGCGCGGATCGCCGAGGAGGGGCTGCTCTTCGATTGGAGCGCACGGCCCCCGCGCATTCTGCTGGGCGGCCGCGACCTGACCGAGCGCGTGCGCGATGCCGACGTCAACCAGGCGGTGACGATCGTTGCGCGCCAGCCCGCACTGCGCGCCGCCATGGTGCAGGCGCAGCGCGCGATCGGCGCCGCGCACCCGCGCCTGGTCACCGAAGGACGCGACCAGGGATCGGTGGTCTTCCCCCGCGCAGCGGTGCGCTTCTACCTGGACGCGCACCCCGAGGTGCGCGCGCGCCGGCGCGTCGACCAGATGCGCTCGCAGGGGCGCCCCGCGGACTACGAAGCAGTGCTCCGCGCCATCCAGGACCGCGACTTCCTGGACGAGAACCGCTCTGACGGCCCGCTCATCTGCCCCGACGGCGCGCAGCGTGTGGACACCAGCGGCCTGAACCTGGACGGCGTGGTCGACGAACTGGAGCGCCGCGTGCGCGACGCCGTCCCCCCCGACCTGCTCTCCGCCGCGCGCCCCGCGCGCGCGGCCACCGCGCTCTGACCTGGACTCCTGCGATGACCACGCTCTTCGACGCCGAACGACGCGCGCCGGGCAGGGGGGCCATCAGCGTGGCATGGTTCACCGCGTGCGCCACGCTGGTCTACTGGACCATCTGCCTGCTCTATCGCTTCCGCTTCACGGGGGCCGAGCGGTTGCCGCGCACCGGCGGCATCATCGTGGTCAGCAACCACCAGAGCTTCCTGGACCCGCTCAGCTGCGGCACGGCAACGCTCGACCGCCCCTACACCACCATCGCCCGCGAGAGCCTCTTCCGTTTCCGTCCCTTCGGCATGCTGCTGCGCAGCTACGGCTGCGTCCCCATCGAGCGCGGCGCGGGGGACACCGGCGCGCTGCGCACCGCGCTGCAGCAGATCGCACTGGGTCGCTCCATCTTCATGTTCCCCGAGGGGACGCGAAACGCCGACGGGCGCACCGCACCCTTCAAGCCGGGCGTGGCGCTGCTGGCCCGGCGCGCCAAGGTGGCGATCGTGCCGATGGCCGTCGACGGCAACTTCGACAACTGGCCGCGCACCCGCAAGGGCCCGCGCCTGCGCGGTTGGATGGAGGCGGAGATCGGCGAGCCGATCCCCGCCGACGTGGTCGAGGCGTGGACCAAGGAGGGAAGCGCCGTCTTCCTGGAGAGGCTGCGCCATCGCGTCGAGGAGCTGCGCATGCGCTGCCGCGCACGGTTGCGCGAACGCAGCAATGGCACGTGGCCCGCCCACGGCCCGGCGGACGCGCCGTACTGGATAGCGCGGCCCGAAGGCTCCGTTGAAGCCTCCGCCGAAGCCCCGGCCGATGCGCCGTCTGGAGCCGCGCCGTGAGTGCGCCCGCGCTCTCGCCGCGCGACGCCGCCCTCTGGGTCGCGCGAAGGCTGCACGACGCGGGCCACCGGGCGCTCTTCGCGGGCGGCTGCGTGCGCGATCAGCTCCTGGGCCACGAGCCGGCGGACTTCGATGTCGCCACCAGCGCCACCCCAGAGGAGATCCGTGCGATCTTCCCGCGCGCGGTTGGCGTCGGCGAGTCCTTCGGCGTCATGCTGGTTCTGCACGGCGGTCGCACTGTCGAGACGGCCACCTTCCGCGCCGAGGGGGGCTACGCCGATGGCCGCCGTCCCACCGCGGTGCGCTTCACCGACGACCGCGAGGATGCGCAGCG
The DNA here is from genome assembly GCA_044230125.1 of Phycisphaerales bacterium. Taxonomy (GTDB): domain Bacteria; phylum Planctomycetota; class Phycisphaerae; order Phycisphaerales; family SM1A02; genus UBA966. The sequence goes on from JBGARR010000015.1 coordinate 66,838, forward strand.
GCGCGACTTCACCATCAACGGGCTCTTCGAAGATCCCTTCACCGGACAGGTCATCGACCATGTCGGGGGCCGCGCCGACCTGGCCGCCGGGGTGCTGCGCGCAATCGGCGACGCTGACGAGCGCTTCCGCGAGGATCGCCTGCGCGCGCTGCGCGCGGTGCGCTTCGCCGCGCGCTTCGGCCTGCGCATCGACCCCGCGACCGAGGCAGCGGTGCAGCGCTTCGCACACGATCTCGCCGCCGTCAGCCGCGAGCGCATCGGCAACGAGGTGCGGCGGATGCTGGCTCACCCTTCGCGCACCCGCGCCGTCGAGCTCGCCGAGTCGCTGGGCCTCAGCGCGTCCATCCTGAACGAGCCGCCCGCGGCTGCCGATCTTTCCAGGATGGCGGCGCTGGGCGCCGATGCGCCCTTCGCCGCAGCGCTCGCCGCGTGGATGCTGGGCCGCTCTGCCGATGGCCGGACGATGCACAGCGCCCCCGGCGACTTCGCGCACGCCGACGATTCTCGCGCCCGCCAGCGCCGCTGGCGCGACGCCCTGGTCCTCTCCAATGACGAGTGCGCGGCGCTCGAGGCGGGGCTTGCGCTGCGCGCACAGGTGGTGGCCGCCTGGGACGCGGGGGATGCAGCAGCCCGCAAGCGCATGGCCGCCGCCGCCGGCTTCCAGATCGGGCGCAGCCTCCTCGAGGCCGAGGGCTGGCCGGGCGCCGCCCGCCTCGCTGCCGAGCTTGCGCACCTGGCGAAGTCGGGCATCGCGCCTCAGCCTTTCGTGACTGGCGACGACCTGGTGGCGCTCGGCCTGCGCCCGGGGCCGGGCTTCCGCCCGATCCTGGACGGCATCTACGACCAGCAGCTGAATGGCACCCTTGCTGACCGTGAAGCCGCGCTGCAGGCCGTCCGGGCGCTGAAGTCCGCCGGGGGCATCCCTCCCGCCTAAAGGCGGCTTCTTCCGTCAGGCGTGATGCCCGCGGCAGCGGGCGGGTTGCCCGTGGCGCCCGGCGTCACTGCCTGCGGCACCAGGCGTCCTTGCCCGCGCCTGCCCCGGGGGGCGTTCCAGGTGCCGAGAACCCCGGGCCACCGGTCGCGTATCAACCTCCAGGTGTCGCACATTTCGCGTGCCGGTCGGCAAACCTCCGCAGGATAGACTTCTCTCCATGACGATTCCCCCCGTCGCAGCCCTCGTCGCGCTCAGCGCGTCCTCGCTCTTCCTGGCTTCGGATGCGTCGACCACGGCGCCGCTGGATGGACAGGGAGCGCGCCGTTCGCAAGTGGAGACTTCACCCGCCGGCAAGCCGGCCGGCGAGGCGCCGAAGCAGGCGAATGAGCCGAAGCCGAGTGACAAGCCCGCGCCGCTGGCGATGGGGCAGCGCGGCTCGCCCTTCGGCAAGAGCCCCTATGCGTCGGACACCCTCTTCAGCAAGCCGCCGGCGGTCTACGTGATCCCGATGGACGGGCAGATGGGCACCGACATCCATCCCCTCATCTATGAGCGCATCGTCAAGGACATCAAGGAGAAGAAGCCCGACCTGCTCGTCTACAGGCTCAAGTCCAATGACGGCCGCTCCATCGACAAGTACATGGAGCGCGAGAACAACGCGATGCGCGGCGACCGCGTCGACCCGCGCCGCATCGCCAGCATGGTCACCGAGTACCGCGACATGGCCATGAAGCTCCACGAGGAGCTCAGGGATTATCCCACGGCGATGTTCGTCGAGGACGCCCGCGGCATGTCCTGCATGTACGCCCTTGCGTGGCCCTACATGTTCATCGCCCCCAACGGCCGCGTCGCAGGCCTCGAGATCGTCGGCGCGCTGGCCGGCGGCAACGACGCGGACATCCGCGCCAAGATGTACTCCGCCTGGACCGGCATCGCCAAGGGCGTGCTTGAGCAGGGCGGGCGCTCGCAGGAACTGAGCGATGCGCTGGTCCGCCCCGACCGCCTGCTGAGCGCAGACATCGAGGGGCGCACCACCAAGTGGCGCGCCGACACGCTCGGCTCCTGGTATGTCGTCGACCAGTCCAATGACCAGTCCGCGCGCTTCACCGCCAAGACCGCCGAGGACACCGGCCTTGCCGAGGGCATCGCCGAGGACGTGGACGACCTGATGATCCTGCTGGGGTACCCCGAGCACACCTCGATCGAGTCCGGCGAGAAGATCTACAACGACTACAAGAACGCGTGGCACAAGCGCTTCGACGAATCCGAGAAGTGGATGGAGGACTTCCAGCAGCCCATGGAGGACGAGCGCGACCTGGGCAAGCGCAAGCAGATCCTGGAGAAGATGCAGGCGCTCTTCAAGCAGTACCCGCCCGTCGCCCGGCTGTGGGAATGGAAGCGTGGTCTCACCGATGACCAGCTGAAGCTCCTGATCGAGCAGCTCTCGGAGCAGATCCGCGCGGCGCAGAAGGCCAAGCAGCGGGGCGGCTCTGGCGGAGGCGGCGGCGGTCGCGGCCCTGGAGGCGGCGGCTTGGGCAGGTGAGCCCGCACGGGCGGCGGCCCTTGCGTGCGGCCACTGGTCTTGCGTGCCGCCGCTGGCCCCGAAGGACGAGCTTCGAAGAACCCAAACGACGGAGTTACGGCCGATCCCGGCCTCCCAAGCATCGAGTCATCGCGGACGTCCCGGTCATCCCGGCCCCCGCGGCACCCTTGGAATTCCCATGCACAAGCACCCCATCGCACGATCCCTTCCCCTCCTCGGCGCCGTGGCGTCGCTTGCATTCCTTCTCGCCGAGCCTGCGGCGCGCGGCACGCCGCTGCTGCCCCAGGCGGCTGCGCAGCAGCAGCAGCTAAAGCTGGCCAAGGGCGCGTGGTGGGGCGCCGTCGGCGATCGCGTCGAGGTCGAGTTCAAGGAGCAGATGTCCACCCGCAAGTTCACCGGCACGGTGACGAAGCTGGACCTCGACAAGGGCATCGTCACCATCCAGGGCGAGCTGGGCGGCAAGAACGTCACCCGGCCGATGTTCGCCACCGAGATCCTGTCGATGAAGACGCTTGGCGCCGCCAATGCCACGGCGCCGGAGGCAAAGCCCGGGGACTCGAAGCCCGCTGAGACGAAGCCCGCAGATTCCAAGCCGCTTGCGCCGAGCGAGACGAGGCCCGCCAATACGCAGGCTGCAGGTGCGACCGGATCGAAGGGGACCAAGACGCCCAAGCCCGGTGGCGACGCCGCCCTGGAGCTGGCCACCGGCAAGCCCAGCGGCAAGGTCGACGCACAGGGCTACCAGCTGGACGACAAGGGGTACCGGATCTCGCCCAAGAAGGGGGTCTTCGTGCTGCCCTGGAAGGACGCCGTCGGCCAGACCGCGCGCGCCTTCGAGATCAACCAGATGGCCAAGGAAGCCGACAAGTGGGGCCCTGGCCAGATCATCATCATGGACATCGACAGCCCGGGAGGGCTGGTGAGCGAGATCTTCAAGATCAGCGACACGCTCCGCGAGGTGCGCAAGCGCCACCGCGTGGTGGCCTGGATCCGCGAGGCGATCTCCGCCGCCGCCGTCACCTCGATGCACTGCGACGAGATCTACTTCCGTCGCGGTGGTGCGCTCGGTGCGGCGATGATGATCCGCGGCGCGGACAGCGTCAAGGACGAATCGCTGTACATGTTCATCAACGAGATCGGCAAGGTGGTTGAGGAGAATGGCCGCCCGCGCATGGTCTTCGAGGCGATGGTGCTGGCGGCGCCGATCCTGACCTACACCAAGGACCCCGTCACGGGCAAGCCCACCTACCACGACCACATCACCGGCGAGCCCGGCGAGGTGGTGCTCTCCAACGAGAAGGACAACCTGGTCTTCAACGCCAGCAACGCCCTCGACTGCGGCTTCAGCGCGGGCACCGCCGACACCCCTGAGGAGCTGGGCAAGCTGCTGGGGCTCACCGAGTGGTACGAAGTGAGCGACTACGGCCGCAAGATCGCCAAGGCCTGGCAGGACCTCTTCAAGGCGTGCGAGGAGGACGTGGACCTGCAGGGGCAGCGCTGGAGCATCCCGCGCGCCGGCGGCACCATCGAGCAGCTCTCGCAGCAGGTACGGATCTTCGAGAAGGTGCTGCAGTGGGCCAAGCGCTGCCCGCCCTGCACCGAGAGCAAGGGCATCGATCCCGAGGAGCTGGAGCGCCAGCTCATCCAGTTTCGCAAGCGCCTTGCCGAGATGCGCAAGGCGCAGAACAGCGGCACGAACTGACTGCGCCCGCCCCCTCGCAAGGATCCCGTTGAACGACGCCGGCGCCCTCGAAGGGGGCGCCGGCTTTCTTTCGGCGCGGTGCGCTCGATCCCTCGTGCCCGCTTCCGCTTCAGCCCACCTCGCGGCGCTGGAAGAGCACGGTGGCCACCCCCAGCGACGCGACGATCATCAGCGCGCCGTAGGCGACGGCGTAGCCGACGTAGACCAGCGGAATCGTGTGCTTCTGCTGCACCGCATCGGAGAGCCAGAAGACCTGGAAGTTGGGCACCAGCCAGTAGAGTCCCTGGAACAGCCAGAGCTGCGCGTGGTTCCAGTCGAAGGAGCTCTGCGCGACATGGTCGCCGGCGAGGCGATCGAACATCGCCTCCAGGTCTCGCACGCGCCGTCCAAGCAGCCAGTCGCTCATCAGCCCCACCACGAACATGCCGAAGGTGATCGCCAGCGTCACCACCTGGCCGAAGCGGGTGGAGGCGGCGATCGCGATCCCCGAGAGGACCGAGAGCCCCAGCCACATCAGGGCGATCGCCACCCACAGGTTTCCCTCGAACTGCTTGGTCGGGGGCACGGGCGTCCAGTCCTTGCTGAAGAGCAGGCACAGCAGGTAGGCCACTCCGAGCGTCGGGACGCCGAAGACCAGCATCGAGGCGGGGAAGTTCCAGCCGTAGAAGTAGTTGCACCAGATCGCCGCGCCGATGGACAGGACCAGTCCCAGGATTCCGATGGTGAGCACCGGGTAGTGGTACGGAGTGGCCACCGTGGGCATCGTCCCGTGCATGTTGACCAGCATGAAGATGAAGGCCAGGAACAGGGTGGTGGCGCTCAGCGCGGCGGTGACGCCCGCGAACTTGCCCCAGACGAAGACGGGGCGTGAAACCGGCTTGGAAATCACCGTCAGCACGGTGCGATTGTCGATCTCGCGGCTCAGCGCGTTGGTGGCCAGGAAGGCCGCCAGCACCGTTCCCGAGACGAAGATGGTGGAGAGCGCAATGTCGACGAACATCCGCTGGTCGTCCATCAGGGTGAAGGCCGAGAAGGGGATGCTCAGGATGACCAGGAGCGTCCCGACCACCAGCACCGTCAGCACGACCGGCTGGCGGACGCACTCCAGGAAGGTGTTGCGGGCGATCGCCCAGAGCTGTTCGAGGAGGGTCATCGGGTGGTTCCGCCGGCGCCGGGGCGGGTTCAGGTACGGTACCCTTCCGACCCGAACCCGGTTCGTCGCATCCGCGTAGCAGCACCCGGCGACGGAGACCCAGGCACACACCTTCAGATGCGCACCGACCAGTACGCCTACCAGCAAGCCACACGCGTCTCGGGAATCGGGCTGATCGCCCAGCTGGCGATCGGGCTGGTCCTGCTGGTTGTCGGGCGCGTCGCGGGCAGCACGGCCTTCGAGTACGCCAGTTACTTCGCCTTCCTGGGGGTCGGCGTCTGGGCAACCCTGGCGGCGCTCTTCCATCAGCACCGCCTGGCCGCGCTGGAGGCCGCCGAGGCGGAGGAACTGCAGTCCGAGCGGGGCGATGCCTCGGTCTTCGAGCGCGAGCGCGCCGACGACGCGATGGTCGCCGCCCGGCGCCTGCACCGGATGTACCAGATCCTGGTCCCGGTGATCAGCCTGGCGGTGGCGGGCGGACTGGTCGCAGCGGGCCTCTTCACGGTCCGCTACATCGGCAAGCTGGACGACCCCACCGCCGACGCCGCGCCCTTCACGGTGGGCGGCATCTCGGGATGGCAGCTGGCGCTCTGCGTCGCCCTCTCGCTGGTCACCTTCATCTTCAGCCGCTTCGTGGCGGGGATGGCCAAGCAGCCAATCTGGCAGAACCTCCGCGGGGGCGCGGGATACATGGTGGGAACGGCGCTGGTGCTGAGCGCGGTGGGCGTCGGCCTGGTGGCGGACGTCTTCGGCAGCCCCAAGGTGCTGCAGAACATCGTGCTGGCCATCGGCATCGCCGAGATCGCCTTTGCCGGCGAGATCGTCCTGAATTTCGTGCTGGCGCTCTATCGCCCGCGCCGAGCCAACGAGACGCCCCGCGCCGCCTTCGACTCGCGCGTGCTGAGCCTTTTCGCCGCGCCGGACTCGATCGTCCGCTCGATCAACGAGGCGGTCAACTACCAGTTCGGCTTCGACATCACCTCCAGCTGGGGCTATCAGCTGCTGCTGCACAGCGTGGCGTGGCTGGTGGGGCTGGGTGCCGTGGTGCTGGTGCTGCTCTCGTGCATCGTCATCGTGCCCCCCGGGCAGCAGGCGGTGCGCCTGCGCGGCGGCGCCATCGTCGGCGACGTGGCCGAGGGCACCATGCTGGTGAAGTGGCCCTGGCCCTTCGAGACGGTCGCGATTCACGATGTCGCGCGGATCCGCACGCTGGTGCTGGGCAGCAAGCCGATGCGCGTGGGCGCAGTCAACCTGTGGGGCCAGAGCACCGACACCGACTCCAACCGCTTTCCTTACCTGGTGGCGGCGCCCGCGCTGAGCGACCAGGCGAAGGACAGCCTCTCCGGTCGCGGCGCGCGCCCGGGCGCGGCACCGGGCAGCGCGACCGGGGCCGCGGACGTGGGCGGCGGCGGCGATGCCGCGGCGCTGGCCGTCTCGCAGCAGTTCGCGCTGGTCGACGCCGACATCCTGCTGAACTACCGCATCAAGCCCGCGGGGCTGCTGGAGTGGCTGGCCTTCGCCAACGACTCGCGCCTGCGCCGCAGCGCCTCGGACATGCGCGAGCGCACGCTGCGCGACATGGCGCTGCGCGAGGTCACGCAGTACCTCTCGACGCAGCCGCTGAGCGACGTGCTGTCGCCGCGCGGCGACAGCCTTGTGCGTGCGCTGGTC
>JBGARR010000016.1:0-73418 GCA_044230125.1 Phycisphaerales bacterium
GGCCATCGGGGGACGGGGCCGCGGGGGCGCCGCGCGGGGTCACTTCATCAGCAGCATCTCGGCGTAGGTGGGCATGGGCCAGTTGTCCGCCGGGGTGATGCGCTCGAGCGCATCGCTCGCGGTGCGGACGCGGGTCATCGAGGGGATCACGTTGTCGCGCAGGAAGCGCATCGCCACCTCCTCGTCCTTATGGTGCTTGGTGGCCAGCGTCTCCAGTTCCTTGACCGCGCTGCGCAGCTCGTTCACCATCACCACGTAGTGGCGCAGCTCATCCTGCGCCTCGGCGCAGTCGACGTCCGCCGCCATGGTGGCGCTGACGGTGGTGGCCAGCTCCTCCTGCGTGCGCAGGACGGCGGGCAGCACCAGGGTGCGCACGATCTGCACCAGCGTGCGGCTCTCGATCTCGACCACGGTGACGTAGTTCTCGACCAGCACTTCGAAGCGCGCGGCGCTCTCGCGGGGGGAGAGGACCTGATACTTGGCGAAGAGGTCGCGTGCCTTCTTGTTCTTGAAGGCCGCCAGCGCCTCCGCAGTGTTGCGGAAGTTGGGCAGGCCGCGCTTCTCGGCCTCCTTGTGCCACGCCTCGCTGTAGCCGTCGCCGTCGAAGCAGACGCGGCGGTGCTTCTTGATGATCTCCTTCAGCACGGCCTTGACCGCAGTCTCGAGCTTGGCGGCCGAGGGGTTCTTGCCCGCCTTCTTCTCCAGCTCGGTGGCGATGTCGTCCAGGCTCTCGGCGACCATGGTGTTGAGCACGGTGTTGGGCCACGCCACCGCGGCGGTGCTGCCCACGGCGCGGAACTCGAACTTGTTGCCGGTGAAGGCGAAGGGCGAGGTCCGGTTGCGGTCGCTGGCGTGACGCGGGATCTGCGGCAGGCTGGTGGCGCCCAGGTCGAGCGCGCCGCCCGTCTTGGTCTTGCGCGGCGTGCCGCTCTCGATCTGGTTCAGGATGTCCGTGAGCATGTCGCCCAGGAAGATGCTCATGATCGCGGGCGGGGCCTCGTTGGCTCCCAGGCGATGGTCGTTGGCGGCGCTGGCGATCGAGGCGCGCAGCAGGTCGGCGTGCAGGTCGACGGCGCGGATCACCGCGGCCAGGAAGACCAGGAACTGCATGTTGGTGTGCGTCTGCTCGCGCGGGTCCAGCAGGTTGATGCCCGTGTTGGTGGCGATGGCCCAGTTGTTGTGCTTGCCGCTGCCGTTGACGCCCGCGAAGGGCTTCTCGTGCAGCAGGCACTCGAAGCCGTGCTTGCGGGCCACCATCTTCAGCACCTGCATGGTGATCATCTGGTGGTCGACGGCGATGTTGGCGTTCTCGAAGGTGGGCGCCAGCTCGTACTGGCTGGGGGCCACCTCGTTGTGGCGCGTCTTGACGGGGACGCCCAGCTCGAAGAGGCGCGCCTCGACCTCGGCCATGAAGCTGAGGACGCGGTCCGGCACCACGCCGAAGTAGTGGTCGTCCAGCTGGTGGCCCTTCGGCGGCGTCGCGCCGATGAGCGTGCGGCCGGTCATCATCAGGTCCAGGCGCTGCTCGGCCTGCTCGCGCTCGACCAGGAAGTACTCCTGTTCGCAGCCCAGCGTGCCCACGACGTGCGTGACGCCCTTGTCCGCGCCGAAGAGGCGCAGGACGCGCATCGCCTGCTTCGAGAGGGCCTGGATGCTGCGCAGCAGCGGGGTCTTCTTGTCAAGCGCCTCGCCCGTCCAGCTGACGAAGGCGGTGGGGATGCACAGCGTGGTGACCCCGCTGGCGCTCTGCATCAGGAAGGCGGGGCTGGTGGCGTCCCAGGCGGTGTAGCCGCGCGCCTCGTAGGTGTCGCGGATGCCGCCGGAGGGGAAGCTGCTGGCATCGGGCTCGCCGATGATCAGCTGGCCGCCGGAGAACTGCTCGATGGCGCTGCCGTCGGACATCGGGCTCAGGAAGGCATCGTGCTTCTCGGCGGTCATGCCGGTCAGCGGCTGGAACCAGTGGCAGTAGTGGGTGGCGCCGTGCTCGATCGCCCAGTCCTTCATCGCCACCGCCACGGTGTTGGCGATGGCGGGGTCAAGCGCCGTGCCCTCGCTCATGGTGCGCTGCAGCTTCGCGAAGATGTCGCTGGGCAGGCGCTTCAGCATGGTGTCGCCCGCGAAGGTCATGCATCCGAAGTAATCGCTGGCGCGCGTCGGGTTTTCGAAGGTCGAGGTGTTCACGCTCATCGAGATTCCGTTCGAGTTCGTGGCGGGGTTGTTGGTGTCGGGGCGTCCGTTGGTGGCCATGGCGGTCGAGGCTCCTGTTGCCGATGATGGGGCGTTTCCCAAACAGATAACGGTAGGTGGACTGACGCTTGAGTTCAAGCCCTGAATTCGCGGCAAAAGCGCGCGATCAGGGGCCACACCTGCTGCTTTTGGGGCGTTCCTAGCCGAGAATCGACCTTCGGCGCCGAACGTAGTCCCAGACGACGAACCGGTCGAGGTCGCTTCCTGCGACGAAGAAGACGCGCCCGCCGGTGCTTTCGGCCATCCGGTGGGCAAACTGAACGTCTTCTTCCGTCTGGCTCCAACTTGGCAGCAGGAAGGTGTTGATCGTGATCCCCGCCTCCTTGCAGCGCATCGCCTCGCGCATCGTCTCGCGCTCGGTGCGGGGGTCCGGCGGATAAAGCATGAAGAGCTGGCTCCCCTCGAAGTGCGCCGTGGGCAGGCCGTCGGTGATCAGCATGATCTGCCGGTTGGGGGTCGGGCGCGCGGCCAGGAACTGGCGCGAGAGCTGCAGCGCTCGCTGGATGTTGGTGAAGTGCAGCGGAAGGTCCAGCTCGGCGATCGCCGGGTCGGACATGTCCGCGCGCAGCCGCACCACCGGCTGGTGGATGGTGACGGGCTTGGGCATCAACGCGGGCACCTCGGCAGGGTGGCGGAGCTTTGCCAGCGTGTACATCTCGACGAACTGCAGGAAGTCCCCCGGGTACTCGGTGCGGATCAGTCCCTCCAGCGCCAGCGCCATGCGCTTGGCCTGCATGTACTGCCCGCCATGGCGCATGCTGCCGGACATGTCCATGATGACCGCGGTGGCGCACTTGGGCTGCCGCCGCGTGCGGTGCACCACCATGTCGTCACTGCGCATGCGGATCGGCGTGCCGGGGGCGCGCGGCACGCCTGGGCTGGCTGCGGACTCGCGCAGCATCGCGTTGATCAGGCTCTGTGGGATGTCCATCGCGGCCGGGCTGTCGCCAAACTCGTAGGCGCGCGTGCTGGGCAGCTCCACCACGCCATCCGGGGTCTCGACGCCCGCATGCCGGCCGGTGCGCGCGGCAGAGAGGTCGTTGAATATCTCGCTCAGCAGCGAGCGCTGGTAGAGGCGCATCGCCTTGGGGCTGACGGACCACCCGCCTTCCGGCGTGCGCGCCAGCCCCGCCTCCTCGGCCAGGCGCTGCAACAGCTCGTTGACGCGCCGCTGCGCATCGCGCAGGTCCTGCATCGATTCCTCGGGCGCAATCCGGCCCAGCGCCTCCATGTCGATGATCGCGGGCTTGGCTTCCTTGCGTGCCTGGCGCAACTGCTCCAGCAGGCGTTCGATCTCCTCCAGCTCGGCCTTCACTTCGATGGCGCGCGGCACGTCCAGCGGTTCGCGGCCGGTGAAGGACCACTGCGCCCCCAGCTGGTCCACCTGGTACTTCTCGCCCAGGCGCTCGATCAGGTGGTTGAAGTCGGTCCAGAAGCGCGTCCCTTCGGGCAGGCGCTCCCACAGGCGCTCCAGGTCGCGCAGCTGCTCGCCGGCGACGGCGCGCGCGAATCGCTTGGCCAGGTCGGCGGGCACGCCGGGGGCGGGCCCAGCGGGGGGCTCCATGCGCGCGGCAAGTCCGTGGAATGCGCTGGCGGCCTCGTTGGCCGCTGGCTTCGGATCAAAGGTGGCCAGGATCTTCGCCTTTCGCTGCTCCAGCAGTTCGATCAGCGCATCGATGCTGGGACCCAGCCCCTGGATCTGCGAAGGATCGATGCGGATCGCCTCGGCAAGCTCCGCGTCAGTGAAGCGGCGCATGTTGCCGTACGCCAGCAGGTGCTCGAAGGCGCCGCGCGCGGCCTGCCCCGCGTCGGGGGGCTGCGCGGTCGCGAAGCGAACGGGGTCGTAGCCCAGGTAGGTGTGCACCACCCCGCCGAGTGGTTGCGCCGGCCACGGCGGGGGCGGCTGCTCCGGCTGCCGGGGCTCCTGCTCGGGGTGCGCAGGCGTGGGTGCGTCCTCGGGCACGGTCACCTGGTCTCGTAGGCCGTGCGGCCGTGGCGCGTGGTGCGGCTGACCTTGTCGGTGGCCCAGAGCCCCGCGAGCACGAATTCGGCGCAGCTGGCGCGCACGGCCTCGTCGGTGCTGGCGTTCACCTCAAAGGCCTTGTCCCACGCGGTGGGGACGCGCTTCAGGCGCGCGGCGTATTCGGCGCTGGGCACCTGGTCGCCCACCTCGACGCGCACGCCCTTGGCAAACGCGTCGGCGATCTCGGCCACGCCATGCTCCTGCACGTACTCCTTGAAGACGGTGGCGACGGCCTCGGCCACGATGGCATCCACCACTTGCCGCTCATCCATCTGGTGGCTGCCCATCAGGTCCAGTTCGAGCTTGCCCATCGCCGAGGAGTGCAGGTGCGCAAGATCGCTGATGCGCGGCACCGCGGGGCGTTCGCCAAGCTGGATCGCGCGGCGCCGCGCGCTGGCCACCATGGTGCGCCAGTTGCTGGCGCTGAAGCGCGCACTGACGCCCGACGCGTGGTCCACGAACTTGGAGCGGCGCGCGGCGATCGAGATCTCCTCCACGATGCGGTCCATGAAGGGGGGCACCACCACGGGGAACGCGCCGCCCAGGTCCAGGTTGGCCTCCTGCCGCGTGATGGCGATGCCCGCGTCGCGCTCGGTGGGGTAGTGCGTCACGACGGTGCTGCCGATGCGGTCCTTCAGCTGCGGGATCACCTTGCCGGAGCGGCTGTAGGTGGCGGGGTTGGCGCTGAAGAGCAGCAGCACGTCCAGGTCGAAGCTGACCGGGAAGCCGCGGATCTGCACGTCGCGCTCCTCCAGGATGTTGAAGAGGCCCACCTGCACCAGTTCGTCCAGGTCAGGCAGCTCGTTCATCGCAAAGATGGCGCGGTGCATGCGCGGCACCAGGCCGAAGTGCAGCGCCTCCTCCGCGCCCATGCTGGTCCCCGCCGCCAGCTTGGCCGGGTCGATCTCGCCGATCAGGTCGGCGAACTTGGTGCCGGGGGCCAGGCGCTCGGCGTAGCGGTCTTTCCGTGGCCACCACGCGATCGGCACGCGCTCGGCGGGGGTCCCGGCCAGCAGCGCGCGGCCCGCGGCGGTGATCGGTCGCTCGGGGTCCTCGTGCACCGGGGAGCCCGGGATGTCCAGGTAGGGCAGGTGCTCGTCCAGGAAGCGCGGAAGCAGTCGCATCAGGCGGCTCTTGCCCTGGCCTTTCTCGCCCAGGAAGAGGATGTCGTGCCCCGCGATGATGGCGGTGGCAAGCTCCGGCAGCACCGTGCTGTCATAACCAAGGATGCCGGGGAAGAGGCTGGCGGTCCCGGCATCGCCGCGCGCCGACGCCGCGGCCAGCGCCTGCTCGAAGTTCCCGCGCAGCTCGGCCTTGACGGAGCGGCTGCGCCAGCCGGAGGCGCGGAGATCGGCGAGGGTGCGCGGAAGTGTGGTCATGTGGTGCTGCATTCGCCCGCGGGCGCGTGCTGGATTCCGCCGTGTTACTTGGTCTGGTCGCGCAGCCAGCCCTTGCGCCAGAAGTACCAGAGGAACGCCAGCGCGGTCAGCGCCATCAGTGCCAGCGCGTAGTAGTAACCATAGGTCCAGCTGAGCTCGGGCATCTCGTGGAAGTTCATTCCGAAGACGCCGGCGATGAAGCTCAGGGGGATGAAGATGGTGGCGATGATGGTCAGCACCTTCGAGGTCTCGCTCAGGCGCAGGTTGATGCTGGTCATGTACATCTCCAGCAGGTCGTTCGCCAGGTAGCGGTCGGTGTCCAGCTGGTCCAGCAGGCGCGAGACATGGTCGTTCAGGTCGCGCAGGTAGGGGCGCGTCTCGCGATCGAAGACGCGGTCCAGCGCGGCGAAGGCGGCCATCGCGTCGCGCATCGGGTAGACGGCGCGGCGGATTCGCACGATGTCGGTGCGGGTGCGGCGGATCTGCGCCAGCTGCGCGCCGGTGGGGTTGCTGAAGACGCTGTCCTCCAGCACCTCCAGCCCGTCGCCCATGTGCCCCAGGATCGGGAAGTACGCGTCGATGACGGCGTCCGCCAGCGCATAGCTCAGGTACGCGGCGCCCGACATGCGCACGCGCCCGCGGCTGTTGCGGATGCGGCTGCGCACCTCGTCCAGGCAGTCGCCGGAGTGCGCGCTCTGGAAGGTGATGACGAATTTGGGCGTCACCACCATCGAGAGCTGCTCGGTCCAGAAGCCCTTGTCGTCGCTGTGCGGCATGGGCAGCACCACGAAGGTGGTCTCGTCGTAGGGCTCCACCTTGGCGCGCTGCGTCGTGTCAGCGATGTCCTCCATCACCAGCGGGTGGATGCCGAAGCGCGCCGCGATCGCCTTGAGCATGGCGGGGTCGCCCAGCCCCTCGATGTTCAGCCAGCGCACGGGCCACTCGTCGCCCGCGTGGTCCAGGTCCGCCACCGAGTTGATCTTGCGGTCCTCGTAGCGATCCGGGCTGTACAGGAAGAGTGTGATGTTGGGGGGCAGCTCGTCCGGCGAGACCACCAGCGTCCCCGGCGGCGTGTGCAGGTTGCGCGGGGCGTTTGACTGGCGACGGCGCTCGCGCGCGGTGGCGCGGCGCAGCAGGCTGGCCATCTTCTGCGGAAGGTCCGCGCCGGGAAGGCTGGTCACAGGCGGGTCCTCACGCGGGAAATGCTAGCGGCGGGGGGTTTCATGCGGGCACCTGGAGCACTTCCAGCGCACCAGTGGCCGGCGTGAGCGCGGCCACCGTGAAGCGCGCCGCGCGGTGCAGCGCGCCCGGGTTGATGATGCGCGTGGAGCCGCGCGTTTCGTCGCGCAGCTCGTGGGTGTGGCCGTGGACCAGGAAGTCGGCTCCGCGCGCCACGGCGTCCCGCAGCGGTGCCAGCTCGTGGCCGTGGGTGAAGGCAATGCGCTTGCCGTCCACGGTGATCTCGCCCGCTGTCCCGTGCACCGCGATTCCCAGCCGCTGCGCGTACGCGGCCAGCACGGGCGCATTCCAATCGCAGTTGCCCCAGACCAGGTGGCTGTCCAGCCCGGCAAGCTGGTCCAGCACCAGTTCGTCCTCGACGTCTCCGCAGTGGATAAAGGTGGTGGCGCCCGCGCGTTGCAGCGCCAGGATGGCGCGCTTGGTGCGCTCCCAGCGCGAGTGGCTGTCGGAGAGGAGTCCGACGACGGTGGGCATTCCTGTACCTTACCGGGCTTTCCCGCGCACGCTGCCGCGCACCTTTCCCGGTGCTGCGCGCCGCGCGCGGATGGAGCGCCACCGAATGTCATCCGATCCGAAGACCGTCGTCACCCGATTCGCGCCATCCCCGTCGGGCCACCTGCACGTGGGCGGCGCGCGCACTGCGCTGCTGAGCTGGGCCTACGCCAAGGGGCGTGGCGGGCAGTTCCTGCTGCGCATCGAGGACACCGACCAGAAGCGCTCCAGCGACGCCGCCAGCGTGGGGTTCCTGAAGGACCTGAAGTGGCTGGGCATCGAGTGGGACCAGGGACCCGAGTTCGAAGGCTGCGGCGGCGGCGCCAACGGCCCGTACTTCCAGAGCGAGCGGCTCGAGATCTATGACAAGGCGCTGCGCACGCTGGTGGAGGCTGGCAAGGCGTACTACGCCTTCGACACCGCGCCGGAGCTGGACGCGCGCCGCCAAGCGGCGAAGGCCGCAGGTGTTGCCTACCGCTACGACGGCGCCGCGATGGCGGCGATGCCCCGCGCGCAGGTCGAGGCGCTTCTGGCCGAGGGGCGCCCGGCGGTCATCCGCTTCCGCACGCCCGCCGGGCCCATCACCATCAAGGACGAGATCCTGGGCGAGGCGACGCTGCCCGCGGGCGAGGTGGACGACTTCGTCATCCGCAAGGCGGATGGCTTCCCCACCTATCACTTTGCGGTGGTGGTGGACGACGAGCTGATGGGCGTCACGCACGTGCTGCGCGCGCAGGAGCACTTCAACAACACCGCCAAGCACATGGTGCTGCAGGACGCGCTGGGGTACCGACGGCCCGTCTACGCGCACCTGCCGCTCATCTCGAACGCCGACGGCAGCAAGATGTCCAAGCGCGACAAGGACAAGCTGCTGCGCAAGACGATCACCGACCGGCGCATCACCGCGCCGCCCCCGGGGACGGTGGGCGCCGAGCGCTTCGCCGCATGGATGGGCGACAAGAACGCGCAGCTGGACTTCGACGAGGCCAATGCCCTGGCCGCGGCGCTGGACGTGCTGCTGCCCGAGATCAACGTGGATGACTTCCGCCGCTCGGGATACCTGCCGCAGGTGCTCTGCAACTTCCTGGCGCTGAACGGATGGAGCCCGGGGGAGAATGTCGAGAAGTTCGACAACGCGTTCCTGCAGCAGCGCTTCGACCTGAAGCGCGTGGTCAAGACGCCCGCCAAGTTCGACCGCGTGAAGCTGCTTTCGTTCAACTGCGACGCGATCACGGCGATGCCGCGCGAGGAGTTCGTGCAGCGCGCCGCCGACCATGGGCGCACCTTCCACCCGGCCTTCATGCAGAAGCTCACCCCCGAACAGTTCCGCATGCTGGCGGATGCCAGCCACGAGCGCTCCAAGACGCTGGACGAGATGTTCCGCGCGAACCGCTTCTTCGTCATCGCCGACGAGGCGGTGGTCTACGAGCGCACCAAGAACGTGGAGAAGGCGCTGCTCCTGCCCGAGCCCAGCGGACAAAGCGGGCTGGGCCACTTGCGCGCGCTGCAGGCCGAACTGGAAGCGATGCCCGAGTGGACCGCGCCCGCCATCGAGGAGCGCGTCAAGGCGTACGCCGACCGCGCCACTGAGGGCAACCTTGGCAAGGTGGCGCAGCCGCTACGCGTGGCGCTCAGCGGTGGCACCGTCAGCCCGCCGATCTTCGACACCCTGGCGATCCTGGGGAAGCAGAGCTCGGTGGCGCGCGTGAAGCGCTGCCTGGCGCAGTTTGCCCAGTAGCGGCGGCGTGCGTCAATTGGGGTTGTTGGGGTCTTCGGGGGCCTGCGGCCGGCGCATGTCGGTGCTGAGCCCGGGCGCGACGGGGACCCACGGGCCCCAGACGGCGTCTTCGGTGGTGATCATCGCCTCGACGCGTCCGGTGGACCAGATGCGGTAGATGGCCGTGCCGTTCGGGATGGGATTGGCGGCCAGGCCTACGAGCTGGCCGCTGGCGGGGGGGATGCGTGACTTGTTCTTCGGCGAGCCCGGGCCCGTGCCGACGGCGTTTTGCATGCTCACGCCGAGATCGAAGGAGAGGGGAGCGGGGATCGCGGTGCCGAGCGGTGCGTCGGAATCAGTCGGGTCCAGCTGGGGGAGTGCGGGTGAGGATGGAAGAGCCGGCGCGGCCGAAGGCGAAGGCGCGGAAGCCTGGCTGGCGGTGGCGGTGGCGGTCCCGTTCGCGGAAGGGCTCGCCGGCGCGTGATCGATGAAGAGGCGCGCCCCCTCGACCCCGGCCAGGCAGATGAGCCCCAGCCCGACCAGTGCAAGGCCGTGGCCTGTGCTGATGCGGTCGCCCGCAGCAGGCGCGTTGCGCGTGCCGTGACGGGTGCGATCTGCGTTCTCCCACGAAGTCATCGATCGATGCGGCACGGGGGCCTCCTGGTGGCGCGGCGGGGCGCCGATATCTGCAGCGACCGCAATGCCATCGCCCCTCGGGCCATGGCGCGCTCGGCCTGTGAACCTGCGAAAACATGATCGGCAAGTCGCCCCCGTTTGCTATACTCCGCGCTCCCGAAAGGGAATCTGGACCGTTGGCGCAGTTGGCTAGCGCGCCTCCATGACACGGAGGAGGTCACTGGTTCGAGCCCAGTACGGTCCACTAGCAGCGTTTGAAGGCATTTCGCCGGGGGTCGCACCATCCCGCTTCGAATCGCATCCGTTCGCGCTTACCTCTTGGCAGCACGGGGTTTGCGGGCGTTTGTGCGCGTCGCTGCGATCAATTGCGGCACCTTGCGTCACCACCGGCGTCACCACGGTTTTTGCATGGTTGTCACCACCGGTGTCACCAGGATTCTTGACTGTGGCCGAGGCAAAGCTCGCCTCGGTGGCACGGAGGTAGTGCTTCGCGGCGACGGTGCGAGTGTGCCCCATCCAGGCTGCGACATCCGCGAGCGGATGACTCCCCGCCAGGTCCGTCACGCAGCTTGCGCGCAGCGCGTGGAAGATGCGCGGCCACTGCTCGATACCGCTGTCCCGCATCGCGCGCAGCATTGGCGTGGAGGGGTTGGAGTGCAGCCGCAGGGTCGGAAGGATGAACTCCGCTCCCTCGGGAGCCGCGTGGTACGCGGCATCCAGCAGCGCGAGCAGTTCGGGGACGATTGGCGTCACGCGCGGGCTAGAGAACGAAGAAGGGGCCACAGAGGATCCCCAGCGGGATTTGTTGACGAAAGCCAAAGTGTGCTTGCCATCCCGTTAAGTAGAATCAGATTTGCACAGACCCATGAGAACGGTTAAGCCAGCATGACCGTTTATGAATCGAAGCCAATCGCTGATCGCCGGGTCGGAAGCAATGGCGCGCTTGGACTGATGGCGAACGGGATGGCGGGGCACCCAGAGCGGCCGAGATCCCTCCGGCTCGGTCCGCTGGCTTGGCTCGTGACCATCGCGCTGAATCTCCCCGTCGGGTGTGCCCCCGTTGGGCGGGCGGGGATCGCGCGCGATGCCGAATTCGCGCCGGAGGGCTCAGCAGCACAGTGGCGCGCGACGCTCGCACCGACTTCGATCATGTACGGTTCGACCGTGCCTGGCCTCGCGATGCGGGGCGTCGGATTCAGCTGCGAGCTTCCGGCTCTGCTGGAACCAGCTGAGGTGTTCGATCTGCTGAACCGGCGCCTGCCGGAGCAATCGAGCATCGGGGCTTCGGTGTCAGTCGTGGAGGTCATCGAGCGAGCAGCGGGGCGGCCGGTGATCTGGAGAGTCAAGGATCCCGGACCAATCAACCTGGATCCCGAGACGAAGCAGGAGTTCATTGCCGAGCATCAGGATCGAGGGCTGACCATGTGGACCTTCGACTGGGTTTGGCGTGATCTAAAGGAAACTCCAATCGTGGAATATGCGCCCTGGATCACTGAAGGGACGCACAACACCTTAGGAGGGCTCTTGCGCAGAGTGATTACGACCATTGAGAATAGTTCATTCGTAAGTGCAGACACAGCCTTGAATGTGCGTCCTTGCATTTTCTTCTACTCGAACGCAATCGTCATTACGCTTGATGTTGGTGGTCCAAAGGGGATAGCCGGGGAATCGGATTCTGTCGACGGCGAGTCTGACACCATCGCCCGGCCCTGATCCGGTCAAGGAGGATCCGACTCATCGTTGCGGCGACGTGGTCCGGTGGTGCCCTGCCATCGCGCGGAATCCCAGACACTCGCAGGTGCGGCAGTCGAGGAGCGCATGGATGGCGATACTGCCGCCGTCGGCCGCGCAAGACGTGGTGTCGTCAGCGTCCCAGATCTGGTCGGGCAGCGCAGTGACGGTGCTGCCCTGGCTGGTTCTGGGTGCATTGCAACAGATCTCACAGCATGGCTGCATCGAGACTCGTCCGCTCAGGCTTGCCCGATATCGTTCCCGTTAGTTCTGAAAAGCGGGGCCACTCCATGAAACAGCCAGACTTTGAGTCCGCATTTCTCGCGCTTGACCCGCCGCCGATTCGGTATTCGGCACGCGAGGGGGCGACTTGGTTCCACGATCTGCTCTACCTGGGGAGCCTAGTCCGTGATGCGCGCATCGTGTCACTTCATTGGGCGGGCAAGCGCGGCGCGCTGAGGATGAAGCTCGTCCGGGAGCACTGGCCGCCGGGCCAGCGATCACCGAGCAAGGTGCCCTCGGAGCTCACCATCTCGCCAGTCACCTCAATCGCGCTCGAAGGAACGGTCGAACCCGGGATCTTTGACGGCGAGCCCATCATCCGATTCGGTCCTGTGCTCGACACGATTTGCGCGCTGCCCAACTTTCGGTGGAACCGCCGAGGTCCCGCGATCGCACTGCTCAGCTGGGGCAACTCGCGCAGGCTCTTGCTGAATTGTGGTGATGCTGACTTCCCCACCGTGAGACTTGTGGACGAGGCGCCAGGCAAGAAGGTGAGTGATGGGAAGCGGCCCGGCTAACCTCGTGTCTTTCTTGGTCGTCGCCCCGATCCTCTCGGTCTGCGTGCCGGGCGTGTTCGGACTCGCGGGCCGCGTCTGGATCGGCGCGTTCGTCGGGAGCGCTTCTTGCATTGCGTTCCTCTACTTCCAGTTCAACTCTGAGCAGGGGCTCCAGTCATTTGATTTTGTGGTGTTTTCCGGTGCGGCAGTGTGGTTCTCGGTGGTCAGCGCCGCGCTCGGCTGGACCTTCGTCAGCTGATCAAGGAGAATCGCGAGAAGAAGGCCGCCGAGCGCAAGCCGGACCTGGCCTGAGCACATGCCGAAGTGGCCGACCGGCCTCGCGCGGCATGCGGCCAGACTAAAACCCCGACTGGGGCGCACGCATCAGGCGCTAGCCGAAGCGATTCGTCCGGACCAGCGTTGAGGAATTGGCCTCGGCGGCCGCGATCGCGTACTCAGCCCGGCTTGCGTTCAAGGACGACAGCCACTCGAGCCAGTCTTGGTTGTGGGCCATCATGTTCCTCACGAAGTCGGTCGAGCTCGGCCATTCGCTCCTCGGGGGGGCGCGACAGCCAGTACGCCACGTCGCGCCGTCCTGCTTCCGGATCATGAAGGTCGCTCACCCGGACGGGCCAAGCACTGCGATCGGGAGGAGTCGAGTCCACAACGGTCAGTCTACCTGCGCATGAGAGGCTTTCAGCGCGGCTTCCGGCCCAATCCCTCGCCGTATCCGCATCAGGCGCCCGCCGCCGCCTTTGGCCGCAATCCTGCCACAGAACCGCTCCCTTGCCTGCAAGCGCCCGCGAACCTGCGCGTTGAGCGGCCGTACGATTCCGCCATGAAGAGCCGCACCCGCAACCTTGCCTGGATCGCCGGAATCACGGTGGCGGCGTCGTGCCTCCTCTTCCTCGGCGGCTGCGTCCGCGAGGTCATCTCGGGCGAGGACCCGCAGGTGAGGGGGCCCCGGCTCTCCAAGAACGCCGCGAAGAACGAGCTGGTCGTCGACATCCCGTGGATGCAGGCTCCCACGCCGCGGATGATCCTGGACGACAAGCTGGTCCCCACCGAGGTGGTGTACGGGCGCTCCCCCGAGAAGAAGACCCTCTACACGCTCCGGAGCATGCGCGGAACCCTGGCCGGAGCCGAGGTCACCACCAATTACCTGCCGAACCAGGTGATCGAGTTCACCTATCGCATCACGCAGCTTCCGGCGGGTTACGGAATGGACGTGGTGGTGCCGATCAGCGCCACCGATAATCGTGCCGAAGCGGAACTCACCGTGAACGGAGCGTTGGCCAAGATGCCCCCCGGGACCGAGGTGGCAGTCGTGGTGCTCTCGCGCGATGCGCCGACCCGGCTGGTGGTGAAGCCGCGCGACCCTGTCGCGCCAGCACCCGCCGCACCCGCCACTCCAGGGGCCTCCGCCGCGTCTGCCGCGCCCGCCGCAACCCCCGCCCCCGCCAAGCTGTAGCGTCTGCTTGCAAAGCGCGCAGATGGGTTGAACCCAACCGCGGCGCGCTCCGTCTGAAACCACCGAGGAAACACCATGCTCCCACTTGCTTTCGCCGCTCTCGCCTGCTCCGCCTCCACACTGTTCGCCGCCGCCGCGGCGGACCCCACCCCCAACACGCTGACTCCGGACGAGGCGAAGGCCGGTTGGGTGCTGCTCTTCGACGGCAAGGATCCCGCCGCGCACCTGCGTGGCTACAAGAAGGAAGCGATGCCCAAGGAGTGGGTCGTGGAAGGGGACAGCTTGGTGCTGCACGGCAGCGGCGGCGACCTGGTCACCAAGGACCAGTACCAGGACTTTGAGTTCCAGACGGACTGGAAGATCAGCTCGGGCGGCAACAGCGGCATCATGTGGCGCGTCACCGAGGATCACACCTATCCCTGGGAGACTGGCCTGGAGATGCAAGTGCTGGACGACACCAAGCACCCGGATGGCAAGAGCCGCAAGACCTCGGCAGGCGCGTGCTACGCGCTCTTCCCCGCCCCCGAGGGCGTGGTCAAGCCGGTGGGCGAATGGAACACTGCGCGCATCGTCGCGATCGGCCCCAAGGTCACCTACTTCCTGAACGGCAAGCAGACGGCTGAGTTCGACATGTCCAGCCCCGAGTTCAAGGAGACGATCAAGGCCAGCAAGTTCGCCACGATGCCCGACTTCGGCACGCGCGCCAAGGGCCACATCGCGCTGCAGGACCACGGCGATGTCGTGATGTACCGCAACATCAAGGTGCGACCCATTGCGACCGTCGCGGGCACCACCAAGAGCGCCCCCAAGGGCGCCCCTGAATCCGGCAGCAAGTCGACGCCGAAGCCGGGAACGGGCACCGGCCCCGGAACTGGCACCACCGCCCCGGCCAAGCCCGCCGCCCCGACAGGCACTGCAAAGTAATGCTCCAGCCGCTCGCGATCCTCGCCCTCGTCGTCACGCTCGCGCCACCGCCGAGCGCCGCCGAGGGCGTCGGTCGCGGGCAGGATCCCTTCGACACCATCCGCTCGATCGACGAGCTGCGGGCCTTTGAGACGCAGGTGAAGGAGACGGTTCGCCGCGTTCGCCCCGCCGTCGTGCAGCTGCGCCTCTGGAGCGGCCGCGGCGGCTCCACTGGCACGGGTGTCGTGATCAACTCGGATGGGCTGGTCGCCACGTGCGGACACGTTGGCGCCCGCGCAGGCCAGCGCGTAGAGGCCACGCTGGCCGATGGCACGGTGCTGCGCGGCCGCACGCTGGGCCAAGCCAACGAGGGCGCACTGGACTGCGGCCTGCTGCAGCTGGAGACGCATGGGCGTTCGCTGGATTCCGCGCCGCTGGGGACCAGCAAGAGCCTGGCCGAAGGGGACTGGCTGCTGGCGATGGGCTACACGCAGGGCCCCCCCGAGGAGGCGCGCCCTGCACTGCTGCGCGTCGGTCGCGTGCTGCGCAACACCACCGACGAAGTGCTCTTTGACGCGCCCATCGACGCGGGCGATTCCGGTGGCCCAAGCTTCAACCTGCGCGGCGAAGTGGTGGCGCTGAACTCCCGCTGCGGCCGGCAGCCCTGGGAGAACGCGGCGACGCCCATCGATCGGCTGCGCGAACGCATGGACGACATGGCGGGCGGCCTGGACGAGAGCGCCTTTCACCTGGGCGAGTCGGACAGCACTGACTCCGTCCGCACCCAGTTCGCCTCCGGGGCATCGCCCGACGGCCGCCTGGCGGTGCAGCGATCGGTGCCGCTGGCTGGCATCGCCGCTCCCGCGCTGCAGTCGGTGGTGCGCGTGATGGATGGTTCCGAGACCAAGGCGTACGCCACTGTCGTGGACGCCTCGGGGCTGGCCGTGACCAAGCTCTCGCAGTTGCCGGACCAACTGCCCGGATCGATCGTGGTGGTGGAGACGGGCAAGGGCACGCGCATGTCCGCCGAGGTGGTGGGGCGCGATCCCACACTCGACCTGGCGCTCATCTCGATCACGAACAGCGACCTGCCCGCGATCAGCTTCTCCAACGACACGCGCGTCCGTCCGGGCGAGGTGCTGCTCAGCGCGCGCCTGGGCCCCAATGGTCCCGCGCTCGGATTTGCGGCCATCGAGCGCAAGGAGAGCGAGCGCGACGCCGACAGCATGCCCTACCTGGGCGTGCGCTCCGAGCCCGTCACCCTGGAAGAGGCAAAGCAGCTTGGCGTGAAGATGGCGCTGCGCGTGGACGAGGTGGTGCCGGACACCGCCGCCGCCGCCGCGGGCATCCGCATCGGCGACCACATCATCGCCATCGACGGCGCGGCACTGGGCGGGCGCAACGCGCTGCGCCGCGCGATTGGCGAGCACCAGGCGGGCGATGTGATCGCGCTGGAGGTGGTGCGCGGCGAGGAACGCAAGATCCTGGAGGCGACGCTGGCCCGCCGCGGCGGCCGCGATCGCCCCGCCAAGCGCGGCAACACCACGACCCCCATCTCGAAGGTCTCCACCGGCTTCGGCTCGGTGATCGCCCATGACGGCAACTTGTGGCCCGAGCAGTGCGGCGGGCCGATCCTGGACCTGGACGGCAACGTCATCGGCATCAACATCGCGCGCTTCGACCGCACCTCCACGCACGCCCTCTCGGCAGACCGCGTGCGCGGATCGATCGCGCGCATGCGCGCCGAGACGCCCGTCAGCGCTCCAACGGTACCTGCGGCAAGGCGATCTCCGCCTTCCGAAGCAGCGCCGTGAAGTGCGGCGGCAGCGGCACCGTGACGGTCACGCGCTTGCCGCTCCCCGGATGGTCGAAGGCGACCTGCCATGCATGCAGCGCAAGCGGGGGAACCACGGCGCCGCGCGGCGGGCGGCTGGTCTTCGGCGGCAGGTCGACGCGGTAGACGCGGTCATCCACCACCGGGCAGCCGATGTGCGCCAAGTGCACGCGGATCTGGTGCAGGCGCCCGGTGTCCAGGTCGATCTCCAGCAGCGAGCGGCCATGCCCGCCCCCCAGCGTGCGGTAGCGCGTAAGCGCGCGTTCGCCTGCGCCGTTGCGCCCGATCGCGGAGACCTTCATGTCGCCGCGACGCACCTCCTCCAGGGGCAGCGCCACCTGGCCCACTGCGGGACGCGGACGCCCCTCCACCAGCGCCAGGTAGCGCTTGGCCACGGTGCGCTTCTCGAACTGTGCGCGAAGGTGGTCGTATGCGGCGGCATCCAGCGCGACGATGACGGCGCCGGTGGTGTCGCGGTCCAGGCGGTGCAGCAGTCCGTGGTCGCGCTCATCCCCCAACCGCCCCAACGGCGCCGCGAAGCGCGTGAAGAGGCCATTCATCAAGCTGTCGGTGGCATGCCCCAGCCCCGGCTCGGTGACGACGCCCGCGGGCTTGGCGGCCACCAGCACGCGCGCATCCTCGTACAGGATGTCGAAGGGCACGGCGGGGTTCGGCAGGGGCTGCGGCATGATCCGTATGATCGCGATGGTAACGAAGCGCCGCCCGCCGCTGCGCCCTTGCACGCATGGCACACGCCGGACCCACCATCCTCCTGAGCTTCGACGTCGAGGAATTCGACGCACCCGTCTCGCGGGGCCGCGCGATGGCGATGGAGGAGCAGATGGAGGTGGGGGGGCGCGGCTACCAGCGCGTCCTGGAGCTGCTGGACGGGCTGGACGCGGTGGCCACCATGTTCACCACCGCCAATTTTGCGGCATGGCATCCCGCGCTGCAGCGGCGGGCCGCGGTGCGTCACGAGATCGCCAGCCACGGCTTCCTGCACGCCAGCTTCCAGGAGGCAGACCTGGCGCGCAGCCGCGCCGCGCTGCAGGCCAGCAGCGGGCAGCAGGTGCTTGGATTCCGCCGCGCGCGGCTGCAGCCCACCGATCCGCAGGCGATCCTGGACGCGGGCTACGCCTACGACAGCTCGGAGAACCCCATTTTCCTGCCCGGGCGCTACAACAACCTGGGCAAGTCGCGGCTTCCTTATTCCAAGGGTGCGCTGCTTGAGGTGCCCATCTCTGCCAGCCCCGCGCTGCGCGTGCCGCTCTTCTGGCTGGCGATGAAGAACTTGCCGATGGGCGTGGTGCGCGACGCCAGCGCGCGCTGCCTGGAGCGCGACGGGCTGCTGAACGTCTTCTGGCATCCCTGGGAATTCGTCGACCTCTCGGCAAGCGGGCTTCCCCGGTACATGCGTCGCCCCGACGGCGAGGCGATGTGCGACCGCTTCAGCGCGTACATCGAGTGGCTGCGCGCGCGTGGTGCCATGCGCACCTTCACCGCGTGGATGCACGGGTTATGATCACTCCATGCGGCGACTGATGCTTGCCCGTGCAATCCTGGCCTCGGCGATCGCGCTCTGCGCGCCGGTGGCCTTGGTGCACGCCGCGCCGACCGCGCCGCCCGACGCCACCAAGCAGGCCGCACCGCCGGACCAGGTGCCCACCATCGAGCAGGCGCGTGCGCTGCTGACTGCGGCAGACGCAGCCGTCGCAGATGCCACCGATCCGCGCCTGGAAGCCGTGCAGCGGCTGAACGCTGAGAGTGCCCGCCAGCTGATCGTGGCGCTTGGGGACATCCAGACCCTGACCGAGGAGCTGGACCGGATGCGGGGCGCGCTGGTGGAGACGCGACGCCTGCTGAAGTCCGACGAGGATCGCGTTCGGCTGGCGGACACGGCCAACGGGCCGCAGAGCATCATCCTGCTGCGGCACCGGCGCGAGCTGCCGCCCTTGCGCACCCTGAAGGCGGGGGTGGATCTTGTGCGGCGCCGTGCCACCGACGCCGAGATCGGCCGCCTGGACATCGCCGACCAGATCGCCGCGCTGGAGCGCCCGCAGGTACAGGCGCAGGCATTGATCGCGGCGCACAGCTCGGGCAGCGCCAGCCTGGCCGAAATCGAGGCGGAGCTCAAGGCGCGCTCCGAAACGTTCCTCAGGCCGCTGTTGGCCGCCAAGGCGCGCCAGGCGGCGCTGCTTGGCGAGTACGAGAGCGCTTCCGCCGAGTACATGGTGCTGGTGGAGCAGTACCGGGCGTTCCTGGGTGCGCACGCGCTCTGGCTGCCCAACACCACGCCGATCGGGGCGCGCGACCTCACCGACCTTCGAGTGCAGCTGGACGCCGTCGCATCGGTCGACGCCTGGCGCCGCGTGCGCGATGGCATCCTTGCCAGCATGGACCAGTCGCCGACGCGCTGGATGCTCAGCGGTGCGGCGGTGCTGGCGCTGCTCCTGGCGCGCGGGCGCCTGCGCAGGCAGGTGCGCCAGAGCAGCTTGCGGTTGGGCGCATCGGATGACCGCTTCTCGGACACGCTGAAGGGGATTGCGGCGACGGCGGCCATCGCTGCGCCACTGCCGCTCGCGCTGGTGTTCTTCGGCAACCTGCTGCAGTCGTCACTGGTTGACGCCACCACTGCGGCGCTCGGCCAGAGCATGACCGCCATCGCGGGGATCGTGTCGCTGGCCTGCTTCCTGCTGGCACTCTGTGCCACCGACGGCGTGGCAGACATGCACTTCAAGTGGGCACCCGTCGTGCGCTCGTCGCTGCAGCGCGCCGCGCTCCTGCTCCTGTTGGTGGCGCTGCCGCTCGTCTTCGCCTGCTTTGTCTCTGTGTCGGCGGACCAGGCGCAGGGGGGCGGTGCGATGGCCCGTTGGACGATCATCGGGGCGCTGCTGGTGATGTCCGGCATCTCGGCGCGCCTCTTCAGCCCGGCGCACGGCATCTTTTCGCCGCTGATCGCGGCGCATCCGCGGGGGTGGCTCTCCACGCTGCGTTCGCTCTGGTACCCGCTGCTGGTGGTGCTTCCCCTGGTGCTGGCCGGAGCGGCGGCGGGCGGGTACGTCATCACGGCGGTGGCAATCGTCTGGAAGATGTCGCGCACGTACTGGCTGATCCTGTGGATCGCCATCGGGCTCTCGCTGGTCGCGCGGCTGGGCAACAGCGCGCTGGACCGCTTCGGCCTGCGCAGCGACCTGGAAGACCAGGAGGAGCAGCGCGTCCACGACCAGGTCCGGCGCCTGGTGCACCTGCTGACGCTGTTGGCGCTCATCGGTGGGTTCATCTGGGCATGGAACGAGCTGCTTCCCGCGGCGGCGGTGCTCAATGCCTATTCCCTGTGGACCGTCGACGGCGGCGCCGGAATGCCTGCTGTCAGCGTCACCCCCGCCGACCTGGTGCTTGCGGTCATCACCGTGGCGGTGACGGTGGCGACGGTGCGTGACCTGCCCGGCTTCCTGAGCATGGCGGTGCTGCGTCGGTTCCCGCTGGACAGCAGCGCGCGGTATGCGATCGTGGCGCTCTCGCGCTACTTCATCGTCATGGTCGGGCTGGTCGTCGCCTTCGCCTTCCTGCACATCGGCTGGGCCAACGTGCAGTGGCTGGCAGCGGCGGTCACCGTCGGCCTGGGCTTCGGCCTGCAGGAGATCTTCGCCAACTTCGTCAGTGGCCTGATCATGCTGGCCGAGCGCCCCGTCAGCATCGGCGACATCGTCACCGTCGACACCGTGACGGGGCGGGTGAAGAAGATCAGCACGCGCGCGACCATCATCGTGGACGCCGACAACCGCGACGTGATCATCCCCAACAAGCAGTTCATCACCGGGCGTATCGTCAACTGGACGATGGACGGCACCCCCGTGCGCTCGGTGCTGCCCGTGGGCGTGGCGTACGGCACCGATCTGGCCAAGGCCGAGCGCGTGCTGCTGGAGGCCGTGACCGGCGTCACCGGCGTGCTGGCCAGCCCCTCGCCCGAGGTGCTGCTGCGCGCCTTCGGGCCCAGCACCATCGATTTCGAGGTGCGCTTCCACGTCGACCGCCCCGCGATCTCGCTGGCGGCGCACCACGAGCTGATGCAGCGCGTCAACGCGATGTTCGCGCAGAACGGCATCCAGATCGCCTTCCCGCAGATGGACGTGCACCTGCGCCAGGCGGCGCCGGGCTAAGCGCCCTGGAAGGGACGCCACACGCGATGAACTCCGACCTGCGCCACTTCGGCACCGCCGCCCGCCTGCGCCCCTTCGGCGAGAGCGTCTTTGCCACCATCAGCCGGCTGGCCGCGCAGCACGAGGCCGTAAACCTGGGCCAGGGCTTCCCCAACTTTGACGGTCCCGACTTCGTGAAGGCGGCGGGCATCGCAGCGATCGAGCAAGGCTTTGGCCAGTACGCGCGCACCTTCGGGCTGCCGGAGGCCAACCGCGCCATCGCCGCGCGGCTGCACGCGGCGGGGGGCGTGCAGGTGGACCCCGACGCCGAGGTGACCATCACCAGCGGCTGCACCGAGGCGATCGCCGCCGTCATGCTGGGGCTGGTGGAGCCCGGCGACGAGGTGGTGCTCGCCGAGCCCTTCTACGACTCCTACGCCGCCTGCGTGGCGATGGCGGGGGGCACGGTGCGCGCGCTGCGGCTGCGCGCCCCCGAGTTCGCCTTCCCGTTGGAAGAGCTGCGCGCTGCCGTCGGGCCGCGCACCAAGATGATCCTGGTGAACTCGCCGCACAACCCAACCGGGCGCGTGCTGACCGACGCCGAGCTCTCCGGCATCGCTGCTGTCGCGCGCGACAACGGCTGCCTGGTGGTCAGCGACGAGGTGTACGAGGACATCTGGTTCGCACGGCCGCACCGCTCCATCAGCACGCTGCCCGGCATGCGCGAGCGCACCATCGTGCTGAGCAGCCTAGGAAAGAGCTTTAGCCTCACTGGCTGGAAGGTGGGGTGGGCCGTGGCCCCCGCACACCTGACCGCGGGCATCCGCGCCGCGCATCAGTTCCTGACCTTCTGCGCCGCCACGCCGATGCAACGTGCGGCGGTGCAGGCGCTGGCCGCGCCGCCCCGGTACTACCAGCAGCTGCGAAGCGACTACCTGTCGAAGCGCGATGCCATGCTGGATGCGCTGCGGGGCGCGGGCTTCGACCCCTTCGTCCCCGAGGGCTCCTACTTCGTGCTGGCGGACCACCGGCGCTTCGGATTCTCGGATGATGTCGCCTTCGCGCTGCACCTGGTGGAGCACGTGGGCGTGGCGTGCATCCCCTGCAGCGCCTTCTACGCGCCCCGCGCGGACGGCACCAAGGACGCAGAGGCGCACAGCCTGGTGCGCTTCGCCTTTTGCAAGACGCCCGAGACGATTGCGCAGGCGGCGCAGCGCCTGCGCTCGCTGCGCCCGGCGCGGTGAGTGCGCCTCAGCTGGCCAGGATGTACGCGAACATCAGCGGCGCAACGATCGTCGCGTCGCTCTCGACGATGAAGCGCGGTGTCTTCGGTCCCAGCTTGCCCCAGGTGATCTTCTCGTTGGGAGTGGCGCCCGAGTAGCTGCCGTAGCTGGTGGTGCTGTCGGAGATCTGGCAGAAGTAGCCCCAGAGCGGCACCTTGTTGCGCTTCAGGTCCTGGTGGAGCATCGGCACCACGCAAATGGGGAAGTCCCCCGCGATGCCGCCGCCGATCTGGAAGAACCCGATCTGCGTGTTGCGCGTGGCGCTGGTGTAGTACTCGGCCAGGGCCATCATGTACTCGATGCCGCTGCGCACGGTGTGCACGTTCTTGATGGTCCCCTCGATGCAGTGCGCCGCGAAGATGTTGCCCAGCGTGCTGTCCTCCCATCCCGGCACGAAGATGGGCAGGTTCTTCTGCGCCGCGGCCAGCAGCCAGCTGTTCTTCGGGTCGATCTGGTAGTGCTTCTTCAGTCGCCCAGAGAGCAGGATGCGGTAGAAGAACTCGTGCGGGAAGTAGCGCGCGCCGCTCTTGTCCGCGCGGCGCCACTCGTCCAGCACTTCGTGCTCCAGGCGGCGGATCGCCTCCTCTTCGGGGATGCAGGTGTCGGTGACGCGGTTCAGGTGCTTGTCGTACAGCTTCACCTCGCCCTCGGTGCTCAGGTGGCGCCAGTCGGGGACGCGCTCATAGTGGTCGTGCGCCACCAAGTTGAAGATGTCCTCCTCCAGGTTGGCGCCCGTGCAGCAGATCAGGTGCACCTTGTCCTGGCGGATCATCTCGGCAAGGCTCAGCCCCAGCTCCGCGGTGCTCATCGCACCCGCCAGCGTCACCAGCATCTTGCCCCCCTTGTCCAGGTGCGCCACGTAACCGTCGGCCGCGTCGATCACCGAGGCGGCATTGAAGTGGCGGAAGTGGTGGCGCATGAAGTCGCGGATCACCGCCTCGTGGCCGGGCTTCAGCGTCGCGGGCGTGCCCTTGGGGCGGGTGGCCTTGCGGGCATGGGCGACGGGGCGGCGGGCGGAGGTGGTCTTCTTGGCCATGGCGTGTCCTTGGTGCGATGAGGCGAGCGGGGAAAAATACAGCACTCCGCCCCTGCGTGCATCGGTCCCTTGAAAGACGACCCTCGCGCGGCTGCTGCGTTGCGGCTGCTGCGTTGCGGCTGCTCGCGCGGCTGCCTCGCTGCCGCTGATCCGCCGCAACTACTTCGGCGCCGCCGAATTCTTCGCGGCCTTCGCCGCCTTCGCGCCCCCCTTGGGCGCCGGGGGCGGGGGCACCTCTGCGGGCCCGGTGGGCGTGGAGCCGGGCGCCGGACCGCCGTCGCGCGCGATCGCCTCGGTGTACAGGATCATCGCGCGCCGCATCAGCTTCTGCAGCTTCTCGATGCGCGTCGCCTCGGCGGGGTGCGTCGACATGAATTCCATGGGCGCGCTGCCCGCGCTCATCTGCGCCATGCGCTGCCACAGCCCGATCGCCGAGCGGGGGTCGTACCCCGCATCCGCGGCGATCATCAGCCCCAGCTCGTCCGCCTCGCTCTCCTGCATGCGCCCCCAGGGCAGCGTCACGCCGTAGTTGCTCCCGACGCCCAGCGCCCCCATCACCGCCTGCTGCGAGGCGGGCGCCATGTCCGCCAGCGCGATCGATGCGCCCGACATCGCCCCCTGCAGCACGATGTCGCTGGATATCCGCTCGCCGCCGTGCCGTGCGATGGCGTGCGAGGCCTCGTGGCCCACCACGACGGCCAGTTCGTCGTCGGTCTTGGCCATCCGCAGCATGCCGGTGTAGACGGCGGACTTGCCGCCCGGCAGCGCCCATGCGTTCACCGTCTTGTCATCGTCGATGACGGTCCACTGCCACTCGAAGCCGGAAGTGGCGGCCGGGTGCAGGCGGCCCGCCGCCTCCTGGACTCGCTTGCCGACGCGCTGGACGCGGTCATAGTCCGGCCCCGACGTGATCGTCTTGACGCCCGCCTCGCCAAGCGCCTGGGTGTACGCCTGCGCGCCCAGCTTGTGCTCCTCGGCGGTGGACATCATGTTCAGCTGCGACCGATTGGTGCCACTGACGGTGGTGCAGCCCGCCAGCAGCAGGGCGGCGCCGGCGGCGGCACGGAAGGAGCGGCGCGTTGCACGGGTGTTTCGCATGCGGGAATCGTAGTGCAGGGCGCGCGTGCACGAACCCGGCGCCGCGCCATGCGTCTCTATACTCGCCGCGCCGTCCGCTCCTGGTCCCGCAGGATCCGCGCAGCAGCATGTCCCGAACCACCCTCATCGTCGCGGCCATCGCGGCACCAGTGCTCCTGGCCATCGGGGCGTGCACTTCGCCGCTGGCGGAGGCGGTCATGCGGCACAACATCGGCGACCTGGAGGGGGCCGTGCAGCTGGTGCGCGCGCCTGCCGCCACCGAAGCGATGAACGGCACCGGCAAGGACCAGCTGCTGGAGCTGATGGAGGGGGGAAAGATCCTGCAGGATGGCGGCGACGGCGCGGGCAGCATCGAGACGATGGCGCACGCCAGCCGCATCTCGGAGCGCTTCGCCACCTTCGACGCCAAGGCGAGCTTTGCCGAGCTCTTCGGCAGCGCCGTCATCAACCCGTCGGTGCGCACCTACCGCGGCACCTACAGCGAGCGCATCCGCATCGACGCGTACCAGACGCTGAACCAGCTGTTGCGCGGCGACCTTCGCCAGGCGGCCGTCTGCGGGCGGCGCACCGCCGAGCGACAGCTGGACGCCAAGGTGGAGCAGGCCAAGCAGATCGACGCGGTGGGGGACCAGATCCGCTCCTGGAACGGGGGCACCGCCGAGCAGCAGGTGCTGGCCGTGCTGAAGGACAAGCACCTGACCGAGCTGGACGCCGACCCGCGCTACGGCGCGTACCTGGACCCCTTCGCCAGCTGGATCTCGGGGATCGCCTGGTGCAGCACGGGCGACGCGCAGGAATTCCGCCAGGGCGTCTCGAACATCCAGGAAGCCTTGCAGATGATGCCGGAGAATGGCGTCCTGCGCGCGCAGCTGGCGGCAAACCCCTTCGAGCTGGCGCGTCAGGGGCAGCCGCAGGTGCTGGTGCTCTTCGAGAATGGCGTCGCCCCCTATTACGACCAGGTGACGATCCCGCTCTTCACCCCGTGGACGGGCGTCTCGACGATCCCCATCCAGGTGCCGCGCCCCGCGCAGTCGCCCGTCAGCGCGCTGCGCATCGAAGCCGACGGGATGCAGGAGCTGCAGACGGAGTTGCTTGCCGACTACAACAAGATCTTCGGCGCACAGTTCAAGCGCATGGAGCCCGAGATCATCTTCTCGACGCTGGTGATGATCGCGGTGAAGGAGGGGGCGACGGTCGGCGGCTACCTGGCCACGCAGCACAACGGCAACGCGCAGGCTGCCGTGCTGATCGCCGCATCGATCTACAAGGCGCTGACCAACCAGTGCGACCTGCGCACGTGGCGCACGCCGGGCATGTCGATGCAGATCGCAAGCTTCCCGCGCCCCGCCAGCAGCGCGGTGACGCTCTCGCTGGTGGGCGGTGCGGTGCCGCAGCAGCGCATTGCGCTCCCGCCGGGGCTTGTCACGCTGGTTTACGTCCGGTCCTGCGTGCCGGCGCAGGTACGCTTCGCCACGGTCGCCCTGTGGGCGGACCCGGGCGCCGAAAGTTCGCCAAAGGAGACCACAGAATGATGCATCCAAGCACACCTGGATTCGCACGTGCCGCGGCGCTGGTGGTGGCCGTGGCCACCGCGGGCTGCAGCAGCGTCACCACCGTCAACACCGCCGAGCCCGCCAACATGAACACGGTGCCCACCGAGGTGCTGCTGACGCGCCTGGCGCCCGACCCGTCGCTGGGCAACGGCGCGCGGGTGGAGAGCGCCTACGAGGGGCGCACCGCCGCGGGCACCCTGCAGGTCCAGGTGAACATCGCCAACCTGCAAGCCTCGACCGAGTGCGACTTCATGTGGAAGTGCGAATGGTTCGAGCCGTCGGGGATGAAGATCCCCGGCCCCGATCCGCAGTGGACCAAGGTGATCCTGCTGCCCGGCCAGCGCACCACCGTGGCGCTGGTGGCGCCGACACCGGCGGCCAGCACCTGGCGCCTCTCGACCACCAAATGGCTGCGCAAGCCCTGAGCGCCGTAGGCAGTTCAGTTCAGTTCAGTAGAGACCACTCGACCCGAGCACACCAGATCCCAGCACTTCTGGCCCCAGCACTTCCGGCTCCAGCACACCTGACCCCACACCCACCATGCACACCACTACACGCATCTTCCCCTTCGCCTGCACCGCCCTGGGCTGCGCGGCGGCGCTCCTCCTCTCCACGGGCTGCAAGCCGACCCCGGAGCGCGTCGATCCCAGCGGCAACGAGGCCATCGTCACCATGGGCATCGACTACGCCGATGCGCAGGAGATCGCCACCAACATGGCGACGCAGATGCTGCAATCGGAGAGGATCGTCTCGTACCGGACCACTCCCCGGCCGATCCTGGCGCGCTACAACCCGACGGTGAACAAGACCAGCATGCCTGACCGCGAGATCCCCGTCGAGGTGATGAGCACCGCGATCCGCAGCCGCCTGATCTCCAGCGGCCAGATGGAGCTGACCGCCGCGCTGCAGACCGCCGAAGGATCGGATGCGTCGGTGCGCGAGGCGCGCGACCTGGCGCGCGACCCGATGTTCGACCAGAAGACCGTGCAGGAGACGGGCCCGATGGGCACCGTCGAGGCGCCGATGCTCTCGATCAACAGCGAGCTGCTTTCGGTGTACGCCGCAAACCGCGAGCAGAAGCAGCGCACCTTCGAGCTGCGCGTCTTCGTGGTGGACCTGAAGACCGGACGCACCGTCTGGGAGAGCCAGTCGCGACCAATTGCCAAGAGGGGAACCAACTGATGGGCCCACTGCTCGCACTGATGATCGGATGCTGGATGCCCGCGCCGCCCGTGCCGCCGCCGCTTCCCCCGGCGCCACCAGCCGAGCCGGCGCCAACGGACCCCACGGCGGCGCCTCCGGCGCCCGCGGCTCCGAGCTCACCCGCCGCTCCGGCCGCATCCGCACCGGCATCGGCCGGGCCTGCTGCGCCTGCGCCGCCGGCCGCCGACGCGCGCCCCTCCATCGCCTTCGTCGCCGAAGAGGGCGGCAGCTATCCGTTCTTCACCGAGCAGCGCACCGGCGGGTCCCTGGCGGCGGCGGTCATCGAGGCGCTGCGCGCTTCGCTCCTGCCCATGCAGGCGGTGCGCGCGGTGGAACGCCCCGGCGACGCCGATTGGATTCTGCGCGTTCGCATCATCGACGCCGGCGCCGGACAAGAGGATGTCGAGGTGCACGCCTCTGGCTACCACGGCCGGCGCGTGGGGGCGCAGATGAAGGGCCACTGGACGCTGGTCAAGCGCGCCAAGCAAGAGGTGGCGACGGAAGGCAATTTCGAGACTGGGCGGTCAGGCGACGCCGACGGCCCGGCTGCCGCCGCGCTGGGTACCCCAGGCCGCGCAGTGGACTTCCTGGCGGGCGACGTGGGTGCCACCCTCGCGCCGCGCATCGCCGATGAAGCTGCACCGATGGCGGTGCGCTCGGTGCAGGGAAGCACGGTCAGCCTGGGCGCGGGGCGCGCGCGCGGCATCACCATGGGCAGCGCTTGGAGCATCGACGGCGCCGACGGCGACGAGGTCGCGCTGGTCGAGGTGAACGGGCTCACCGACACCACGGCACGCACGCAGCTGGTCTCCGGCGACCTGGCGCGCATCACGGTGGGTGCGCGGGTGCGCCGGGTGCCGGAGCGTTGAGCGCAGTACGCTTTGGGCATGAAGAAGACGCATACCTTCGCCTTTGAGATCGTCGGTGAGATGCTGCAAGCCGTGGTGGTGACGCTGGAGCCGGGCCGCAGCATCGTCGGCTCCGCCGGGGCGATGCTCTTCATGGAGTCGGGCATCACTTGGGACACCGGGCTGACCACGCACAGCGAGGATCCAGGCGTCGTCAGCAGCATGGTCGAGGCCGCCACGCGCAAGATCGCGGGCGACGCCTTCTTCGTCACGCGCTTCGAGAACGAGGGGAAGGGCAAGAGCGCGGTGGGCTTCGCGGCGCCCTACCCGGGACAGGTGATCGACTTCGCGCTGGACGAGCACCCCGAAGGCATCGTTCTGCAGCGGACGGCCTTCCTGTGCGGCTCGCGCGACATCGACTTCAGCATCGTCGTGCAGCGCAAGATCCTGGCGGGGCTCTTCGGCGGCGAAGGGTTCATCCTGCAGCGCGTCTCCTCCAAGGAGCGTGGTGCGCTGCTCCTGGCGCATGCATGCGGGTCGGTGCTGGTGCGCGACCTGAAGGAGGGAGACACCATGCGCGTCGACACCG
The DNA here is from genome assembly GCA_044230125.1 of Phycisphaerales bacterium. Lineage (GTDB taxonomy): Bacteria > Planctomycetota > Phycisphaerae > Phycisphaerales > SM1A02 > UBA966. The sequence continues at coordinate 28,201 of JBGARR010000016.1, forward strand.
GTTGCCTAGTGGCCTACGAGCCGACGGTTCAGCTGAACGTCGAACTGGTGCAGGGAGTGAAGAACCTGGTGCTGGCGGGGCAGGGCGCCTTCCTGGGCACGCTGACCGGGCCCGGGCGGGTCTGGCTGCAGACGATGCCCTTCGCGCGGCTGGCCGAGCGCATCTGCGAGGCTGCGCCAAAGCAGGCTCCGCCGCCGGCCGAAGGCGAGGAGGCAGAGCAGGGCTCGCTGGTCGGAAAGCTCTGGAAAAAGGCGAAGCGGGCCTAGCCCTGCCGCGTCACCAGTCGCCCAGCAGCAGGCCAAGGTCGGCGCCATCCACGAAGCCATCCTGGTTCAGGTCGGCGGCGGCGTACGCGCCGGTCACGGGGCCCCACGCGCCCAGCAGGGCGCCCAGGTCGGCGCCATCCACCACGCCATCGCCCTGCACGTCGCCGAGGCGCGCGCACTCGATGGAGAGGGTCCCGCCGTAGCTGACCGGATCGGGGTTCAGGAAGGCGCTGTTGCTCTGTGCGGTTCCGTAGGCAAAGGCGCGGTAGCTGCCCGCGGGAAGCATGACCGTCACGCTCCCCTCCGAGGTCTGCGGCGCGCTGTAGGAGGAGACTTGCTCCTCGATCACCTTGGCCGCGGCACCCGTGGCGCCGTCGCGCGAAAGGCGGTACATCAGCGAAGCGACGCCCTCGGACTGTAGCGACCAGCTGACGCGCACGCGGCGCGGCTGGGCGATCGGCAGGTTGAAGATCGCACTCACATCCTCGCGCGCGAAGGCGAAGCCGCCCTGGGCGGCGCAGGAGCCGTGCCCGCCCGCGGTGATCACCAGGCTCTCGCCCGAGCTCACGGTGACCGCCGCGCTTCCCGAGGCGTTCGTCGGTGCGCCCGGGCTGCCCGCCGAGGCGGTGGCGATCGAGCCACCCTCCTTCAGCGTCGTGGAGTCCACCGGAACGGTCTGCGACTGCGTGGCAGCGCCCGCCTGCGTGAAGACGTACAGCTCGCCGGTGGCGCCCGTAGGAACGAGCGGGTCGCAGCCGTCCGGCAGCGCCAGCGCCACCCCCGTGAGCCCGGCGGCAACGGCGGATGCGACGAGCCCGGAACGATGGATCTCAGTGGCCATGCCGCGCAGAATACCCCGGTGAGGGTCATTTCCAAGCGTAAAGCAGGATCTCGACCGCGATGAGCAGGATGATGATCCACTCCAGGATCTCGGCGCGCAGCTGCACCTGGCGGTCGCGCAGCTTTCCGTAGATGGACTCCAGCGCCTGCACCTTGCGCAGGATGCTGCTCTCGTATTCCTCGATGCCCAGGCGCCGCGTGGCCGTGACGTGCAGGCGCGCCAGCCACTGGTCGCCGAAGAGCTTCAGCGCGTTGTTCACCGATTCGTAGAGCACGGCCGCGTCCATCTGCATCTCCGCGATCGAGCGCGCGTTGCGTCCCGTCTGCACCACCAGGATCCGGGGGCCGCGCAGCGCCCGACCGGTGACGCTGTACGCCTCGGCCAGCGCGCGGTCCAGGCGGTCGTCCAGGTACCGCATCTCGCTGAGTTCGGTGTTGGCGAACTCCAGCACGGCGATCGCGTCCTGCGGGTCGTGGTCCACCAGCACGGTGGCGTTCCAGTCGATGACGGCGATGTCGTCGGGGCCGTAGCTGACGGTGGCGCGAACGGCTTCCTCGGTCTCCTGCGCGGAGAGGTCGCCGGGCTCGGCGCGCAGGATCCGAGCCAGCAGGTCGCGGGGAAGCCCCTCTTCGGGGACGATCGCCTCCTGGAGCGTCGGCAGCTGGTAGATGGCGTAATCCTCGGAGCGCTGGCTGACCGCGGGCCGGTCGACGGCCGCGCCCAACCCCGCGGTGACGCGCTGCGCCAGCGCGCGCGCGGCCTCCTGCAAGCGTTCGTTGCCCACCAGGACGCGCGCCAGGCGCACCAGCTCTTCGGCGCTGCCCGCGATGGGGATCTCGAAGCGCACGGAGAGGGCGCCGAAGGCATAGACCGTCACCGGCACCTCGGCCGAGGTGGCAAACCCTTCCAGCAGCATCGGGTCCGCCGATGCCATCAGGCGCAGGGGGCGCTGCTCGAAGTCGGCGCCGGCCGCGTTGCGGACCCCCGGGCGCAGGCCGCTGCGTCCGGCGCTGGCGATGCGCTTCGCACCCGCCTCCAGGTCCACCGCGAAGCCCATCTCGAAGGCGAAGCAGACATGGCAGGTGCCGCCGTCGACGCTGCGGACCGGCGCGGCGCGCGTCACTGCGGCACCGCCGGAGTCAGGCGCAGGTCCTGCAATGCGTTGGCTGTGCTGCCCGGGATGGCGGGAAGGCCGAGGAGCTGCAGGGCCAGGTTGCCTGCTTCGGCACTCCGGATCGGCGCCGGACTGGCTTCGCGCGGAAGCCATTGCGATGCAGGCGCGATCATGCGTCGGTCGGCGTTCAGCGCGGCAAGCTCCTGCGACTCGGTGTCCGTTCCCAGCCAGACCAGGAACGGCACCAGGAAGTTCTCCGGGGCGTGTGTCTCGGTGTGCGTCCGGAAGGGGACGCCGCCGCCATGGTCGGCGGTCAGCACGATGGCCACGTGGCCGCGCAGCCGGTCGTCGCCATCGATGGCCGCCAGCAGGATGCCCAGCGCCGCGTCCGCGTCCGAGACCGCCGCGCGGTAGCGCGTGCCGTGGTTCATGTCCCAGCCGTAGGCGTGGCCTGCCAGGTCGCCGTCGGAGAGGTGCAGCAGCAGGAGCGAGCGCCCCGGTGCCGCACGCAGCAGCCCGGCGGCCGCCTGAGCGGCGATGGGCGCGGTGCGGGCGTAAGTGAAGATGTCCAGCTTGGCGCGGCCGTGGTCGGGCTCCGCCTTGTCCGGTGCGCCTTGCTCTTCGTCGTAACTCTGCGAGAAAAGGACGAACTTGGTCTTGGTCGCGACGACCCCGGTCAAGAGGCCGCGGTCGTGCGCGACATCGAACATGCTGGCGATGTACGAGCCCTTGTGCGCATGCAGCGTTCCGCCGTCGGCCGCAGAACGGGGATCGGTGTTCGCGCGCCAGCCGTGCCCCTGGGGCCCCTCGACCTGGCGCGAAGTCACCATTGAGATGTGATTCGGCAGGGTGATTGTCTGGTCCGGGTCGGCGCGCGCCTGCAGCGTGTGCGGGCCGCGCTGTAGCCGCCGGAATGCAGGCAGCGGGCCATCTTCGGGTCCGTCGATGGCGTCGGGGCGCAGGCCATCGACGCTCACGACGACGACGTGCCGTATCTCCCGGAGCGGTTCCGCGGCGGGCGTTGCCGGCGCGGCGGGCGCCGCGGGCAGCTGCGCACGCGCGGCCGCCGGCGCGGCGGGCGCGTCCCTCTCCGCCCTTCCGGCCTGTGCCGATGCCAGGCAGGCCGAGAGGAGCAGTGCAGCGATCGCGTAGTGCATACGGTCTCCTGCGCGCCCTAGCTGCGCCGCGTGAGCGTGATTTCCGGCGGACGCATCGGCAGCGCGACGATCCGCACCAGCACCGGCACCAGGCCCCGCGTGGTGGCGGTGATCCGGAAGCGCGAGCAGACCGCGGGAAGCAGCCGCCGCATGATGAGCTTTGCCGCCAGTTCGCCGATGCAGATGTGCGGCCCGGTGCCGAAAGGCATGTACGCCGACTGGTCCATGGCGAGCGCGCTGTCCGGGGTCCAGCGCTCGGGCAGGAACTCCAGGGGGCGCTCGAAGAAGCGCGCATCGCGCTGCATGCAGATCAGGAAGGCCATCAGCGGCCGGTGTGCGGGGATCGTGTGTCCGCGCACCTCGACCGGTGCGCCGGTGACGCGCACTGCCACGGGGACGCCCGCGTACAGGCGCAGGATCTCCTTCATGGCCGCCTCGGTGAAGGGCGGCTCCGGCAGGCCAGAGTTGGCCTCCTCCGCCACCGCGTCGCCGTACTGCGGTTCCTGGCCAAGGTGGTAGAGGAGCAGCGCCGAGGTCTGCGAGACCGTGTCGAGTCCCGCCAGCAGCAGGTGGATCGCGTGGTCCGTCAGCTGCGCCGAGCGCGGGAGCCCCTCGCCCTGCGTGGGCAGCATCTGGTCCAGCTGCGCCATGATTCCCTTGGGCCCGCGCTCGACCGTCTCGGAGAGGAGCGTGCGCAAGCGGAAGAAGCGATTGACCATCTCGTCGAAGGTGATCGGCCCCTGCGCGTCCGGGGTCGGCCAGAGCTGGTTCAGGTTCTGGTCGGCGTGGTGGAAGACCTCCAGCAGGGCCAGTTCGGCCTTGCAGAGCTCCTCCTCTCGCTCGGGGTCCAGCGGACCCAGCACCCATTCCAGGAAGACGCGGCAGAGCAGGTCCAGCGTCAGCGTCGATGCCTTCATCGGGGTGCCCGTGGGCCAGGCGCTCACCGCGCGGTCCAGCCGGCGTTCCAGGGCCGCCTCCAGGGGCGCCAGCCCGGCGCCGCGAAAGCAGGGAGCCATCGCCACGCGCACCTTGCGGTGCTCGGCGCCGGTCAGCGAGATGAGGCCGTGCGGCGCGGCGGTGCGCAGCGCGAAGTTGCGGATGAGCCCGACGTCCTCGTCCATCGAACCGCGGATCAGCACCTGCCGGATGAGCGCCGGGTCTGTCACCAGCACGTTGCCCATGCGCCCGTTGGGGCGCTTGGTCTGCGCGATCCCCCCCCGCCCGCCCACGACGCGCAGCACGGCCGAGGGCTGATCCACGCCAGCCACGGGCTGGAGCTCGGCGGGCGTCGCAACGGGCAGCTCGGCGGAAATCTGCATGCCGGAGTCTAACCGGGCGGGCGCGCGCCCCTGCGGCTCACCATGGACGCAGGAGCCGCAGCACCCCGCCTGCAAAGGATGTGTTCACTGGCGCGGCCGCCGCCATGCGCGATCCGCCCTGCGTCTCCAGCCGCTGGCGCGCGGCAGCCGCAGCAGGGAGGCGCCCTCCGGGCCCGCCACCACGTCCGCGCTGCGCGGCTCGCGTCGCAGCAGGGCGATCTCGCCGAAGTGCGCTCCCGGCCCAAGCGTCACGCGCGCGGCGTCGGGCAGCATCACCTCGCAGCTGCCCGTCTCGACGATGAACATGGCGTCCGAGTGCTCGCCGCGGCGGATCACCACCTCGCCAGCTTCGAGCTTCACTGCGCCGGCGTCGCGTGCCAGCTCGCGCCGCTCTCCAGAGTTGACCACCCGGTCGTCAAAGAGGGCGCACCCCTGCAGCACCTGCGCCGTCCGCGCCGAGCGCTCCGTCGCGCGCTCGACACGCGCGCGCTCCTCGTCGGCGCTTGCCATCCGGATGGTCCGCATCGGATACGGGATATCGATGCCCGCATCGCGCAGCGCGTACCAGAGGCGCGTGCGCACGCGGTCGAGGGTCTCGTCGCGCACCTCGAAATCGGGGATCCAGAAGCGCATCTCGTAGGTCACGCAGCTGTCGGCGAAGTTCAGCAGCGCCACCTGCGGCTCGGGGATGCGCAGCACGCAGCGGTCGTGCGCCAGCACTTGCAGCGCCACGTCCTTGACCACCGCGGGGGGCACGTCGTAGGCGACCCCGAACTGCACCAGCTGGCGCAGGATGGGCGTGGGACGGTCCAGGTTGCGGAAGTCCTTGCCCAGCAGGTCGTGGTTGCGGATGGTGAGCATCTCGCCATCGTGCGTGTGGATGCTGGTGGTGCGCAGCGTGCTGTCCACCACCCGGCCGATGACGCCGTCGCGCCCCAGCTGCACGTGGTCCCCCTTGCGGAAGACGCGGTCCGCCTGCAGTTCGTACCCTGCGAAGACGTTGCCCAGCGTCGACTGCAACGCCAGGCCGACGATGAAGACCAGCGCCCCGCCGATGCTCAGGATCGCCGTCCGGATGGGCAGCTTCTCCGCGAAGTGGATCTCGTAGATCGCCAGCACACCCACGAGCACAAGCCCCAGAAAGAGGGCGGTGCGCTGGAAGTGCAGCAGTTCGTCGCGGCCGCGCGCCTTCCGGCTGATGGTGATGAGCTCGACCAGGAACCCGGCGATCGCGATGACGCTGCCGACCTCGGTGAGCGTCAGGAGCAGCGGCACCAGCAGCGGAACCCGCTCTCCCTCGGCGTTCACCGTCTCCGCGCCCAGGGAGAGGGGAATCTCCACCTCGATTCCCGCCCAGACCAGCAGCCCGAAGGCGGCGGAGCCGAGCAGGCCGATGCCCGAGGACATGCCGCCATGATCGCTGTTGCGAATCAGGCGCACACCCAGGAGCGCCAGGTAGACGAAGCCCGCGACCACCAGGGCGTCGATGGCGAGCGTCAGAGCATGGGGGGCGTTCATCCGCTAGGCATTATGCCCGGAATCAGGCGGGGCCATCCACGGCCGCGCGGCGGTGGTCCGGCTGCGTGAAACGCAACGAGAGCCCCACGACGTCGTGGGGCCCTCGCTGCTGGCGTGCGTCGAAATCCGTCCCGAATCAGTTCATCGCTGGTTCGGGGGCCTCGGGGGCGTCTGCCTCGGCGCTGTCGGCGCTCGGGGGCGCCGGCGGGGCCGGAGGTGCGGGCGGAGCGGGAGGGGCGGGCGGGGCCACCATCGCAGGGCGCTTCGCACGCATCTTGGCTTGATCTTCCATGAAGGACTCCACGGCGGTGCGGACCTCCTTGCTGAAGCCGGCGCGGGCGCTGGCATCGGGGGCGCCGTCGGCGTCGTAGACGGTCTTGTTGCTGGCGCGATCCACCACCTTCACGTGCGTCTTGCCGCCACGCTCGTTCCAGACGATTTCGGCGGCATCGTCGTTGTAGCGCATCTCGGTCACGCCATCGGAGCTGGAGCGCGAGCTGGCGCTGGAGCTGGACCCGGAGTCCGAGTCGCCCTTCGCGCGGGCGCCCGCCATCGACATGGCACGCGCGCGCGCACCGCGTTCTGCCTGGCGCGCGCCGGTGGCGCCGCGTTCGGCCTGCGTCTGCGCCAGCTTTGCCTCAACCAAGGCCATCTCCGCATCGTGCTTGGCCATATCCACATCGTGCTTCGCCATGTCCATCTCATGCCTCGCCATGTCCGCCTCGCTCAGCGCCTGGCCGCGCACGCGGACGATGCTGGGACGCGCCATGCCGCCCGCCGAGGCGCCGGGGGCCACCATGACCATGTCGCCGTCCACGTTGAAGCCGCCATCGGCGCGCTTGCCCCCCGGCCCCAGCTTGGCCAGCTTGCGCCCGGTCAGCTGGACCCCTGCATTCATCTCCTTGCCGCCGCGCAGGAAGGTCACCTGGATCTTGTCGCCGGGCTTGTGGCTGCGGACAAGCACTGCGAACTGCTCGGCGTTCACCAGCATCTGGTCGTCCAGGCGCGCCAGGACATCCATCGGCTGCAGTCCCGCGGCCGCGGCAGGGCTGTCCTTGTGGACCGTGGTCACCACCAGGCCGGTGCCCGGGCGCAGTGGCAGCTGTGCCGCGGTCTGCGCCGAGACGGGCTCGGTGCTGACGCCGAAGAAGGCCGCGTTCTCGTCGAACTCGACGGCGCCGAGGGGCTCGCCCATCACGTCGATGGTGCCGGCACCACCCATCGCGGAACGCCACGCCTGCTGCACGCCCTTGTTGGCGAGCGCATTGTGGAGCAGCACCTGGATCTGCTTGCGCATCTCTGGGTTGTCGACCAGGCCGGTCAGCTGCGCCTGCAGTTCGCTCAGGTCGCCCAGCTCGCTCAGGTCGATCCGCATTCCCTCGACCTCGATGGCTTCGTCGCCTTCGCCGGCTTCTTCGCCATCCTCGCCCTCTTCCCCCATCTTGGAGACTGCGCGGACGATCACCTGCTTCTTGGCGTCATCGCCCGCCGCGGCGCCCGCGCCATTCATGCGGACCACCATGGTGTGCGGCTTGCCATCCGGCGAGCCTGCGGTGGCGGTGAAGGTGCGGGTGACGGTGGCGGGGCTGCCATCGGGCTTGGCCTGCGCCGCGTGCGATTGCGCCTGCTGCGGTGCCGCACAGGCGGTGGCGAGCAGGATGAGGAGAAGCGAGATGATCGAGATCATGAGGAATGCTCCCTTGGGATGCGTGGTGCGAGGAACTGGTCTAGAGGTGCGGGTCGAGCGGGACGGCTGGGATTGGGCGCCAGCGCGGCGCTTCAGTCCGCGCTGGGGTGGCCGATGATCAGGCGCGGCTCGAGCGAACGGATCTCGATGGTGGCGCCGCGTGCCGGATCGCGGTAACGGTCGGTGCGCAGGTAGAGGGTCCCGGCCGAGCGCACCACGTCGCCGCTGGGCAGCGCGCGTGCGCCGAAATCGGTGAAGCCCGCGGTCTGCCACTCAGTGCCCAGCGGCACCCAGTCGCGCACCGCGGCGGCGCGCAGCGACCAGCCCAGCGAGAGCCCCGCGCCGACGAAGAAGAGGGCCGCCGCGGCGGCGGGCCAGCGCATGCGGCCGACGATCGGGCGCGATTCGAAGTGCGCGGTGGCGGCGATGCGCGCGTCCAGCGTGTCGGAGGGGCGGCGGTGGGGCAGGGCGGCAACCAGGTGCTCGATCTCGAGATCGGCGGCGAGAAGGATGCCGGCGTTGGAGTCGTCGTGGTTCATGCGTTCACCTGTTCGTACTGCGTGCGGAGCGCCGCGACCGCGCGGTGGTAGCGGGCGGCGACGGTGCCCAGGGGGGCGCCGATGACGGTCGCGATCTGCTCGAAGCCAAGGCGCGCGACCGACCGGAGCAGGATGACCTCCTGCTGCTCGGCCGGAAGCGCATCCACCGCTTCCCTGAGACGGCGGGCTGCGTCGCGGTCCGACGCGCGCAGTGCGGGATCAGGCTGGCGGTTGTCGAAGAGCGACGAGTCGGCCGAGGCGGCCGCGCGCACGCGGCGCCGGCGGCTCAGGTCGATCGCCGCATTGCGGACGGCGGTGTAGAGGAACGCGACGGGGTCGCCCTCGGGCGGGCGGCTGCGCGCCAGGACACGGTGGACCCCGTCGTGGACGGCATCCTCGGCGAGCCCCGGGTCGCGCAGCACCGCGAGCGCCATCGAGAGCAGGCCTTGGCGGTGCTCCGCGTAGAGGATGCTCGTGGATTCGGTGTGGTGCATCGGGGCACCATCATCACGCACCAGCCCCCCTGGATTATGCAGGCAGCCCGGGAAAATCCCCCGCATCCCGGAAATTCAGCATTTCCAGGCCGCAGAGGGGCCCTCGTTCACGTGAAGATCTTCTGGTGCACGCTTCCGTGCACGTCCGTCAGCCGGAAGTCGCGCCCGGCCCAGCGGTAGGTCAGCTGCTCGTGGTCCATCCCCAGCAGGTGCAGGATGGTGGCGTGCCAGTCGTGGATGTCCATCTTTCCGTCCACGGCCTCGATGCCGTGGTCGTCGGTGGCGCCGTAGCTGGTGCCGCCGTGCACCCCCGCGCCGGCCATCCACATGGTGAATCCCTTGCTGTTGTGGTCGCGGCCGTCGCCATTCTGCGCATACGGCGTGCGGCCGAACTCGCCGCCCCACACCACCAGGGTGTCCTTCAGCATGCCCCGCGCCTTCAGGTCGGCCAGCAACGCGGCGATCGGCCTGTCGATCTCCCCGGCCTGCTTCTCCAGGTCCTCGCGCAGGTTGCGGTGCGTGTCCCATCCGCCGTGGTTCACTTCGATGAAGCGGACGCCCTTCTCGGCGAAGCGCCGCGCCAGCAGGCACTGCCGCGCGAAGTCATCCTTGCCCTTGCCGATGCCGTACATCTCCAGCGTCTTGGGCTTCTCGCCGGAGAGGTCCATCAGGTCGGGCATCTCGGCCTGCATGCGGAAGGCAAGCTCGTAGCTCTCGATGACGCCTTCCACGATGTCGTCGCTGCGGTCCTTCTTCGAGCGGTCCCCGTTCAGGCGCTGGACCAGGTCCAGCTGGGCGCGTTGCGCCTCCTTGGTGAGGGCCGGGTTGCCCAAGTTGGGCATGCCGCCGCCGCTGCCGGCCTGGCGCCGCGCGCTGCGTTCAAGCCCCACGCGCGTGCCCTGGTAGACGGCGGGCAGGAAGCCCGCGCCGTAGTTCTGCGCGCCGCCGTTGCCCGAGGGGGGGTTCAGCGTGATGAACCCCGGCAGGTTCTGGTTGACGGTGCCCAGCCCGTACAGCGTCCACGCGCCCATCGAGGGGCGCACGAACTGGAAGCTGCCGGTGTGCATCATGACGGTGGCCTGCGCGTGCGCGGGCACTGCGGTGTTCATGCCGCGCAGCAGGCACATCTCGTCGGCGTGCTTGGCGATCTCGGGCATCAGGTCGCTGATCCAGAGGCCGCCCTTGCCGTGCTGCTTGAACTTCCACGGGCTGGCCAGCAGCTTGGCGCCCGCGCGGGTGCCGCTCAGGCTCTTGCCGTCATCCTCAATCAGCTTGGGCTTGTAGTCGAAGGTGTCCACGTGCGAAGGGCCGCCGGACATGCACAGGAAGATGACGCGCTTCGCCTTGGCGGGGAACTGCGGCGTCTTGGGGGCCAGCGGGCCGTCGTTCGCCTTCGGGTCGCCAGCCATGAGCAGCCTGGGCGATGCGCCGCGCGCCGAGCCCGCGATGCCCGCGAAGGCCAGCAGCCCGAAGCCGCAGGAGAGGGAGCGCAGCACGTCGCGGCGTCCGTTGGCGAAGACTCGGTTGTTGCACAGGTCCATGGCAGTGTCCTCAGTCGATCATGCGGAACTCGGCGGCCTGGAAGAGCGCCTGGCAGAAGGCGGTCCAGCCCTGGCGCTGCACGGCTCGCATGTCGCGGCCTCCCTGCGCCTGCGGGAAGCCCTTGAAGAAGGTGGTGACGGCGACCATCTCGCCTTGCGTGGGGCGCCTGCCGTAGCAGAGCTCGAAGGCGCGCTGCACGCGCTCGGTGTCGCTCAGGTTCACCGCCAGCAGCCTGTCCGCCATCGACTGCGCCGCCTTGGTGACGCGCTCGCTGTTCATCATGAAGAGCGCCTGCGTCGGCACGCTGGTCGTCTCGCGGCCCGCGCTCACGAAGGCGGGCTCGGCGAAGTCGAAGACATCCAGCATCTCGTTGACATGGTCGCGCAGCACGGGCAGGTAGACCGAGCGAACCGGCTCTTCGGTGCCGATCATGCGGCTGACCAGCGGATTGCGGTCGGCCCCCTCCATGAACGCGGCGGTGGAGCCCACCGGCGGGGTCAGATCCAGGGTGCCTGCGCACATCAGCATCGCGTCGCGGATTTCCTCGGCCTCCAGGCGGCGCTTGGGCATCCGCCAGACCAGCGTGTTGTCGGGGTCCACCTCCAGGGCGCGCTGGTCGGCGCGGCTGGACATGCGGTACGCATGGCTGGTGACCAGCGTGCGGATCAGGTGCTTGGTGGACCAGTCGTGCTCCATCAGGTCGACCGCCAGCCAGTCCAGCAGCGGCTGGTTGGTGGGGGGCGATCCGCTGGCGCCGAAGTTGTTGGGGGTGGGCACGATGCCCGCTCCGAAGAGCTGCATCCAGACGCGGTTCGCCCAGACGCGCGCGGTGGTGGGGTTGGATTCGTCGGTGATCCAGTCGGCCAGCTCGCGGCGGCCGCTGCCGGTGCGGATCACGGGCGCGCCGGGGCCGGTGAGCACCTGCGGGAAGCCGCGCGGCACGGCCTCGCCGGGCTTCTCGATCTCGCCGCGCGAGAGCAGCCGCGCGTCGGTCGGCTTCTGCTTCTCGGCGGCGCCCATCGCCAGCCGGTTGGCGCCAGTCGCCTTGCCATCCTCGCCGTACCGCGCCAGCAGGTCGGAGACCTGCTCGGTCTGGCCATCGGCGAAGCGGGTGCGCTGCAGCTGCCTCTGCTGCTCGGCGGTCAGCGCCGCGTTGCGGTCGGCGCCGCCGCGCATCGCCTCGCGTGCCTTCAGCCGCAGCGCCTCGGCTTCCTTCTCCTGTGATTCCACGCGCGCCAGCTGCTGCTTGTATGCACTTCGCAGCGCCGAGGGCATCGTGGGTCCGTCGGGCAGGTGCGCGCCCGCAGGCAGGTCGGCCAGCGTCGCGGGATGGCTGTTCCCCTGCGTGCGATAGGTGCCGTACTGCGTCTGGGTGCTCAGGAAGATGCCCGCCATCGCGTAATAGTCGCGCTGCGGAATCGGGTCGAACTTGTGGTCGTGGCAGCGCGCGCAGGCGACCGTGACGCCCAGGATCCCCTGGCCGACGGCGTCGATCTGCTCATCCACCAGGTCCATCGTGAACTGCGGCACCCCGCGCGTGTTGTGACCCTTGGAGCCGATCGCCAGGTAGCCGGTGGCGATGATGTTCGCTGCGCGCTCGTCGTCGTTGGCAGCGGGCAGCAGGTCGCCCGCCAGCTGCTCGCGCAGGAAGCGGTCGTAGGGCTTGTCCTTCGCGAAGCTGTCGATGACATAGTCGCGGTACCGCCACGCGTGCGGGTAGACGATGTTGGATTCCTTGCCGCTGGATTCGGCGTAGCGCGCGACATCCAGCCAGTGGCGGCCCCAGCGCTCGCCGAAGCGCGGCGAAGCGAGCAGCCGGTCCACCAGGTTCTCGTACGCGTCGGGAGAGCGGTCCTTCTCGAAGGCCGTGATCTCCTCGGGGGTCGGGGGCAGGCCGGTCAGGTCAAAGGTGACGCGGCGCGCAAGCGTCCGCTTGTCGGCATCGGGGGCTGGTGTCAGCCCCTTTGCTTCCATCCCCGCCAGCAGGAACTGGTCGACCGCCGAGCGCGACCACGCCGCGTTCTTCACAGCAGGCGGGTCCTGCTTCGTGGGCGGTTGGAAGGACCAGAACTCGCGCCCCTTTGCGATGTCCATCGTGGGGCGCGGGGCAGGCACCACCGTGATGCCGGCCAGGGCGTCGGGGTGCGGGGCACCCATGGCGACCCACTGCTCCAGCACCTTCACCTGCGCATCGGGCAGCTGCTTCTTCGGCGGCATCTCCAGGTCGTGGTCGAGGTAGCGCACGGCCTTGATGAGCAGGCTGTGCTCGACGTCGCCCGGCACGATCGCGGGCCCGGTATCGCCACCCGCCAGGATCGAAGCGAGCGAGTCCAGCTTCAGGCCGCCGCGCAGCTTGGTCGCCGTGTTCGAGTGGCAGTTGTAGCAGCTGCCCGCCAGCAGCGGCCGAACGCTCTTCTCGAAGAACTCGACCTGCGCTGCGGTTGGCTGCGCGGGGGTCCCGGTGGCCTGGCGCTCCGCAGGTCCCTTGGGGGTCGGTGGCGCTGCGGCGAAGCCCAGAGGCGCGCCGGCCGTCGCGCCGGCCGTGGCGACGGAGAGGGTGACCGAGGCAAGCGTTCGGAGGGCGGTGCTCATCGATTGATCAACGCAATGTTGAATCAAAACTTGCACATTGCAGTGCCAAAACCAGCCGATTGGCGCAGTTTCAGGACGCCCGCGCCGCCGGGGGGCGGCTGCGCCCCAATTGGGGGCGCGCGGAGACCCCCTCCGGCAGGCCCTCCAGGTCCGGCGCCTCGGCGAGGCGGGAGACCCAGTGCTTGCAGAGCTCAAGCAGGGCTTCGCGCGGAATCGGCTTCGTGGCGTAGTCCGAGCAGCCCACCGCCATGCAACGGGCGCGGTCGGCGGTGGTGGCGTGCGCGGTCAGCGCGACGATGGGCGTGGAGACGCCGTCGCTTCGGAGCATGGCGGTGGCTTCGTAGCCGTCCAGGTCGGGCATCTGCATGTCCATGAGCACCAGGTCAAAGGAATGCGGTTCTCCCTGGTCGCGCTGCTGGCGCACTGCGTTCACGGCCTTGCGCCCGTCGGGGGCGACGACCACCTGGGCACCGGCGCGCTCCAGATGGTGCGAGATCAGGCGGGCGTTGTCGGGTCCATCCTCGGCGAGCAGGATGCGGGCGCCAGCAAGCGGACGGTCATTCGCGGCGGCCTTGCGCTGAAGCGCGCCCGCTGCGGTGCCCAGGGTGCGTCGCCTGCCCGCGCTCTCGGCGGGGAGCAGGAGCGTGAACTCGCTCCCCACCCCCGGTTCGCTGGTCACGGTGACGTCGCCGCCCAGCAGCCGCGCCAGCCGCTTCGAGAGCGCAAGCCCCAGGCCGGTGCCGCCGAAGGCGCGCGTCGGCGAGGTGTCCACCTGCGAGAAAGCGGCGAAGAGCTTGCCGATCTGCGTCTGCGTCATCCCGATGCCGGTGTCCCGCACGGCGATCGCCACCTGCCCGCCCGCGAGTCCGATGTGGACCGAGATGGCCCCCTCGTTGGTGAACTTGATCGAGTTCCCCACCAGGTTGATCAGGATCTGCCTGACGCGCATCGCATCGGAGTAGATGAGCTCGGGAACCGCGGGGTCCACAGCGAGCGAGAGCTTGAGCCCGCGCGCCAGGGCGCGCTGGCGCAGCAGTCCCAGCACCTCGGAGGCGATCGTCGCCAGGTCGGTCGGGTTGCGCTGCACCGACATGGCCCCGGCCTCGACGCGCGACATGTCCAGGATGTCGTTGATGATCGCCAGCAGGTGGTCGGCGTTCCGCGCGATCGCATCGGCGGCGTCATGCTGCGTGATCGCGCCGCTGTCGGTGCCCGCGTCGCGCATCAGCTCGGCGTAGCCGACGATGGCGGTCATCGGGGTGCGGATCTCGTGGCTGACGTTGGCGACGAATTCGCTCTTGGCGCGGCTGGCGGACTCCGCCTCGACCTTTGCGCGCTGCAGCTCGATCTCGGTCTCCTTGCGCTCGGTGGAGTCGAAGAGGTATCCGTGCCAGAGCACCGCTCCATCGGGCTCGCGCTGCGGAACGGCGCGTGCATCGACCCAGCGCACCTGGCCGTCGGTGCGCCGCACGCGGAACTCGCACTGCCACATCCCCAGGCTGCCCTTCGACTCCGCGATCGATGCGCGCACCTGCGCGACGTCATCCTCGTGAATGAGCCCCACTCCGGCATTGGCGTCGTCGCGGAGCTGCTCGGGGGTGACGCCCAGCAGCTTCTCGATGCCACGGCTGGCGAAGGGGATCTGCACCGTCCCGTCGGCGCGCTCACGGTGCATGTAGACCATGCCCGGCAGGTTCAGCGCCAGCCGCTCCAGGCGCGCGCTGGACTCCGCAGCGGCAAGGTCGGCCGCCAGGCGCTTCCGGCGCAGGATGGCGACCGAGAGGCCAAAGCTGCAGCTGACGATTCCGGCCACCATGATGCCGGCGTGCATCGCGCTTCCCATCGCGGCGACGCGCGTCAGGTAGGTGGACGCATCCAGGTCGACGCCGACATAGCACTGGGTGCGCCCCTGGCTGTCGCGGACGGGCGCGTATGCGGAGAAGAGCGCTCCCCAGTCGTCCCGGTAGGGCTCTGCGCAGACGGTGGCAACCTGGGTGCGGATCACCTCAAGCATCGCCTCGTCGGGATCGGGGTAGAGCTCGTTCACCTCGGAGTGCTCGGCGCGCCCGTTCAGCGCGTAGCCGCCGCGGGGCGACGCGTCGATGACGAAGCGCAGCCCCTCGGGCGAGCGGCGGAAGGTGTAGGCGTAGCGCAGCTCGGGCACATACCGCATGACGCCCCGCAGCCCCTCGGCGAGCGATTCATAGGTGGGCGAGCCATCCTGCGAAGGATCCACGATCAGCGCGTGCTTCTCGGCATCCACCTGGTTCGAGGCGAGGCGAACGACGTTGAGCAGCGACTCGCGAACGGAGCGCTCCAGCACGGCGACCGCGGTGCGCTGCAGGACCCACATGCTGGCGGAAGCGCCGACGAAGAGGGCCACGGCCGCCACCACTCCCAGGAGCCCCGGCCGATCCGACACCTGGCGCACCAAGCGTCCCATGACGCGTTGCACGGCGCGGCTGCTGGACTTGGCGGGGGCTGGGGCATCCATGAACTTTGAGCGCTCCTGCGGGAAGGCCCCGCAGCGCCGCCCCACGGGAGGCCGGTGACTGGACCTGATCCGGGTAGAGAGTCCAATTGGAAGCAGGGCCGAGAAAGGTGAAATGCCGCAGCGTTCCGGCTGGTGCGGCGCGCGGCTCATCCTGCGGGGTCCGGGAAGCTGCCCGCAGCCGGAGCATGGCCCCCGATCCGGGCTGGGAGGGCGCCAGGGCCCCTCCGTTAGACTTCCCGCTCTCGCGGATCGCTCCACATGGCCAGACTCCACGAACATCAAGGCAAGGCGATTCTGGCAGCGCACGGCTTTGCCATTCCGCGGGGCAGGGCTGCGGCGACGGCGGAGCAGGCCGCCTCCGCGGCCACCGAACTGGGGGGAGAAGTGGTGGTCAAGATCCAGGCATGGACCACCGGGCGGGCAGCTCTTGGCGGAGTGGCGTTTGCGCGCGGCGCCGACGAGGCGCGTGCGCATGCGGGCCGCATGCTTGGAATGATGGTGGGGCAGTTTCCGGTGGAAGCGGTGCTGGTCGAGGAGAAGGTGGCCATCGAGCGCGAGTTCTTTCTCTCGCTGGCGATCGACGACGCGGCGCGCGCGCCGGTCATCATCTTCGCTCCCGGTGGCGGCACGGGGATCGAGGAGCGCGCGGGCTCCACGCGGCGGATTCCCTGCGACGTGCTCCGGGGCCCCGATGAGACCGCGGTGCGCGAGGCCGCTGGGTCCTGCGGGCTGAGCGCCCCACATGCCGCGCAACTGGGCGAGGCGATCCATGGCCTCTTCCGCGCCGCGCGTGCGGTGGAGGCGCGTTCGCTGGAGATCAACCCGCTGGTGCTGACGCGGGGCGGGGCCTTCCTGGCGGCGGACTGCCGCATGACCATCGACGACTATGCCGTGGTGCGCCACCCCGAGCTGGGGATCGAGATCGCCCGCGAGTTCGATCACCCGCCGACGGCGCTGGAGCGCGTGGCGTACGCCGCCGAGCAGGCGGACCATCGCGGCACCTTCTACTTTGCGCAGCTTGCCACGACGGCGGCGCCCGGCACGCGCGGGCTGGCGGGCTTCCACGGCGCGGGGGGCGGCGGCTCCATGATGTCGATGGACGCGATCGTGAATGCCGGATTCACAATCGCGGACTTCACGGACACGAGCGGCAATCCATCGGCGTCGAAGGTGTATCGCGCCAGCCGGATCATCCTGGCGCAGCCGGGGCTGGTGGGCTACTTCGGCTCGGGGTCCGGCGTCGCGAGCCAGGAGCAGTTCTGGTCGGCGTATGGGCTGGCCAAGGCATTCATTGAACTTGACCTGGACATCCCGGCGGTGGTGCGCATGGGTGGCAACACCGAAGATCGCGCCGTCGAGATCCTGCGCCGCGCAGGCGGCCTGCTGCGCGCACCGGTCGAGGGGTATCGCAAGACCGATTCGCCCGCGGCGATTGCGGAGCGGTTCGCGGAACTGGTCACGGCCGCAGGTGGGCGCACATGGCGCCCGCGGGCGCCGCGGCGGCCCGCGTTCGTGGGCGCGGCCACTTCCGCGCAGCTTCCGGTGAAGGGCGGGCGCGTGTGGATCGACATCGCACGCTGGCCCGAGATCCGCCGCGCGGTGGAGACGCACTCCGCCGGCCTGGTCGTCGACCGCGGGGGCGCGCCCGCGGCAGCGCTCCCCCCCGAGGAGTTTGCCGGCAAGGACTCCGAGCTGCTGGCCTGCGAGGTGGAGTGCATGCTGGCGGGAATCGATGGTTTCTGCCTGGAACTTGACATTCCTGGCCTGGACGCACTGGTGCCGCCGGGGGGGGCGCCCGTTCGCGCGGGCGCGGCGACCGGGGGAGCCCGCTGATGGCAATCCTGATCGACGAGACGAAGCGCGTGATGGTGCAGGGGATCACCGGCCGCGAGGGGCAGGCACGCACGCGGCTGATGCGCGAGTACGGCACGAAGGTGGTGGCGGGCGTCACGCCGGGCAAGGGCGGGCAGACGGTGCTGGGCGTCCCCGTCTTCGACACGCCCGCCGCGGCGGTGCAGGCGATGGGCGGCATCGATGTCTCGGTGCTCTTCGTGCCCGCGGCCGGCGTGAAGGAGGCCGCGATCGCCGCGATCGAGGCGGGCATCGGGCTGACCGTGCTGGTGCCGGACCGCGTGCCGGTGTGGGACGCGATGGAGATCGCCGCGGCGGCGCGCGCCAACGGCGGGCTCTTCCTGGGCCCGAACACGCTGGGCGTGCTGAGCCCGGGGCGAGCGGTCGCGGGAATGATCGGCGGGCGCGCCGAGAGCGCGCGGCAGTGGTTCAAGCCCGGGGTTCCCGCGGGCGTCGGCGTGATCAGCCGCTCGGGCGGGATGGCAAGCAGCACCGGCTACTACCTGGGGCAGGCGGGCGTGCGCATCTCCACGCTGGCGCACATCGGCGGTGACGCGGTGCTTGGCATCCGCATCCCCGAGGCCGCGCTGATGTTCCAGGCGGACCCGTTGACCGAGGCGATCGTCGTCTTCGGCGAGATCGGCTCCTCGCAGGAGGAGGAGCTGGCGCAGCTGATCAAGGACCGTGTCGTCACCAAGCCGGTGATCGCCTACATCGGCGGGAAGGCAGCGCGCGAGGGGACGCGCTTCAGCCACGCGGGCGCGATCATCGAAGGCGGGCGCGGCACGCATGCCGGCAAGGTGAAAGCGCTGCGCGAGGCGGGGGCCACCGTGGTGGACGCATTCGGCGAGCTGCCGGGTGCGGTCGTGCAGATCCTGAAGCAGATAAAGGGGCTGAGCCTGATGTCCGAAGCCGAGAAGAACGCCGTGTGGCACACCGCCGTGACGCGCATCGAGCCCAACAAGGTGGCGGTGCGCGGGTACGACATCGCCGACCTCATGGGGAAGGCTTCCTTCGGCGCCGCGGTGCACCTGATCCTGACGGGCGAGCTGCCACCGGCGCCGATCGCGCGGCTGATGGACGCCGTCCTGGTGGCCAGCATCGACCATGGCGCAACGCCGCCCAGTGCGCTGGCCGCGCGCACCGTGGCCAGCACCGGCGCGACACTGAGCGCCAGCGTGGCCGCGGGCATCATGTCCATCAATCGCCACCACGGCGGGGCCATCGAGGACTGCGCGCGCCAGCTGAAGCTGGTGGCCGACCGCGCGGCGCGCGAGAAGTTGACGATGGAGGAGGCCGCGGCACGCACGCTGGCCCAGATGAAGGAGGCGGGGGATCGCATGCCCGGCTTTGGGCATCGGTACCACACGCGCGACCCGCGCACCGCGCGCCTCTTCGAGCTGGCGCGCGCCGCGGGCGTCGATGGCGTGCACATGCAGGCCGCGCGCGCGGTCGAAAAGTTCTTCGCCGATGCGAAGAAGCCGCTGCCGATCAACGTTGACGGCGCGATCGGTGCCATTCTGGCCGACGTGGGCATCGACCCCGCGGTCTTCAACGGCATCTTCATGATTGCCCGCACGCCGGGGCTGGTGGCACATGTCGTCGAGGAACAGACGCGCGAGAAGCCGATGCGCCGCATCGATCCCGTGAACCACGGCTACGACGGGCCTGCGCCGCGCAGCGTGCCCAGTCCCTGAGGCCGCGCCGAGCACCACCACCATGAGCACCGCCACGATGAGCACCACCACGTTGAGCACCACCCCATGAGCACCACCACCGCACCGTCGCACGCCGGCAGGACGCTGGGCGTCACCGAGATCGCCCAGCTCTTCCCCAGCCTGCTGCAGATCAAGGACGCCACGCTGCGCGAGCGCGTGGCCGCCGTCTGGAACGAGGCGATCGCCACCGGCTGCGGCGGCAAGGGGTGGACCTTCGATGAGCTGCGCGCGGTCAAGTTCACGCTGCTGGCGGGGGACATCGACATGACCTTCGTGGAGCATCTGAATTCCTGCGCGCTGCAGTGCATCGCCATCGCCGACGTGCTGGAGCGTTCCTTCCGCTGCGGCATCCCGATCCAGCGCGACTACCTGATCGCGGGCGCGCTGCTGGCCGACTGCGGCAAGCCGCTGGAGTTCGACAAGGACGCCACCGGCAAGGTGGTGCAGGGGACCTTCGGGCAGCAGGTGCGCCACCCCTTTACGGGCGTCGCGCTGGCGTACAAGCACGGCATCCCCGGCGAGGTGATGCACATCATCGCCACGCACAGCCATGAGGGGGACAAGATGGAGCGCTCGATCGAGTCGATCATCTTCCATCACGCCGACTTCGTGGACTTCGACATCGCCAAGTTCCTGGGCAAGCGCGCCGCCAAGAAGTAGCCGCCATCCCGCCCTGCGGCGCGCGCCGGCGCCGTCCACGCCAACGAGAGGCTCTCATGGGACTCACCCTGGTCGAGAAGATCGCAGCACGCCACGCCGAGGGGCTGCCCATCGGCGCCGCGGTGCATGCGGGGGACTTCGTCAGCATCCGCCCCCGGCACGTGATGACGCACGACAACACCGGGGCGGTGATCCCGAAGTTCAGGCAGATCGGCGCCACCGCGATCGCGGACCCGTCGCAGCCAGTCTTCGCCATCGACCACGACATCCAGAACACCACGCCGGAGAACCTGGCGAAGTACGCCAAGATCCATGCCTTCGCCCGCGAGCAGGGGGTGGACTACTACCCGCCCGGCACCGGCATCTCGCACCAGGTGATGGTGGAGCAGGGGTACGCCGTGCCCGGGGCGCTCGTGGTGGGCAGCGACTCGCACTCCAACCTCTACGGGGCAGTGGCCGCGCTGGGGACGCCTGTGGTCCGCACCGATGCCGCCAGCATCTGGGCGACGGGCGTCACCTGGTGGCAGGTGCCGCCGGTCGCCAAGGTGGTGCTGCAGGGCAAGCTCGCGCACGGTGTGACCGGGAAGGACGTCATCATTGCGCTGTGCGGCCTCTTCAACCACGACGAGGTGCTGAACCACGCCGTGGAGTTCGCGGGCGACGGCCTTGCCGCCCTGGACATGGATGCACGCATGACCATCGCCAACATGACCACCGAGTGGGGGGCGCTCGCGGGGGTCTTCCCCTTCGACGAAGTAACGGTGAAGTACCTGCGCTCGCGGGTGGCCACCTTCCGCGACCTGCGCCGCCCCGGGGCGCGCGGCGCGCGGTCGCGATCGGGGTACACCGATGCGGACATCGACGCGTGGTGGGCGGACCGCGCGGCGCTCTCGGCGGACGCGGACGCCTCCTACGCGATCGAGCTGCAGCTGGATCTGGCCACCGTGGTGCCCCATGTCTCCGGCCCGAACGAGGTGAAGGTGATGGTCTCGCTGCCCGAGATGGTGAGGCGCCGCGTCGCCATCCAGAAGGCGTACCTGCTCTCCTGCGTGAATGCGCGCTTCGACGACCTGCACCAGGCCGCCGCGGTGGTGCGCGCGCGCGGCGGGCGCGTCGCGCCGGGGGTCGAGTTCTACCTGGCAGCCGCCAGCGCAGAGGTGCAGGAGAAGTCCGAGGCCGCGGGCGACTGGCAGGCACTGGTCGATGCGGGAGCGATCGCGCTGCCCTCCGGCTGCGGCACCTGCATTGGCCTGGGACGCGGCCTGGTGGGCAAGGGCGAGACGGCCATCAGCGCCACAAACCGCAACTTCAAGGGGCGCATGGGCGATCCCGATTCGCAGGTCTACCTGGCGTCCCCCGCCGTGGTGGCGGCCAGCGCCATGGCGGGCTTCATCTGCGCGCCGCAAGAGTTTGCCGACCGGCCCGCCGGCACCGCGGTGCGACGCGCCCCCGCGAAGCCGCGCGCGGCCGCTGCGGTCGAGGTCATCGATGGCTTCCCGGCCAGCGTCCGCGCGCGCGTGCTGCTGGTGGACAAGGACAACCTGAACACCGACGGCATCTACGCGGGCAAGCACACCTATCGCGACGACCTGACCGCCGAGCAGATGGCCGCCGTCACCTTCGAGAACTTCGACCCCGAATTCAACCAGCTGTACCGCAGCGGGGACATCGTCGTGGGGGGGCTGAACTTTGGCACCGGCAGCAGCCGCGAGCAGGCCGCGACCGCGCTGAAGTGCAAAGGCATCCCCTGCGTGATCGCAAGCAGCTTCAGCGAGACCTACAAGCGGAACGCCTTCAACAACGGCTTCGTGGCCTTCGAGTGCCCCGAGTTCGTGGCGTACCTGCGCGGCGTCCTCGGCGGCGCCGCGCCCACCAAGGTGGGCCCCCAGATCACGATCGATTACCGTGCCTCCACCATCGGCGTGGATGGCCGATCCTTTCCCTTCCCGCCCCTGAGCCCCGCCGCGCAGGAGCTGATCGTCGCGGGCGGCGCAGAGAACCTGGTCGGATTGCGGCTGCGCGGTGCGCAGGCCGCGCGCGCCTGAGTCGCGCACACCTTCACCCGCTTACACATCGCTTCTCACCCCAAGGAACCGCTCAATGTCGAAGTACAAGATCGCGTGGATGCCCGGAGACGGAGTCGGCAACGATGTCATGGAGGCGGCACGCCTGGTGCTGGACCACATGAAGCTGGACGCCGAGTACGTCCACTGCGACATCGGCTGGGACTTCTGGTGCAAGGAGGGCAATGCGCTCCCCGACCGCACCGTCGAGGCGCTGCGCGGCACCACCTGCGGCCTCTTCGGCGCGATCACCAGCAAGCCTCAGGACGAGGCGAAGGAGGAGCTGATCCCGGAGCTGAAGGGCAAGGGGCTGGTCTACTTCTCGCCCATCGTGAAGCTCCGGCAGATGTTCAACCTGCACACCAACATGCGCCCCTGCAAGAGCTATCCGGGGAACCCGCTGAACTACCGGGGCAACGCCATCACCAACCCCTCCGGCGGGGACGTCATCGTGGACCAGGTGGTCTTCCGCGAGAACACCGAGGGCATGTACGGCGGCGTCGAGTTCTTCCCGCTGCCCGAGGCGATCTACACCGCGCTCTGCGCCAACCCAAAGATGAAGCCGTGGAAGGAGAAAGGGCTGGAGAACGTGGCCCTGAGCACGCGCATCGTCAGCAAGCAGGGGTGCACGAGCATCTGCACGCAGGCCTTCGAGTTCGCCAAGAAGAACGGGCGCAAGCGCGTGACGCTGATCGAGAAGCCCAACGTGCTGCGCGAGACCGGCGGCCTGATGACACGCTGCTTCCGCGAGGTGGCCAAGCGCTACCCCGACATCTGGGCGGACGAGGCCAACATCGACGCCATCTGCATGTGGATGTTCAAGAACCCGCAGGACTACTCGGTGCTGGTGGCGGAGAACATGTTCGGCGACATCGTCAGCGACCTCTGCGCCGGGCTCATCGGCGGGCTGGGCTTCGCGCCCAGCGCCAACCTGGGCGACAAGTACGCCGTCTTCGAGCCCACGCACGGCAGCGCCCCCAAGTACGCGGGGCAGTACAAGGTGAACCCGATGGCCATGCTGCTGACCGCCAAGATGATGCTGGACTGGCTGGGCGAGGCGGACCGCGCCGCGCGCCTGGAGGCCGCGGTCGCGCGCGTCATCAAGGAGGGAAAGGTCCGCACCTACGACATGGGGGGCAAGGACAGCACGCTGGACGTGGCACGTGCAATCGCGCAGTACGCGGGCTGAGCAGGCCTGCGCCCCCACGAATCGCCCCACCATCCGCATCACCCGCTTTCCAGAGATCCCCCCATGGCACATCACGCCACCGAATCCAAGCGCCTCCTCTCGCACACCATCGCCGAGTGGGCCTGCGCCCTGAAGTACGAGGACCTCTCCCCGGAGGCGATCCAGTCCGCCAAGCTCTTCTGGTTCGACTCCATCGGCTGCGCGCTGGGGGGCAGCCAGCAGGAGGACGCCGAGATCCTGCTGAAGCACTACCGCGAGATGGGCGGCGGCAACGGCAAGTGCACCGCCTTCGTCTCGGGCTTCCGGACCAACCCGGTGGATGCGGCGTTCCTGAACGGCCACATGATCCGGGCGATGGATTACAACGACATCTACTGGAAGGCCGACCCGTGCCACCCCAGCGACCTGATCGCAGCGCCGCTGGCCCTGTGCGAGGCGTACGGCGGCGGCGGGCGCGAACTGATCCTGGCGACGGTCATCGCGTACGAGATCGAGATGCGCCTCTGTGAGTTCGGGCGGCCGGGCGTGCGCGAGTACGGCTGGCACCATGCCACGCTCAGCGCCTTCGCGGCGCCGATCGCCGCGGGGCGCGTGCTCAACCTGAACCCAGCGCAGATGGTGGCCGCGATGGGCATCAGCGCCTCGCGCACCTTCACCCCCGGCGCGGTGACCGCGGGCAAGCTGACCAACATGAAGAACACGGTCGATCCGTGGGCCGGGCGCATGGGCGCCGAGAGCGCGCTTCTGGCGCGCCACGGGTTCAGCGGGCCCGAGCACATCATCGACGGCAAGGAGGGGCTCTTCGCCGTCTTCGGGCACGTGCAGTACAAGGGGGCGCCCGCCAGCTTCGATTCCGCCGTGCTGGTGGACCAGTTGCCGACGAAGCCGCAGCACCGCTTCCGCATCACCGAGTGCGGAATGAAGAGCTTCCCCATCGAGGCGCTGAGCCATGCGCCGCTCACCGCGATGATGAAGACGATCAAGGAGCACAAGCTGCGCGCCGAGCAGGTGGTCGAGATCAAGGTCGAGGTGATCGCGCGCGCCGCCGACATCCTGGGCGACCCGCACAAGTACCGCCCCGACTCCAAGGAGACGGCGGACCACTCTCTTCCCTACTGCATGGCGGTGGGGCTGGTGGACGGCATGGTGACGCCGCTGCAGTTCAAGGAGGAGCGGGTGATGGACAAGAGCCTGATCCCCATCATGGACAAGGTGAAGGTGGTGGCCAACGAGGAGTTCGAGGCGCTCTTCCCCAAGTTCCAGCCCAGCCGCGTGACGATCACCACCACCGGTGGCCAGTCCTTCGCCACCCGCGTCGACGTGCCCAAGGGCGACCCGCGCGACCCGATGACGGAAGAGGAGATCGCGGTGAAGTTCAACGCGCTGGGCGCCGCGGTCGTGGGCAAGGAGCAGTGCGACCGCCTGCGCGCGGCGATCATGGGCATGGAGAAGGCAAAGGACTTCAAGGAGCTCTTCACGCTGGCGACCGCGTCGGGCGCGGCGAAGCACTAAGGCGGGCAGGGGCGGTTCGCCCGCAGTTCACCCCGTTTAGGAGACCTGCATGGACCTGCTGATGCAACTGTGGCTGCCGATCCTCCTCTCGGCCCTGGCGGTGTGGATGGCCAGCGCCATCGGATGGATGTTCGTGAACCACCACGCGCGCGACCATCGTGCGCTCCCCGACGAGGAGCGGTCGCTGGATGCGCTGCGCGCGCTGAAGCTGCCCCCCGGCACCTACCTCTTCCCCTTCGCGGGCAGCCACAGCAAGGCCCACCAGGCCGAGATGAAGGCGAAGTGGGAGCGTGGTCCCACCGGGACGCTGCGCATCTGGGGCAAGGTGAACATGGGCGCATGCATGGCGCAATCGATGATCGTGTACTTGGTGACCAGCGTGCTCATCGGTTACATCGGCGCGATGGCGATTCCGCGCGGCGCGGACTTCGGGCACGTCTTCCAGGTGCTGGGCACCGCAGGCGTGCTGGCGTATTGCGTGGGGGGCGTGCCGGGCGACATCTGGTTCCAGCAGTCGCGCCGGGCTATTGCGATGGGCATTTTGGACGGCATCATCTTCGGGCTGATCACAGGTGCGATCTTCGCGGCACTCTGGCCCGCGCTGCAGCTGGGCGGGGCCCGGCTCTGAACTCGGTCGCGATGCCCACCCTTGACCAGGTGCGCCAGCGCTTTCCTGCGCTCCGGCAGCCGATGGCGCTGCTGGAGAACGCGGGCGGGTCGCAGGTGCCCCTTTGCGTCGCCGACGCGATCCGCTCGTACATGCTGGAGAGCTACGTGCAGCTGGGTGCGGGGTACGCGATGTCCGACGCGGCCACGCGCACGGTTGAGGCCGCGCACGCCCTTGTTGCGCTGCTCTTCAACGGCTCGGGCACCGGCACGACCATCCTGGGTCCCTCTTCCACGCAGCTGTGTGCGCTGGTGGCGGGCTGCATGGCCGACCGCATCAGGCCGGGCGACGAGATCGTGCTGGCCGAGACGGGGCACGAGGCGAACATCGGGCCCTGGCTGCGGCTGGAGCGCGCCGGTGCGGTGATCCGCTGGTGGAAGGTGGACCCCGACCGGATGGACTGCACGCTGGAGGGGCTGGACGCGGTGCTGACGCCGCGCACGAAGCTGGTTGCGTTCCCGCATGTCTCGAACCTGCTGGGAGCGATCGCCGACGTCCCCGCGATCACCCGTCGCGCGCACGCCGCCGGAGCGCGCGTCTTCGTCGACGGCGTCGCCTTCGCGCCGCACCGCGCCATCGATGTCGGGGCGTGGGAGGTGGACTGGTACGTCTGTTCCACCTACAAGGTGTACGGGCCGCACATGGGTGCGCTCTACGCGCGCCACGATGCGCTGGCGGAGCTGGAGGGGCCTAACCACTTCTTCATCCCCCGGGAACAGGTTCCGTACAAGTTCGAGCTTGGCGGTGCGTGCCACGAGGGCTGCGCCGGGCTCTGCGCCCTGGCGCCGTACCTGGCCTTCCTGGCGGGCCGTCCCGAGGGGCACGCCGTCGATCGGAGCGTCGTCACCGACGCCTTCGCGCGGATGGCGGCGCTGGAGCTCCCGTTGCAGCAGCGGCTCATCGATGGGCTGGGGGCGATGCCGGGCGTGCGACTGGTGGGCTCTGCGCTTTCCGGCGTGGACGAGCGCGTCCCGACGGTGAGCTTCACGCACGCCAGCCGGACGCCCAGCCAAGTCGTGCGGCACGTGCAGTCGCGTGGCGTCGCCGTTCGCCACGGGCACATGTACGCGTATCGCCTCTGTCAGGCGCTGGGCATTGACACCACGGAGGGCGTGGTGCGCGTGAGTGCGGTGCACTACAACTCGCCCGCCGAGATCGACCGCTTCCTGGCGGCCGTCGCGGGGGCATAGCGCGCGCTGCGCTGGTCAGGGATGGGTCCCGCGCATCCCCTCGCGCGCCGCGAGCAGCGGGTCGGATCCGATGCGCACCAGGCCGCGCTTGGGGTAGTCCAGGTCGATCGTCACCCACAGCGCGGTGGCGATGAGCAGCGCCAGCGCGCCCGCCGCCACCGTGTTCCGGCGGCCCGCCAGTCCAGAGCCGTAGCCAATGGTGCCGAGCGCCACCGCGGCACAGGCGATCAGCAGCCCCAGGACCAGCATCGGCAGGTGGCGGCCCACGAGCGCATCGCGCGTCGACAGCAGGTCAAAGACGTCGTTCAGCGGGGGAAGCACCCCCAGCATCACGGCTGGCTTCGCCTCGATCCCGCGCATGGCGGCGGCCCACATCTGGGTCTGGTGTGCGTGCAGGCGCCTCGCGGTGTCGGGTGCGTGCTCCGTCCCCGACTGCTCGAAGAGCTGGATCCGGTCGTCGATGTATTCAGAGAGCTCGCGGCGCAGCGCATCGCGATGCTCCGGCGGGAGCAGGTCCGCGCGCAGGTACGCGGTGCCGATAGCGTTCGCCTCGCTCACCAGGATGTCCTGGCGCTCGATGAAGCGCGAGGTGGCGCCCGAGAAGGAGAAGCCCAGGAGCAACGCCAGCAATCCGAGCACGGCCCCCTGGACGGTGGCGAACTGCGGCACTTCGCTGTGCCCCTGGCGACGGCGCCAGCCCAGCCGAAACCCCACCTCGACCGAGAGGATCATCCCGACGATGAGCGCGGCGCCGATGGCAACTTCGAAGAGGCCTGGGGACATGTGGACCTTGTGGAGAGAGGGGGCCGGGCGGCCGGAGGATCAGCCCGCGCGACGAAACAGGTCGAGGAATCTGCCTTCGTACCGCTTGAAGACGCCCAGGCGATCGAGCTCTGCCTTCAGCTTCACTGCCTCAGACGGATTGCGCTTGGCCTCCTCGAAGAGCTGCTCCAGGCGCGCGATGCTGGCAGGGTCGATCTCGGTGCCGTCCCGCGCGCGCACCGGGGCGGGGGGAAGGTCCAGCGGGATCTCGCCCTCCGCAGTCGGCGGTTCGCTGGGGTCGCTCGGCTCGTCCTGGCGGCGCGCCTTCTTCTCCTGCGATTCCTCTTCCTCTTGCTTGGCCTGCGCTTCAAGCTGCTCCATCGCCTCGATCAGCGCACGGTCGACGAATGCCGCCTGCTTGTCGATCGCCTCCAAGCTGATGTCGATGCCCGCCAGCACGCTGAAGACGCTGAGCGCCGCGCGTGCGGCCTTGGGGTTGGGGACCCGCATCGCGAAGAAGGGGATCTCCGCCAGCAGGCACATGCCGGCCATGCCTTGCCCCGCCGCGACGCCGATCAGCAGCCCGTTCATCCCGCCGATCTCGCCGTCGGGGATCGACTCCACCTCGGCTCGCCGCAGTTCGTCCAGCGTCAGGCGGTCGGTCGCCACCCCGGAGACCTTCGGGTTCTCTGACGGGTGCAGCCCCGACGCCAGCGAGGCGAAGGTGACCACCCGCTCGACCCCCATCTCTGCGGCGACCGCCAGCAGTTCGGTGGTGTAGGCGATGCTGCCGCTGCTGGGCTGCGCCTCGCTGATGAAGACGACCAAGTCGCGGCCCAACCCGGGGTTGGTCCACCGGAAGAAGATCCCCCGGGGCAGGCGCACCGGCGCCACGATGCCATCCTTTGCCGCCACCTCGGCCACGTCAAAGTGGTCGCGCTGGGGCAAGTCGTCTCCCTGCTGCATCTCCAGCTGCTGGACCAGGTATCCCGCGGCGATGAGCGCGACGTTGCCCATGCCGGGCCATGCGGCGATCATCCAGGGTTTGGGCTTGGCGGTTGGCTCGGACATCGCAACTCCATTGACCAGCCTACCGAAGGGCAGGCGGCGGCACGACGATCGGCATGCAGCCCAAACGGAGGTCAGCCATTCCTTCCCGCCGGGCCCCGCCCGCGTGCGCCGGTCCCGGACTGACGCCGCTGGGCTTCGCTACAATCGACGTCGGATCCACAGCATGCGCAAGGGCGCGCCTTCCCTGGAGGTCTCGGAGATGAAGATCGCAACCGCCTCGCGCGTGATGGTCGCATCGCTCTTCCTGGCAGCGGTGCCGGCAGCGGCACAGGCCCCTGCAACGGGCGGAGCGGCGGGCGCCGCACCCGCCGCGCAGGCGCCCCCGCCCGCAGCCGAGAAGCCTGCCTTCAAGCAGGAAGAGCTCGACCAGATGCTCGCCCCCATCGCGCTCTACCCGGATTCGGTGGTCTCGCAGGTGCTGATGGCCTCCACCTACCCGATCGAGGTGGTCGAGGCGGACCGGTGGGCCAAGGAGAACGCAAGCCTGAAGGGCGATGCGCTCGCCGCCGCGTTGGAGAAGCAGACGTGGGATCCCAGCGTGCGGTCGCTGGTCAACTTCCCCTCGGTGCTGGCGACGATGAGCGACAACCTGAGCACCACCGTCAAGATCGGTGATGCGTTCATCGGGCAGCAGAAGCAGGTCATGGAGACCATCCAGGCGCTGCGGGCCAAGGCACAGGGGACAGGAAACCTGAAGTCGAACAAGGAGCAGACGGTCACCACGCAGTCCGGTGACGGCGGCTCCTCGGTCATCGTCATTCAGCCCGCCAATCCGGAAGTGATCTACGTGCCGCAGTACAACCCCACCGTGGTCTACGGCGCGTGGCCCTACCCGGCCTATCCGCCGTACCCCTATTACCCGCCAGGGTATGTGGCTAGCACCGCCGTTGCCTTCGGCGTCGGTGTCGCCTGCGGCGCCGCATGGGGCTATGCGTGGGGCAACTGCAACTGGAACAACCACAATGTGCACGTCAATGTCAACCAGAACAACAACTACAACACCAACATCAACCGCAACAACTACAAGAACAACCTGAACGGGAACGGCAACGGGAACTGGAACCATGACGCATCGCACCGGCAGGGTGCGGCGTACCGCAACAGCGCCACGGCCCAGCAAGTGGGTGCCGGAAACCGGTCGACGCAGGCGGCACAGGCGCGCAACCAGTACCGGGGCAACGCGGAAGCAGGGCGCAGCGACATCGCGCGCGGCGGCGCGGACGGATTGCGCGGCGGCGCAGACGGCGGGCGCGGTGCGGCCGATGGCGCCCGCGGTGGCGCGGACGGTGCGCGCGGCAGTGCCGGAGCGGGTCGCGGCGATGCGTCTGCCGGCAATCGCGCCGGGAACATGCAGGGGAGCGCTGGGCGCACGGACGCCGGGCGCGGCAACGCGCTGGAGGGGGCCAACCGTGGCGGGAATGCGACGCGCGAGGCCAGCCAGCGTGGAGCGAGCAGCCGATCGGCGTCCCCCTCGCAGTCGCGTTCGGCCCCGCAGCGCTCCTCGGGCGGCGGGGGCTCGCGTGGCGGCGGCGGCGGATCCCGCGGTGGCGGTGGCGGCGGACGTCGCTGAGCGAGCACACAGAACGAGTCGAAGCATCGATCTCCTGCAAGGGACTCCAATGAAGACCATCAGCACTCAGACGCGCCGACTGGCGCACTCCACCACGCGGTCCATCCACCGCATCGCCCTGTTCCTGGGCGCCTCCGCAATGGCCTGCGCCGCAGGCTGCTCGGCGCCGCCGCAGTCATTTGCCACCCCCGACGAGGCCATGGACACGCTTGTCGGCGCACTGCGCAAGGACAACAACCAGGAAGTCCTGCGGATCATGGGTTCGGATGCGCGCGACCTCATGGACTCAGGCGATGCCGTGGCCGATGCCAACCGGCGTGCCATGTTCCTGCGCCTCTACGACGAGAAGCACCGGCTGACACCGCTGGACGAGGGCGTAGTGGCGGTCGAGGTGGGCAAGGGCGACTGGCCGCTGCCGATCCCGCTGGTGAAGGGAGACAAGGGGTGGAGCTTCGACGCAGCCGCGGGCAAAGACGAGGTGCTCTCGCGTCGCATCGGCCAGAACGAGCTGGATGCGATCCAGACCTGCCTGGCGGTGGTGGACGCGCAGCGCGAGTACGTCGCGGTGGACCACGACGGGGACGACATCGCCGAGTACGCGCAGCACTTCATGAGCAACCCCGGCAAGAAGGATGGCCTCTTCTGGCCCACTGCTCCCGGCGAGCCCGCCAGCCCGCTGGGCGAGCTGATCGGGCAGGCCAGCACCGAGGGATACGGGCAAGTCGGGGCGGGTACCCGCGGGAATCCGCGCCCTTACCTGGGCTACTGCTTCCGGATCCTCACTGCGCAGGGCGCCGAGGCACCCGGTGGCGCGCTGAACTACCTGGCCGGGAAGCACATGATCGGCGGTTTTGCGCTGGTCGCATGGCCCGCCGACTACGGCAACTCAGGCCTCATGACCTTCATGGTGAGCCACGGCGGCACCGTCTACCAGCGCGACCTGGGTGACGAGACGGCCTCGATCGCCAAGGCGATGACCAAGTTCAATCCTGGCGCGGGATGGGTGAAGTGCGCTCAGTGGGAGCCGTGACCGCGGGGCCAGGGGGACCGGGTGCGGGCGTCGAAGTCGCGGGTGCGGGCGCAGCAATTGCGGGGCCCGGACCCTTTACGGCGGCGCCAGCGGCCGCAGCAGTGGGCGCCTTCGCGCATCGGAACCCGAGGTGCTGCAGCCCAGTGTCGGGTGGGCAGGCCATGCGCGCACTCGGCCGGTAGCTGGCGCAGTAACCATCGTTGCACAGGAACGAGCCGCCGCGGTGAACGCGGCTGTTGGTGCTGTTGTTGCGCGGATCCAGCCCGGAGGTGGGCCCCGTGGGATTGACTGCGACGCCCTTGGGGCCGATTTCCAGCATGCGCCGCGCATAGCTGTCCGGCCGATACAGATCGCTGCACCACTCCCAGACGTTTCCGGCCACGTCGTACAGACCGTACCCGTTCGGTGGAAAGCTCTTCACGGGCGCCGCGCCGACGTATCCATCGAGCGCCGTGTTCTTGTCCGGGAAGTGCCCATCCCAGATGTTGCAGCGCTTTGGGTCCACGGGTTCGTTGCCCCAGACATTGACCTTGCCGTCCAGCCCTCCGCGCGCGGCGAACTCCCATTCTGCCTCGGTGGGCAGGCGCTTGCCTGCCCAGGCGCAGTACGCCACCGCGTCGTCGTACGCGATCTGCACCACCGGAAACCGCTCCTTGCCCACCAGGTCCGTGCCGGGGCCACCGGGGTGGCGCCAGTCCGCGCCCGTGGTCCAGCGCCACCACTGTGAGTAGTCGCCCAGGTCGACGGGATGATCCGGGGGGGTGAAGACCAGCGAACCCGGCTGGAGCATCTCCTCTGCGGGCTTGGGGGTGCCCGGGGGCACTTGCTTCTTCAGCTCTTCCCAGTCCACCTTGCGCTCGGCGATCGTCTTGTAGCCCGTGGCCGTGGCGAACTCGGCGAACTGTGCGTTCGTCACCTCCGTGGCGTCCATCCAGAAACCGTCGACGCGCACGCGATGACGGGGCGCCTCGTCGGGGCGCGCCAGGGGATCGGTGCTGCCCATGACAAACTCGCCCCCGGGAATCCAGACCATGCCCGGGGGTGCCGGCGTCGGTGCGGGCGTGCTCGCACGAGTCGGTTCGGGGGACTGGGCCGCCGACGGCGTCGCGACCTGCGCTCCGGCAGCCGGCACGGGGGCCGCGGTGAGCAGCGCGCCAAGCCGTCCCTGCGGGACTGCGCAGCAGCTGGGTGTGCCCTCCGACTGCGAGGGTGGCGTTGCAGGGGCGGGAGCCCCGGCGGGCTGCGCTCCGCGCTGTGCCGCCAGCGCGACCGTGGCGCCGATGCCGCCAACCACCAGGACAGACCAGAGCAGGGTGCGCGGCATGATCATGAAGTCAGTCTAATGCATCGCCCCCAAGCCGGTCCCTGGGGCCGACTCACGAAACAGCAGTCAGGACGCATGGATGCCAACGCCAGAACAGCACAGCCCACCACAGAAGCCGCCTCGAGGGATCTTGGACCCCGGCAATCCCGCACCGCTGGGCGCCACGGTCGAGGCCGAAGGGGTGAACTTCAGCGTCTTCTCGCGCCACGCCACCGCCATCGACCTGCTGCTCTTCGATCGCGAGGACGACGCCGCGCCCGCGCACACGCTGTGCATCGACGGCGACCCAAACCGCTCGTACCACTACTGGCATGCATTCGTCCCGGGCCTGCGTGCGGGCCAGCTCTACGCCTTCCGTGCGCACGGGCCTTTCGATCCCCCACGTGGGATGCGCTTCGATCCCACCAAGGTGCTGCTGGATCCCTATGGGCGCGCCGTGGCAGTGCCGCCCGGGTACCGCCGTGCAGCGGCGTGCGGGCCGGGGGACAACTGCGCCACGGCGATGAAGAGCGTCGTGGTGGACCCCTCGGCCTATGACTGGGAAGGTGACATGCCGCTGCGGCGCCCTTCGTCGCGCACCATCGTCTATGAGATGCACGTGCGTGGCTTCACGCGCAACCCCAACTCCGGGGTGGCCGAGGGCAAGCGCGGCACCTATGCGGGACTGGTCGAGAAGATCCCGTACCTGCAGGCGCTGGGGATCACTGCCGTCGAGTTGCTGCCCATCTTCCAGTTCGATGCGCAGGACTGTCCTCCGGGCGGCGGCCGCGTGAACTACTGGGGCTACTCGCCCGTCTCGTTTTTCGCGCCGCACCACGCGTACAGCTCGCGGCCGGGCCCGATGGGGGCCATCGACGAGTTCCGCGACATGGTCAAGGCGCTGCACCGCGCCGGCATCGAGGTGATCCTGGACGTGGTCTTCAACCACACCGGCGAAGGGGGCGAGGATGGCCCGGTCATCAGCCTGAAGGGGCTGGACAGCAGCGTCTACTTCATCCTGCAAGAGGAGGGCAAACGCTACGCCAACTTCAGCGGCACGGGCAACACGCTGAATGCGCACCACTCCATCGTGCGTCGCCTGATCCTGGACAGCCTGCGCTACTGGGTGCAGGAGATGCACGTGGACGGCTTCCGCTTCGACCTGGCCTCGATCCTGACGCGCGACACCACGGGGCGCCCGCTGCCG
The DNA here is from genome assembly GCA_044230125.1 of Phycisphaerales bacterium. GTDB lineage: Bacteria > Planctomycetota > Phycisphaerae > Phycisphaerales > SM1A02 > UBA966. Next base: position 61,557 of record JBGARR010000016.1, read on the forward strand.
GACCCGCCCGTGCTGTGGGACATCGAGTCCGACCCGGTGCTGGCGGGCACCAAGCTCATCGCCGAGGCATGGGACGCCGCGGGGCTCTACCAGGTGGGCGGCTTCATCGGCGATGCCTGGAAGGAATGGAACGGCCGCTTCCGCGACGACGCGCGCGCCTTCTTCCGCGGCGAGCCCGGCGCGGCCAAGTGCTTCGCGGACCGTCTGATCGGCAGCCCCGACCTGTACAGCCATGAGCGCCGCGAGGCGGAGCAGAGCGTCAACTTCGTCACCTGCCACGACGGGTTCACGCTGAACGACCTGGTCAGCTACGACCACAAGCACAACGAGGCCAATGGCGAGGAGAGCCGCGACGGCGAGGAGGAGAATCGCAGCTGGAACTGCGGGGTGGAAGGGCCGACGGACGACCCGGTGATCGAGCGCCTGCGCAACCGCCAGGTCCGCAACCTGCTCACGGTCACCATGCTCTCGCTGGGGATGCCGATGATTCTGATGGGCGACGAGGTGCGGCGCACCCAGCGCGGCAACAACAACGCCTACTGCCACGACAGCGAGCTGAACTGGTTCGACTGGTCGCTCCTGCAGAAGCACCCCGACCTGCTGCGCTTCGTCACGCTGCTGAACGACCGCCGCCTGCTGCGCGACGTGCGGGTGGAGAAGCAGCGCCTGGCGCTGGAGGACCTGCTGCGCCATTCAAATTTCTGCTGGCACGGCACGAAGCTGGGGCAGCCGGACTGGGGGGACGACACGCGTTCGCTGGCGCTGAGCGTCGAGATGCAGCACGAAGGGCTTGCGTTTCACATCATCCTGAACGCGTACTGGGAGCCGCTGGAGTTCCAGCTGCCGGTGCGCGAAGGATGCGGTGCCTGGCGCCGGTGGATCGACACCGCGCTCGCGTCGCCCGATGACATCACCCCATGGCGCGAGGCACCCGAGCTGGAAGGTCCCACCTATCGCGCGCAGGAACGGTCGGTGGCGGTGCTGCTGACGCCGCTTCGGCGCGGGGGGTCGCCGCTGCTGTAGCCGCTCAGGGCTGCGTAGGGGCCTTCAGCGGGTCCGTCTCTGGGCCTGTCCACGGTGGCGGGAAAGGGAGGTTCGCCCGGATCTTCGCAGAGAAGTCCGAGCCATCGCCCGCGGCCACCGCGGCGGGATTGACCAGGCTGCGCGCCTCCAGCTCCTCGAAGGGGATGGCATCGTTGAGCTTGCCGTTCGCATAGCCGACCCGCGCCGCGTACCCGCTGAAGAGGATGTCCAGGCTCCACTGCCCCTTTCCGCCGCCTGCGCGGATGTGCGGCAGCACGCTGGTGGCGCAATTGGTGGTCAGCGCGTTGTACCACTCCGGGTGCAGCCGCAGCGCATTGGCCGAATCCAGGTAGCTGACCAGCGTCTCGCGCGCATTGGCGGGCGACGCGTGCACCCGGTACATGTAGACCTGCTCGTCCAGGAAATCGGTGCGCAGCCGGATGACGTCCCGCTCGTCGGCAAAGACGTAGATCAGCTCGTACTGCCGGAAGAAGCCCTGGACCGAGGAGTAGGACTCGCACGCCTCGCGCCGCGCCTCGATGCTGACGGCCAGGTAGCGGCCATCCTCGAAGCCGAAGCTGAACATGACGTGCGCGATCGCCTTGGAGCCCCAGTAGACGAGCATGAAGTCGACGGTCCTGACCTTTGTCAGGTCGTAGGTGCGGTCCTCCCAGCGGGCATCGAAGTCGGTGGCGCTGCGGTAGTTGAAGTTGCGCACGTCGTGGATGGTGACCGTGTCCCCCACGTAGACGATGCTGGGCAGCTTGGCGACGCCCGCGTCCCAGTCGCGCTCGTTGGAGGGGGCCGGGGAGAGGAAGAAGGCGAGCACCCCGGCGAAGATCAGCGCGAACGCGCCGAAGCGGTAGAGGCGCCGGCGGAAGAAGATCAGCACCCCCAGCGATGCCGCCACGACGATCCCCGCCGCGATCCACCGCGGCGGCGCGCAGGTCAGGTTGGTGTAGGTGACCGCCAGGCCCTCCCATGCCAGCATCACCGCCAGGATGATGCCCACCAGGAGCCACGCGAGCGCGCGGAAGCACCGTACGAGGAAGTGCCGCGGGGCGCGGGGGGCAGCGGGGGTGGGCGTGATGGCCATCCCGACATTATGCCCGCCGCAGGCGCAGGCTGTTGAGCACCACGCTGACGCTGCTGAAGGCCATGGCCCCGCTGGCGATGATCGGCGAAAGCAGCCATCCCGTCCAGGGGTACAGGACCCCCGCGGCCACTGGGATCCCGATCAGGTTGTAGATGAAGGCCCAGAAGAGGTTCTGCCGGATGGTGCGCATGGTGGCGTGCGAAAGCGCGATGGCATCCGGCACCGACCGCAGGTCGCCACGGATCAGGGTGATGTCCGAGGCTTCCATGGCCACGTCCGTGCCCGTGCCGATGGCCATGCCCACATCCGCCTGCGCCAGCGCGGGCGCGTCATTGATCCCGTCACCCACCATGCCCACGACCAGCCCCTGGGACTGGAGTGCCTGCACGCGCTCGGACTTGTCCTTGGGCAGCACTTCCGCAAACACCTCGTCGATGCCGACCTGGTCGGCGACGGCCTGGGCGGTCCTACGGTTGTCGCCGGTCATCATCACGACGCGCACGCCCATGCTGCGCAGGCGCTGGATGGCGTCGCGCGACTCGGGCCTCACCCGATCGGCCACGGCGATCAACCCAGCCTCCCGCCCGTCGATCGCCACGTACATGGCGGTGCGCCCCTGGGCCGCCAGCTCGGCTGCCCGTGCCTCCATTCCTGGGGAGATGCCGCGCTGCGTCAGGTGCGCTGCCGTCCCGATGAGCACGGCCCGCCCGTCGACCACTGCCTCGATCCCGTGGCCAACCACCGCGCGGAAGGAGGAGGGCTCGGCCAGGGACGCGCCGCGCTCCAGGGCGCCGCGCACGATCGCGGCCGCCAGCGAATGCTCGCTGCTCTGTTCCGCCGAAGCCGCCAGGCGCAGCAGCTGCGTCTCCGTGACCGCGCTGCCCGGCGACGGAACCACATCCGTCAGCACCGGGCGGCCCGAGGTGATCGTGCCCGTCTTGTCCAGCACGACGGCAGTGATCTGGTGCGCCCGCTCAAGTGCCGCGCCGCCCTTGATGAGGATGCCCCGCTCGGCACCGCGCCCCGTGCCCACCATGATGGCCGTCGGCGTGGCAAGCCCGAGCGCACAGGGACACGCAATGATCAGCACCGAGACGGAGGCGACCAGCGCCATGCTGAGCCGGATCTCCGGCGGCGATGCCATCCACCACACCACGAAGGTGATCCCCGCGATGGCCATCACGACGGGCACGAAGACGCCACTGATCCGGTCCGCCAGCCGCGCGATCGGCGCTTTGCTTCCCTGCGCCTCCTGCACCAGTCGCACGATCTGCTGCAGCGCGGAGTCCGCGCCGACGTGGGTCGCCGTGATCCGCAGCGCTCCGGTGGTGTTCATCGTCGCACCAAAGACGCTGTCGCCCGCAGACTTCTCCACCGGCAGGCTCTCGCCCGTCAGCATGGACTCGTCCACTGCGGACTCACCGCGCTCGACGCGGCCATCCACGGGGATCTTCTCACCGGGGCGGATCAGCACCAGGTCCCCAGCGGAGACGCTCTGGATGGGGACGTCCTGTTCGACGCCATCGCGCACGACTCTGGCCGTCTTTGCCTGCATCCCGACCAAGCGCTTGATCGCCGCCGTCGTCTGGCCCGTGGCGCGCGCCTCCAGGTACTTGCCCAGCAGGATGAGCACGATGATGACGGCCGCCGACTCGTAGTAGACGGGGACCATCGGCATGGCGGCCAAGTCGCTGCCGCGGTGCATCGCGTCGCCGGCCGCAGGGGAGAAGAATCCTGGCCAGATCGTCGCGGCCACCGAGTAGGAATAGGCAGCGCCCGTACCGAGCGCCACCAGGGTGTCCATGTTGGCGCTCAGGTGGCGTGCGCCCTTCCAGGCAGAGCGGAAGAACTGCCATCCGCACCAGAAGAGCACCGGAGTCGTCAGGCCCAGCTGCAGCCAGTTGATCCAGGGGACATCGAGGGCCGCGATCCGTCCGTGGGTCATGGCAATCAGCAGGACGGGAAGCGAGAGCGCGGCGCCGATGGCCATCCTGACAAGGAGGCGCCGGGCCTCAGGAGCACCCGACGTCAAATGGGCCACGTGGTCGGCATGCCCCGCATGATTGTGGCCGGACTCCGCGCTTCCGGCCCCATCCACCGACCCGAGAAGTGCTGTGTACCCAATCTCTTCGACCGCCTTCGCCAGCTTGGCCGGGGCGGTTGCCGCCGGGTCGTACATCACGGTCGCAACCCGCGTCGCATAGTTCACGCTGGCGGAGCTGACGCCACGCTGCTTCCCAAGCCGCACCTCGATGCGCATTGCGCATGTGGCGCAGGTCATCCCCTGGATGGGCAGGTCGCAGCGCTCGTTCGGCATCTCACCGCAAGGATAGCTCCGGGGCAACGGTGCCCTCGATCAACCGGTAATCGTCACCTGCCGCCTTTGAATGCGGCACTTTCCGCGGGCCGCGCCGCGCCTTGGCGTTCAGAGGGCAATGTGGCGACAATGCCACCGCGCCAGCAGATCCTCAGGAGGCAGCTCGTCATGTCGCACGGCACCAGTATCGCCATCGCCCTCGCCGCGGCCGTCACCCTCTCGCTCGGGCAGGCTTCGTGCACCGGTCAGATCGCCGGCGCGCAGCGGCAATCTCCCCAAGGGAGCCAGCGTTACGACCCGCTCGGGGGAAGCTATCCGCAGTTCCTGTGGATGGTGAATGTCTTCGAGGCGGATGCGCCGCTGCAGTTCGGGGCGACGGGTGCCATCGAGCAGGGCGAACGCGGCGGCAGACGCACCATGGCGTACGCCCCGGGCGCAGTCGATGGGGTCCTTGCCAGGGCACGCGACCTGCCCGGATACCGCCATGTCGCAGTTCCTTCCCTCTTCACCAAGCCGGGGCAGCTGGGGTTCATCGAGCCCGGCACACCGGACAAGGCGCATGCCTCCGTCGACCGCCTGCGCATCGAAGTCCAGGCGTCATTCCAAGGCAATGACCTGCTCGAACTCTATGCCAGCGTGCGCGACGGCGACGAGGACGCGTCGAATGGCATGCGCGCAACGCGACGCGAGATCGCGGTCGGCGGCGCCTTTGCGATGATCCTGCCAAGCCCCACCGCTGACCGAGTCTCGGTGGTCGTGGTGCGGCCATCGGTGCTTCGATCCGTCGAGGACTATCCCTTCCAGACCAGCGTGGAATTGCCGGGCACGCCAGAGCCGGTCGCTCCGTAAGGCGGTCACGGCACGTACACGACGCCCGTCGATGCACCCAGGTCCACGTTGTCGGTGCCGCCCGCGCCGTTGCCCGTGATGGTGCTCTTCCTGATCGCGGTGCCCCCGCAGGCGCCCTTGGCGTAGACGCCCACGTCCTGGTTGTCGGTGATGGTGTTGTTGAGGATCGTGTTTCGCCGCGAGGCGTTGATGAAGAGCCCTGCGCCCGCGTTCGACTGGATCGTGGTGCGGAAGGCGTCCTTCTTGCCGCCAATGGTTGTGTTGTAGGTGCCGGCGTCCAGCAGAATGCCGCCCAGCTGGTTCGGAATCGCGCCGCTGTTGCCCGCGCCGATGCCGACGTTCGCGGCGAAGATCCGGTTGTCGTGCGCCCCCTCGGTCACCGCAATGCCGTACAGCACGTTCCCTGACGAGTAGACCGCGCGTTCGACGGAGGGCTGGAACCCGCCGATGTAGTTGTCGTGCGCGCGCCCCTTGATCAGGATCCCGTGCCCCTGGTTGGGAATTGCGCTCGAGATGCCGGTGGTGGTGCCCGCCGAAGTGTCGGTGATCTCTACGCCCTGTGCATTGCCGGCAAGCACGATCCCGCTTCCCAGGTTGCCCGAGACGATGCAGGTTCGGATCGTGTTGCTGCCGCCCGTCGAGGTGATCAGCATCCCGTGCTTGCCGTTGGGCGATGCAAAGGGCTGGAAGGCGCCGATGCCGCAGAAGGTGTTGAAGGAGATGAATCCGCTGACCTTGTCGGTCAGCTCGATGCCGTTCAAGGTATTGCCCGAGATGACGTTGCCCAGCGGGATCACTCCGCCGACCTGCGTTCCCTTCGAGGTGCCCGAGACAAGCATCCCGTCCCCGCCGTTGGGGACGCTGGTCGCGTTGTCAGCGCCCATGCCCAGGAAGTTCGCCTGCACGATCACGCTGTCGGAGCTGTCGATCCGCAGCCCGTGCCCGCGATTCCCCGCGATCACGTTGTAGTAGACGAAGGGGTTCTCGTAAAAAGTGCACCCGATCAGGGAGTTGGAGTTTGCGTGATCGATGACGACGCCGTCACGCGCATTGCCCAGCGCGGCGGTGCCCGCGGCATCGGTGCCGATGTAGTTCCCGCTCAGCACCGTCCCCGTCGAGGCGCTGTTGATCAGCACCCCATTCGCCCCGTTCCCGGAGATCAGGTTGCCCTGGGGCGGCCGCTGGAATACGGCGTTTGCGGGGTTCTTGCTGCCCGTTGGGTTGTTGTCGCCGAAGGACTGGCCGCCGATCAGGTTGTCGGCCGCGCGGCTGGTGACCAGGATCCCATTGGCACCGTTGCCGAAGCCCGTCGCGGTGCTTCCCGCAGGATCGGTGCCGATGTAGTTCATCGCAATCACGTTTTCCCGCGCACCCATGATGTTGATGCCATTGCCCCGGTTGCGGCTGATGACGTTGGAGAGCTGGAACTCCGTGTTCACCTGCGCCTGGTACGCCAGCGGCGTGGCACCGATCACAAGCCCGACGACCGTGTTGCCGTAGACCGAGTTGCTGCTGGTGACCACGCCCGGGATGCCCGGGTAGTTCAGGTCGACCCAGAAGCCCTCATCGAAGGATCCATCCGCGCCGCGGCGCACCGTGACCCAGGATCCCTGCACCGTGTTGGGCGAGCCCGTCTGCACCGAGTCCGCGCTCAGCGTGTAGACCCCTGGCTCCTTGCTGCTGATTCCCTCGAAGTGGGTGATGAACTTCACTCCCGCGGGGCCATTCGGATACTCGAAGGAAGTCCAGTTGCTGAAAGCGCTCTGCGGTGGCTTCGACGCGTCGTAGTCCACCAGGAAGGCCTTGCCCTGCGTCAACGGGCGCAGCGGGTTCTGCAGGTTGTTGGTCGAAACCGGGCTGTAGCCGCCGCAGATCGTGTACTTGTCGGGGCCGTTCTGCCAGATCCCGTAGGCGGTGTTGCTCTTGGAGTTGGGGAAGCGGATGTTGGTGACGAACTTGCCCGTCGACAGGTTGTAGATGTACGCCTTGCCCGCCCCCAGGGGCAGGTTGCCATTCAGCGCGGGGCCGTCTGCATTGCCCACGGCCAGCTTCCCCATGGTGCTGTGCGTGAACTGGTAGCTGGCGCCCGGGTAGTCGATGGTTCGGAAGACGCCCCCCGAAGGCAATTGGGCCAGTGTGCCCTCCCATGCAAATCCATAGTTGTATGCCTCCGATCCGCTCTTCCGATATGAGCCCACCAGCCGGATCGTGCTGCCGGTCAGGTTGTCCGGCCCGTAGACGCTGGTTGCGATCGTCGTCGTGCCGGGGTACTGCACCAGGTAGCTGGCGCCGCCTCCCGTGCTGGGCCCGACGTAGAGCAGTCCATTGTCATTCGAGCTTCCACAGATCAGGAAGTCGTCGCTTGCACCTGCGGCGTAGTTGCGAATTCCCTGCCAGGCGGAAACGGGCTGCACGGTGAAGTCGCCCGCATCCTGGGCGTCGGTGTAATCGATGCTCGAGACGGGGTCGGCATTGCCGATCAGGTTCTCCTTGGAAGTGCCAAGGATCCGAATACCGTCGCCCATGTTCTCGCCGGAGGTGCCGTTCGTGCGCAGCCCGATGTAGTTGCCCTGTACCGAGACACTTGATGCGCGAAGCGTGATCGCCGCCGTCTGCGATCCCACCAGCGACAGCCCCGAGATCACGGAGCGATCGGCTCCGGTGGCCACCATGAAGCCCGCGTTGCCGTTGAAGTCGACGGAGACCAGCGGGATCCCGGCGAATCCCGGTGCGGTGCTTCCGTCCACCGTCATTCGCTTGTTGATGTTTGGCAGGGGGCTGGCAAGGGTGATCGTCCCGGTCGTGCCGAACGCCACGGTGTTTCCGTGGCCGCTGTTCGCCTGCGTGATCGCCTGACGCAGCGAACCCGCGCCGGAGTCATTCAAGTTGGTCACAGTAAAGGTGCCCGCCAGGGCGGGGGCGGCGAAGAAGATGGAGATGGCAAGCAGGAGCACCGGTCGGAGCGAGCGCTTTGTCATGCCCGGATGCTATTGAATTGGCGGTCAGCGCCTTTGAACGGGCCCCCCGATTCCGCAGAACCCAGCCGAACGGGGGACAATTCCACGGGTTGTTGCTGGCAAACGCACAGACCCGTACTACGCTGCACGCAGCCGCAGGGACCTTCAGCAAACCAGGAGCAGCCGATGTACAAGGTGTGCGAATCGCGAATCGCCGCGTCGACCATGGCCGCATCGATGATGCAGCGGCTGCGCCGCACCGCATTCGTGCTCTCCGGGGTCGCCCTCCTCGCCGGATCCGCCTCGCCCTCGAGCGCCCAGGTCATCCCAGGCAACTGCGGGGACTGCTGCGCCGTCCCGCCACAGGTCTCGGGCTTCGCCGCGCCCGTCACCGTCGGCACCATGGGGACGGGCAACGACACCGACTTCGTCGTCCATGTCTTCGGCGTCGCGGGCTGCACGACGCAGCCACCCGGGCCATGGGTCAACCCGCCCGCCTACCGGCATCCGGACTGGACCCGCGGCAAGCTCGGCTCCGTCTTCGGGGTGACCGTGGACGACAGCGGCAACATCTATGTCGCGCAGACCAGCGTCTATGACCAGGACACCTACGGCACCGTGGGCGGGGGTGGCCCGGGCGCGATCTTCAAGCTGGACAGCGTGACCGGGACCCCCAGCCTCTTCTGCCTCCTGCCCAACTCGCCGCCCTGCGCCACGCCGGGCGTTTTCTGCGCGCCCGGCCTGGGCAACCTGACCTACTCGTGCGCGCACGACTGCATCTACGCCTCCAACTTTGAGGATGGCCGCATCTACCGCATCAGCATGACCGGCGTGGTGCTCGAGGCGTACAGCTTCGCCGACCAGGCGGTGCAGTCGGCCAATGCGAACCCCGCCGACCCCGTGGGCATCGCGCCGTGGGGCAAGCGCACCTGGGCCGTGGCCGTCGCGGGCGACCGGCTCTACTTCAGCGTGGTGCGTGCGGACATGAGCTACTTCCCGCAAATGCCCTCGGCCCCGCCCGGCCCTCCCTTCCCGCCGCCGGCACCCGCCAACGAGGTCTGGAGCATCCCGCTGACGCCGGTGACAGGTGCGTTCGCCGGTGGAGTCTCCACGCTCGAGATCAGCGTCCCGACGTGCAATGTGGGGCTGTGCAACCCCTTCAACACCGTGCTCCCTCCCGGCATCATGTCGAATCCCGTCTCTGACATTGCATTCGACGCTGACTGCTGCATGTACCTGGCCGAGCGGACGATGAACGACGCGACCACGACGGGTGCGCACTGCTCGCGCCTGCTGAAGTACTGCCTCGGCCAGGGCGGAGTATGGACGCCCTCGAGCGACCTCTTCGAGGTGGGGCAGACCAGCTGCCCGAACACCTCGGCCTCGGCGCCCAACTCGGATGCAGGCGGCGTCGGCATCGACCCGGGCTCGTGCAACCTGGTCTGGACCACCGCCGACTACATGGAGATGCCATGGTGCAACGGCCCGGGCTGGTACTACGGCCTGAACGGGCTGCCGACGACAGGCGGCGTCAATGCCAGCGGCCTGCACATCGACATGAATGGCGATGTCAGCTACTACGACAAGACCCGCATCGGCAGCGTCGAGGTCGCGTGCCTGCGCGCCGATCCCTGCAGCGCCAGCGCCGAAGCGACCTGTCACCTTGGCCCCGACGGGCTGCCTGACGGCACCTACGACCTCTCGATCACGGTTCACAACAGCGCCGACGGCCCGGCGGCCAACTTCATCCTGCTGCCCGACCTAGGCACCTACATCCCGCTGGTGCCGCCGCTCCAGCCCGGGGAGTCCCGCAAGGTGGTCACCACGGTGGTGGGCCAGGACCCCGGTGTCCTGGTCATCGACATCGGTCTCTTCAACAGCTTCGGCGAGGGTGGAGAGTGCTGCGGCATCCTGGGCGTCGAGGTGGAACTGCCCGACTGCGCGTGCCTGCTCCTGGAGCACATCGCCGTCGACTGCCACGACGATCGCGACCCGACCACCTTCTGGTACGACGTGCAGTTCACGCTGCGCAACACCAGCCCCTTCATCGCGCGCCACTTCTTCATCATCCCGACCGCACCCGGCGTCACCACCGTGCCGCAGTACGTGCAGCTGCCGTTCCTGCTGCCCGGGCAGACCTTCCCCGTCGCCTTCACCCTGAAGTTCCCAGGCCCGCCGCCCGTGGGTGCCGACGGGCTCTGGCACACCGCGATCAGCTTCAGCATGCACAGCGTCGACCTGGCGGTCTGCTGCAAGAAGGTCTACGAGATCAGCGGCCCGCGCGACTGCGCATCGCCGCTCATGGGCGACCTGAATGGCGATGGCGTGGTCGATGGTGCCGACCTGGGCATCATGCTTGGCGCGTGGGGTGCCGCCACGGCGGGCGCAAGCGCGGCGGACCTGAATGCCGACGGCAATGTGGACGGCGCGGACATGGGCGCCCTGCTGGGGGCTTGGAGCGGCGGCTGATCGGGCAGCGTCGTCTCAACGGATCGCTGACGCGCCCTGCGGCCAGTTTTTGGCCGGGGAGCAGGCCTTGGTAGCATGAAAGCCTCGTTCTTCGGCGGGTTCCGGACAATTTTCAGGAGAGCATCATCATGCGCGCTTCCGACTTTCGCAAGTTGGGTCTAGACGGCAATTCTCTCGCCACCCGGTGGTCGCCAGGGGTGCTCTTCGCGGCACTTGCTGCTGCCTCGAACGCGAACGGCGATGTCACCACCAAGTACTGGGTCGGACCGCCAGTCGGCACGTGGGCGACGGCGGCATCCTGGAGCCCAGCGGGAGTGCCCAACAACAACGGGCCCGACCTCTTCGACGTGGTGATCGATGCCGAGCTGGGGCAGCAGTCCACGGTCACGATGGCGGGCTCCGCGCAGATCCAGAACATGTGGGTGCTGAAGGGCGATGCGCTGGTGGTTGCCAACAACTCGTTGCTGATGCTCGCCGGGCAGCACACGACGGTGGATGGGAGCCTCACCTTGGGCTCCGTGGGCAACACCACCGACCTGCGCGTGCATGCGGACTACATCCTTGGCGGTTCGGGCGCCCTCGTGGGGACGAACACCACCGCGAACAGGATCTACGCAGTGGCGGGCGTGCGGTTGACTGTCGCTTCTGAGCTGACGATCCGCGGCTCGATGCAGCTGGGCGTCAACTCGCTGTTGCTGACCAATCAGGGGATCATCGACGCCGATGCCAGCGGGGGCATGCTGGTGGACCTGACCGACGCCGGCCCCAATCTCAATGCTGGCACGATGCGTGCGAGCAACGGCGCCACGATGACCATCTATCCCGCCACGGTCGACAACACGGGCGGCACGATCGAGGCGGCGGAGGGCTCCTTCGTCCAGCTCTACAACTCGACGATTGTCGGCGGCACCCTGCGTGACGCGGACGGCGCGGGCAGCGGCGCGGTGCGATCGCTGGGGTACTGCGCCCTGGTCGACACCACCGTCCAGGGCGCCTTCAGCTGCGCCAACAACACCACCACGTACCTCTACGGCACCACCGACCTGCAAGGGCCGCTGCAGATGAACTCCATCGGCAACACCTCCGACCTGCGCATCCAGACCTCGCCCCGTGTCCTGGAGGGCTCGGGCGGCGTCGTGGGCACCAACACC
>JBGARR010000052.1:0-11732 GCA_044230125.1 Phycisphaerales bacterium
GTCGTCAATGTCGAGCCCGCCATCCAGGCGGCGTTCATCGATTTCGGCGAGGGGGCCAACGGCTTCCTGCACATCAGCGACCTGCACCCCCGCTACTTCCCCGGCAGCGACCGCACCGAGCAGGTCGGCCGCAAGATCCCCCGCCGCGACCGCCCCCCGATCCAGGAGGCGCTGCGCCGCGGCCAGGAGGTGATCGTGCAGGTGCTGAAGGAAGGCATCGGCACCAAGGGCCCGACCCTCACCAGCTACATCAGCATCCCCGGCCGCCTGCTGGTGATGATGCCGCACATGGACAAGGTGGGCGTCAGCCGCAAGGTGGACGACGAGGACCAGCGCCGCGAGATGCGCCGGATCCTGGACAGCCTTGACCTGCCCGAGGGATGCGGCTTCATCCTGCGCACCGCGGGCTTCGACCGCACGCGCACCGAGCTGCAGCGCGACGCCGTCTACCTGCAGCGCCTGTGGGAGGCGATGGAGCGGCGCATGTCGAACACCGGCGCCCCCTGCACGCTGTACACCGAGAGCGACCTGCTGGTCCGCACCATCCGCGACGTGGCCGACGACTCGATCGAGGCGATCGTGGTGGACAACGAGAGCGCATTCAACCGCGCCAAGACCTTCCTGCAGGTGGTGGCGCCGCTGAACGCGCCGAAGCTGCTCTTCTACGACCGCCCGGCGCCCATCTTCTACGCCTTCAACGTCGAGCAGCAGATCGAGCAGATCCACAGCCGCATCGTTCCGCTGCCCTCGGGCGGTGCGCTGGTCATCGACCAGACCGAGGCGATGGTGGCGATCGACGTGAACAGCGGCAAGAGCCGCAGCGCGCGCGACAGCGAGACCAACGCCTTCAACACCAACAAGGAGGCGGTCGAGGAGATCGCCCGGCAGCTGCGGCTGCGCGACCTGGGCGGCATCATCGTCAACGACCTGATCGACATGCGCTCGGCGAAGCACCGGCGCGAGATCGAGGAGCGCTTCGAGGAGGCGCTGCGCCGCGACCGCGCCAAGACGACGACGCTGGAGATCAGCGACTTCGGCATGATCGAGATGACGCGCCAGCGGATGCGTCCCGGCCTGCACAAGACCAACTTCATGGACTGCCCGCACTGCCACGGCTCGGGCGAGGTCCGCGTGCCCGATGCGGTGGCGGCCGATGCACTGCGCCGCGTCACCCTGCTCTTCTGCTTCGATCGCGCGCACCGCGTCGAGGTGGTCTGCAGCGTCCGCGTGGCGAGCGTGCTGCTGAGCGGCCGTCGCACCGCGCTGTACGAGCTTGAGGAGCGCACCGGCAAGCGGGTGGATGTCCGCATCAGCGAGAGCTTCGCCATCGACCGCGTCGACCTGTACGCGTACGACGAGCGCGGCGCCGACCTGGAGGTGGAGCGCCTGCCCCGCACGCAGGTGCCGCGCCTGGCCGACCTGCCCTCCGCCCCGATCTTCGCCGAGGAAGAAGAGGGCGAGGAAGAGGTCTCCGAGGGCGGTGGCCGCCGTCGCCGCCGGCGGCGCAAGTCGGTGCCCGCCGATGCCACCGCGATGGCGCTGGCCGGACGTTTCGACGACCTGCCCACGCCCACGGCCGACGAGCCAAAGGTGAGCGAACTGATCCGCCGCGCCGATGTCGAGCGGCAGGCCCGCAAGGCCGCGGAAGCGGCCGCGCGTGCCGCCGAGGCCGCCGCGCGCGCGATGAACGCCGCCGCGCACGCCGCGCAGGCTGCCGCCGCGGGCGAGGGATACGAAGGCGCCGGCGAGGACGCCGACGAGGCGATGGACGCCAGCGAGCGCGCCGAACGCGACGCCGTGGCCGCGGACGATGCGATCGGCGCACCCAAGCGCCGCCGTCGCCGACGCGGGCGTGGCGGATCCAAGGGTGGTGCGGAAGGCCGCGCGCCCGGTGGCGAAGGCCGCGCGCCTGGTGGCGAAGGCCGCGCGCCTGGCAGCAACGGCACGGGCCGTGGCGCGGCGCATCCGGTGGCGGGCGAGGCTCTCGGCGAGCCCGGCAGCGGCGCAGATGGACCACGCGGCGAGGGCGCCGGCGAACAGGGCGCAGAGGGCGAAGGAGGCGCGCCGCGCAAGCGTCGTCGCCGTCGTCGCCGCGGCAAGGGTGGCGCGGATGGACCGGGCACGAACGGCGCTGGCAATGGCACAGGAGGTGGCGAGGCGCGCACCGGAGCTGCGGATCGAACCGCGTCCGATGATGCCGGTGGCGATAGCGCGGGTGGCGCCAATGGCGAATCAAGCGAGTCGCGCGGACCGCGCACGGGCGACGACGATGGCGCACCGCGCACGGGGCGCCGCCGGGGCCGCCGCGGCGGACGCGGACGGGGCAAGCGCAACGATGGCGAGGGCGCACCTGCAGGCGGCGAAGGAGCCGGGGCGACCGGCGATGCGCCGGCAGCTCGGCCTGCGGCATCGGCGCCACGCGCACCGCGCGAACCGCGCGCGGAACCACGCGCCGAACCGCGGGAGCCACGCGAGCCGCGTGCCGAGCCGCGCGAACCACGCGCCGAACCGCGCCCCGAGAGCCGCGAGATCCGCGAACCGCGCGATGCAGCGCCGCCGCGCCCCGAGGCCAGCCCGATGAAGGTGGCCACCACCAAGACCATCCGAAGCGTCACCGGCTGGATGCGGCGGCTGAAGGGCCCGACGCCCGGCGGCCAGGACGATCGCTGAAGCACACCGCTCTCCCATGCCTGCCACGCGCCGCATCATCGTCCTGGGTTCCACCGGATCGATCGGCACCGCGACGCTTGAGGTCGTGGAGCACTTGGCGGCTTCGGCGGGCCCCTGCTTCCAGGTGGCAGGGCTGGCGGCTGGCGGGAACGCGGCGCTGGTGGCAGAGCAGGCCGCGCGCTTCGGCGTGCGGCACGTGGCGCTTGCCGACGGCGCCGCGGCGCTCCCCGCCGGGATCGAGCGCTTCGCCGGGCCCGACGCGGCACTGCAGCTGATCAACCGCATCGCGCAGCCGGGCGACCTGGTCATGGGTGCCATGGTGGGCGCGGCTGGGCTTGCCCCGACCCTGGCGGCCATCGAGCGCGGCTGCCACATCGCACTTGCAAACAAGGAGACGCTGGTGGCGGCGGGGACGCTGGTGCGCGAAGCCGTCGCGCGCCGCGGCGTCCAGCTGCTGCCCGTGGACAGCGAGCACAGCGCGCTCTTCCAGTGCCTGCGCAGCGGCGCGCCCCGCGAGGTGCGGCGCGTGGTGCTCACCGCCAGCGGCGGCCCCTTCCGCAGCTGGAGCGCCGAACGCACCGCCAACGCCACGCTGGCCGAGGCGCTGAAGCACCCCACCTGGCAGATGGGGCGCAAGGTCACCATCGACAGCGCCAGCCTGATGAACAAGGCGCTGGAGGTCATCGAAGCGCACTGGCTCTTCGACCTGCCCGCCAGCAAGATCGACGCGGTGGTGCACCCGCAGAGCGTCGTGCACTCCTTCGTGGAGTTCGTCGATGCCTCGGTGATGGCGCAGCTGAGCCCCCCCAGCATGAAGCTGCCCATCCAGTACGCGCTGACCTATCCGCAGCGCACCGAGGGATGCTCGCCACCCATGGACTGGGCGGCGCTGCGCAACCTGGAGTTCGAGCCGGTGGACCATGCGCGCTTCCCCGCCATCCGCCTGGCATGGCGCGTGATCGACGCGGGGGGCACTGCAGGCGCCGTCTTCAACGCCGCCAACGAGGCCGCCGTCGAGGCCTTCGTCGCGGGCGGCATCCGCTTCGGCGAGATCCCCGTGCTGGTGGCCCAGGCGCTGGACGCGCTGCCTGCCCAGCCGGTGCGGACGCTTGCATGCGTGCTGGAGGCGGACGCCCAGGCGCGCCGCCTGGTCCGCGAGCGCGTCGCCGAGCGCGCCGGCGCCGCCACGCGCTGATCCCGCTCACGCGCCTCCCGGCCGCGCGCCTCCCGCCCGCACCTCATCGCCTACGCTTGCATACGCCCACCCCTCCTGCGGTGCGCCCCCGTCCACTTCCCAAGACTGCCGCCCACGACCCATGGAACTTCTCTCCAACGGCTGGAACATCCTCCTGATCATTCTCGGCTTCGGGCTGCTGATCTTTGTGCACGAGCTGGGGCACTTCCTCGCCGCGCGCTGGGCGGGCATCCGCTGCGAGAGCTTCGCCATCGGCATGGGTCCGCAGGTGCTTTCGTACCGGCGCGGCATCGGGCTGCGGGCGGGCTCGACGGACGCGGCCACCAGCGCACGCCTGGAGAAGCCCGCGATTCGGATGACCAAGGCGGAGCTTGCCGCTGCGGGCGTGGGCGAGACGGAGTACTCGCTGCGCGCGCTGCCGCTGGGTGGCTTCGTGCGAATGCTCGGGCAGGATGACATGGATCCGACGCGGGTCTCGACGGAGCCAGGCAGCTACCAGAGCACCCCCGTCTGGAAGCGGATGATCGTGGTGAGCGCGGGCGTTGCCTCCAACCTGGTGCTGGCGGTGCTGCTGTTCGTCGTGGCCTTCATGGTCGGCGTGCGCTTCGAGGCGCCCGTGGTGGGCGAAGTGGCGCCCGGCTCGCCCGCCGCCACGGCGATCGACGCGGCGGGCGGCCCCGCGGGGCTGCGCCGCGGCGACCGGATCCGCAGCATCAACGACGGCGCGATCGAGACCTTCGCCGACCTGCAGATCGCGGGCGCGATGGCGCGCGCGGAGCAGCCGATGCGCATCACCGTCGAGCGCGGCGGGGGCGAGCGGCCGCAGACGCTGGTATTCACCGCCGTGCCCACCAAGAGCAAGGCCTCGGGACTGCTATCGCTGGGCGTCGACCCCGCGGAGTCGAACACGCTGGTGGAGCCCGCGCGCGACTCCGCTGCCGCGCTGGCGCAGCTGTACCAGCGCGCTGGACTGGCGCAGGCGGGCGTGGTGCCCGGCAGCACCCTCGTGTCGATCGATGGCCGAGCCGTCCCCGCCTGGGGCGCGCTGCAGGACGCCGCCAACGCAGCGCAGGGGGCAACCCTGCAGACACGCTGGCGCCTGCCCAGCGGAGCCGAAGTGGACGCATCGCTGCGCTGCCAGCCCGAGTACCAGCTCCTGGTCGGTGCCGAGGCCACCGATGGCAAGGCAGAGGCATGCACCGGTCTCTTGGGGCTCTGCCCCTTGGTCCAGGTGGCCAGCGTCTCGGATGGTTCGGCGAACGCAGGGATCCTCCGCGCCGGCGACCTGGTGCTGCGGGTGGGCGACCTGGTGGGACCGCGCTCCGCGGCGTTCCGCCGGGCGGTCGGCGCGGCGAAAGGCGGCACCCTCGCCATCGAAGTGCTGCGCGGCGGCGAACGCGTCATGGTGAACGCCACCGTCGGTGCCGACGGCATGCTGGGCATCAGCCTGGAGATGGGCTGGCAGAGCACGATGCTGGCCAGCACGATGGATGAACTCGCCCCCGCAGCGGGCGAGACCGGTGCAGACCGCCCGAGCCCGGCCGCTGCACTGGCGTTCCTGCCGCTGACGCGCGTCAGCGCCATTGCAGGCACGCCCGTCTCCGACTGGCCTGCGATGCGCGAAGCACTGATCAGCGCCACGCGCGCCGCGGCGGCTGGCGGCGAGGGGGCCACCGTCCAGGTGGAAGCGATCGCCCCCACTCCCGGTGCCGAGCGCATCCACGGCACCCTGAAGCTGGCGCCGCAGGATGTCCGCGCGCTGCAGGCGCTTGGCTGGAAGTCCGTCGTGGGCGACGAGCTCTTCGCTCCCTACTTCACCACGTTGAGCGCCGACGGCAGCCCGCTGCGCGCCACGGCAATGGGGTTCAAGCAGACCAAGACGATGGTGGTGATGACCTACCTGACGCTGGACCGCATCTTCCGCGGCAGCGTCGCGGTGAAGGAACTGCGCGGGCCGGTGGGCATCGTCCACCTGGGGACGCACGTCGCCGATCGCGGCTTCACCTACCTGATCTTCTTCCTGGCGATGATCAGCGTGAACCTGGCGGTGCTTAACTTCCTGCCGCTGCCCATCGTCGACGGCGGGCTCTTCCTCTACCTGGTGTACGAGCGCCTGCGCGGCCGGCCCCCGTCGGTCGCCTTCATCAACGGCGCGACGGTCGTGGGGCTGTGCCTGCTGGGCAGCCTCTTCCTCTTCACCTTCTACAACGACGTGATGCGCCTCTTCACCGCGGGCTGAGCGGGCGAATCCGCGCGGCGGCGGCGCGCGAAGTGCATCGATCATGGCACCACAGAGCACCATCGTGACGGGCGCGGGCAGCGGCATCGGCCGCGCGATCGCCCTCGCCCTTGCAGCGCGCGGGCACCGCATGCTGCTGGTCGGCCGCACCGAAAACAAGCTTGCCGAGACCGCGGCGCTCTGCCGGGCGCATGCCCCCGATTGCGAGCCCACGGTGGTCGCGGGCGACCTGGCGGACCCCGCGTTCGCCGCCGCAATCGTCGACCAGGCGATCGCTGCCTTCGGCCACCTGGACACCCTGGTGAACTGCGCCGGGGTCGCGCCGCTGGCGCCCATCGACCGCACCACCCACGCGATGCTCGTGGATGCGTTTGCGCAAAATGCATATGCGCCCGCCGTGGCGATCGCGCGCGCGTGGCCGCACTTCAGCAGCCGCAGGGCGGGGTGCATCGTCAACGTCAGCTCGATGGCGAGCCTGGATCCCTTCCCCGGGTTCTTTGCCTACGCGGCGAGCAAGAGCGCGTTGGACAGCTTCACGCGCAGCGCGCACAACGAGGGGGCCAAGCTGGGCATCCGCGCCTTCTGCGTGAACCCCGGCGCGGTCGAGACGCCGATGCTGCGGAAGTCCTTTCCCGTCTCGGTGCTGCCCGCCGCCAGCGCGCTTGCCCCGGAAGATGTGGCTGCGATCGTGGTGGACTGCATCGAGGGGCGCCGCGAGGAGTCCCGCGGCAAGACCATTCCGGTCCGGCGCGAGCCAGCCGCGCGGGCCTAGGCGCGACCGCCGCGCGCGACTCGGCGCCACGGCTGCGGGTGCGCAGGCACGACCGCGGCGCGCCCCCGGGCGTCACCGCCGCGCGCCATCGAGGCGGGCCCGCTTCGTTCTAGCGGCGTTTGTGCATCGCGCGGTCCACGTCGCGCTTCATCTCGCGATCGGCGATCGCCGCGCGCTTGTCCGATGCCTTGCGCCCCGTGCCCAGGCCGATCAGCAGCTTGGCCCGGCCATTCTTGAAGTAGAGCTTCAGGGGCACGATGGTCGCCCCCTTCTTCTTCACGGCTTCGGCCAACTTACGAATCTCGCGCTTGTGCGCCAGCAGGCGCCGCACCCGGACGGGGTCGTGCTGGACCTGCTTGCCCGCGGGGGGATACTCGGCAACATGCACCGAATGCAGCGAGAGGGAGGCCGGTTCCGCCGTGGCGCTGACATACCCCTCGCCCAGGCTCACCTTGCCCGCGCGGACGCTCTTGACCTCGGTGCCCTTCAGCTCGATTCCGCACTCCAGGGTCTCCTCGATGGCGTAATCGTGCCGCGCCTGGCGATTTTCGATCACCGGCTCGTTTGGCCGCTCGTCATGGGAGCCCTTGGACACGGGGCGCGAGTATAGGAGTGCCCACGCAGGCGCCGGGAACTATCGGACAGCCGGAATCGCGTGATTCTGGGGCTTCGGAGTTTGCGAAAGGTCCACATCCGATCAACAATGCTGCATCGTTATCAGTGCGGAGCCGTATCAAGAGGTACGCGCGCCGCGCGTCGCTCCACGCCGGATCGGCCGGCACCCTCGTTCGGCAGCTCTCACCCCATCGACAGAACATGACACCAACCCGATCCCTCGCCGCCGTGCTCGCGCTTGCCGCGGGCTTTGTCGCATCGACCACGTTCGCACAAGTCGTGCCGGACGCCAACGAGAGCGCCCCGCTTCCTGCAGAGCAGACCTTCATCGCCAACTTCCAGGCGCAGCACCCCGAGTCGGGCGTGCAGTGGCTGGGCGACCAGATCTCGCGCGTCTACGGCCGCCTCTCCGAAGGTGCGACCCCCGCGCAGAGCGCACAGAACTTCATCGATGCCAACGCCGGCATGTTCGGCACGACGGCCGCCAACCTGGCGCCCATCGGCCCCTTCGAGAGCGGCGAGCACCTGGTGCAGATCATGCCTGACCGCGAGGTCGGCGGCTTCAAGTTCACCGGCGTCTACTACCGGCAGCAGGTGCAGGGCGTCCCCGTCTTCCGCAGCAACCTGCTGGTGCTGACCAGGAACGCCCCGGGCTTCCCTGCCGTGCTCGCCTCCAGCACGCTGTGGAACGTCAGCGGCGTCGAGGCGCAGCTGAAGGGCAAGAACCTGGCTCGCCTTCCCGATGCGCGCACGCTCACCGGCCAGGCCACTGCGCGCTTCAGCGGCACGCCGGAGTTCGGCGCCGCGCAGTACGTGATCTGGGCCGGTGTCGACCGTGAGCGCGCGGAGCCGCGCCTGGCCGTCACCTTCGAAGGGCACGCCGGCGGACCCGGCAGCGAGGAGCGGTTCCTCTTCGTCGTCGATGCGGCGACCGGCGCAGTCCTCTACACCGAGGACCGCATCTACCACTCCGTGACGGGCCAGATCAAGGGCACCGCCACCACGGGCTACAACGCCGACACGTGCGCAGGCGAGGTCGCCACGGGCATGCCCTACATCGAGGTCACCCAGGGCGCTACCACCGCTTATGGCGATGCCAACGGCAACTTCTCGATCAACGGCCCCGCGGGCAACGCCTCCTACGCCACCCGCCTGGCGGGCAAGTACTTCGCGGTGCAGAACAACGGCGGCACGCCGCTGAACGCCACCGTGACCCTGGCCGACGGCACCGTGTGGACCCCCACCTTCAATCTGGCGAACCTCAACGAGAGCGACCGCGCCCAGGTGAACGCATACCTGCACGCGAACATCGTGCGTGACATGGCGCTCGCGGCCAGCCCCGCGTTCCCCTCGGTCTCGACGCAGACCAACGCGTTCATCGTGAACACGAACATCGCCAGCACCTGCAACGCCTTCTACAGCAACAGCACGATCAACTTCTACTTCTCCGGCGGCGGCTGCGCCAACACCGCCTTCGGCACCGTGGTGCACCACGAGTACGGCCACAACATGGTCGAGAAGGGCGGCTCGGGCCAGGGTGCGTACGGCGAGGGCATGGGCGACGTCTGCGGCCTGATCATCTCGGACGAGCCCCGCACCGGCATCGGCTTCCAGACCTGCGTCAACGGGATCCGCACCGCGGCGAACACCTGCCAGTACGACGCCGCCTCCTGCTCCTCCTGCGGCAGCGAGATCCACGCCTGCGGCCAGCTGATCTCCGGCTGCGTCTGGGACCTGCGCAACCTCTTCAACGCCGCGTATCCCGCGGACTACAGCACGCGCCTGGCCGACTTGGCGGTGAACTCGATCCTGCTGCACGGCCCGATCAGCACGATCGCGTCGGACATCACGGTCGACTACCTGACCCTGGACGACGACAACGGCAACATCCTGGACGGCACCCCCAACTACGGCTACATCGCATCGGCCTTCGGCGCGCACGGGCTGCCCGCCCCCGCGCTCTCGCTGCTCAGCTTCACCTACCCCTCGGGCCGCCCCGTGCTGGTTGCCCCGAACGGCAGCTCGACGCTCCAGGTGAACGTGGGCTCGCTGGCCGGCACCCCTGCCCCCGGCACCGGCAAGCTCTTCGCCAAGATCGGCGCCGGCAGCTACGTCGAGTACCCGATGACCCCCACGGGCGCCAACACCTACTCGGTGCACTTCCCCGCCGGGACCTGCCCCAGCAGCCTGAGCTACTACGTGTCGGCGCAGACCACGGGCGGCCAGACCCAGACCGATCCGGTGAATGCACCGACCTCGGTCTACTCCGCCACCGTCGCCAGCAGCACCGCTGAGGTCCTGAACGAGACCTTCGAGGTGGCCAATGCCGCGTGGACCGCGGGCATCGCCAGCGACACGGCAACCACGGGCAAGTGGGTCCGCGGCGACCCGAACCCCACGGCGGCGCAGCCCGGCGATGACCACACCGCGGGCGCCGGCGCAAACTGCTGGTTTACCGGGCAGGGCTCGGCGGGCGGCGCGATCGGCGAGCAGGATGTCGATGGCGGCGTCACCACGCTCATGTCCCCGGCCTACAACCTGACCGGCTACGACAGCGTGTACGTCAGCTACTGGCGCTGGTACTCCAACAACCAGGGCTCGGCGCCGAACGCCGACTCGATGCCCGTGCAGGTCTCCGCCGACAACGGCGTGACCTGGGTGCTGCTGGAGGATGTCAGCGAGAACGCCAACGCCTGGGTCAGCAAGTCCTTCCGCCTGAATGACTTCATCACCCCCTCGGCGCAGGTGCGCGTGCGCTTCCTGGCGCGCGACTTGGCCACGGGCTCGATCGTGGAAGCCGCGATCGACGACCTGGTCATCAGCGGCATCTCGTGCGGAGTGGCCAATCCGGCCGACCTGAACGGCGACGGCGTCGTGGATGGCGCGGACCTGGGCCTGCTGCTGAGCAACTGGGGCAATCCCGGAAACGGCGACCTGAACGGCGATGGCACCGTGAACGGCGCCGACCTGGGCTTGCTGCTGGCTTCGTGGGGCTGATGCCCGCGTCAATCTTCGGACCCTCCCAAGGCCGCTCCGGCCCTGCAAGAGGCCCGAATACACAGTGAACATGGGCCCCCGTCGCGCTGCGGCGGGGGCCTTTCTTGTTACACTCTGACCCTTCCTCACGCGGCCGCGCGCAACGGGCCGTGACGGTGCATCGCCCAGGTGGCGGAATTGGCAGACGCGCCAGCTTGAGGTGCTGGTGGGAGCAATCCCTTGGAGGTTCGAGTCCTCTTCTGGGCATTCGCGGGAGGCGCTTCGCGCGCCTCCCGCTGTATTTTCAGGGAAGCCCGATGGCCACCAACCCGCTCGAACACCTGATGCCCAAGTGCGCCGGCTCCAAGGCCGTGGAGCGCTCATCCGCCTTTGGGGGCGCGGGGGCCGCGGCGGGCGCGGCCGCTGGCGCGGACGCGGTGGACCTGCTCAGCGCCACGCTGCGCGTCAACGAGATCTTCCATTCGATCCAGGGGGAGAGCACCTGGGCTGGCGAGCCCTGCGTCTTCGTGCGCCTGACCGGCTGCCCGCTGCGCTGCACCTACTGCGACACCGAATACGCCTTCCGCGAGGGGCAGACGCAGTCGCTGGCGCAGGTGCTGGCCGCGGTCGAGGCGACGGGCTGCAAGCTGGTCGAGCTGACCGGCGGCGAACCGCTGGCGCAGAAGCGCGCCTTCGACCTGATGCGCATCCTGGCCGACCGCGGCTGCATGGTGCTCGTCGAGACCTCGGGCGCCGTGGACATCGCCCCCTGCGATCCGCGCGCGATCCGCATCCTGGACATCAAGACCCCCGGCAGCGGCGAAGCTGCGCGCAACCTGTGGTCCAACCTGCAGCACCTGCACGCGCGCGACGAGGTGAAGTTCGTCATCACCGACCGCGCGGACTATGAGTGGGCGCGAAGCACGATCGCCGAACGGGGCCTGGCGCAGCGCGTGGCGGCCGGGCAGCTGCGCGCGATCCTGATGAGCGCGGCGTGGGAGCAGCCCAAGGGGCTTGAGATCGCGGGCACCGCCGGGCTGGACCCGCGCACGTTGGCCGAGTGGATCCTGGCCGACAGGCTGCCGGTGCGGATGCAGACGCAGCTGCACAAGATCATCTGGGAACCGCGGATGCGCGGGGTCTGAAGGGATGCGCGGCGGGCTGGGTGGGCGCGGCGCGGCGGGCGCGCCACGGGCGGGTCAGTAGACCCAGCCCTCGACCAGCGCGATGCGCGGCACCACCGTCTGAAAGGGAGCGGAGACCAG
>JBGARR010000053.1:0-10942 GCA_044230125.1 Phycisphaerales bacterium
GTCGTCTTGCCTGAACCACGCAAGCCTTGGGAAGCGCCGCGACCGTCGGCGGGCGAGCGCCCGAAGTGAGCACGGGGTCCTTGCGCAGCGGCGTTAAGCCGACGAAGGCGGGTCCTGGCGTCACCGAATACTCCCGGGTGCATCCCCGCCGAGGAGGCGCCACGAGGCGGAGCGGAACCTGGTGGAGCGACGCCGTCCGCGGAGCGAGGGCCCCGCGCGCAACGGAGGGCGCGGTCAGCCCGCGGCGGCGAGCTGGCCCCGTTCCCGTTCGTAGTCCGGGTGGAACGCCAGCTTCGCCTCGGCGCCCGGGAGGACTAGGGACGCGACCGGCGTGCCTTCCTTCAACGGGGTGCCGTCCAGCGCGGTGATCTCGAAGACCGTCTGCTTGGCCTCGTGTGCCTCCAGGGCCTTCTCGAGCTTGGCGCGCACGTCGTCGGGGATCTTGGCCCAGCTTTCGCGTCCGCGGCACTTGGGGAACTTGCTGCAGCCCAACCACGGTCCGCGCTTGCCGTTGCGCAGGTTCATCGGCGAACCGCACTTGGGGCAGGGGAGCTCGGTGACATAGGGGGGCGGCGAGGGGAACTTCAGCCCGCCCTTGCGATCGATGTTCAGCACGAAATCCGTCTCGCGGTTCACGCTGGTCAAGAAATCGCCGAAGCGCCCGGTGCGCAGGATCATCGGTGCGCCGTCTACCGGGCACTTGATGTCCACCTTTTCGGGGAGCAGCGGCTTCCCCTGGCGGTTCACCGGCGCCGCGTAGGAGCAGGCGGGAACCTCCTTCGGTTTCTTGGCCTTGGACTTGCCCTTCGCCGGCGCGGCGCTCGCAGGGGCCTTCACCTTGATGTTGAAACCGGTGCAGCTGAGGAACTTGCCGGTCTTGCCCAGGCGGTACTCGCAGCGGCGGCCGCAGACGGGGCAGGCATACGGCGATGGCTCGGTCCGCGCCTTCACGTGCTCGCCATCGTGCAGGCCCGCCACGATCGCCTTGAAGGGCTTGTAGAACTCGCGCAGCATCTGCTGCCAGCCCGTCTTGCCCTCGGCGATCTCGTCCAGCTCCTCCTCGATGCGGCGGGTGTACCCCACATCCATGAAGCTGTCACGGAAGGGCTCCACTAAGAAGTCGCAGACGGCCATGCCGATGTCGGTCGCATGAAAGGCGCGGCTGAGCTGCTCGACATAGCCGCGCGCCTCGATCGTGTTGATGATCGACGCATAGGTCGAGGGGCGGCCGATGCCCTCCTCCTCCAGCTTTTTCACCAGGCTCGCCTCGTTGAAGCGCGCGGGCGGGCTGGTGAATTTCTGCTGCGGATCCAGCCAGAAGGGGGCCATTTCCTGGCCTTCCTTCATGGGCGGCAGCTCCTGGTCGTCGCCTTCGCCGCGCAGGCCGGTCACGGTGTAGCCGTCAAAGGTCTGCACGCGCCCGTTGGCCTTGAAGAGGGCGCCCGTCTTGACGTCGCTGCGCTCCAGCAGCACCGCGGTCGAGTCGTACTGCGCGTCCGTCATCTGGCACGCCACGAAGCGCTGCCAGACCAGGTTGTAGAGCTTCCACTGCTCCTCGTCCAGCGCGCCACGCAGCATCTCGGGGGTGCGCCGGACGTTGGTCGGGCGGATCGCCTCGTGCGCCTCCTGCGCGCTCTTGTTGCTGCTGCCGTAGAAGCGCGGCTTCTCGGGCAGGTACCTGGCGCCGTACTTCTCGCCGATGAACTCGCGCGCCGCGCCCAGCGCCTCGCCCGAGAGGCTGGTCGAGTCGGTGCGCATGTAGGTGATCAGGCCCACCAGCCCCTCGCCGGGCACGTTGACGCCCTGGTAGAGCATCTGCGCCACGCGCATGGTGCGGTCGGTGCCGAAGCCGAGCGCGTAGCTGGCGCTGGACTGCAGCGTGCTGGTGATGAAGGGGGCGCGCGGCTTGCTGCTGGTGCCGGTGCGCTCGACGCTGCGCACCCGGTAGCGCACGCCGGCGCCGATGCTGCCGCGCACGGTTCGCTCCCATCGCGCGAAGCCCGTGCCCTCGGCGTTCTCGCGCAGGTCCACGGTGACCTTCTCCATTCCCACCGCCTCGGCGGCCGCGCGGACGCGCGCCACCAGGTCGTCGCCGGGCCCGTAAAACGCGGGCTTCTGCGGGATCGGCGTGCGCGAGCGCTTGCCATCCGCCTCATCCGCCTTGCGCAGCACCCAGTCGGGGAACGCCTTGCGTTTCGCGGGGTCGGTGATCTCCTCGTACTTGGGCACCTGGCGCCCCAGGTCGAACTTGGCGCCGCCCAGCTCGATCAGCTCGCACTCGACGCCACCGCGCTCGGCCAGCCAGTGCGTCTGCGCCTTGACGGTGGGGCCCTTGCCGCGTTCGTCCTTCTGCGCCATGAACTCGCCCCAGCTGCGCGCCAGCGCCGCCGACTTCGCGGGCTCCGGCGTCATCGCCGCCTCGATCTTCCAGTACTCGTCCGGCTGGAATGCGCGGATCTCGCGCTCGCGGTCCACGATCAGCCGCAGCGTCACGCTCTGCACGCGCCCCGCGCTCAGCCCGCCCGCCACCTTCTTCCAGAGCACCGGGCTGACCATGTAGCCCACGATGCGGTCCAGGATGCGGCGCGCCTGCTGCGCGTCCACGCGCTTCATGTTGATCGGGCGCGGTTCGTTGAATGCCTTCAGGATCGCGCTGCGGGTGATCTCGTCGAACTCCACCCGCTTGGCCTGCAGCGGGTCCACGCCCAGGATCGCCGCCAGGTGCCAGGCGATCGCCTCGCCCTCGCGGTCCAAGTCGGTGGCGAACCAGATCTCGCTGGCGCCCTTGGCCAGCTTCTTCAGGTCGCTCACCTGCTTCTTGCGGTCCTCCGAGACCTCGTAGCTGGGCTCGAAGTCGTGCTCCAGGTCCACCCCTGGAACGGGCTGCTTCGTTCCCTTGGGCGCGCGCTTTGGCAGGTCGCGGATGTGCCCCTTCGAGGCCTCCACCTTGTAGCCGGTGCCCAGGTACTTGGCGATCGTCTTTGCCTTCGCCGGGCTCTCGACGATGACCAGGCGGTAGCCACCGCGCGAGGGGGCGCCCCCGGCCTCCAGCTCGGGCTCGGCATCCGAAGCTGACGCAGCACCCTTCGCGGACGCAGCACCCTTGGCGGGTGCGGCGCGCTTTCCGGCGGCGGGGGTGGACTTTGTGGGGCGCTTGGCCATGTGTAGAGGACAGTCTGTTGGGTCAGTCGATGGTCTGCGCAGGACTCAGCCCGCGGCACCCGGGGCTCCATCGGTCGCCGGGTCCCCCTTATATGAGGAGTCTCCGGCTGCCCGTCAAGCCGCCGGGCGGGTTGGACCTTGGCCGCAGGGTGCTCCCCGCACCCCTCCAAACCGAGCCAGAATGCCCGCTGCGCCCCCCTGAAAGGGGGGCGGAAGCTTCCCGCCCGATCACCGCCCCGAGCCCGGAAAAAGTTTTTCGATAACTTCGGTGGTCGCCTCCGCCGTGGTCCTCATGGGCCCGTCCACCCACAGCGAGCCGGGAATCGCCTTGAAGCGCCGCAGCCACGTGCGCTGCTGCTTGGCGTACTGCCGCGAGCGCACCTTCATCCGCTCCGCCGCCTCCTCAAGCGTCAGCTCTCCCGCCAGGTGCTGCAGCATCTCGTGGTACCCAACCGCCTCCACCGCCTGACGCGTCAACGGCCCGCGCGCCGCCAGCGCCACCACCTCGCGCAGCAGGCCATCGTCCACCATCGCCAGCACGCGCGCATTGATGCGCCGGTTCACCAGCTCCGCGGGCCACTCCAGCCCCACGACGCTCCATCCCGGTGGCAGCGCGCGCGGCGTCGCGCTCCACTGCGCCTGCAGCTCGCTGATGCGCTGCCCTGTCTGCATCCACACCTCCATCGCGCGGATGGTGCGCCGGCGGTCGTTGGGATGGATGCGCGCCGCCGCGATCGGGTCGTGGTGCTCCAGGTCCAGCCGCAGCGCCTCGGTGGACAGCGCCTCCAGCTGCGCGCGCACCGCAGCATCGATCGGCGGCCCGTCGAACATGCCCTCGATCATCGCCTTGATGTAGAGATTCGTGCCGCCCACCACCACCGCGTGCCGGCCGCGCGCGTGGATCCCTTCGATGGCCGCGCGCGCCCCCTCCAGCCAGTCGGCCACCGTGAACGCCCCCTCGTGCGGGTCCGCCACATCGATCATGTGATGCGCGATGCCGCCGCGCTCGGCCAGGGTGGGCTTCGCCGTCCCGATGTCCATGCCGCGGTACACCTGCATCGAGTCCGCGCTGACGCACTCGCCACCGCCAGGCATCCGCCGCGCCAGGTCGACCGCCAGCGCGGTCTTGCCGCCCGCGGTGGGGCCCAGCACCAGCAGGGTGCGCGGTGCATTGCGGGGATGCGCTTCGTCGGCTGCGGTCATCGTCGTATAGTGGCGGATTATGCCGCAAACCTCCGCTGCTCCTTCCCAGAACGCGCGCACCTCGGCCCGGCGCACCATCGACGCCATCGACCCGCGCGGCAAGACCGTCTTCGTCCGCGCGGACTTCAACGTCCCCACCGACGACGCCGGGAAGATCACCGACGATCGCCGCATCCGCGGCGCGCTGCCCACCATCGAGTCGATCCTGGCCCGCGGAGGAGCCGTGGTGGTGGCCAGCCATTTCGGTCGCCCGGCCGGCACCGGCTACGAGGCCGCCGACAGCCTGCGCCCGGTGTACACGCGACTGAAGGAGCTGCTGGCGGGGAAGGCGGAAGTTCTCTTTGCGGGCCAGGTGCCCACCGATGACGCCACCAAGGCCGCGGTGGCTGCGCTGCGCCCGGGTCAGGTGCTGCTCATCGAGAACCTGCGCTTCGAGAAGGGAGAGAAGAAGGGGGATGCCGCCTTCGCCGAGAAGCTGGCCGGGTACGGACAGGTCTATGTCAATGACGCCTTCGGCGCTTCGCACCGCGCCGACGCCAGCATGGTGGCGCTCGCCCGCGCCATGAAGTCGCGTGGCGCGCCCGCCGTCGCCGGCCGCCTGCTGGCCAAGGAGCTGGCCTTCCTGGGCGAGGCGCTGGACCACCCCAAGCATCCCTTCGTCGCCATCGTCGGCGGCGCCAAGGTGAGCGACAAGCTGCTGGCCCTCTCGAACCTGCTGGACAAGGTGGATTCGATCATCGTGGGCGGGGCCATGGCGTACACCTTCCTGCGCGCCGAGGGGGTGCCCACCGGCAACAGCCTGGTGGAAGCCGACATGGTCGAGCGCGCGCACCAGATCATGCACGATGCGCGCGCCAAGGGGCGCTCGATCCTGCTTCCGACCGACCATGTCTGCGGCCGTGCCCTGCAGGCGGGCACCGAGACGCAGACGGTCATCGGCGGCATCCCCGACGGATGGATGGGGCTGGACATCGGGCCGCACACGCAACTGCGCTTCGCCGAGGCGTGCCGCGCCGCCAAGCAGGTGGTCTGGAACGGCCCGATGGGGGCCTTCGAGACCAAGCCCTTCGATGCGGGCACCACGGCGATCGCGCGCGCCGTCGCCGAGGCGACCGCGCTCGGGGCGGTCACCATCGCCGGAGGCGGGGACACCGCCGCCGCCCTGGACGAGGCGGGGCTGGCCGACGCCCTGACCCATGTTTCCACGGGGGGGGGCGCCAGCCTGGAGATGCTGGAGGGCAAGCAGTTTGAGTCGGTGCTCGCCCTCGACCCCGCCTGAGGTCCGCCACGCGCGGCGCAGTGCCCCCGGCAGCCCCATTTGGGCGGAACTTCCGCTCAACGCGTCCGTCTATAGTGCCGATTCAGGAGAACACCTATGCGCACGAACCTGCTTGCCACGCTCCTCGCCATCGCTCTTCCCGCCTTCGTTGCCACCGGCGCCCTGGCGCAGGATGGGCCGAAGAAGCTCAAGGTCGGCTCCGAGGCGCCCTTCGACATCGCCCCGCACGTCGAATTCGTCCAGGGTGCCACCATCGATCATCGCGACCCCACCAAGGTCTATGTGGTCGAGTTCTGGGCCACCTGGTGCGCGCCGTGCAAGAAGTCGATCCCGCACATCAACCAGCTCTACCAGGACCTGAACCCCCGCGGCCTCGAAGTCATCGGCATCAGCGATGAGCCCGTGAACACCGTCAAGTCCTTCGTTCGCGAGAAGGGCTCGGCGATGTCCTACACGATCGCCTGCTCCAAGAAGGAAGATGACTACATCAGCGAGAAGTTCATGCGGGCCGCGGGCCTGAATGGCATTCCCTGCGCCTTCATCATCAGCCGCGCCGGCAAGGTCTGCTACATCGGCCATCCGATGGAGCCCGACTTCGAGCGCATCCTGAAGCTGACCGTGGCCAACCGCTACGACCCCGAACTGACCGCCCGCGTCGAGCCCACCGTGGCCGCCGCGCGCCGCGCCGCCAAGCTCCGCAACTACAAGGAGGCCGAGCGCCTCTACGACCAGGCCTTTGCCGAAGGTCCGGGCGTCCTGGTCGACGTGGGGCTGGAGAATTGGCGCATGATCGCCGAGCAGGCCAGCAACAGCGCCAACGCCAGCACCTACATCCGCAGCGTCGTCGACCGCGTCTCCAAGGACAAGTACGCGCTGATGGCCGTGGCCGACTACCTGGCCACCGACCCGGACATCAAGGAGCGCGACCTCGAGGCCGCCAAGTACGCCGCCGACAAGCTGAAGTCGATCTCGCGCGCCGAGGATTCCGAGGCCTACGCATCGATCGCCGCAGTGGAGGCAGCCCGAGGCGACCTGAATGCAGCCGCCGAGATCCAGTACGAGGCGTGGATGGCCGCGGCCCCCTCGGCCAAGCCCGCCCTGAAGCGCACCCTGGACACCTACAACACCCAGAAGACGGCTGGCGCCGGGCTGAAGAAGGCTTCCACGGACCAGAAGGCCGCCACGGACAAGAAGGCATCCTCCACTCCCAAGTGACGCCGAGTTGACCCCGATGGGCGAAGCCCGTCCCGATCCATTGCTCTACCGAAACGCCCGACGGCTCCTTGTGGAGCCGTCGGTGCTTTCTGCCGACTTCACGCGGCTGGGGGAGCAGTGCCGGGCCGCGATGGAAGCCGGGGGCGACGCCATCCACTTCGACGTGATGGACGGGCACTTCGTCCCCAACCTCTCCATGGGGCCGGCCATCTGCGCCGCCGTGCGCCGCGCGGTGCCCGCGGCCTTCATCGATGTCCACCTGATGTGCACCGCTCCGGGCGACTTCGTCGACGCCTTCGCCGATGCGGGTGCGAACCACCTGCAGTTCCACGTCGAGGCGGTGGCGGACCCGCAGCCGCTGGTCGACCGCATCCGTGCGCGCGGCATGACGGTGGGTGCCGTGCTGAATCCCGACACGCCCGCCACCGCCGTCATCCCGTGGCTGCCGCTCCTGGACACCGTGATGCTCATGAGCGTGCATCCGGGCTACAGCGGGCAGAAGTTCATCGAGCGCGTGCTGGCCAAGGCGCCGCAGCTGCGCGCGCACATGCGCCCCGAGCAGCGGATCATGATCGACGGCGGGGTCTCGCCCGCCACTGCGCCCGCGTGCCGCGCCGCGGGCTGCGATGTTCTGCTGGCGGCCAGTGCCGTCTTCGGCGCGCCGGACATGGCCGCCGCCATCCGCGCGATCCGGGGCGACTGACGCATGCCGGCGCCGCTCACCCAGCTCTGGCTCTTCCGCCCCTGCGACACCGCCTGGGATGCCGCACAGCGCCTGCGCGGCGCCACCGATTTGCCCGCCACCGAAGAATCGCTGGCCGAGCTGCGCCAGCGCGTGGCTCGGCTCGCGGTCGGCCCCGAGTTCCTCTACCACCCGCGGGACGACGCCGCCGCCGAGAGCGCCCATGCCATCGCCGGGCGCTTCGCCTGCCGCGTGCGCTCCGACGCCGCGCTGGCGGACCCCGACCTGGGCCTGCTGGAGGGGCTGGCGATGAGCGAGTTCGAGCGCCGCTTCGAGAGCCGCTTCATCGAGTGGAGCGAATCGCCCCTGACCATGGAGCCGCCGGAGGGCGAGCCGCTGGCCGAAGCGCGCGCGCGGATCCTGGATGCCTTCGCCGCGATCCTCGCGCGCCACGAGGGGCAGCGCGTCGGACTGGTGCTCCACACGGTGGCGCTGGCGATCGTGCGCGACGCGCTTGCGCGCGGCGACGGTGCGCGGCTGTGGGAGCGCGTCGAGGGGCGCCACTGGTGCACGCAGCATGCGCTGCCCGCAGGCGCCGCAGACCGCCTGGGCGACTGAGCTGCGCCGCCGCGCGCTACACTCCTCCGGCTCGGAGGTCAGCCCTCGTGACGGAACGCACCTGGACACAAGCAGAAGTCGCCACCAAGCGGGCCGTCCCCGACGGCCTCTGGACGCAATGCCCCGAGTGCCAGGGGACCGTCTTCAAGAAGAGCCTGGAAGCCAACCTGATGGTCTGCCCCATGTGCGACCACCACATGCGCGTCTCGGCGCGCAGGCGCATCGCGCAGCTCCTGGACCCGGGGACCTTCGAGCCCATGGACGCCGACATGGCGCCGATGGACCCGCTGGCCTTCGTGGACCAGAAGGCGTACCTGGACCGCATCCTGGACACGCAGCGCAAGACCGGCGAGAACGACGGCGTGCAGACGGGCGCGGGATTCATCAAGGGCCGCAAGGTGGTCGTGGGCATCATGGACTTCACCTTCATGGCGGGGTCGATGGGCAGCGTGGTGGGCGAGAAGCTGGCGCGCGCCATCGAGCATGCCACCGACCACAACCTGCCGCTGGTCATCGTCAGCTGCAGCGGGGGGGCGCGCATGCAGGAATCCGGCTTCTCGCTGATGCAGATGGCCAAGACCAGCGCCGTCCTGGCGCGCTTCGACGACGCGGGCGGGTTGTACATCTCGGTGCTGGCGGACCCCACCACCGGTGGTGTCACCGCCAGCTACGCCATGCTGGGTGATGTCATCTTTGCCGAGCCCAAGGCGCTGATCGGCTTCGCGGGCCCCCGCGTCATCCAGCAGACCATTCGGCAGGAGCTGCCCGAGGGGTTCCAGACCGCCGAGTTCCTGGAGAAGGCGGGCTTCATCGACCGCATCGTCCACCGTTCGGCGCTGCGCACCGAGATCAGCCGCGTCATTGACTACGCGGGCAAGTAGCGATGCGCATCCGCGAAGCGCTCATGGCCGCGGCGCTGGCCGCCTGTTCCGGGATCCTGCTCGCCGCTGCATTTCCGCCGTACGGTCTGTGGCCGCTCGCGCCGCTCGCCGCGGTCCCGCTGGCGGCCATCGCGTTGCGGCGCGACGCCAGCGGCGCGCGCATGCCGGTGGGATGGCTGGCGCTCGTGGCGGTCTTCGTGGTGTGCACCCTCAAGTGGTACGCCATGCACTACTGGCTGGAGCAGGTGACGCCCGCGGGCACGGTTGCGCTCTCGGTCTACTGCGCCCTGTACGACACCCTGGCCGTGTGGACGCTCTCGCGCCTGCGCTGCGGTGCGGGGCGCCTGCTGCGCCGCCGGGTGCCGCGTGCGCTGTTGGTGCCGCTGGCCTTCGCCGCCGTCGAGGCGCTGCGGGCGATGGTCATCTTCCACGGATATCCCTGGTTCCGCTGGGGTCATCCGTTGATCGAGGCGCCCGTGCTGGTGCAGGGGGCCGACCTGCTGGGCGAGCTCTTCGCTTCGCTGCTGGCGCTGGTGGTGGCAGGCGGGATTCTGGATGCCGTCGGCGGGGTGCGCCGGGTGGGGCCAGCCATCGCCGTGGTGGCAGTGGCAGCCGCCGCCGGCTACGGGGCGTGGCGGCTGCAGCAGGCGCCTACGGCTCCCGGGCCCGGCGTCCTGGCGATCCAGACCAACCTGGAGACCAGCAACAAGGTGGCCTGGAAGGCATCCAACCAGGTGCGCGACATTCCCTCCTTCGCCGACCTGACCCTGCGTGCGGCGCAGGAGACCGTGGCTGGGGGCCACGCCATCGCCCTCGCAGCTTGGCCGGAGACGATGCTGGCGGGCTACGGGCTGGAGCCCTCCACGATCGCGCTGCAGGAGGCAGGCGGTTACTTTCCTGGCGATCGCTTCCTGCGCATCGCGGTGGCGCTGCACCAGCGATTGCAGGCTCCGCTGCTGGTGGGCAGCCCCGCCTTCTTGGGCCTGCGCGAGGAGGGTCAGCGCTTCACCTGGGAGCGGCAGTACAACAGCGCGTACCTCATCGACCGCCCCAACGGTCCCTTTGCGCGGTACGACAAGGTCTTCCTGGCGCCCTTTGGCGAGACGATGCCCTACATCTCGGAGTGGAAGTGGCTGGAGCAGTCGCTGCTGGCGTTCGGGGCGGCTGGCATGACCTTTGACCTGGATGTGGGTGGTCTCCCCACGCGCTTCGCGGTGCCGTGGCAGGAGGGGACGGTGCGCGTGGCCACCCCGATCTGCTTCGAGGATGCCATGACGTGGGTCTGCCGCGAGCTGGTCTTCCCGGCGGGGGACGACGGCACCCGGACCCGCGCCACGGACCTGCTGGTCAACCTGACCAACGACGGCTGGTACGGCTGGTACGACGGTGGCCGCCAGCAGCACCTGCAGATCGCCCGGTTCCGCTGCATCGAGACGCGGACGCCGATGGTGCGCGTGGCGAATACGGGCTTGTGCGCAGGGATCGACTCCTCGGGCCGCGTGGTGGCGCCGCCGATCGCCCCCAGGGAGGCGGGGTGGCTCTACGCCGCGCCATCTTTGGATGCAAGAACTCCGATCTTTGCCCTCGTGGGCGAAGTAGCATCGATCATCGTGATGACCATCGCCGGGATCCTCGCCATCGTTCCGAACCGTTCGCCCGCACGCAACAAGGCCGCCCGCCCCGGGGGCGTGACGGGCGCCGGCAGCGCCGCGGGCGCGGTCGCGCGATGCTCGCTGCTGGCGGGTGCGGCGTGGGGCATCCTGGTTTCGGGCGGCTGCGACGACAACCAGAAGGTGGCGGACCAGCCCTGGAGCAGCCGCGACCAGAGCATCCAGCCCAGCGGCCAGGCAAAGCTCTCCGACGAGGGACGCGTGGTGGCCGAGCAGCTGCCCGTCACCTCCA
>JBGARR010000017.1:0-61521 GCA_044230125.1 Phycisphaerales bacterium
GCCGCCGCGGACCCGACGGCCACGGCCGCGACTGGCGAGGGCACGCGCGCGCCGGGCCACGCCACACCCGCCGCCGCCCCACCCGCCCCCGCCATCCCGCCGCGCGTCCAGGCGCAGCTGGACCACGAGTTCGCCATCATCGCCGACCTGGACTACGCCTGCTACTTCCTCACGGTGCATTCGATCGTCGCCTTCGCGCGCTCGCGCGGCATCCTCTGCCAGGGGCGCGGCGCGGCCGCCAACAGCGCGGTCTGCTACTGCCTGGGCATCACCGCGGTGGACCCGGTGCGCATCGACATGCTCTTCGAGCGCTTCATCAGCCGCGAGCGCAACGAGCCCCCCGACATTGACGTGGACTTCGAGCACGAGCGGCGCGAGGAGGTGATCCAGTTCATCTACCGCACCTACGGCCGCTCGCGCGCCGCGCTCTGCGCCGAGGTGATCAGCTACCGCGGCCGCAGCGCGATCCGCGACATCGGCAAGGCGCTTGGCCTGCCCGCCCAGCTCGTGGCCACGCTGGCGGGGGGCATCGACTGGTGGAGCGAGGCGCTGGGCATCGACGGCGTCCGCACCGACCGGCGCTCGCCCGCCATCGAGCGCGCGCGCGACCTTGGCCTGGACCCCGACGACCCGGTGCTGCGCCGCCTCTTCGCGCTGGCGGGGCAGTTGCTGGGGTTCCCGCGCCACCTCTCGCAGCATGTCGGTGGCTTCATCATCACCCAGGAGCCGCTGTGCGAGCTGGTGCCCGTGCGCAACGCCACGATGGACGCGCGCACCATCATCGAATGGGACAAGGACGACATCGAGGCGATGGGCATGCTCAAGGTGGACGTGCTGGCGCTTGGCATGCTGACCGCCATCCGCAAGGCGATCGCCTTCGACCCCGCGCTGGAGTTCCGCACCATCCCCGCCGAGGACCCGGCGGTCTACCAGATGGTCTCGCGCGCCGACACGGTGGGCGTCTTCCAGATCGAGAGCCGCGCGCAGATGAGCATGCTGCCGCGCCTGCGCCCGCGCTGCTTCTACGACCTGGTGATCGAGGTGGCGCTGGTGCGGCCGGGGCCGATCCAGGGGGACATGGTGCACCCGTACCTGCGCCGGCGCGACGGCCTGGAGCCGGCGCTCTACCCCAACGCCGACATCGAGCGCGTGCTGGGCAAGACGCTGGGCGTGCCCCTCTTCCAGGAGCAGGCGATGTCGCTGGCGGTGATCGCCGCGGGCTTCACGCCGGGGCAGGCGGACGAGCTGCGCCGCGCGATCGCCGCGTGGAAGCGCAAGGGCAACCAGATCGCGCGCTTCGGCACGATGCTGGAGCAGGGGATGCTCCAGCGCGGCTACACGCTGGAGTTCGCGCAGCAGGTCTTCCGGCAGATCCAGGGCTTCTCCGGCTATGGGTTCCCCGAGAGCCACGCAGCCAGCTTCGCGCTGCTGGTCTACGTCTCGGCGTGGCTGAAGCGCCATCGCCCGGCGGCCTTCCTGGCGGGGCTGCTGAACAGCCAGCCGATGGGCTTCTACGCCCCCGCGCAGCTGGTCCGCGATGCGCAGGAGCATGGCGTCCAGGTGCGCGCCGTCGATGTGCACCGCAGCGCCTGGGACTGCACGCTCGAGGTGGCCGATGCCGCTGCCGATGCCGCTGTCACCACCGGCACCATCGCACCCGCCGACGCCGCATCCACTGACGCCGCCGCCACCGCCGCCGGCCCCGCCCTCCGCCTAGGCATGCGCATGGCCAGCGGCCTGCACCAGCCCGATGCGGAGCGCATCATCGACGCCGTCGCCGCCCTCGCCGCTGCCGCCACCCCCGTGGCCGCCACTTCGGCTGCCGGCACCGGGCACAGCACCCGCTTCACCACCATCGAAGCCCTCTGGCGCGCCAGCGGCTGCAGCGTCCCGACGCTGCGCCGCTTGGCCGCCGCAGACGCCTTCGGCAGCATGGGCCTCACCCGCCAGCAGGCGCTCTGGCAGATCCGCGCCCTGCACGACGCCGCCGCTCCCGTCCTCGACGAGGCTGCCACCCGCGGCGCCACCCTCTTCGACATGGCCCCGCAGCCGCTCCCCGCCCCCACGCCCCTGCGCGAAGTGGCCGCCGACTACGCCAGCATCGGCCTCTCGCTGAAGAACCACCCGATGCACTTCCTGCGCCCCATGCTCGCCCGCCAAGGCGCCGTCCCGTGCGCCACCCTGCGCACCATCGGCGAAGCCGCCGAAGCCGCCGCGGCTGCGTCTCCCCCGACCGTCACCGGGCGACCCCCCGTCGAGTGCGCCCCTCCCCCGACCGTCGATGTGCAAGCGCCCGCCGAATGGCTCCCCCCCCCGACCATCGCCGGGCGAGCGCCCGCAGTGAGCACGGGGCCCTCGCGCAGCGGCGTCCAGGAGGGCGAAGGCGGGCAGCAGGCCCACCGAATACTCCCGGGTGCATCCCCGCCGAGCCCGGATGGCCGAGGCCGAGCGGAGCCGGGTGGAGCGAGGCCGTCCGTGGAGCGAGGGCCCCGCGCGCAACGGAGGGCGCGGTCCCTCCCGCTGCCTTCGGACCAACAGTGGCCGCAACGCCACCCCGCCACAAGCCCCTCAGCCACCATCGCCGGCCTCGTCCTCTGCCGCCAGCGCCCAGCCACCGCCGCCGGCATCGTCTTCATGACACTGGAGGACGAGACGGGCATTGCCAACCTCATCATCCGCCCCAAGGTCTACGAACGCTGCCGCCGCACCGCGCGCCACGCCGTCGCGCTGCTGGCCGAGGGGCGCGTGGAGCACCGCTCCGGCGTCACGCACCTGCTGGTGCGCCGCATGGTCGACCTGACCGATGCGCTCGCGCGCGCCGGCTCTCCAATGACTTCGCAATCCCGAGATTTCCGCTGACCCGCACGCCGCGCCCGCGCCCCCAGCGGCGCCTCGTTCCCAGCCGCGCCTACTTCCCGACGGGCGCCTGCTTGCCCTGCGGGGCCAGCTTGCCGTTGCCAGCAGGCGCAACGGATGCGCCCACCGTGCCTCCGGCCTGCTGCGCCCCATCTGCCGCGCTCGACGCCGATCCCGTTCCGGCCCGCGGCCCGGGCTGCGCCGGCACCGGCACGCGGTCGGTCCGCGGCATCTTCGCGGGCAGCTCCTGCTTCTGGCGCTGCATGGCGCGCACACGCGGCGGGACCCAGCCGGCCGGTGGCAGCCCGCGCGCGCTCTCCATGTTTGAGCGGCCTCCGCGGAAGGCATCCACCATGTCGGTGAACATTCCGCCGCAGAAGAACTCGGCGATCGTGACGCAGTTGGCGTCCCAGCCCGCATCGCAGCAGGTGGGCTCGAAGGCGCAGACCGTCTGGCAGCAGCCAAGGTCGTTGCAGAAGGGGGTCGAGTGGATGCTGAAGCAGCTGCCCGCCGTCGTCGAGCCGCAGCCGCCGTCGTCGCACTGGCACGCCGCCCGGAATTCTTCCGAGCGGGCCTGCTGGGCGCAAGTCACGTCCCACTGCACTTCGCAGCAGAAGTTGTCCACCAAGCAGAGCGCGCGGCAGCAGTTCTCGTCCGAGCAGTTGGGCAGGGGGCTGGCGACGCAGCAGCTGGGCAGCAGATCCGAGCCGCAGGGGGGTGCCGGGCACGCCTGGTCCGGGTCGCTGCACTGCGACCGCGCCATCGAGGCGCAGACGCTGTCCCACTCGATGTCGCAGCAGTAGGCATCCTGGGCGCAGACCAATGCGCAGCACTCGGCGTTGTCGCAGCGCCCGTTGGCGTGGGCACGGCAGCAGCTGCCCGCGCAGGGATCGCCGCAGTCGTAGGAGCAGCCGCATTCGGGCACCTTGCGCGCCAGGTCGACGCAGTTGGAGTCCCATGCGATGTCGCAGCAGTAGGAATCCTGCGCGCAGACGTTCTCGCAGCAGGGCAAGTTGTTGCACGCGGGCCCGTCGTGCGGCTGGCACGCCTCACCGGCGTTGAAGGCGCCGCAGACGGGCTTCTTGCAGAAGGCGGCCAGCGGGGTGCTGGTCGCGCTGTCCACGCAGACGCTGTCCCAGCCGGTCGTGCAGCACGAGGGGTCGATCTCGCAGACCTTGCCGCAGCAGCGCCCGTCGCGGCAGCCGGGCAGGTCATGCACGGCGAAGCAGTTGCCCGCGTCCTGCAGGCCGCAGCCCGAGGCGCAGCGCACCAGCGCCCCGGCGACGCAGAGCGAGTCCCAACTTGCCGCGCAGCACAGCGGATCGGTGCGGCAGACGGCATCGCAGCAGTAGGGATCGCTGCAGTACGGTTCTTCGTGCGGGACCAGGCAGGGGCCGTTGCAGCCCGAGCCGCAGCCCGCGGGGCCGCAGCAGAACTGCCGCGCGAAGCTGGCGCAGTTGCCGTCCCAGATCTCGACGCAGCAGCTGGGGTCGATGTTGCAGACCACCTTGCAGCAGGTGCTATCCAGGCAGCCGGGGTTGTCGTGCGCCGAGGTGCACTCGCCGCGGCAGGGGCAGGGCCAGTCGGAGAGCAGGGGCGCCTTGCACAGCTGGCGCGCCAGCGTCACGCAGGGCTGGTCCCACGCGCCGTCGCAGCAGGCGGGATCCGCCTGGCAGACCGCGTTGCAGCAGGCGGAGTCGTTGCAGCCGGGGGAACCCCCGATCGCGAAGCAGTCCCCGGTGCCTGGGCAGCTGTCGGGGGCGACGCAGACCGCGGTGGCGATCAGCACGCAGCGGGCGTCCCACGCAGTGGTGCAGCAGCTGGGGTCGACGCTGCAGACGGCGCGGCTGCAGTCGGCGTTGGCGCAGCCCTTGGAGGCGTGCGTCGAGAGGCAGCCCTCGCGGCCGATGGTCACCACGAAGCCCTGCGGCACGCAGACGAAGCCCGCCTCGCGGGCGCAGACGGCGTCCCAGCGCACCTCGCAGCAGAAGGGGTCGATGTCGCTGCAGATCTTCAGGCAGCAGGCGGGGTTGTTGCAGCCGGGGGTGTAGTTGGGGATCCAGCAGCTGCGCGTGTTGGCGCCGCCGCAGTAGGCGATGGGTGCCGGGCAGTGCGCCTGGGCAAGAGTGACGCAGAGGCCGTCCCATGCGGCGCTGCAACAGAAGGGATCGAAGCCGCAGACCGTGGTGCAGCAGTTGCTGTCGGCGCAGTTGGCGGCGCCATGCTCGGCGAAGCAGCTGCCGGAGAGGGGGTCGCCGCAGGAGTCGCAGACGTCGCTGGCGCGGATGGCGCATGCCTCGTCCCAGAGCGTGTTGCAGCAGTAGGCAAAGGCGGCGGTCGCACAGACCTGGCTGCAGCAGCCAGGCTGGTCGCAGCCGGGGGTCAGGTGCGCCACGAAGCAGCTGCCCAGAACGGGCAGGCCGGTGTTCAGGTCCAGGCACGCGGCATTGGTGGAGCAGGTGTCCAGCGCGATGTCGCGGCAGGCGCGGTCCCAGTTGACGTAGCAGCAGTAGGGATCACGCTGGCAGACCAGCTGGCAGCAGAAGCCGTCGGCGCAGCCCGGGGCGGCGTGGACGGCAAAGCAGCTTCCGGCCGTGGGCTGGCCGCACGCGCAGGAGAGGTTCGCGCAGGAAGGGTTCGCCAGGGCCAGCTGGGCGCAGCTGGTGTCCCAGACGGTGTCACAGCAGTAGGGATCCATCGCGCAGACGGCGGTGCAGCAGGTGCCGTCGTTGCAGTAAGGCGTGGGGTGCGCAATGCAGCAGTCGCCCGTCGTGGGGCCGCCGCAGCCGACGCAGCGCAGGTCGGCCAAGTTGACGCATGCCTGGTCCCAGGTCACGGTGCAGCAGGTGGGGTCCAGGTTGCAGACGGTGCCGCAGCAGACCGAGTCGTCGCAGTAGGGCAGCTCGTGCACTTCGAAGCACGCACCGATCCCCACGGTGCCGCAGCTCAGGCAGGTCTGCGCCGCGAGCGTCGCGCAGGGCTCGCTCCAGCCGGTGGTGCAGCAGGAGGGGTCGATCGCGCAGACCGCCTTGCAGCAGTTGGCATCCGAGCACGAGGGGGTGCTGTGCGCCACGTAGCAGCTGGCAGGGTTGGTGCCGCACTGGACGCAGGTGGTCTGCGCCTGCGCGGCACAGGCGGCATCCCATTCGGTGGTGCAGCAGCTGGGGTCGATCTGGCAGACGGCGCCGCAGCAGTCGGCGTCCGAGCAGCCCGGGCCGATCTGCGTCTCGAAGCAGCTGCGAGTGCCGCCATTGCTCCCCAGCTCGCCGCATCCCTGGATCGTGGTGACGCAGGTCGCGTTGCGAACGAAGGGCGAGTCGCTGTCGGTGGCCACGGCATTGACGCCGCGCGTCAGCGTGCCTGCGGTGCGGCAGCGGTAGACATGCGGCGGCGCGTAGGTGCTTCCGACGGGGCCGACCGGACCGATGTTGAAGCTGGTCGATCCGCCGAAAACGCAGCCGAAGTTCGTGTTGTCGATGCCCTTGACGATGGTGACGCAGTCCACGATCGCGTCCCAGGGCGGCAGGATCGGGATGGCGCCCGCGACGGTCCAAGCCAGGTCGCAGACTTGCGCGGGATCGATCGCCGACGGGGTGTTCACGCGCTGGCCCACCGCGGGCAGCGCGCGGCTGCCGCTGGGATCACGGAAGACGATCACGTGGGTGACGTTCGTGTTGGTCTCGGGCAGGAAGGTGCGCCCCGCGACCGTGCCAGGAATTGCAAGGGAGGTGGGCGCGCTGAAGATGAAGGGCGCAACGCCCACCGGGACGCCTGCGGCGACGGGGCCGGTGAATGTTGCGTCCGCCATCAGCGAAAGGCCGCGCGACCGCGTGTCCAGGACGTCCGCCACCCACGCCATGTCCTCCAGCGATTCGACGACGGCGATGGTGCCGCTGATCTGGTCGGTCGGATTGGCAGCGCCCACCGATCGGCAGATCTTCATGTAGTACCACCCCTTGCCGAAGCGGCGGATGGTGGCCGGGTCGCCCAGCAGCACCTGGTTCACCGTCGGGGCGGGATTCTCCGCGGGCGGCACCGTGGGGCTGGAAGTGGCCGCGCCCGTGGGGGTGCGGATCTCGACATAGCGCGATTGCGGGATGGCTGGGTTGGTCTGCGTTTCGGGCTTGCGGACGCGCACTTCGTTCAGCTGGGACTTGGGCAGCTTGCGGATGGCGGGGTTGCGGGCCATCTCGACGATGCGATTCAGGTAGTTCAGGTCGTCGTTGTCCACCTCCCCGTCGAAGTTGAAGTCCGCGACCGGGCAGTACGCCGGTGCCTGCCCCACCCCGTCGCCCAGCAGGCAGCGGGTGAAGAACAGGATGTCGTCGTCATTGACGAAGCCGTCGTTGTTCAGGTCCCCCAGCCAGAGCGACTTGCCGGCCTCGGTGCAGGGATCGGGCGGGCACTGCGCGTGCGCGGCCGGCGCGGCCGCCAGCGCTGCCAAGGCGGCGAGAAGTGCAAGGAACAGCGTCGCGGGTGCTTGGATTCGCATGTGGGGAGGCCAGCAGGGTATACGGAATGATCGGGCCAGAACCCGTGCGAATCCACCACGAATGAGGGATTCTCGGTCCTCTTCGCGCCCTCAGGCCGATGCGGTTC
This sequence comes from Phycisphaerales bacterium, assembly GCA_044230125.1. GTDB lineage: Bacteria > Planctomycetota > Phycisphaerae > Phycisphaerales > SM1A02 > UBA966. Next base: position 7,456 of record JBGARR010000017.1, read on the forward strand.
CAAGCCCGCCGTAGGTTCGCCGCCGGCGCGCGAAGTCGCGCAGCGCCTGGGTGAGTTCCGGGACCTTGAAATCAGGCCACAGCGCATCGGTCACCCAGAGCTCGGCGTAGCTGATCTGCCAGAGCAGGAAGTTGCTGATGCGCCGCTCGCCTGCGGTCCGGATCAGCAGGTCGGGGTCGGGCAGCCCGTGCGTCCCGAGCGCGTCGCTGATCGATTCCTCGGTGATGGCGCCGGGCTCCAGTTCGCCGCGGCGCACCCGCAGGGCCAGGCCCCGGATCGCGTCCACGATCTCCTGGCGCGAGCCATAGTTCATGGCCAGGCAGAGCGTCATGCCGGTGCACGCGCTGGTCTCGTCCTCGGTGCGATCGAATTCCGCCAGCACCGGTGCGGGCAGCCCCTCGCGGCGGCCCACGCGGCGGAACCGGATGTTGCGCGCCAGCATCATCTGCCGTTCCAGCTGCAGGTGGTGGCGCGCCAGCTCCATCAGCGCCTCCACCTCCTCGGCGGGGCGCTTCCAGTTCTCGCTGGAGAAGGAGTAGAGCGTCAGCGCGCGCACGCCCACGTTGGAGCACTCCTCGACGATGCCGTTCACGCGCCGCGCCCCCTCGCGGTGCCCCGCCAGCCGCGGCAGCCCGCGCGCCTCGGCCCAGCGGCCGTTGCCGTCCATGATGATCGCGATGTGCTTGGGGATGCGCCCCGCGCACCCCTGCGGGGCGCCGTGCGCGTCGACGGCCTCGTCCGAGGCGCTGGCGTGCGGTGCGTCGTGCAGGTCGGACATCTGGCCTCTTCGCTTCAAGCGGTTCTGGTCGCGTGCGCCCGGGCGCGGATGCCAGTGGCCGGCTCCGCCGCGCTGGGCGCAGCACCATCGGGTTCGCTCACACCGCGACGGTCGCGGGTGCGCGGTGGCCATCCACCAGCGTCTGCGTGCGCTCGGGGCCGAGGCTCACCACCTCGATCGGGACGCCGACGATCTCCTCGATACGCGCCAGGTACCGCTGTGCGTTCGCCGGAAGTGACCCACGATCGCTCGCTTCGCGAACTTCCTCGCGCCAGCCGGGCAGGGTCTCGTAAACAGGGGTCACCGCCTCCAAGCGGTGCGCATCGGGGATGAAGCGGTCCGTCTCGGTGCCGTCCGGCAGGCGATAGCGGACGCAGAGCTTCACCTCGTCCAGCTCGGAAAGCACGTCGAAGAGGGTGCAGGCGATCCCCGTCGCGCCGCAGACCATGGCGCTGTACTTCACCGCCACCAGGTCCAGCCAGCCGCAGCGGCGCGGGCGGCCGGTGGTGGTGCCGTACTCGCGGCCGCGCTCGCGGATGCGATTGCCCAGCTCGTTGTTCAGCTCGGTGGGGAAGGGGCCCGCGCCCACGCGCGTGCTGTACGCCTTCATGATGCCAAGGACGCGGCCGATGGCGCGCCCTGGCACGCCCGTGCCGCTGGGGATGCCCAGCGTCGAGCAGTTGCTGCTGGTGACGTAGGGGAAGGTGCCGTGGTCGATGTCCAGCAGGCTGGCGTTGGCCCCCTCGAAGAGCAGGCGCCGTCCGTCCTTCAGCGCATCGTGCAGCGCGTAGACGGTGTCCTGGATGTGCGGGCGCAGCCGCGCGCCGTAGTCGGCGTACCGCTCCGCCAGCGCATCGGCGTCCAGCGGCGGCGTCTTGACGCCCAGCGCCTCCAGTTCGGCGGTGCGCAGCTTGCAGACCACCCGCAGGCGGCTGTGCAGGTAGGCGGGATCCAGCAGGTCGCCCATGCGGATGGCCGTGGAGCGGCGCACCTTGTCCGCGTATGCCGGGCCGATGCCGCGACGGGTGGTGCCGATGGAGAGGTTGCCCTGCTCGTCGGCGGTCTTGGCGCTCAGGTACTCCTCCAGCGCCGCGTCCTGCTCCTTGTGGTAGGGCATCACCACGTGCGCCCGATCGCTGATGCGCAGGTTGTCGCCCACGTGCACGCCGCGGGCGCGCAGGGCGTCGAATTCCTGCAGCAGCTTCTCGGGGTCCACCACCACGCCGTTGCCGATGACGCACTGCTTCTTGGGGTACAGGATCCCCGAGGGGATCAGGTGCAGGGCGTAGCGCTGGTCGCCCACCTGCACGGTGTGGCCCGCGTTGGCGCCGCCGTTGTAGCGCACAATGACATCGTGCTCGGCGGTCAGCAGGTCGACGATCTTGCCCTTGCCCTCGTCGCCCCACTGCAGGCCGACGATCGCGGTGTGCGGGGCGGCGCTGGGGCGTGGTGCTTTGGTCATGCGCGTGGGTCCGTGTCTGGGGGCGCGGCGCCGTGCGCTGCGCAAGGGGTGGATGGTACCGCCGCCTACGATGCCCCTCCAGCCGATGTCATTCCAACTTCCCATCGCAGGCAACCCGGGCGCGCCCATCGCACCAGGCACCTTGGGCCGAGGGGGCGCAGCCGCCGCGCCGCGCGCCGACGCGCTGCTTGCCGGGGTGCCCGCGGCCTTCGCGGGCGCGTACGTGCACGTGCCCTTCTGCTTTCACAAGTGCCACTACTGCGACTTCTACAGCTTCGTGGACCGCGAGGACCGGCAGCCCGCCTATGTCGAGCGGCTGGAGCAGGAGCTTCAGGCGATGGCGCCCTTCGCGCACACGCCGCTCAGGACGCTCTTCGTGGGGGGCGGCACTCCCACGCTCCTGCGCCCCGACCTGCTGGCGCGCACGCTGGCGGCGGTGCGGCGCCACTTGCCCTTCACCGCCGACGCCGAGTGGACCGTCGAGGCGAACCCCGAGACAGTGACCCCGGAGGTGGCGGCCGTGCTGGTGGCCGCAGGGGTGAATCGCGTCTCGCTGGGCGCGCAGAGCTTCCAGCCGCCGCTGCTGAAGGCGCTGGAGCGGTGGCACGACCCCGCCAGCGTGGCGCGCGCCGTCGGGCATCTGCGCGCCGCCGGCATCAGGCGCATCAGCCTGGACCTGATCTTCGGGATTCCCGGCTCCACCATGGCGCAGTGGGATGCCGACCTGGACGAAACGCTGGCGCTGGAGACGGAGCACATCAGCTGCTACGGGCTGACCTATGAGCCGAACACGGCGATGACCAAGCGGCTGGAGCGGGGGGAGTTCGACCCCTGCGAAGAAGACCTGGAGGCCGCCATGTTCGAACGCACCATGGAGCGCCTGGCCGCGGCGGGATTCGCGCAGTACGAAATCAGCAACTGGGCGCGCGTGCAGCGCGACGCAGACGGAACGAGTGACGCGCGGGCCCAGGAGTGCCGCCACAACATGCTCTACTGGCGCAACGGCGACTGGATGGCCTTCGGGCCCAGCGCCTCGGGGCACGCCGCCGGGGTGCGCTGGAAGAACGTGCCGCGGCTGGGGGACTGGCTGGCCGCCGGGCCGGGCAGCCCCGCAGTGGATGTGGAGCATGCCACGCCGGACATGTGCGCCGGCGAGCGGCTGATGATGGGGCTGCGCCTGAACGCGGGGCTTCCCAACGGCGAAGTGGAGGAGATCCTGGCGTTGGGCGAGCAGGGGGCGCGTCGCCGGGCGGTGATCGAACGCGCCATCGCGGACGCGCTGCTGGAGCGCACCGGCACCGGTGCCGCAGGCGCGCTGCGTTTCACGCCGCGCGGCATCCTGCTCTCGGATGAAGTGCTGGCGCAGCTGGTGTAGCGCCTCCCGGCTCCTCAGCCGCCCAGGTATCGCTTCACGCCGCGGATCGTCGTCTGCCGGCCGATCTCCGCGATCGACTCCGTGAGCGGAATCTCCTTCGGGCAGACCTTCACGCAGTTCTGCGCATTGCCGCAGTCGGCGATGCCGCCCTCGCCCATCACCGCATCCAGCCGCTGCGCGGCCAGCGTCGCGGCCACCGGCTGCATGTTGAAGAGGCGCGCCTGGCTCCAGACCTGCGCCCCCTGGAGTGCGGAGTCCCACTTGGCGGGGTCCTCTTCCTTCTCGAACTGCGGGCACGCCTCCAGGCAGCAGCCGCAGGTCATGCAGGTGCTCAGCTTGTATCGCACCTCGGCCTGCGCGGGCGACTCCAGCGGCCCGCGCCCCAGCGACCAGGTGCCGTCGATGGGCACCCACGCCTTGATGCGCGAGAGGTTGTCGAACATCCGCTGGCGATCCACCGCCAGGTCGCGCACCACCGGGAACTTGGACATCGGCTCCAGGGTGATGCTTCCGTCTTCCTGCACGATGTTCGCGATGAGCGCCGAGCAGCTCTGCCGCGCGCGCCCGTTGATGACCATGGTGCACGCCCCGCAGACCTCCTCCAGGCAGCCGGAGTCCCAGGTGACGGGGGTGGTCTTGACGCCTTCGGTGGTGGTGGGGTGCGCAGCGATCCACTGCAGCACGCTGATCACGTTGGCCCCCTCGCCGTAGGGGACGCGGAACTGCTCCCAGCGCGGTTCGCCCTGCGGGGTGTCCTGCCGACGGACCTTCACCAGAACGGTTGTGGCGTTGGCGGCGTGCGTCGGGGCGGGAGCGGTGGCGGAGGGGACGGTGGTGCCGGAAGCGTTTGAAGTGGTGGCGACCATGTGGTGTTGCGAGTTCTGGAGGGCGGAACGCGATGCGAAGCGGGGCGCGCCGAGTGCGGCGGCCAGACGGGGCGCGCGGCAAGGAGCCGAGTCACGCAGGAACCGCGCCGCGCGTTGACCGCGCAATGATAGGCGGCGTACGATCAACCGGGAGATGCTCCCTGCCCCCCTTCGGCTCCTCCGGCCAGGCGACTGGATCAAGAACGCCTTTGTCGTCGTCCCGCTGATTTTCTACACGGCCGGCACGCGCATGGAGGGAGCACCGCTCTCGCTGGGGCAGATGTTCGTTGCCACCCTCCTCACCGTGGTGGCCTTCTGCCTGGCGGGAAGCGGCTTCTACTGCGTCAACGACGCGCTGGACTTCGCCGAGGATCGCCTTCACCCGGTGAAACGGCGCAGGCCGGTCGCCTCGGGTGCCATCGCGCCGCGCACCGCCGCGATCATGGGCGTGATCCTGGTCGCCGCCGGCATGCTGGTCGCATGGAAGGTCAGCCCGGGCGTGCAGCTGACCGTGACCGCCTATGTGCTGCTGCAGATCGCCTACAACGTGAAGCTGAAGCGCGTGCGCTTCATCGACGTGGCCACGGTGGCCAGCGGTTTCGTCCTGCGCTCGATTGCCGGGGCGATGGCCATCCAGGCTGCAGTCTCGATCTGGCTGGTGGTGGTGGTCTTCGCGCTCACGCTCTACCTCGGGTTCGTGAAGCGCCTGGCGGACATCCGCGCTGCCCAGCTGGCGCGCGATCGCGGCGAGGGCACCAGCTGGAAGCCGCGCGCGGGCTACGACAGCGTCGAGGACCTGAACTGGCTGCTTTCGGTCACCGGCTCCATCACCGTGCTGGCGTACCTGATGTATGCGCTGAGCGACCACGCGCGCCTGCTCTTTCAGGCGCGCGCTTTTGGCTTCGCGCTGCTCATGCCGCTGGTGCTGGTGGTGATCCATCGGATGTACCTGCGCGCCAACCGCGGGCAGGGGGACAGCCCCATCACCGCGATGCTGGAGGACCGCACCGCGCGCACCGCGGCAATGCTCTTCGTCACCGGGGTGCTGGTCACGCTGTACTGGTCCCCCGTTGCGGAGGCACTGGGGCGGACCTTCCAGTAGCCTCGCGCGCGCTTGGCCGACTCCACCATGCATCCCTCGCCCCGAGCGGGCCGCGCGTGGACCGCGGCCGCCGCCGCGCTGGCGCTGCTCTTTGCGCTGCTCGTGGTGCCGGCGATCGTGCACGGCGGGGGCGAGACCAGCGAGCAGTGGGATCAGGACACCGCGCACCTTCCGGTGATCCGGCAGTTTGCGGCCGAGCTGCCGCAGCCGAACATCGCCGACTACGCCAGCGCCACCGGGCCGGGGCTGCACCTGTTGCTGGCGCCGCTGGCGCGGCTGGGTGCCTCGGCCACCGTGCTCCGCCTGGCCAGTGCCCTCTTTGGGCTTGCGCTGGTGCTGGTGGCCTGGAAGGGCGCGGCGCGATGCGCGGGTCCTTGGCGCGGACTGGGGTTGGTGCTTCCCCTGGCGTGCTGCAGTTACCTGATCGCGGGCAGCATCTGGATCACGACCGACGCGCTGGCGCTGCTGCTGGCGTCCAGCGTGCTGGCACTGGCGGCCTGGAACCGCCCAACCGGGGTGCTCTTCGCGCAGTGCGCGCTGCTGGGCGCGGCGGCGATCACGGTGCGTCAGACCGCGCTGTGGGCCGCGGCGCCGATCGTGGTGGCAGGGGTGCTGGGCAGCCCGCTCGGCAACCACGCAGGCACTGCGGAACAGTGGCGCGGCGACGCGCCGCGTTCCTGGCGCCGGCTCGGGTGGGCGCTGCTGGCTGTCCTTGCAATGGCGGCCGTGCTGGCTGGATTCGTGGCCCTCTGGGGTGGGCTCACCCCGCCGATGTACCGCGTGCTTTCGGCCACCTACGCAGTGGCCGCGCCCGCCTTCGGGCTGGCGCTCGTCGGGATGTGGGGCGGCGCGATGCTGCTGCCCGACGCACGCGGCACCCTGGCGCTGCTCTGGCGGCACCGCGCGCTGGCGTTGGTGCTGGGCGCGGTGGCGCTGATCGCAGCGCTGGTGCCGGAGACGTCCTTCGATCGCGAGGCGGGGCGCTGGGGCGGGCCGCTCTGGATGCTGGTGCAGCGCACGCCGCGCTTCGCCGCCCGCTCGGTGGTGCTGGCGGCGCTGGCCGTCGCGGGCGCGCTGGTGCTGCTGACGCTCTGGCTGCGTGCTGCAGAGGCACGCCGCGGGCGCTTCGCCAGCGTCATCGTGGTCGCGCTTCTGGCGATGATGACGCTGCAGATCGGCAACAAGGAGATCTACGAGCGCTACCAGGACCCGATGATCCTGCTGACCCTGGCGTGGCTGGCCGCAATGGGCGCGGGGCGGGGCGAGACGCGCACCAATCGCCTGGTCCTGGGCGCGTGCATGGTGGCGCTGGGGCAGCTGGCGATCACCGCGGCGAACACGTTGCTGCCCGTCTTCCGCGCGCACTGATCACGCGCGGGCTCGGCCCGGTCGGTGCACTGCACGCATGCCGAATGGCCGATGCGACCTCGCCCGATCGGCGCCCTACACCGCCGCGCCTGCGGGGGCCGCGGCGGACTTCGGTGCATCGCCCTTCTTGCCGTAGGTGCGCGCACGCGGCACCACCAGCGGCGCTTCGACCGCTTCCCAGCGGATCTCGCAGTGCTGCGTGCCGGGGTTCCACACCGCCAGCGAGGTCTTCATGAACTCGGCGTCGTTGCGCTCGGGGAAATCGCTGCGGAAGTGGCTGCCGCGGCTCTCCTTGCGCAGTTCGCCCGCCGCCAGCATCGCTTCCGCCAGCAGCAGCATGTCGCCCAGCGCGCGGGTGTAGACCAGGTTCTGGTTGGTCCACATGCCGGTGTCGCTCAGGCGCACGCGGGCGTACCGCTCGCGGAGCGCCTCGATGGCCTTGCGCGCGCGCGCCAGGCGCGGCGCGGTCTTCACCACGGTGCTCGCCTCGGTCATCTCCTCGCCCAGGTCGTGGCCGATGGCGTAGGGGTTCTCGTCGCCGGTGCTGCTGACCAGCTGCTTCATGGTCGCCTCCTCGGCCTTCACCGCATCGTCGAAGAGCGAAGCGGGGGCCTCCGGCTGCGCGGCGCGCTCGCGCGCGTAGTTCGCCATCGAGAAGCCGCCGAAGAGGCCATCGAAGGTGCAGCTGAGCAGCGCGTTGGCGCCCAGGCGGTTCGCGCCGTGGTACTGGTAGTTGCACTCGCCCAGCGCGTACAGGCCGTTGACGTTGGTCATCAGGTTCTTGCTGGCGCCCTGCACCATGCCCTTCTGGTCCGGCTTCGCCTCGTAGCCCACCCACATGCCGCCCATCGAGTAGTGCACGCCCGGGAAGATGCGCATCGGCACCTCGGCGGGGTCCTCGCCGACGAACTTGCGGTAGATCTCGATGATCCCGCCCAGCTTGTGTTCCAGGTACTCGCGGCCCAGGTGCGTCAGGTCCAGGTAGACCTGTCGCTTGCCTCCGACCCCCAGCCCTTCGTCGACGCACACCGAGAAGATCTCGCGGGTGGCGATGTCGCGCGGCACCAGGTTGCCGTAGGAGGGGTAGCGCTCCTCCAGGAAGTACATGCGCTCGGCCTCGGGGATCTGCCGCGGGTCGCGCGTGTCCCCCGCCTTGCGCGGCACCCAGACGCGGCCACCCTCGCCGCGGGCGCTCTCGGACATCAGGCGCAGCTTGTCGGCGCCGGGGATCGCAGTGGGGTGCACCTGCACGAACTCGCTGTTCCCGAACCAGACTCCGTGGCGGTAGCAGCGGCCCGTGGCCGCGCCGTTGCACATGATCGAGTTGGTGCTCTTGCCGTAGACCAGCCCCAGCCCGCCGGTGGCCATCGCCACCACGTCGGCGCGGAAGGCGCGCACCTGCATGGTGCGCTGGTCCTGCGCCACGATCCCGCGGCAGCTGCCCTGGGCGTCGATGATCGGCCGCAGGAACTCCCAGTGGATGTACTGCGTGACGGTCCCCTCGGCGGTGGCGCGGCGCGTCTGCTCGTCCAGCGCGTACAGCAGCTGCTGGCCGGTGGTGGCGCCCGCGAAGTGCGTGCGCTTGTACAACGAACCGCCGAAGAGGCGCAGGTCGTGCCGCCCCTCGTTGGTGCGGTTGAAGGGGACGCCCATGCGGTCGAAGAGGTCGATGACGCGCGGCGCCCAGTGCGCCATCTCGTACACCGGCGCCTGCTGCGCCAGGAAGTCACCGCCGTAGACCGTCTCCTGGAAGTGCTCCCACTCGCTGAAGCCCTGCTGGCGCGCGACGTCGTTGCAGGCGTTGATGCCGCCCTGTGCGCAGACCGAGTGGCTGCGCTTCACGGGCACCACGCTGAACAGGTCGACCTGCATGCCCAGCTCGGCGCACTTCACTGCGCCCGCAAGGCCCGCAAGCCCGCCGCCGACGATGATCACACGCTGTGTCTTGGATGCCATGGTTTGGGGGTTGGTTGGTCTGAGCTTTCGAGGGGTCGGGATGGCGGGTGCGCCGCCGCGTTTTGCGAGATTCGCGCGCGCTGCGGGCGCCGATTCAGCCGCCTGCCGGGCGCATTTCGCGCGGGCCGCCGATCGCGGGCGCCGCAGCGGTGCCCGCCGCCTTGGCGCCAAGCATGTGCGCTTCCGTCTCGCGCGCCACCGGGATGTCCAGCGTCGCGAAGCCGTAGACGCTCAGCACCGCCGCCAGCGCCAGCGTGATGCCGATGCCGGCGCAGACCTGGCCCCAGCGCCGCATCGCGCCCTGGCTCACGGTCAGCCCCCAGGTGATGCCCGCGGTCCAAAGGCCGTTGGCAAAGTGGAAGACGATCGCAAGCACGCAGACCAGGTAGAAGGCCGCCATCAGGATGCCCATCCGCCCCTGCTGGAAGTGCGCCGCGGTGCTGGAGGCGGCCGCGTGCGCGTCGAAGCTGGGGAAGAGGCCCCCGAAGCTCCAGCCCCAGCGCAGGCTGGCGACGTGCGCAAAGATGAAGAGGAACGCCAGGTACCCCGTGATCCGCTGCCAGACGTAGCGCCAGTTGTCCTGGTAGGCGTAGCGCTGCGTGTTGTACTTGGCCTGCTTGGCGATGTAGAAGCCGAAGCCCGCGTGGAACGCCAGCGGCAGCCACAGCCCGAAGAGCTCGATCAGGAACAGGAAGGGCAGCGAGTGGATGAAGTTCACCTCATCCTGGAACATCTCGATGCCCTTCACCGCGCCGGGCACGGTGCTGGAGGGGCTGATCCACCGCCCCCACATGATCGAGCTGTTGGTGAAGAGGTGCGGGAAGAGGAAGGCGCCGATGGGCACGATGCCGCTGAGCGAGTGCAGCCGGCGAAGCAGGAAGTAGTGCTTCGCCAGCAGGGACTGGCTGCCTGGGGCTGTGGCGGGATGGGCGAGCGTCGTCACGGTGATTGGCCTTGCGAAACCGGGTGCGTGGTCTGGCGTGCGCGGATGGACGTGCGTGGTCGAGCGTGCTTGGTCAGCGGACCGTCTGCGGGAGTGCCTGCTCAGGGGTCGGGCCACGGCGCCGCTGCATGCGCGAGATCAGGGGACGATCAGCTTGCTGCTGGTGGGCTTGGCGGGCGCGGCGGGGGCGCTGCCGGGTGCGGCACCGAGCGCCCCGGCGTGGCCGTGGCCCGCGCCGCCATGCCCAGCGGGCGCGGCCTGCACCGACCCGGGGTTGCGCGCCATCTGCTCGGCCACCATGCGCGTGATCTGCGCAAAGCGGCTGTGCAGTTCGCGGAGCACCTCGTCCAGCTCGGCCTGTTCATCGGGGGTCAGGTTGCCCTTCGTCTTCTCGTGCAGCACCTGCAGCAGGTCGATGGCGAACTGCGAGCCCGCCAGGTCCACGACGACGCGTCCCTGCGGATCGGCCATCGTTCCGAGCCCCATGACCGCCTGCGAGGCGAGCAGCCCCACTAGGCTGCGGAACTCGGCGGGGGGCAGCCCCTCCGGGCCCAGTTCGGACTCCTTGGCGCTGCGGCTTGCCTCCTCCTTGGCCAGGCGCTCACGTTCGGCCTGCGCCTGCGCCTTCCAGTCGGTGTCGATGTGGAGTGCGGGGCTGGAGGCGCGGTCCCCCTGGTCGGGGCGCGGCTGGCCGGGGGTTGCGTTGGTGGCGGATGGCGTCGGGTCGGTCACGGGTGCTCCCTGGGATGAAGATTCGGAAGTATAGGACGGTTCGATGGACCGTCCGTACAATCCGCGCGTGCGCATGGATGCCTGCCGCCGTCTCGTGGTGCCCGCCCTGGTGGCGGCATTCCTTGCGATCGCCGGGTGCGGCGTCTCCGCCGAGCAGCGCCAGGTGGTCCGCGAGGTGGACCTAGCCGCCTTCTCCACGCCGCCCCGGGGCGCGGTGCCTGAAGTCGTGGGCGCTCCCATCGCGGACATCGAGCCCCCTTCGACCACCATGGTCGAGGAGAGCACCACCCTGGGGGATGGCAGCACCGTCACCAAGAAGAAGGAGCTGGTCAGCGCCCTGGATCCGGCCACCCAGAAGCAGCGGACGCAGTCCATCGACGACGGCACCGTGCAGACCGTGCGCGTCGGCCAGCGCTGGCCCGTCGAGAGCCTGGTGGGGCAGATCAACGGCCGTCCAATTTTCGCCAACGACTTCTTCAACTCGATCGAGGACAACCTGCTGCGCATCGTGGCCAACCCGAACCAGCAGCAGGCGCGCGCGCAGATGGAGCAGCTCATCCGCGAGCGCTTCATGCAGCTGGTGAACTCGGAGCTGGTGCTGGCCGAGGCGGAGAGCCGCCTCTCGCCCGAGATGAAGCTGGGGGTGCTTGCCTGGCTGCGCGAGCTGCAGGAGACCACCATCGCACAGCGCGGCGGCAGCCGTTCCGCGGCCGAGGAGACGTTGCGCGACGAGACCGGCATGACCGTCGAGCAGTTCGTCGAGACCCGAAAGAACTCCGCGCTGGCGGACGACCTGCTCCGCCGTAAGGTGCAGCCGCGCGTCATTGTCAGCTGGCGCGATGTCGAACGGCGCTACGACCTGAACCGCGAGCAGTACTCCCCGGATCCGCTCTACCGCGTGGGCCGCATCCGCCTGACCAAGACGGTGCAGCAGGAGAAGATCGACCAGGTGACGAAGATGTTCGCCGAGAAGAAGAGCTTCGCCGAAGTGGCTGCCGCGGTCGGCGTCCCCAACGGGGGGTACTGGACGGACTTCCGCGTCTCCAACGGCAAGATGGTCCTGAAGGACCTGACCGACGACGTGCAGGCCGCGCTGGCGCCCCTGCTGCCTGGCATGGTCAGTGCGCCGGTGGAGCAACGGACCACGATCACCTGGTTCTCGATCATCGGCTCCGAAGTTCCCCCTTCCGTCTCCATCTTCGACCCGATGCTGCAGTTGCGCCTGCGCACCCAGATCAACGCCGAGCGCAACCAGGTCGAGCAGCAGAACTACCTAATGTCGCTGCGCCGGCGCTGGCTCTCCACCAGCATCCAGAAGATGGAGCTGCGGCTGCAGAAGATGGCGCGCGACCGCTACCTGGACCCCAACAAGCAGACCATGCCGCAGTGAACGTGCGGCGGGGGCCGGCGCCGTGCCGCCGATGCCTGGCGGGCGCTACCACGCCGCTCCGCCTGCATCGAAGGCGTGCGGATAGTGAAGCACCTCGGTGCGCTGCGCTTCCAGCACCCCGACGGCTACGACGTCGAACTGGAACATCCGGTCGCGCCACGCCGGCTGGCTGGAGAGCGCCCGCGCAAGCCGCACGAGCCGATGCCGCTTCACCTGATCCACGCGATCCTCGGGGTGCCATGGGCCGCGCCGCGTCTTCACCTCCACGATCGCCACCGCGCCTGCGGGCGTCAGCGCCACAATGTCCGCCTCGTCGTCGCCCACGCGCAGGTTTCGCTCCATGACGCGGTAGCCCAGCGAGACCAGGTGCGCCGCCGCCCGTTCCTCGCCCATCCGCCCCAGCGCGGCGCGCGGATCCGCGCGCGCGTCCCCCTCCGGAACCTCAGCCGCAGCACTCATCCGCGCAAAGATAGGCGCGGAAATCCCGCGGTCCCCGGGGCGCAGCGGAAAGGCAGGCGAATCTGCGCCGCGCCGCGCCGCGCCGCGCCGCGCCACGCCACGCCGCGCTGCGCTGTCGCGAGTCGCACCAGCCGCGCTCAGTGGTGAACTTGATCGGGCCCCACCAGCCCGGGCTGCAGCCGCGAAGCGGGGAAGAGCATCAGGTTGGCCAACTCGAAGGTGCGCGTGGCCATGCGCTCGGCCTGCTCGTAGTGCTCGGCGGTTGCCTGGCGCAAGGCGGCCTTGGTCTGGCCCGCGGCGCCCAGCTCCGCTTCGGTGGCGTCCTCGACTTCTGCAAGGATCGTCTGCCGCGACCACTCGGGGTGGTACTGGATGCCGTAGCTCCACGGACCCACGCGGAATGCCTGCACGGGGCAGGCGGTGCCCTTCAGCACCACCGAAGCGCCCTCGGGCAGCGCGCTGACATGCTCCTCGTGCCACGAGAAGACCGTCTGCGACCACGGGACGCCCGTGTAAAGCGCGTCCTCGATGCCGACGCTGGCCGCACGCACCTGGATCCATCCCAGTTCGGGCTTGGCCATCTTGGAGACTTCTCCGCCCAGCGCCTTGGCCAGCAGCTGTGCGCCCAGGCAGATGCCCAGCACGGGCACTTGCGACTCGTGCGCGGCGCGCAGCAGCGCCAGTTCATCGGCGATCCATGGCTCGCCGCCATTGGCCGATTGCGGCCCGCCCAGCACCACCAGGCCATGCACGTCGTCCAGGTCAGGGGGCACGCGCTGCCCCTGGTCCACGCGGATGGTGCGGGTCGACTGGCCATAGCGGCGCATCGCGGCGCCCAAGTGGCCCAAGTCGGCGGTCTTCGAGTGCTGCAGGACAAGGATGGCCATCGTTGCGTCCGTGCTTCCGGGGCTGAGTAGGGTGGAAATCGGGAAAATCAGGCTTTGCGGCGGCGCATCAGCCCACCGAGACGGCGGCCGCACCCTTCACGGCGCGCGCGCTGCTCGTGCGTCCATCGATGGCGGTGCGCACCGCGCGGGCGATGCTGGCGGTGTCCAGCCCGGCGTCCACCAGCTGCTCCTTGCGCTCGCCGTGGTGGATCCAGTGGTCCGGGATGGCCATGCGCGTGACAAGCCGCGTGTCCAGCCCGTGCTCGTTGCACGCTTCCAGCACGCAGGCGCCGAAGCCCCCGCGCACCGAATGGTCTTCGATGGTGATCACCGGGATGCCGCGTCCCAGCAGTTCCTTCAGCAGCGCCGCGTCCACGGGCTTCGCGAAGCGCGCGTCGTAGAGGTTGACCTTGTAGTCCCCCAGCTGCTTCATCGCCTCTGCGGCCTCGACCACCATGGTGCCGAAGCCCAGGATCGCCGCCTCGGGGGCGTCATGCTCGACGAGCGCGCGCGCCTTGCCGAGCTCGAAGGGGGGGCAGGCGCGATCGGTGAACAGGGCGCTGACGCCATCACGCGGATAGCGCAGGCTGGAGAGGCCCGCGTCGTACCCCGCCATGAAGTCCAGCGCGGCCTTCATGCTGGGCTCGTCCATCGCGGCCATGATCGCCGCGTTGGGCAGCACCGCCAGCAGGCTGATGTCGCAGAAGCCGTGGTGCACGGCGCCGTCGCCGCCCACCAGCCCCGCGCGGTCCAGGCACAGGCGCAGCGGCAGCCCCTGCAGCGCCGCCTCCTGGAAGCACTGGTCGAAGGCGCGCTGCACGAAGGTGCTGTAGACGGCGAAGAAGGGCTTCCACCCGGTCTTGGCCAGGCCGCACATCATGTCGGCGGCGTGGCTCTCGCAGATCCCGGTGTCCCAGACGCGGTCGGGGAACTTGGGCAGCACCTTGGCGATGCCGGTGCCGTCGGGCATGGCCGCCGTGCACGCCACCACCTTGGGGTCGCGCGCCATCAGGTCGGACATCGCCTCGCCGAAGGCAGTGGTGAAGCTGCGGGCGCTCTTCTTCAGCTCGATGCGGCAGCCTTCGTTCTCCATGTCCTGCAGCACGCTGAAGGCGCTGGGGGAGTGGAAGGTGCAGCTGTCCTTCTCGGCGAACTCGAACCCCTTGCCCTTGACGGTCTTGACGTGCAGCACCATCGGGCGGTCGAACTCCTTTGCCTCGTTCAGCACGTCCACCAGGGTGCGGATGTCGTGGCCGTCCACGGGTCCCACGGTCACGATGCCGAAGTGCTCGAACCAGCCGTTTTCGTGCACCAGGTTCTTGCTCACCTCGCCCATGCGGTGGTAGAGACCCACCAGGCGGTCGCCGCCCCACATGTGCTTGGCCCATTCGCGCGCGGTCTTCTTGAACTCGCTGTACCCCGCGCTCAGGCGCACCTTGTCGAAGTACGCGGCCACCGCCCCCTGCGGCTGCGCGATGCTCATGCCGTTGTCGTTCAGCACCACCAGGAACTGGCGATGCAGCGTGCCCGCGTTGTTCAGCCCTTCCATCGCGACGCCGTTCACGATGCTCGCATCGCCGATGATCGTGGCGACGCGGCGGCCGTCGGGGTTCTCGGTGCTCCAGCCCTGGCGATTCAGCGTGTCTCCGCGCGCGACGCCCACCGCGGTGCTGATGCCGGTGCCCGCATGGCCGACGCTGAAGAGGTCGTAGGCGCTCTCGCGCGGCTCCGGGAAGCCCGCCATGCCGCCGCGCTGGCGCAGCTTGCCCAGCAGGTGCTGGCGGCCGGTCAGCAGCTTGTGCGTGTAGCACTGGTGGCCCACGTCCCACAGCAGCCGGTCGTGGCCGAAGTCAAAGACATAGTGCAGCGCGATGGTCAGGTCCACGACGCCCAGGTTGGGGGCCAGGTGGCCACCGCTCTTGGCGACCTGGTCGCAGATGGCGTGGCGCACTTCGGCGGCCAGCTCGACCAGCTGGTCGACGGTGAGCTTCTTCAGGTCTGCAGGTCCGGCGATCGTGGGGAGGAGCTTCGTCTGGGGGATCGTCATGGAGCGTTCCAAAGTGCATCGAGGCGGCGCTGCGGAGTACGCAGGGCGGGGGCGGCCGGTGCGGGCACCGCATGAACAGCGCCGAATCGGCCAATTGTAGCCACAAAGGTTATCGAGGCCTGCGGAAAGGCTAGCGAGTCCTCGTCGCAAGTGCGCGGGCGGTCTGCCGCAGGGGTTCGGCGGCATCGCCCAGGGGAGCGAGCGCCGTCAGGGCGTCGTCAAGCAGGCGTTCCACCTGCTTCCGGCTCTCCTCCAGGCCGTAGACCCCCGGGTAGGTCAACTTTCCGGCATCGCGGTCCTTGCCCGCCGCCTTGCCCAGGTGCTCGGTCGATTGCGTCTCGTCCAGGATGTCGTCGACCACCTGGAACATCAGGCCAAGGTCCTGGCCGTAGCGGGTCAGCGCCTCCAGGCGCGCGTCATCGGTGCCGCCGTCGCCGCTGTCCTGGCGGGCACCGCCGGCGCGCGCGCCGCAGCCCGCGCACAGCGCGCCCATCCTGCAGGCGGCGCGGATCAGCGCGCCCGTCTTGTTGTCGTGGATCAGTCGCAGCCGCTCCGCCTCGCTGGGGGTGCCGGGGAAGCCGGCCAGCGTGTCGTACACCTGCCCCGTGATCATGGCCGTCGTCGCGGAAGCAAGCTCGCGCGCGATGGCGGCGGGCTGGCAGGGGGATTCCAGCGCAACTTCAAGCGCCACCGAGAGCAGCGCATCGCCCGCCAGGATGGCCAACGCCTCGCCGTGCGCCTTGTGCGTGGTGGGGCGGCCCCGGCGCAGGTCGTCGTTGTCCAGCGCGGGCAGGTCGTCATGCACCAGGCTGAAGCAGTGGATCATCTCCAGCGCGATGGCGGCGGGAAGGGCATCGGCGCGGTTGCCCCCGGCGGCTTCGCAGGAGCGCAGCACCAAGACGGGGCGGACGCGCTTTCCGCCGCCCAGGCAGGCGTAGCGCATGGCCTCCTGCAGGCGCGGCGCCAGCAGGAGCAGCGGCGCCAGCGCCGGACCCGGCCCCTGCGCTGGCCGCGCCGCCGTCCAGTCGTGCGAGAGTGCGGCGTCGAGGGCGCGCTCGACCTCGGTCAGAAGCTGGGATTCCGCCGCGGGGGCGCCAAGGATCGTCATCGGCCCGCAAGTGTAGCGGAGCCGTATCATCCGACGCTCCCGGTTCGGTCCCCTCGCGAGCGTCTCTCGGGGATGGCCGGCGCGCGGCGCGCGTCCGAAGAAACCCGCTTCGATCATCACTGATGCAACAGCAATTCCTGTCGATCATGCACAAGGGCGGCCCGGTCATGTGGCCGCTGCTGGTGCTCAGCGTCATCTCGCTGTCGCTCAGCTTCGAGCGGGCGTGGTTCTGGTTCCAGCAGAACGGGCCCGCGGGACGGCGCGGCTTTCTGGCGCTCATCGACGCCTTCCGCCGCGGCGATCGCGCGCGTGCGCAGGCGCTCGCCGAGACGGGCACTTCGGTCTATTCGATGGTCGCCGCCGGGCTGCTGCGCGATGGCTGCAATGATGCCGTCGCCGTCGGCGCGGTCGAGCACCAGCGCATCCGCATGGATCGCTTCATGGCCACCCTCTCCACGATCATCACCGCGGCACCCATGCTGGGCATCCTGGGCACGGTCACGGGAATCATTTCTAGCTTCGAGCTGCTGAGCGGTGGCGAGGCGATGGTCGATCCCAAGGCGGTCTCGGGGGGCATCGCCGAAGCGCTGGTGGCCACCGCGTCCGGGCTGACCGTGGCACTGCTGGCGCTCTTTCCCTACATGGGCTACGGCGCGCAGCGCGAGGTCACCATCGGCCGACTGGAGACGATGATCTCGGTGGCGCAGATGGCCTTTGGCGCGGGCGGCTTCGGCGCGGGTGCATCGGCCACCGGCGGGTCGGCAGCGGCCGCGCGGGCCGCGGCGCGCAACTCCAACGACGCAGGCGATGCCACCACGCAGTCCAAGAGCGTCCAGCCCCCGGTCGGAGCGGTCTAGCCATGGCCGTGGTCGTGGGCCAGCGAATCCTGCTCCACTTCGAAGGGGGTGGCCGCCCGCCGGTCGACCTGGTTCCCACCGAGCGCTCGGGGCTGTGGTGCATCGGGCGCGATCCGGCGTGTGACATCGTCCTTGAGGATCGCAGCGTCTCGCGGCGGCACGCCGAGATCGGCTGCGTCGAGGCGCGCTGGCGGCTGCGCAGCCTGGGGCAGGGGGGCACCTGGATCGGCGCGCGCGTCGCGCCGCCGGGCGAATGGATGGAGCTGGAGCACGGCACGATCCTGGGCATCGGCCCCTATGCACTGCGCGCCGACCTGCGCAGCAGCATGGACTCGGCGGACCCGGTGAAGGCGCGCGCGGCGATCGGCGCGCTGACGATGGCCGACGACGGGTCCGGTGCGCGCATCGCCACCGTGCCCGCATCGCAACTGGAGTCGCTGGCCGAGCTGCGCCTCTCGGCGCTGCTGGCGGCGGCGGGGCGCATCCTGGGCGCAGACGCCGAGGAGCTGGTTTGCGCCGCCGTCGTCGAGACCCTGCTGGAGGCGCGTGACTTCTCCCGCGCCGTGATCGCCGAGTCGCGCCAGGTGGATGGTGCGCGCGCGTGGCGGATGGTGGCGGTGGCGCCGCTCACCGAAGCAGCGCGCAGCCGTCCCTGCAGCCGCACGCTGATGGAGGCTTCGCTCTCGGCGCGCGCGATGGTGCGCCTCTCCGACGACGCGCGCTTCAAGGCGGCGCACAGCATCATGGCGGGCGGCACGACGGATGCGCTCTGCGCGCCCATCGGCAGCACGGGCCCGACGCGCGTCCTGTACCTGGACACCGGCGAGACCGGGCAGCTGCGTGGCTCGGCCGCCCCCTTCGCCAACCTGGTCGCGCAGCTGGCGGGGCTGGCGATCGACGCGCTGGAGCGGCGCCGCATGGCAAGCGAACTGGCCGAGGCGCGACGCACGCAGGGCCGCCTGCTCCCCGAGGAGCGCGGCCGACGCGGCTGCGCGCGCTGGACGCTGGCGTCGCGGCCCGGACGCCAGGTGAGCGGCGACCTCTTCAATGTCGTCGAGCGCCCTGATGGCGGCGCACTGATGCTCCTGGGCGATGTCGCAGGCAAGGGAGCCCCCGCCGGGCTGGTGATGGCGTCGACGCTTGCATTCATCGACAGCGCGATCGCCGCAGGCATGCCGCTGGAGCAGGCGCTGGCGGGCGCCAGCAAGTACCTGGCGATGCGTGCCAGCATGGACGCCGCCACTGGTTCCTTCGTCACGCTCTTCGCCATCGAGATGCTTCCCGCTGGGCGCTGCCGCGCCGTGGATGCGGGCCACTCCTACGCCATCGTCGTGCGCGCGGATGGCAGTGCATCGACGCTGGTGGCGCAGGGGGGTGGGCCGCCCATCGGTGTGCTGCTGGATGCGGACTACACCGCCGACGAGTTCGCGCTGCACAGCGGGGATCGCGTCATCCTCTTCAGCGACGGGCTGGCCGAGCAGCCCAACGCCACGGGCAAGATGCTGGGCATGGAGGGGGTGGTGGCCGCGGTCGTGGGCAGCCAGAGCACGGACGAGGACGTGGTGCGACTGCTGGCGCTCCTGGAAAATCACGCCGAGGGTGAGCCCTGGGCGGACGACGTCACCATCGCCAGCATCGCGTTCGAGCCGGACGCGGCTTGAGCCCGCTCAGTTGTTCTGGTGCGTGAAGTCCGCCTGATCGGCGGCGTCGATCCAGCGGCGCATGTCCATCAGCTCGCCGATCGAGGCGCCGCTGGCGCTGCCGTCGGCATGGATCACCGCGACCTTGCGATTGTGGCGGCGGATGGGAACGCTCTGCGTCACGAAGACCTGCAGGATGCCCGTGTCCGTCCAGCTGCTCTGCGGCATGAAGGCGGCGGTGCCCTCATCGCCCCCGGCCATCCCGACGTTTTGCGGGTTGCCCATGAAGGGCTGCCAGACCTGCGTCTGGCCAAGCATCGGCGGGACGACCCACGCGCTGCCCGCCAGGTAATTCTCCTCGCCCGAGTCGTCGCGGTAGTTGCCAGGATCGCGGACGGTGCTGGAGGCGAAGATCACCACCTCGGAGGTGCGGCGGATGTGCGAGAGGCGGGTCGCCACCAGCCCGCCCTGGCGCGCGCCGCCATTGACGTCGGTCCAGGAGGCGTTGGAAAAGGCGGGTTCCGAGACCCCGGTCGCCAGCTGCGTGTACCAGCCGCCGACGTAATAAGCGTTGTAGCCAAAGGCGGGCTGCAGGGCGACCGCGCTGCCCGGCTGCCCCAGGGTGCCGGACATCCAGCCAGGCAGCCCCGTGCTGTCTGCGGACCAGTCGACGGTGACCTCCTGGTCGGGGTCCGCGGCAGCCGTTTCGCTGTATCCCAGGTACGCGTTGAAGAGGTCCTTGCCCATGAAGCCAGCCAGGCGCCAGGGGTAGGTCTGCGACATGGAAAGCGCCACGGTCTGCTTCGAAGCATTCTTGTAGCTGACGTTCCACGCCGTCTGGGTGGGCACGTCCAGGTACCCCGGAAGCAGCGCTTCGCCTGAATTGTCGGCGTACAGCTGCCAGGCGGCATGGATCCCGCGCAGCAGCGCGATCTCCTTGGACTTGCGGCTGGCACCGATCGCCCCCCGCAGCCCACTGATGAGCAGGCCTGCCAGAATCGCGATGATCGCGATCACGACCAGCAGTTCCACGATGGTGAAGCCCCCCAGGGCAACATGGTTGCGTCGGCCCCGGTGCTGGGACCGGCAGGAGCTCGAAAGGCGGCTCGCGGCGCACGTTCCAACCTGGCGCGCGCGGACGGGGGGGTGGGTTTCGGTGGCCTGCATGGTGCGTGTCAGAGACAAGATACGGCAATTCCGGAGCGGCACGACTTTTCTGTCGCCGGGAATTGGCAACATTCAGGATCCCCCGGGAAGGACCGGAAGGGCGCCGGGGCCCTCCATGGAATGCTCCCCGAGCTGCGCCACCAAAAAGCGGGTGCCGCGCTCCTTGGCGTCGGAGGCGAGCCGGCCGAATCCCGAGTGCTCGAAGGGGGCGCCCGTCGGGCCGTACTCATGGAGCTCGATTCGCTCGGGGTGCGCGCTGCGCGCACGGAGCGCCCCCACGAACTCGCGCTGCCCTTCGATGCTGATCCACTGGTCCAGCTGGTTGTGCAGCGCCAGGAGCGGGATGTCGCGCCAGCGATCCAGGTGGTCGATCGGGTTCATGGCCGCTGCCTGCACCGAGTGAAACGCCTCGCGATGCTGCTGCCACTTCCAGCTGCCCGTCGTGCACTCCACCAGCACGGCCGCGAAAGTGTGCGGCCGCGTCAGGCGCACCAGCGCTGCCATCCCGCCTGCGCTCATCCCGCCCAATGCCATGCGGCATCCGGCGTGGTCGCCGCCCGCCTCCAGGCCCGCCACGACGCCATCCAGTTCCTCCGCCATCTGCGCGACAACATCGAGCGTCCGTCCAGGTGCCTGCATCGCCAGGTCTGCACGTTCGCCGTGTCCCGGCAGGTCCAGCGCGCAGCTGGCGATGCCCGCGCGCATCAGCCGCAGGTAGCGCCCTGGATCCAGCTCCTTGTGGACGGTGCGGCCGTGCATCCACACCAGCACCGGCGCCGGGGCGGTGACGCGCGCGAGGGACTCGTCCCAGTGCGGATGAATCAGCAGCGCGGGCACGCGGCCCTCCGCCAGGCGCGTCCATCGCGCCTTCGATCGCAGCGAGCTGGGAAGCTGGTCGAAGGGCTGCGGCATGGGGCGCAGGAGGGTAGCAGGGCGTATCCTCGCGCCGTGCCATCGCGAGTGACCATCATGGGCGGCGAACATCGCAGCCGCATCCTGGAGACGCCCCGCGGCTTCGACGTGACGCGCCCCATGACCGGCCGCGTCAAGGAGAGCATCTTCAACATCCTGCGCGGTTGGTGCGAAGACGCCACGGTGCTGGACCTTTTCTCCGGCGTCGGGACCATGGGGCTTGAGGCGCTGAGCCGCGGCGCACGGCACGCCACGCTGGTGGAGCGCGATCGCGACGTTTTTGACTGCGCCCGGCGCAATGTCGAGGCGCTGGGGCTGTCCGCCCGCGTCCGGCAGCTGCAGGCCGATGCCCTCTCCAGCACACTGCTGGGGCACTTGCACGGGCCCATCGACCTGGTCTTCGTGGATCCGCCCTACGACCTGGCGGAGCAGACCAGCGGGAAGCGCCGCATCCTGGAGCAGTGCGCGCGGCTGCGCGCGGTGATGGGCCAGCGCGGGTGGCTGGTGCTGCGGCTGCCGTACGTGTTGGGCGCCGAGGAGCGGGGGATCCCGGGCTTCTCGGGTCCCGAGGTGCGATCCTTCGGGGACATGCACGTGCACCTGTACGTGCCAGAGGCGGCCGGCGGGCCGGGCGGAACCAGCACGCTGAGTGAATCGAGCCCAGGAACGGAGCACGCCTGATGCGACGCACGCCATTCGTCATTGCACTCCTCGCCTGCAGCGCACTGGCGGCCACCGTCGGTGCGCAGGAGAAGGCAGCGCCTTCGTCCCCCGCGAAGGACACGCCCGCGCCCGCCGCACCCGCAAAGCGATCGACCGCTGCAACATCGGTGCCGGTCGCGCCAGCGCGGGCACAGGCCGCGCCGTTGCTGGGCCCACCCGCGCCGCCCGGCCCCGAAGCCATCGAGGCCGCGGTGCGCGATGGCATCGCCTTCCTCCTGAGCGCGCAGGAAGGCGAGCCGCGCGCGCAGTGGCCCTACGAAGGCGTCTACCGCGTGGGCGGCGAGATCCCCTTCGGCTACCGCATCGGTGGCACCGCGATCGTGGGCGAAGCGCTGCTGACGTCCCCCGGCTACGGCTCCGACGCGGCGCGGCAGGCGGCGGTGCAGCGCGCGGCAGAGTTCATCTGCACGGGCATCAACGAACCGCTGATGAGCCCCATCTACGACGCGGGCTACGACGTGCGCGGCTGGGGCTACTGCTTCGGTGCGCGCTTCCTGCTGCTGCTGCGCGCCGCAAAACAAGTGCCCGCCGGGCTGGAGGCGCAGGCGGAGACGGCGCTGCGCTGGTACCTGGACGCGATGCAGCGCACCGAGATCCCGCAGGTGGGGGGATGGAACTATGCGCGCAAGCCCGGCATCGAGACGCCGTGCGCGGCCAGCCCCTTCATGACGGCGCCGTGCCTGGAGGTGCTCTTCGAGGCGCACCGCCAGGGGCTTCCCGTGGACCAGGCGGTCGTGGCGCGCGCGATCGCGGCGCTGGAACGCTGCCGCACCGAGGATGGCAATGTCAGCTACAGCGCGCAGGGCCAGACCAAGGAGCCTGCGCGGAGCATCCCCGGTGCCATTGGCCGGATGGTGGCCACCGAGAGCGTGCTGATGCGCGCGGGCCGCTCCGATGCCGCCAAGGTGCAACGCGCGATCGATGCCTTCCTGGCATCCTGGCGCGAGCTTGAGAAGCGCCGCCAGAAGAACGGCACCCATGTGGCGCCGTACGGCGTCGCACCCTACTACTTCTTCTATGGATTCTTCCACGCATGCGACGCCGTGGAGCTGCTGCCCGCCGAGCGGCGCCCGGAGTACCGCCGGCAGCTGGAGCAGCTGCTCTTCGCCGTGCGAAACGACGATGGCACCTGGAACGACCGCGTCTTCCCGCGCAGCCGCGGCTTCGGCACGGCGATGACGATCCTGGCGCTGCAGCGCCCGCAGCTGCCCGCGCCCGCGACATGGAAGGGCCAGCTGCCGCCCGAAGGCAAGGAGCAGGCCAAGTGAGCGACTTCCGCGTGGGCGTCATCATCCCCGCCGCGGGGCGCAGCCGCCGCTACGGGCTGGGGGACAAGCTTGCGCAGGACGTGGGCGGAAGGCCCATGATCCTGCGCACCGTCGAGATCTTCGCGCGCCGCCCCGAGGTGGGCAGGATCGTGGTCGCGGCGCCCCCCGACGAGCTGGACGCTTTCCGCGACCGCTACGGCTCGCAGCTTGGTTTCCACGGCGCCGTGGTGGTGGCGGGGGGCACCATCGAGCGGTGGGAGACGGTGCGCAACGCGCTGGATGCGGTGCCCCCCGAGTGCTCGCACATCGCGGTGCACGACGCCGCGCGCCCGCTTGCCAGCGACGAGCTGATCTCGCGCGTCTTTGACGCCGCGCAGGTGCACGATGCGGTCATTCCCGGCGACGCGGTGACGCAGACGCTGAAGCGCGTCAGCGAGGAACAGGTGGACGCCGAAGCGGAAGATGCCGTCGCCGACGCGATCCTGGGCGATCTCTCCGACAGCACCAAGATCCGCGGCCGCCGCGTGCTGGCCACCGTGCCGCGCGAGGGGCTGGTGGCGGTGCAGACACCGCAGGTCTTCCGCGCCGCGCTGCTGCGGCGCGCGTACGCGCAGGCTTCGCTGGATGGCGTCACCGACGACTCGATGCTGGTCGAGCGGCTGGGCGCCCCGGTGATCGTGGTGGAAGGCGATCCGCGCAACATCAAGGTAACGACCCCCGCCGACCTGGCATTGGTCCGCGCGCTGCTGCGCAAGTGACGCTGCTACTTGCCGCGAATGGTCAGGGTGGTGCGCTTGCTGCGCGCCGCCGCCTTGCCCGCGCCGCAGTTGCCGCAGCCCGGGTCCGCGCCGCGCTTGGGCAGCAGCGGCCGCACCACGAAGACCAGCGCCGAGAGCGCCAGCCCGGTGGCCACCCAGAATTGCCAGTCGTGCCAGGGCATCAGGCTGCGCCCCCCAGCCACAGCACCGCGTGGTACGCGCCCAGCGCTGCCACGTACGCCACGCCGCTCATCCAGCCGAATTGCAGCGCGGGCCACTTCCACGACCCCGTCTCGCGCCGCGTGACGGCCAGCGTCGGCAGGCACTGCATGGCCAGCACGAAGAAGACCAGCGTCGCCGCCGTGACCGGCGCGGTGAAGACGGGCGTGCCATCCGCGCGCGGCATGTGCGCCACTTCCGCCAGCACTGTCTCGCTCTCGGAATCCGCGTCCTGCCCCGCACCGGCCAGCACGCTCATCGTGCTGACAAAAACCTCGCGCGCCAGGAAGCTGGTCATCACCCCCACGGTCAACTGCCGGTCGAAGCCCATCGGCTGGAAGAGGGGCGCCACGGCGTCGCCGATGCGGCCCGCAAAGCTGTGCGCCTGCTGCTCGCGCGCCAGCAGCTGGTCTGCGGTGGCGTCTGCCGCCTCCGCGTCCTTTGAGATCGTCGGGATGGCCACCGCCAGCACCTCGGGGGGGGCCTGCGTTGACATGGCCGCGGCCTGCTCGCGCAGCTGCGTCGCCTGCGCCCGCAGCCCCGCGATCTGGGGCGTCTCGACCGCGCGCGGATAGGCGCTCAGCCACCACATCAGGACGCAGATGGCCAGGATGGTGGTGCCCGCATTGCGCAGGAAGACCCCCGCGCGGTCATAGGTGGTCAGCAGCGCCGTGCGCAGCGAGGGCCACTTGTAGGTGGGCAGCTCCAGCACCAGCGGCCGCGCAGGGCCGCGCAGGATCGTGCGCCGCGCGATCAGCGCACTCAGCAGCCCCGCCCCCGCACCCAGCGCGTAGCACGCCGCGAAGGCGACCCCCGCAAACCACGCCGGGCGCCCCACCGAAAGGATCCCGATCAGCAGCACGTAGACGGGAATGCGCGCGCTGCAGCTCATGAAGGGGGCGACCAGGATGGTGGCCAGCCGGTCGCGCGGATCGGGGATCAGGCGCGTGCTCATGATCCCCGGCAGCGCGCACGCGTGGCTGGAAAGGAGCGGCACGAAGGCCAGCCCGCTGAGCCCGAAGCGCGCCATCACGCGGTCCACGGCGAAGGCCGCGCGCGAGAGGTACCCCGAGTCCTCCAGGAGCGTGAGCAGGAAGAAGAGCAGGCAGATCTGCGGCAGGAAGACCAGCACGCCGCCGATGCCCGGCACGATGCCGTCGGCAATCAGGTCCGCCAGCACACCCGCGGGCAGCAGGCTGCGCACCGCATCGGCGGTGGTGCCAAAGAGCAGGTCGATCAGGTGCATGGGCACGCTGGCCACGAAGAAGATGCTGGCGAAGAGCACCCCCATCATCACGGCAAAGAAGGCGATGCCCAGGACCGGATGGGTGAAGGCCACGTCCAGCCGGTCGCTCAGCGAATCCTGCGGGCTGCCCTGCACCAGCGTGCCCGGTGCAGCCGCAGCCACGATGCTGTCGGCCCACGCCGCCATCTCGCGCGACCCGGCCGTCGCGGGCGGCACCTTTTGCAGGCGCGACACCAGCGCATCCGGGTCGAAGGGCAGCCGCGCCACGGTGTCCAGCGCCACATCCAGCGCGTTCATTCCCTCGCCGCTGCGCCCGGAGACGGCCACCACCGGGCACCCAAGCAGGCGCGAGAGCATCGCCGGGTCCGCCGCCAGGCCGCGCTTGCGCGCCAGGTCGATCATGTTGAGCGCCACCACCGCGGGCATGCGCTTCACCAGCGCCTGCGCCGCGAACTGCAGGTTGCGCCGCAGGTTCGTCGCGTCCACCACGATGAGCATCGCGTTGGGCTCGTATCCGTCGATGTCGCCATCCAGGCAGTCGCGGCAGACGCGCGACTCGGGCAGGTCCAGCGTCAGCGAGTAGGCGCCAGGCAGGTCGATCAGCTCAAGCTCTTCGCGGCCATCGGCGGTGCGATGGATGCCCACGCGGCTCTCTACCGTGCTGCCCGGGAAGTTGGCCGTGCGCGCGCGCACGCCGCAGAGGCGGTTGAAGAGGGTGGTCTTCCCCGTGTTGGGGTTCCCCAGGACCGCCACGCGCGGCAGCGCTCCTGCTTCGCGGCGCAGGTCCGCACCGGGCTCACCGGCCTCGGGTGCACCTGGCGCTCGTCCGGCGCTGCTCATCGGCGCGCCGGCGGATCGTCGTTGTTGATCGGCGTCACCAGGATCTTGCTGGCCACGGCGCCCGAGAGGCCAAGCCGCGTCGAATCGATCTGCACGATGCAAGGGGTGCCCGGGCGGCAGACGGTCACTTCGCACGCATCGTGCATCCCCATCGCGTGCAGCAGGCAGCGGTCCCCTTCGGGCAGCGCCGTCAGCTCCGAGCAGTTCACGATCGCCCGTTGCCCGCGCCGCAGCTGCGTCAGCGGGATCTGCACCGGCTGCCCCGGGTCGCGTCCGGCGGCGTCGCGTCCGGCGGTGTCACGTGCAGCGGGGTTGGGGCGGCGGTGGGGCATCGGTAGGGAGGACGAAGGCGCAAGAATGGTATTGCGACTCAGTCTCAATATCAACCGACCGGCCCATTTGGCGGTGGTTCTTCGGACATCCCGGGCAGCGGACCCTCCGGCCGCAGCCCCGTGCTTCGGTAGCTGGCGCGCTCGGTGGCATAGATGGTTGGCGAAAGCGGCAGGTCGGGCTGCCGGCCCGCCCGCCACTGCGCATGCAGCCCGCGCAGGAAGGGCACGCACCACTGGCACCCCGTCCCCGCGCCCAGGCACTCCGAAAGCTGGCTGGCCACCACCGGACGCTCGCGCTCCATGTAATTGACCAGCTTGCGCAGGCTCACGCGGAAGCAAAGGCAGACATGGTCATCGGGCTGCATGGTGCGGCCCGCGTGCGGTCACGAACCCTTCGCGGGCAGGTTCTTTGCCTTCTCGGCGGGGATGATCGACTTGATGTCATAGTCGAAGCCGAACTCCAGGTAGGGCCCCACGAGCGGCGTGGTCTCGAAGGCGCCCGGTTCCGCGCGTGCCGTGTTGACGCGCACCCGCGGCCGCACGACGGCAGTGATCGCCAGGTCACCCAGGTCGATCATGTCGCCCGAGGTCACCCGTGCCAGCAGCCCCTTGTCCAGCGTCACCTCGACGCGAAACTCGCGCTTGCCGTTCTTGAAGAGGAACGCCAGGCTCACCAGTCGTCCATTGGCGCGCATTGAGTTTGGGTCGATGCGCCCGATCCAGGTCAGGCTGCGGATGCCGTCGCGGTTCGCCTTGGCGCACCAGGACTCCAGCTTCTTCATGTGCAGGTCGAACTCCAGCTGCTCCTTGGGGTTCGAGGGGGGCGGCGGCGCCGAGCTGAAGTTCTTCAGGTAGTCCGCTTGCATCGACGCCAGCAGCCCACCGGGGCCGATGTTCACGTCCGCGGGAACTTCGGCGGGGACGGGGGCAGCGGGATCGGGCTGAGCGGGGACGGTGGGGGCGCTGGTGCTGCCGCCAGCCTTGGCGGCGGCGTCCTTGGCGGCCTGTTCGGCATCGGCAAGCTTCGCCTCCAGCGCCTTGATCCTGGCCAGTGCGGCATCCAGGTCCATGCGCAGCTGCTTCGCCTCCTGGCGCAGGCGTTCCGCCTCCTGGCGCAGGTCGTTGGGGCTCTGCTGGTCCTGCGCCCAAAGTGCTGCGGAGCGCGGGGCCGCCCGCGACGCCATCAGGGGTGCGGCAGCAGAAACTGCCGCGGGTTCCAGCGGACTGGCACCGGCGACAGCAACACACTGGAGGGCAGCGGCGAACACGAAGAGAGCAAGATGCGTTGTACGCATGGTCGCCGGATGATACGGACCTTCCGGCCGCGGGCCTGCCCTGCGGCCCGCACGCCGGCGAATCCTTTGGGGAATAGACTCCAGGGGCTAGACTTTGGGTGTTCGGACTCCGCCTGCGCGCCACCTGCGAGCCTCGCTTCGGCGCGTCACAAGGAACGCTCTCCATGGAACGCATCCACATGCTGGTTCGCTTCGCCCGGCGGCGCCTCTTCACCGAGGCATGGCTGGCCGCGTCGCTGCATGTTGCCACCATCTTGGCCACCTTGGCGCTGGTGCTGGTGGTCGAACGCCGGCTGCTGGGCGCCAGCGCGTCAATCGGGGTGCCTTCGCGCAGCATGGGATTCCTGGCGCTGATGGCGCTGCTGGTGGCGCTGCTCAGCGCGGGCATCGGAGCCCTGCTGGTGCGCCGGCGCTTCCGCGGCGAGTCCAGCGCTGCCCTTGAACTGGATGCGCGCCTGGCAAGCGGCGAGCGCTTCGCCACCGCGCTGGCGCTCTCCGCGCCGGATTCGCGCAACGCGGGCGACCCCTTCGCGCAAGCTGCCATCGCCGACGCGGTCGCCTACGCCAGCGATCGCGACGTCGTCTCGCGCGCCCGCGAGAAGTTCGCCGTGCAGGCCCCCCATCGTTGGTGGGTGGCTCCCGCGCTGCTGGTGGGGATGTTCACCGCGTGGTTCGTGCTCCCCGAGACGGGGCTGCTGAACCCCAAGCTGAAGGACCCCACGCTGCAGCAGGCCGCGGCGCCCGGCCCGACCCCCGAGCAGGAGCGGCTGAAGGAACTGGTGAAGCAGATCGAGCAGAGCCCCGAGCTGGCCGCCAAGCTGGACGCCGAGCTGGACGCCGCACGCCGCGCGCTGGCCGAGGACCCCAACGCCAAGCCCAAGAACGCCGAGGAAGCCGGGCGCGAGGCGATGAAGCGCATGGCGGAGATGGAGGAGCGCCTGGGCGAGGTGCGCGAGAGCAAGGAGGCGAAGGCGTCGCGCGAGCTGCAGGACGCCCTCTCGAAGCTTGAGCTGCCCGAAAGCAAGAACGCCGCCACCGACCTGGCCGAGGCGCTGAAGCGCGGCGACTTCCAGGCCGCCAAGGAAGCCGCAGCCGAGCTGCAGAAGGCCATCAAGGACGACAAGCTGACCGAGAAGCAGCGCGACGAGCTGGCCAAGGCGATCGAGAAGACCGCGCAGCAGCTGGACGCGCTCTCGAAGGATCCCGCCAAGCTGGCGCAGGCGCTGCGCGAGGCGGGGCTGGACCCCGAGCTTGCCAAGAACCCGCAGGCGCTGCAGCAGGCGATCTCGCAGTCCAAGGCGCTGAACGAGTCGCAGAAGCAGGCCATCAAGCAGGCGGCCGAGGCGAGCAAGCAGGCGCAGCAGCAGATGCAGAAGATGGCGCAGCAGATGCAACAGTCCGCCAGCGAGTGCAAGAACCCCGGCGACAACCCCGGCGGCCAGTCCAAGCAGGGGCAGTCGGGCTCGCCGCAGGAGGGCAAGGAGGGGGAGAGCGCGCAGCCGCAGGCGGGCGCGGGCAAGTCGCAGAGCTCGGGCGAAGGCAACAGCATGGAGTCGATGCTCTCCGATGCCGAGGCGCAGCAGCAGTTGGACCAGGCTGCGCAGAACGCGCAGAGCCAGTGCCAGGGGGGGAACAGCATGAGCGACTCCGAAGCCGACAGCGCACTTCGCGCCGGTGGCGCGGGCCAGGGCCAGGGCGCCGGCTCCAGCGCCTCGGAGAAGACCGCCAACACTGGCGGCCGCGGCCAAGCCAAGGGCGCGGGCCGCGACATCCGCGAAACCGCCTACGGCACCAAGATGCAGAAGCAGAAGGGGCAGAAGCAGGAGGGCGACGTGATCGCGCGCCAGCTGGTGGCGGGGCAGGCGCCTGTTGGCGAGAGCCGCGTGGCGCTCTCCGAGGTGGCGGGCAACATCGCGCCTGGATACGAGCGCGGCACCGAGGATGACCCCGTGCCCGCGCACCTGCGCGAGGTGCACAAGCAGTACTTCGGTGACATGCGCAAGCGCATCGAACAGAAGGGGATTGCGCCCGCCAAGGCGCCCGCTGCGGGCGGCGCGCCTGCGGCGCCCGCCGGAGCAGCACCCGCTGCGCCCGCGGCACCAGCATCGCCCGCGAATCCCAAGTAATCCTCTGCACGCACCGATGGCCGCGCCACTCTCCATCTGGACGCCGGGACGCCCATGGCATGCGCGCGCTGCCACGGCCGCGCTCGCGATGCTCGCCGGGCTGGCGGCGGTCGCCGCGACCGGCTGCGACCGGCACCCCAGCGTCACCGTCTACACCAGCGCCGACGAGCAGGTGGCGCGCCCCGTCTTCGAGCGCTTCGAGCGCGAGA
Source organism: Phycisphaerales bacterium (assembly GCA_044230125.1). GTDB lineage: Bacteria > Planctomycetota > Phycisphaerae > Phycisphaerales > SM1A02 > UBA966. The sequence goes on from JBGARR010000017.1 coordinate 37,521, forward strand.
CGGGCATCCGCGTGGATGCGAAGTTCGACGGCGAAGCGACCAAGACCACCGGCCTGGCCAACACGCTGCGCAGCGAACGCAGCCGTCCGCGCGCCGACGTCTTCTGGTCCAACGAGCAGGCGGCCAACGTGGCGCTCGCGGCCGAGGGGGTGACCGCGCCCTACACCGGTGCGCCCGCGGAGACGTGGCCCGCGCAATGGCGCGACGCGCAGGGGCGGTGGTTCGCCTTCGCCGCGCGCGGCCGCGTCATCGTCTACCAGCCCGCGCGCGTCACCGACCCGCCGCAAAGCTGGTCCGACCTGGCGCTACCGCGCTGGAAGGGTCAGATCGCGATGGCCGACCCGCGCTTCGGCACCACGCGCAGCCACTTCGGCGCAATGGACGCGTACTGGGGCGCGCACGCAGACCCGGGCTATTTCGCGGCCTTCGTGCAGGGGCTGGCGGCGAACGAGCCCATGGTGCTCACCTCGGGCAATGCGGGCGTCATCGATGCGGTGTCGCGTGGCGAGGCGCTCATCGGCATGACCGACACCGACGACGTGCTGGCCGCGCGCGAGCGCGGGCTGGCGGTGGCGATGACCTTCCCGCGCCACGCGCGCGATGTCGCGCTGGCCGGCGGCGGCACCTATGTCCTGCCCAACACCGTGGCGATGGTGGCAGGGGCGCCACATCCGGAACAGGCCGCCGCCTTCATCGCCTTCATGCTCTCGCCGCAGACTGAACGGCAGCTGGCCGGGCCGCCAGGGAAGCACGCGCCCATCATCACCGCGCCGCAGGAGGGGGACCTGATCCTGGCGGATCCGTTGGCAGTCGATCCCAATGCGGTCTCAGCGCGATCGGATCCTGCCGTGCAACTCTTCATGGAGGCGCGGAACGCCAGGAAGCAGCAGTAGCGGTGGCCGCGCGCGCGCACGCCGCCGCCAGTGCTGCGATCGCGGCAGCAATCTGCTTTGTCGCCGCGGTGGCCTGGCCCGCCGCCGCCGCAGCGCGCGAACTCGTGTCGGGCGGCGCGCTCCCCAGCACCTTTGATGGCGCCGCGACGCTTCTCACCACCGTGGCCTGGGCCCTGGCGGCCACCCTGGCGTGCACGCTGGTGGGATGGGTGGTCGGCCGTGCGATGCGCGGCGCGCGCAGCGGGCGCTGGCTGCTGGGTGCCAGCATCGTGGCGGCGGCACTTCCCCCATACGCCGTCTACTGGACCTGGTGGGAAGCGGCGGGCCCGGGCAGCGCGCTTGGCGACTGGGCATCGGCGCAGGGGCATGTGGTGCTGCTGCGGCAGGCGCTGCTGGCAGTTGGGCTGGTCTCCTGGGCGTGGCCGCTGGCGGCGTGGGCAGTGGCCGCACGCGACGCGCGCGAGGAATCCACGCAGCGCGAACTGGGCGCGCTGGATGGCGAGGGCTGGGGCCAGCGCATCGCCCGCGCCTTCCGGAGCGATCGATCGGCGATGGCGCTGGGTGCGGCGGTCACCTTCTTTGTAGTGGCGGGATCCACGGTTAGCTTCGACCTGGCGCAGGTGTCCACCTTCGGCTTCGAGCTGCGCACGCTGGACGTGCAGGGAACGCCTGCCGGAACGGTGCTGCGCGCGGGCCTGCCTGCGATCGTGCTGGCGGCGATCGGCGGCATCGCGCTGGCGTGCTGGCCCGTGCGCCCACGCGAGGATCCCGTGGCGCCCCCCCGGCCAGCGCGCGCCCGTGCGGCGTGGGCGCTGGTGGCGCTGACGCTGGTGCTGCCGGTCGCGGTGCTCATCCGCGCATTGCTGACGCGCGGCGCGCTGCAGGACTTTGCCCCCGTTGCATTGCGCGGTGCGGGAAGCACCTTCGCCGCGGCCTTCGCCGCCGGGATCGTCGCCGTGGTAATCGCTGCGGGCCACCTGGCGCTGGCCTCGCTGGGGCTGGGCCGCAGCCGTGCCGCGCGCGCCGCGCGCCTCGCCGAGCGCACCATGCTGGTGGGCTGGGTGCTGGCCGCGACCGTCCCAGGCACGATCGCCGCGCTGGCGCTGGCGGCGGCGTACAACCATGACTTGCTCGGTCCTCCCGTCTACGACACCCCGGTGATCATGGTGCTGGCGCACCTGGCGCGCTTCGGCGCGGTGGCGGCCTGGCTGGGGCGCATGAGTGCCCTGCGCGAGCCGCGCGAGCGGCGCGACCTGCGCACCATCGACGGAGGCGAGTGGCGCGGCCTCTTCCCGGCGCTGGCGCCGCAACTGCGTGCCGCCTCGCTGGCCGCGCTGCTGGCGGTGGCAACGCTCGCCGCGGGCGAAGTCGTGGTCAGCGCGCGCCTGGAACCCCCCGGCTGGGCGTGGGCCTCCTCGACGCTGCTGAATGCCATCCACTACCAACAGCCTGCCACGGTGCTGGGCGCATTGCTGGCGCTGCTGGTGACGGCGGCGGTGGCTGGGCTGGCGGTGGCGCTGCTGCTGGGGCGCGCCGGCGCGCGCAACGCCATGCTGCTGCTGGCGGCTGCGCTGCTCTTCACCGGCTGCCGCGAAGTGTCACCGGCGGGCGGCCCCGCCATCCAGGTGCAGGCGCACTTCGGCGGTGCAGGGCGCGGTCGCGGGCAATTTGAATATCCGCGCGTCCTGGAGATCGATCCGCGCGACGGCACCATCCTGGTGGTCGACCGCCAGGCGCGCATCCAGCGCTTCACCCCCGAGGGGAAGTACCTCCACGAATGGGCGATGCCCGAGAAGACGGTCGGCAAGCCCACGGGGCTCGGCATCGCCCCCGACGGAACGGTCTGGGTGGCGGACACGCACTACCACCGCGTGGTGGCCTTCACCCCCGCGGGCACCGAATTGCGCCGGTGGGGCGTCTACGGAATGGAGCCCGGCCAGTTCATCTTTCCCTGCGATGTCGAAGTGGGGCCCGACGGCCTGATCTATGTCGCGGAGTTCGGCGGCAACGACCGCATCCAGGTCTTCACCCCGGAGGGCACCTTCGTGCGCACCTTCGGCAGCCGCGGCAAGGGGCCGGTGCAGTTCGACCGCCCGCAGTCCATGGGCTTCTCGCCCGACGGCAAGGAACTCTTCGTCGCAGATGCCTGCAACCACCGCATCCAGGTCCTGACCCCCGATGGCCAGTTCCTGCGCAGCTACGGCAGCGTGGGCGAGGCGCCCGGGCAGTTCGTCTACCCCTATGGCCTGGAGGTGCTGCCCGACGGCACGCTGCTCATCGCCGAGTTCGGCGACAACCGGCTGCAGCGCATCGACCCGCGCGACGGGCGTGTGCTGGCGCTGGGGTCGGCGGTGCAGGGGGCCCCCGTGCCGGTGACGCTGCAGCTGATTGACGGCGACCGGATGCGATCGGTCCCCTCGGGCGTCAATGCGCTGCGCTTCCCCTGGGCCGTGGGGGCGCGCGACGGCCGCGTCTACATCCTGGACTCCGGCCACTCCCGCGTGCTGATCTGCGCCCTCGACGGATTGCCCCCCGTGCCCGGAACCGCACCGTCGCCCGCTCCAACTCCTGCGCAATCTTCACCCGACAAGGATGCGGTGCGGTAGCGTGGCACTCACCTGCGCATGACCATCGCATTCGAACATCCCTGGGCGCTCCTCATCCTGCTGCTGGCGCTGCCGCTGGCGTGGATGGCGCGTCGCAGCGTGCCCGTCCTGGGGCGCTGGAAGACCTATGGCGGCCTGACGCTGCGGGTGCTGGTCCTGCTGCTCCTGGCCTTCGCGCTGGCGCGCCCCAGTTTCGTGCGGCAGAGCGACGCGATGACCGTGCTGGTGGTCGCTGATGAGAGCGACAGCGTCCCGCTGAACCTGCGCAAGCAGGCAGAGGAGTCGGTGCGCGAGGCGGTGGGCCGCAAGGAGCGCGCAGACGATCGGGTGGGCGTGGTCACGGTGGCGCGCGACCCGATCATCGCGGCGATGCCCGCGCAGCTGAACGAAGTGGTGCTGACCGGCCATGTGGGCGACCTTCAGGCGACGGACCTGGCGGCGGGGCTGAGCACCGCGATCGCCACGCAGCCCGCCGACACCACGGCGCGCATCCTGCTCCTGAGCGACGGCAACGAGACGGCGGGTGCGCTGCTGGAGCAGGCCGACCGCGCACGCGCGGCGGGCATCCCCATCGATGTGGTGCCGCTGGAGTACCAGCACGCCAACGAAGTGCTCTTCGAATCGCTGCGCGCCCCCACGCGCGCGCGCGAGGGGCAGTCCATCGACCTGCGACTGGTCATTCGCAGCCAGAAGCCCGCCACGGGGCGCATCCTGCTTTGGCAGAACGACGATCCGGTCGACCTGGACCCCGCCTCGGACAGCCTGGGCTACCCCGTCGAGCTGCAGGCGGGCCCCAACCTGATCACGCTGCCAGTCGTGGCCAACGGCACCGGCGCGCAGCGTTTCCGCGCCATCTTCGAGCCCGCCGACGCGGCGATGGACAGCATCGCGCAGAACAACGTGGGCGCGGCGGTGGTCTTCGTGGGCGGCACCGGGCGCGTGCTGCTGCTCTGCCCCGAGGGTTCCAACGAGACGGCGGCGTTGGAGGCCGCGCTGAAGGATGGACGCATCGAAGTGGAGCGCAGCACCCCCGAGAGCGCCATGGGCCGTGGCCTGGCGGCGCTGGCGGGCTTTGACTGCGTGGTGATCGCCGACGTGCCGCGCTGGGCCATCGACAACGACTTCGACCGCGCGCTGCATGCGTACGTGCACGACCTGGGTGGCGGCTTCGTCATGCTGGGCGGCCCCGAGAGCTTCGGCGCGGGCGGCTGGCTGGGGAGCGAGACGGCCAAGGCACTGCCGGTGCGGATGGACCCGCCGCAGACGCGACAGATCCTGCGTGGAGCGCTGGCCATCCTGCTGCACAGCTGCGAGATGGCCGAGGGCAATTTCTGGGGCCAGAAGGTGGCCACCTCGGCGATCAACGCGCTCTCGAGCCAGGACTACATCGGCCTGCTCTCGTACGGCGGCGGGGGCTTCGCCGCCGGACCGCGCCCGGGCGACCGCGAGAACTACGGCTGGGGCTTCCCGCTGCAGGTGGCGGGGGATAAGAGTGCGGCGTTGGCCGCGGCGCGCGGCATGATGGTGGGCGACATGCCCGGCTTCCAGATCCCCATGGAGATGGTGCACGACGAGATGGTGAAGATCCGCGCGGGGCAGAAGCACTCCATCGTGATCACCGATGGCGACCCCGGCGCCCCCGAGCCCGAGCTGCTGAATGACTTCAAGGCCGCCAAGATCACGGTGACCACGGTGATGGTGGGCGGCCACGGCACCGCCGAGGACAACCGCAAGATGCAGGCGATCGCCAACAAGACGGGCGGGCGCTTCTACAAGGTGGACAATCCGCGGCGCCTCCCCGAGATCTTCATCCAGGAGGCGACGCTGGTCAGCCGCTCGCTCATCGTCGAGGGGGACTTCCAACCCAGCGTCGCGCTGGCCAGCGGCGGCCCGATCGCGGGCTTCGACGCGGTGCCCATGGTGCGCGGCTACATCCTGACGGTCCCGCGCGAAGGGCTGGCGCAGATGCCCGTGGCGGTGAAGACCAAGGAGGGCACCGATCCCATCTTCGCGTACTGGAACTATGGCCTGGGGCGCAGCATCGCCTTCACCAGCGACCTGGGCGCGCGTTGGGGCCCTGCATGGACGAAATGGACGCGTTTCCAGGCATTCTGGGAGCAGTCGATCCGCTGGACGATGCGTCCCGCCATGCCGCAGGACGTCAGCGTCAGCACGCGCGTGGATGGCGACCGCGCCTTCGTGGACGTTGAGACGCGCGAGCAGCAGGGGGGCTTCGCCGCCGCCACGCGCGCCGAGGCGCGGCTGGTGGCACCTGACGGCAAGGTGATCGACCTGCCGCTGCGCCAGACGGGGCCCGGCCGCTTCACGGGCGAGTTCGCCACCGCGCAGTCGGGCGCATACCTGGCCAACATCGCATTTGCGCGCACTTCGGACAGCGGTGATGCGCGCGCGGGCAGCGTGCAGGCCGCGGTGAGCGTGCCCTACGCCGCCGAGTATCGCGCCACGCGCGACAACGCCGCGCTGCTGCGCGCGGTGGCCGAGCGCACCGGCGGGCGCGTCCTGCGCCTGGCCGACGCCAAGACCTGGGAGCTCTTCGACCGCAGCACCCTTGGCACTTCGCAGTCGGCGCGCAACCTGTGGGACCTGGCGGCGATCATCGCCGCGGGGCTCATCCTGATCGACATCGCCTGGCGACGCATCGCCTTCGACCGGCGCGACGCGCAGGAGCTGGCCGCGCGCGTCACCGGCGGCGCGGTGCAGGCGGGCACGGGTGGCATGGATGCACTGCGGCGCGCGCGCACGGGCGCGGCCGCGGGCGGCACCGCCAGCGCCAGCGCCACGGGAAGCACCGCCACGGCGCAGCGCGGCAAGGGCGGCGCAGCAAGCGCACCCGCGGATCCCTCCATGGCCGGACGCCGCTTCGAAGCCTCTGCGGACGGCCCGCGCGTCGACGCACGTGACCTCGGCGACACCGCCGCCCCCGGCGGCGCACGCCCCGGCGCCCGGCCGCGCCCCGAGGATGCCGCCGACGCCGGCGCCGCCGACGATCCGCTTGCCCGGCTGCGCGCCGCCGCTGAAGCGCGCCGCAGGACAAGAGCGGCGGCGGACCGGGTGGCGGCGAAGGCGGCGGTGGTGACGGCGCGGGCGGTGCAGGTGGCGCCGGCCCCGGAGGCCGCACCCCGTGAGCGCGCTCCCCAAGGAAATCGCATCGCTGCCCCCCTTCGACCAGGGCATCGCCGACGAAGCCACCGCGCGCGAGCGGTGCGCCAGCTTCAACGTGGTTGCCAAGCGCCTGCGCGCCGAGATCGGCAAGCGCCTGGTGGGGCAGCGCGATGTCGTGGAGCAGACGCTGTGGGCGCTGCTGGCGGGCGGCCACGTGCTGCTGGAGGGGGTGCCCGGACTGGGCAAGACGCTCCTGGTGCGCACGTTGGGCGACGCCTTCAAGCTGCAGTTCGCGCGCATCCAGTTCACCCCCGACCTGATGCCCGCGGACATCGTGGGCACGCAGATCCTCATCGAGGATGACGCGGGCCATCGCACCATGCAGTTCCGACCGGGACCGATCTTCACGCAGGTGCTGCTGGCCGACGAGATCAACCGTGCCACGCCCAAGAGCCAGTCGGCGCTGCTGGAGGCGATGCAGGAGCGCGCCGTCACCGTGGGCGGGCAGACGCACAAGCTGCAGGCGCCCTTCCTGGTGCTGGCCACGCAGAACCCCATCGAGCAGGAGGGCACCTATCCGCTGCCCGAAGCGCAGCTGGACCGCTTCCTGTTGAAAGTGGAAGTGCCCGCGGTGAAGCGCGAGGAGCTGATGGAGATCCTGCGCCGCACCACCGTGACGGGCGAGCCCACCATCGCGCCCATCCTGGACGGCGAACGCATCCTGCAGGCGCAGCGGCTGGCGCGGCGCATCGTGATCGCGGACCCGGTGCAGGACTTCATCATCCGGCTGGTGCTGGCCACGCATCCCGGCGGCCACTACGCGGACCGCAATGCGCAGCGCGAGATCAGCGTGGGCGCCAGCCCGCGCGCGGCGCAGGCGATCGTGGCGGCCTCCAAGGTGCGCGCGCTGCTGGATGGCCGCTTCCATGTCTCCATCGCCGACGCGCACGCCGTGGCGCCCGCCGCGCTGCGCCATCGCGTCCGCCCCAGCTTCGAGGCCGAGGCGGACGGCATGGACGCCGACGCCGTGGTCCGCGGCATCCTCTCGCGCGTGGCGCGCGAGGTGCCCATGGACGAACCCGCCGAGGCGCCGAAGCCATGAGCCTCTTCTTCCAGAACCAGCCCAAGCCCAAGCGGCCGCAGCGCGTCGACGAGATCCTGGACCCGGCGCTCATGGCCAAGATCGGGCAGCTGGACATCGTCAGCCGCAAGATCTTCGCGGGCAAGCTGCAGGGGGAGCGCCGCTCCAAGCGCCGCGGCCAGAGCGTGGAGTTCGCCGACTTCCGCCAGTACGTGCACGGCGACGACCTGCGCTTCGTAGACTGGAACATCTTCGGCCGACTGGATCGCCTCTTCCTGAAGATCTTTCTGGAAGAGGAGGACCTGTCGCTGATGATCGCCATCGACACCAGCGCATCGATGGACTGGGGCGATCCCAACAAGCTGCTCTTCGCGCAGAAGCTGGCGATGGCGCTGGGGTACATCGGGCTGGTGAACCACAATCGCGTGACGCTGGCGGCATTCGGGGGAACCGGCGGCATGCAGCGCATCTCCAACCTGCGCGGCCGGCGCAAGACCAGCGAGATGGGCCGCTGGCTGCTGAACCTGCAGCCGGGCGGCGCGGACACCTTCGAGGATTCGATGCGCACGCTGGCGCTCTCGCGGCAGGGGCGCGGGGTGATGATCATCCTGAGCGACTTCCTGCTGAAGGGCGGCTACGAGAAGGGGCTGCGCTACGTGGCCGGGCGCGGCTACGACCTGTGGTGCATCCAGCCACTCTCGCCGCAGGAGCTGGACCCCGGCACGTATGGTCTTTCGGGTGACTACCGCCTGGTGGACAGCGAAGACCGCGACGAGGCCGAGGTGACCGCCAGCGCGGGGCTGGTCGAGCAGTACCGCGCCAACCTGGGCGCGTGGTGCGCCGGGCTGCGCGACTACGCGGTGCGGCGCTCGATCATGCACCTGGTGGTGAACACCGGCACCGACATGGACGCGCTGCTCCTGGAATACCTGCGCAAGCGGGGGATGCTGCGATGACCGCGGGGCCGCTGCTTGCCATCGCATGGCTCACGCCGCTCACCGGCATCGTGGTGGCGTCGATCGTGCTGCCGCTTCTCCTGGCCCTCTACTTCCTGAAGCTGCGCCGGCGACCGGCAGGGGTGCCCAGCACGCTGCTCTGGAAGCGCAGCGTGGAAGACGTGCGCGCCAACACGCCTTTCCAGCGCCTGCGCCCCAGCCTGCTCCTCTTCCTGCAGCTGCTGCTCCTGGGCTTCGTGGCCTTCGCGCTGATGCAGCCGCGGATGGACCTGGGCACGGGCGGCGGCGGCCGGACGGTGGTCATCCTGGACCGCTCGGGCTCGATGAACGCCACCGACATGGATCCCAAGCGCACGCGCCTGGACATCGCCAAGGAGCAGGCAAAAGCGCGCATCGACAAGCTCTTTGAAGGCGGGCTCTTCTCCTCTTCGCAGGCCGAGGTGATGGTCATCGCCTTCTCCGACACCGCCGAGGTGCTGCAGCCCTTCACGCACTCGCGCACCGATGCGCTGCGCGCGCTGGAGCGCGTCACCGCCACCGACGGCGCCAGCCGCGTCACCGATGCGCTGGCGCTGGCGCGCGCCTTCACCACCGTGGTCAACCCCGACGCCGCGGTGGCCGCGCCCACCAAGGGTGCGGTGCTGGAGGTATGGTCCGACGGCCGCATCAGCGACCTGGGCGAAGAAGCGCTGCGTCCCGGCGAGGAACTGGTCTATCGCATGGTCGGCCGCGCCGACGCAGGGAACGTGGGCATCGAGGGGATCGCCGCCGAGCGCAGCGCCACCGAGCCGGGGCTCATCCAGGTCTTCGTGACGCTGCGCAACGACACCCGCGAGTCCATCGAGACGGACCTTGAATTGCTGGTGGACGGGCAGCGGCGCAGCGTGACGCAGAAGCCCGCCGTCGTGGCCGCGGCCAGCGAGAGCAACGTCGACGGCAAGCGCGAGTACCGCCCCGGCACCGAACGCGTCACCTTCCCGCCCATCGTGCAGCCGCGCGCGGGCGTCATCGGCGTGCGCGTGGTGCGCGGCGACGACCTGCCCGCGGACAACCTGGCGCAGATCGCCGTCAGCGCGCCGCGGCGGCTGCGCGTCGCCCTGGTCGGCGGGCTGGACTTCGCCGTGCGCGACGTGATGACGGCGCTGCCCGTCGAGAAGCTGGAGACGCTGACCGCCGAGGAATTCGTCGCGCGCGGCGCCAAGAACGAGCAGTTCGACGTGGTGGTGGCCGCGGCGGGCGCGCTGCCCGCGCAGCTGCCCCCCGGGCGCTACCTGATCTTCGGCGTGCCCGCCTCCATCGAGGGGCTGAACCCCTTTGCCAGCAAGGACCGCCTGTCGGTGCGCTCGCAGCGCAGCGAGCATCCGCTGCTGCGCGCGGTGAACCTGGACGACCTCTTCGTGGCGCGCGCAACGGCGATCGCGCCCACCTCCGAGACCGAGGCGATCGTCGAGGCGTCGGAGACGCCCCTGGTCGTGATCGCGCGGCGCGGCCCGGTGACGGCGATCGTGGCCACCTTCGAGCCCATCGACTCCAACTGGCCCTTCCAGCGCGGCTTCGTCACCTTCATGGCCAACTCGATCGAGTGGCTTGGTTCCATGGACCAGGCCGCGGCGCAGGAGGAGCACCACCCCGGTGATGTACTGACCGCGCGCGTCGGCACCGGCACCCGCGAGGTGACCGTCACGCTGCCCGCCGGGGGCACGCAGCAGGTGGCGCCCCGCGACGGCACCGTCGCCTTCGGCCCCGTCACGCTGGCGGGCGCGTACACCTTCCGCTGGAACGACGACCGCGGCGATCAGCGCCGCATCTATGCCGTGAACTCCGCCGACGGCGAGGGGCGCATCGCCGCCGCCGAGAAGATCGGCATCGGCGCGCAGCAGGTCAACGCCACCAGCGGCGGCAGCACTGCGCTCAGCGACCTGTGGCCCTATGCGCTGGCCGCCTCGCTGGTCCTCCTGGTCATCGAGTGGTGGGTCTATCACCGCAAGCACTGGCTGCGCCGCAAGCCCGCCGCCCCCGGCGCCTCGGTGCTGCCGGGTGCTCCTATCATTCGGGGATGAACCAGACAGGACACCCGCAGGGCGCCGCCACCGGCGACCGCATCGCGCAGTTCGAGAAGATGGCGTCGGCGGACCCCACCAACGAGATGGCGCACTTCAGCCTGGGGAAGGCGTACCTGGACGGCGCCCGCCACGCCGAGGCGGCGCGCTGCTTCGAGCGCTGCGTCGAGCTTGCCCCCGAGATGAGCAAGGCCTTCCAGCTGGGCGGCCAGGCGATGATCGGCGCGGGCTGGTCCGACCGCGCGGTGGACTTCCTGGTGCGCGGCTACGAGACCGCCGCGCGCAAGGGGGACCTGATGCCCAAGAACGCCATCGGCGACCTGCTGCGCAGCATCGGCCGCGAGCCGCCCAAGCTCTCGCCTGAAGTGGACGCGGCGGCCGAGCGCCTGAAGTCGTCGGGCACCTTCATCTGCCAGCGCACGGGGCGCCCGGGCTTCAAGATGGACGCGCCCCCTTTCAAGGGGCCCATCGGCCAGTGGATCCACGAGAACATCAGCGCCGAGACGTGGAAGGCATGGATCGGCCAGGGCACCAAGGTCATCAACGAGCTGCGCCTGGACTTCAGCCGCGACAAGGACCAGGAGACCTACGAGCAGCACATGCGCGAATACCTGGGCATCGACGCCGAATTGCTGGCCAAGCTGGGGCAGAAGTAGCGGCAGGGCGGCGCGGGCGGCGGGTGCCTCGAGCAGGGACGGGGACAGGGACATGCCCGTGCCCAGTGTGGTGACGAGCGAGTTGGCGCGGTGCGTCAATCGATTCCTCGGGGCGAAGCAACCAAGAGACGCTCCCGCTGCTGGCTGTCCGTGATCATCCCCCGAGCGCGATGGTGAGCCCCACCAGCGCGCCGCCCAGCGCCACCATCAGGAACCCGGTCGCCAACGGACCCCGTCCGGTGCAGCGCCCGAACTGGTGCCCCAGCGCGAAGAGCATCCCAATGGCGATGCCGTTGGAGAGCCGCATGGCAGGCAGCACTTCGGGCAGGAGCAGGAAAGGGACCGCCACGGGAAAGGTCGCCGCGAAGACCAGCAGGAACACGCCCAGCGCGCCTCTCCAGTCGGCGCTGCCCAGGCGCGCTCGTGCGGGCGGCTCGGGCAACTGCCTCAGCCGCTGGTGAATCGAGTCCAGCTCCGCGGGCTGCAGGATCGAGGCGACCGCCACTGGCAGCGCATCGGCGATCAGCCGCCGCGCCTCTGCCGGATCGGTGCTCCTGCGCACGGCGTGAAGGACACGCAGATTGCCGGCCTTCTCCGCCTGGCATCCCATCAGGTACAGCACGGCGTCGATGACGCCCCATGCCAGGTTGCACCCCAGCGCGCCAATCAGCATCGCACGGACGTCATCACGCCCGGCCTCGACCACGCTCAGCGTGCCGGTGAAGGTGAGCACCATGATCAACCCGAAGAGCATCTCGGCGATGCGTTCGTGGGCATCCAGCACGCGCTTGCGGGGTCCGGTGACTTGGGTGGCCATGCGGAGAGAAAAGTGATCAGCTCGCCACGGGCAGGAAGTAGAAGAGAATCGCAATCATGACATAGACGGTGATCAGCTGGACGCCCTTGTACCAGTTGGAGAGGCCGTCGCCCACCACAATTGCTCCCAGAAGAACGCCCATGAACAGGGTGATGATCTCGGCGCGACTGAAGGCCAGCTCCAGCGGCTGGGGCCCCAGGAAGTAGCTGCACAGCACCAGCGCGGGGGCCACGAAGAGGGCGATCTGGATGCTGCTCCCCATGGCGATGCCCACCGTCAGGTCCAGCTTGTCCTTGCGCGCCATGGCGATCGCCGAGCCGCTCTCGGCGGCCCCGCCCACGATGGCCAGCAGCACGATCCCGATGAAGACCTCGGACATCCCCATCGCCTTGCCTGTCCCTTCGGCGGCGCCGACCAGGACCTCGCTCATCCATGCGGCCAGCAGCGACGCGCCCACCAGGGTGCCGACGGCGCGAGACACGCTCCACTGCGGCCCGTCGGTGCCATGCTCTTCCGTTTCGCCGTGCGCGCTCTTGAAGAAGTCCGGATGCGTCTTCAGCATGAAGAGCAGGTACAGGCCATACGCCACCAGCAGCAGGAGCGCCGTGCCCAGGTTGATCGGGCCCTGCTGCGGCATCACCACATCAGGTGCAGCCAGCCTGCTGAAGGCCGCGGGCACGCCCAGGCTGATGACCGCCAGCAGCATCATCGAGCTGTAGAGGCGCGTGGCCCCTGCGTTGAACTTCTGCGTGTGGTGGCGCAGGCCGCCCAAGGTGAACGCCACGCCCATGGCGAGCAGCAGGTTGGCCAGGATCGCGCCGATGATCGACGCGCGCACCATGTCGTAGTACCCGGCCTTCACCGCCACCAGCCCGATGATGAGCTCGGGCGCATTCCCGAAGGTGGCGTTCAGCAGCCCGCCGATGGCATCGCCGGTGCGCGTGGCCAGCTGCTCCGTCGCGCGCACGATCAGCGCGGCGATCGGGATGATCCCCAGCGCCGCCGAGAAGAAGAGGACGGGGGCGGGCACGTGGGCGTACTCCAGCGCCAGCGAGACCGGAATGAACGCGAAGAGGTAGTTGATCGAGGGTTTCAGGCTGCGTGCCATCGGTACCGTCCTTCGCGAAGGCGATCCGGCGATCAAACGTCTGTGGCTACCCTACCATCCCACGATCCACCGTCGTCCAGAGCCGGCCAACCGATCCAGGAGCATCCATGGGACACAAGAAGGACAAGAAGGACAAAAGGGAAAAGAAGGAGAAGAAGTCCAAGAAGAAGGACAGGCATCCGGAGAAGGGTGCGATCAGTGGCGTAGCGGTGCCTGGCAAGGCGAGCGGCAAGGGGCCTGGTCGGGACGCAGGAAAGGAATCCGGCAGTGAAGCGCAGGCGGTCGTGCAGGGCGCCGCAGCGCCCGTCGAAGCGGGCCCGCTTGGCAACAAGCAGTACGCCAAGGAGCTGAAGCACCTGCACGCCGAGCTGGTGAAGTTGCAGCAGTGGGTGGTGCACAAGGGGCTCAAGGTCTGCATTCTCTTCGAGGGGCGCGATGGCGCGGGGAAGGGGGGCACCATCAAGGCGATCACCGAGCGCGTCAGCCCGCGCGTCTTCCGCGTGGTGGCGCTGACGGCGCCCAGCGAGCGCGAGAAGAGCCAGATGTACGTCCAGCGCTACGTGCCGCACCTGCCCGCAGCGGGCGAGGTCGTCATCTTCGACCGCAGCTGGTACAACCGCGCGGGGGTCGAGCGCGTCATGGGCTTCTGCTCCCCCGAACAGGTGACGGCCTTCCTGGCCGCGGCCCCGCGCGTGGAGCGCGCCATCGTGGATTCCGGGGTCATCCTGCTGAAGTACTGGCTGGAGGTGAGCCCGGAGGAGCAGGAGCGGCGCCTGACCAGCCGCATCGACGACGGCCGCAAGGTGTGGAAGCTCTCGCCGATGGACGTGAAGTCCTTCGACCGATGGGACGACTACACGCAGGCGCGCGACGAGATGTTCGCCGCCACGGACACCCCCTGGGCGCCTTGGTACGTGGCCCGCTCCGAGGACAAGAAGCGCGTCCGCCTGAACGTGATCAGCCACCTGCTGGAGCGAATCCCGTACAAGGAAGTGAAGGCAGAGAAGGTGGAGCTGCCCAAGCGCAAGATCGGCCGCTACACGGCGGTGGACTACCCCTTCAAGTACGTTCCTGACCGCTACTGATCCGCAGTGGGCTCGGCGCGTGCATCGGCGCTTTCCTGTTCCGGGCCGCGCTGCTGGCTGACCCACTCGTTGACCAGCCGGTACCCGACGGCCAGCAGGGTCGGGCCGACGAAGATCCCGATGAAGCCGAAGACCAGCGCACCGCCCACCACGCCGAAGAAGATCAGCAGGAAGGGCATGGGGCTTCCCTGGCTGATGATCCATGGCTTCACGAAGTTGTCCACGCTGCTCACGCCCACGCCCCAGACGAGCATGAAGACGCCCCAACCGGTGTGACCCTGCTGGAAGAGCCAGAGCGCCGCGGGCAGCCAGATGAGCGGCGGCCCCACCGGCAGCACCGACAGGAAGAACGTGAGCATCGCCAGCAATGTGGCGCGCGGCACCCCCGCGATCCAGAAGCCGATGCCCGCCATCGCCGCCTGCAGCAGTGCGGTGCCGAGGATGCCATAGACGACGCCACGCACGGTGTTGCCCGCCACGCCCAGCAGGTGCTTGCCGCGATCACCGGCCACGCGCTCGATCGCCATGGAGACGCGCGCGGCCAGGAGCGCACCGTCGCGGAAGAGAAAGAAGGCGATCAGGATGCTCAGCGCCAGCTCGATCAGCCCCCGGCCGAGCGCCACGCTGACCCGCAGCATCCAGCCGCTGACGGGCTCCACGAGAGGCTTGGCCGCTTCCACCAGCTGGGCGTTGTCCGCCGCCAGGTCATGCCACCTCGCCGTGGCCTTCTCGCCGACCACGGGGACCTTGGCCAGCCACTCGGGCGCCGGTGGCCCGGATGCGAACCACGTTCGCACCACGGAAGTCAGTGCCTGCACATCGTCCGCCAGCGTGGCGCCCACGATGACGAAGGGCAGCACGATGACCGCGACCATGGCCAGCGCCATCAGCAGCGCGGCCAGTGTGCGGCGCCCGCCCAGCACGCCCACCAGCCAGTGGTAGATCGGCCATGTGCTGAAGACCAGCACCACCGCCCAGAGGAGCGCGGAGATGAAGGGCAGGATCATCATCACGCACGCCCCCAGTAGCAGCGCCAGGACGATCCATCCGAGATTCTGCTCAAGCTTGTCGCGCAAGGGCTTCATGGATCCTTCCTCCCAGGTGCGTCCTGGCCATCGGGCAGTGCGTCCGCCACGGAGCTGAAGCGGTTGATGCCGCCCAGCGCTTCGTCGACGCCTTCGTTGCGCAGCCGGTCGCGCACGCCGGAGCGCGCCTCGACCGCCCGGATGCGGATCTTCCGTTCCGACAGCTCATGCGCAAGCTCCGCCAGCATGAGTGCGCTGTGCATGTCGACCAGTGGCGTTGCCGAGAGGTCCAGGACCACCAGGTCGGGGGCAGGTGCCTGCGCGCGCACGCGCTCCATGATCGTGTCGCGCACATGGTCCATGTTGAAGTAGACCAGCGAGGATTCGGGGCGGAATATCAGCACTCCCGGAACTAGCTCGTTGTCCGGGTGGCGGGCTTGGTCGGAGAAGCGCCGCGAGCCGGGGATGCGCCCCAGCACCGCCACGTGCGGCCGCGATGCACGGCGGATCAGCAGGAAGAGCGAGATGACCGCGCCGACCAGGACGCCCTTCAGCAGGCCCAGGCTCAGCACCCCGGCCAACGCGCCCATGGCCACCAGGTACTCGTTCATGTTGGTCCGTCGCAGGTGCCGCAGCGCGGGGAACTTCAGCAGCCCCATCACCGCCACCAGCACCACTGCCGCCAGCACGGGCTGCGGCAGCGCCGCCAGCAGGTGTGTGAAGAAAATGGTGACCAGCAGGATCACGCCTGCCGCGATCCCCCCCGAGAGTGGCGTGCGCGCACCACCGCTTTCGTTCACCAGCGACTGCGACATGCCGCCGCTGACCGGGAATCCGCGCCCCAGCCCTGCGGCCAGGTTGGCCGCCGCAAGCGCCAGGAACTCCTGGTTGGCGTCCAGGCGTCCGCCGTGCTTTGCCGCAAAGGTGCGCCCGATCGCCGCCGTCTCCACCGCGCCCAGCAGGAAACAAGCCAGCGCCAGCGGCAGCAGTTCGTTCAAGTCGCCCCAGTGGATCGCGGGCAGGCCGATGGCGGGCAGCCCCTGCGGCACGGCGCCCAGCAACTTCACGCCACGCGCGTCCAGGCCAAGCCACCCCGATGCAGCCACGCCACCCACCACCACGAGCAGCGCCATCGGAACCCGCTTCAGGAAGAGCTTGCCCGCGACCAGCGCCACCAGTGCCGTGCCGCCGACGGTCAGCGACGTCAGGTTCGTCTCGCGCAGGTGGGTCAGGAAATGGTGGCTGTTCTCCCAGAAGCTGCCATGCGCCCCGTGGATGCCAAAGAGCTTGGGAAGCTGCGTGCTGGCCAGGACCAGTGCCACCCCGCACTTGAAGCCCACCATGACGCTCTCGGACATGAAGTTGACGATCGACCCCGCCTTCACCAGCCAGGCGGTGAAGGCGATCAGTGCCACCAGCAGCGCGGTGCCCGCGGCCAGTGCGGCGAAGCGGCTGGTGTCGCCCCCCGCGATCTCGCCCAACGATGCGCCGACCAGCAGCGAGATCGCCGAGGTCACGGTGACCGCCGTGTGCCGCGAACTGCAGAAGAGCCAGAAAAACAGCCCCGCAAAGAGGCACGCGTAGAGGCCCGCCTCGGCGGGCAGGTTGGCAAGCGAAGCATCGCCAAGCCCCGCGGGCAGCAGGTACGCCGCCAGTGTGACGCCTGCCACCATGTCGCCTCGCAACCAGCCCCGTTGGTAGTTGCGCAGCCAATGCACTGCCGGGAGTGCGCCCCGGATCCGCCGCACGAAGTCCGAGGGCGACTGCTTTGTTTCGTCGACTTCGGTGGCTTGACCGCTCACGCTGCGCAGCCTACGGCGGCGCGCGGTACCGCGGACCTCGGAACGGCAGTCCGCCATCGGTTGTGTTACGCTTGCGGGAGCCCTTGGTGGCTGATCCGCCGCTGGGCACCAACAATGCACGCCCTTGCCGCCCGCCATCAATCGACACGCACTCGCGACCTCGCGGCAGTCTGCCTGGCGTCCCTCTTGGTCGCGGGTTGCATGGTGGTCTCGGGCTGCATGGTCGGCCCCGACTACGACAAGCCTGCCACCGCCGTCAACACCGCGTGGAGCGAACCGACCGCCGCCGACGGCACGCTGACCGAGGAAGAGACCTCGCCCGCCTGGTGGAAGGTCTTCCATGACCCGGTGCTGAATGCGCTGATCGACCAGGCGTACCACGAGAACCTGACCCTCCGCACCGCGGGGCTGCGCGTCATCGAGGCGCGCGCCCGCCGCGGCATCGCGGTGGGGCAGTTCTTCCCGCAGTCGCAGTCGGCCTTCGGCGGCGTCGGCGTCAGCCAGCTCAGCGCCAATGGGCCCATCGGCGACGCCGACCGCAACTACGCCTACGACGAGATCGGCTTGCAGGCCGTCTGGGAGATTGATGTCTGGGGCAAGTTCCGCCGCGGCATCGAGGCCGCCGACGCCGAGGTGCTGGCCTCGCTGGCCAGCTACGACCAGGTGCTGGTGAGCGTCGTCTCCGAAGTCGCCTCCACCTATGTCTTCCTGCGCGCGCAGCAGGAACGCCTGGCGATCGCCCAGAACAACGCCGAGCTGCAGCGCGCGACGCGCGACCTGACGCGCATCCGCTTCCGCGCGGGTGCCGTTTCCGAGCTGGACGCCAGCCAGGCCGAGGCCACGCTGCTGAACACCGAGGCGCAGATTCCCGCGCTGCAGAACAGCATCCGCGAGACGACGCTGATCCTGTGCGTTCTGCTGGGCCAGTCCCCCAGCGACCTTGCTCCGCTGCTCACCCCCGCAGGCGCCGAGCCGCCGCGGATTCCGGACCCGCCCGCGCGCATCGCGGTGGGAATCCCCGCCGACCTTTTGCGCCGCCGCCCCGACGTGCGCGCCGCCGAGCGCATCTGCAGCGCGCAGAGCGCCCGCATCGGCGCCGCCGAGGCCGAGCTTCTGCCCAGCATCTCGATCGCGGGCTCCACCGGCTTCAGCAGCAGCGACTACGACTTCATCACCAACCCCGAGCTGGGCAACATCTTCGACGGCAACAGCTTCCAGGGGTTCATCGGGCTGCAGATCGACTGGCCCATCCTGAACTACGGGCGCATCATCGGCGCGGTGCGCGCGCAGGACGCCGCGTACGAGCAGTCGGTGACCATCTACCAAGAGACGGTGATCCGCGCCGCGGGCGAGGTGGAGGCGGGCATCTCCAAGTTCCTGCGCTCGCGCGAGCGGCGCGGCAAGCTGGCCGACAGCGTCGCGGCGGCACGGCGCAGCGTCGAGATCTCGATGATCCAGTACCGCGCAGGCGCGGTGGACTACATCCGCGTCAACGACTCGCAGCTGGTGCAGCTGCAGCAGGAGGACCAGCTGGTGGAAGCGCGCGCCAGCATCTGCCTGGGCGCGATCGCCGCGTACCGCAGCATGGGCGGCGGCTGGGAGATCCGCGGCAGCTCCGAGCTGGTCGATCCCGCCACCATCGAGCGCATGCGCAAGACCGTGGACTGGGGCGACGTGCTGAGCCCCACCTGGTCGAAGGGCTCGGACCTTGGCTTCAAGCGGCCCACCAGCGACTTGGAGGGTGCGGCGCCCCCGGAGACCGCCGCGCCTGGCACCGCAGGCACCCCCGACCCGACGAAGAAAGAGACGCGATGACGCAACGCCCCCGGAACCCGAAACCAGCCCGGCCGCTCGCGTGCAACGCGACCGCTGCCTTCGTCGCCGTCGCGGCGCTCGTCACGCTGCTGCCCGCCTGCAAGGGCGAGGACCCCAAGAACGCCTACGCCCCGCCGCCGCCCCCCGAAGTTGAGGTTGCAACGCCCCTGCAGAAGGAAGTGACGCGCGAACTGGCCTACACCGGCCAGGTGACCCCCGAGGCGACGGTGGAGCTGCGCGCGCGCGTGCAGGGCTTCCTGGAGATGGCCTCCGACGCGGAGGGCAAGCGCGTCAAGAAGGGCGACCTGCTCTATTCCATCGACAAGCGGCAGTACCAGGCCGC
Source organism: Phycisphaerales bacterium (assembly GCA_044230125.1). GTDB lineage: Bacteria > Planctomycetota > Phycisphaerae > Phycisphaerales > SM1A02 > UBA966. Next base: position 56,891 of record JBGARR010000017.1, read on the forward strand.
GGTGGACCGCGCGAAGGCGCAGATCGAGGCCACGAAGGCCTCGCTGGAGGGCGCCGCCAACGACGCCAAGCTGGCCGAGGAGCTGGCCGCGCAGAACGCGGGCCCGCGCATCGACGCCGTCATCAAGGCCGCCCGGCGCGACGCGATGAAGGCGCAGCTGGACTCCGACAAGGCCGTCCTGGCGCTGGCCATGCTGGACCTTGGCTTCTGCGAAGTGCGCGCGCCGATGGATGGCCGCCTCACCGAGACGCAGGTGGACGCGGGCAACCTGGTGGGGCGCGGCGAACCGACGCTGCTTGCCTCGATCGTCGAGACGGACGTGGTCTACGTCAACGTGGATGTCAGTGAAGCCGACGTGCTCATGGTTCGAAACCTGCTGGGCGCTGCGAACGGCGCCGCGAAGGGCGCTGGCAAGGACGAAGGCAAGTCGCGTCAGGTCTACCTGACCATTCCCGGCTACGAGAGCATGCAGTTCAAGGGCGAGGTCAACTACATCGACCCGCAGCTGAACCAGCAGACCGGCACCCTGCGCGTGCGCAGCGTCTTCCAGAACGCCGACGAGAAGCTGATCCCCGGCCTGTTCGTGACGCTGCACGTGCCGCTCAGCACCTACCAGACGCTGCTGGTGCCGGACGCCGCGCTGCTCTCCGACCAGCAGGGGCGCTTTGCGCTGGTCGTCGACGACACCAACACGGTCCAGCTGCGTCGCGTGAAGGTGGGCGAGCGGCGCGGAACGCTGCGCGAGGTCTCCGAAGGCCTGCAGCCCGCCGACCGCGTGGTGGTGCTGGGCGTGCTCAAGGCGCGCCCCGGGAGCAAGGTCACGCCGAAGGCGGTCGAGCTCAAGGCCGGAGGCAGCGGGGCACCCGTGGAGAAGGCACCCGTCACCCAGGCTCCCGCCAGCAAGAACGCCCCGGCGGCACCATGAACATCACTTTCTTCATCCGCCGCCCGATCGTCGCGATCGTGATCAGCCTGCTGATCGTGCTGGCGGGCGCGGTGGCGTACCCCACGCTGCCCGTCTCGCAGTACCCCGACATCACGCCGCCGGTGATCCAGGTGACCGCCAACTACCCGGGCGCCAGCGCGCAGGTGGTGACGGACACGGTCGCAGCACCGATCGAGCAGGAGGTGAACGGCGTTCCGGGCATGCTCTACATGGAGAGCACGTCCGCCAGCGACGGCTCCTACACGCTGAAGGTCACCTTCGAGCTGGGCACCAACATCGACATCGCCTCGGTGCTGGTGCAGAATCGCGTCAGCATCGCCAACCCCAAGCTGCCCGAGGAGGTCAAGCGCAACGGCGTCACCACCGACAAGGTCTCGTCGAACATCGTGTTGATCTTCTCGCTGGCCCCCGAGAACGAGGCCGCCGCGAAGGAGTTCTCCGACCTCTACATCGCCAACTACGTCACCATCAACCTGCTGGACGAGATCAGCCGCGTCAACGGCGTGGGCGACGCCAAGATCTTTCCGGCCATGGACTACAGCATCCGGGTGTGGCTGGACCCCGAACGGCTGCGCGCGCGCAACCTGACCACGATGGACGTGCGGAACGCGCTGAACGAGCAGAACGTCCAGGTCGCCGCGGGCCAGATCGGCCGCCCCCCGATTCCGGAGGGGCAGGCGTACCAGTACAACATCTCGGCGCTCGGCCGCCTCTCCGATGTCTCCGAGTTCGAGAACATCATCCTGGTGGCCGACGGCAACCGCATCGTCCGCCTGAAGGACGTGGCGCGCGTCGAGCTGGGCGGCAAGTCCTACGACATCCTGAACCGCTACGGCGGCCTGCCCGCCGCGGCCATGGTGGTCTACCAGGCGCCGGGCGGCAACGCGGTGCAGGTGGCCGAGCAGGTGAACGCGCTGCTGGCCAGCAAGGCGAAGGCGCTGCCGAAAGGGCTGAAGTTCGACACCATCTACGACACCAGCACCTTCGTGCTGGGCGCCATCAAGGAAGTGCAGCACACCTTCCTGGAGGCCGTGGTCCTGGTGCTGCTGGTGGTCGTGGCCTTCCTGGGCAGCCTGCGCACCAGCATCATCCCGCTGGTGGCGATCCCGGTCTCGATCATCGGCACCTTCTTCGTGGTCAAGCTGCTGGGCTTCTCGCTCAACCTGCCCGTGCTCTTCGGCCTCATCCTGGCCATCGGCATCGTGGTGGACGATGCGATCGTGGTGGTGGAGAACGTGGAGCGCGTGATGCTGGAGTCGCACCTGCCGCGGCGCGCCGCCACGGCCAAGGCGATGACCGAAGTGGTGGGGGCGGTGGTCAGCATCAGCCTGGTGCTCATGGCGGTCTTCGTGCCCACGGCATTCCTGCCCGGCATCAGCGGCCAGCTCTTCAAGCAGTTCGCCGTCACCATCGCGGTGAGCACCTTTTTCAGCGCCGTCTGCGCGCTCACCCTCAGCCCCGCGCTCTGCGGCCTGCTGCTGAAGGAGCACAAGCCGGGGCAGCAGCTGAACTGGTTCGCGCGCAACTTCAACAAGGTCTTCGACGCCATCTCCGGCGCTTACGCGCGCATGGTGCAGTTCCTGATCCACCCCGGGGTCATCGCCTTCTCGCTGGCGGCCTTCGCGGTGGCCACGCTGGCCACGGGCTGGACCTTCACCAAGGTGCCCACCGCCTTCGTGCCGCTGGAGGACCGCGGCCTGGCGCTCATCGAGATCTGGCTGCCCGACTCCGCCAGCCAGGAGCGCACCCTGGCCGCCGTGAAGAAGGTCGAGGAGATCGTGGCGCGCACCCCGGGCGTGCGCAACTACTCGGTCATCCCCGGCTACTCGATGATCAACAACAACGGATCCAACTACGCCCTGGTCTTCTGCGGGCTGGAGGACTTCGAGGAGCGCGCGAAGACCGGCCGGACGCTGGATGCGATCCTGCGCGACTTCAAGCGCGAGACCGCCCCGATTCCCGACGCGCTCTGCATCGTCTTCTCGCTGCCCGCCGTGGACGGCGTGGGCAACGCCTCGGGCTTCGACCTGCGCATCCAGGACCGCGAGGGGCTGGGGCGCAACGCGCTGGGCGAAGTGGTGCAGCGCATGGTGGCCGATGGCAACGCGCAGAGCAAGCTGCAGGGGGTGAACAGCGCCTTCCGCGCGGGCGTGCCGCAGCTCTTTGCGGATGTCGACCGCGAGAAGGCCAAGAAACTGGGAATCCCGCTGGACAGCATCTTCGGCACGCTCTCGGGATACCTGGGCTCGGCGTACGTGAACGACCTGAATCTCTTCGGCCGCACCTGGCAGGTCACGCTTTCGGCGGACAGCCAGTTCCGCATGACCGCGATGGACGTGGACAAGCTGGAGCTGCGCAAGCCCGACGGCAAGATGGTGCCGCTTGGCGCGCTGGTGACCGTCAGCGAGTCCATCGGCCCGGACCGCGTCATTCGCTACAACCTCTTCCCCTCGGCGGTGCTGCAGGGGCAGCCTGCGCCCGGAGTTTCGTCGGGCGAGTCGCTGGAGGTGGTCGAGAGCATGGCCAAGGAAGTGCTGCCCAACGGCATGGCCACCGAGTGGTCCGCGCTCTCGTTCCAGGAGAAGCAGGTGGGCAACCAGGCCATGATCGTCTTCGGCATGGCGCTGCTGATCGTCTACCTGATCCTGTCGGCGCTCTACGAGAGCTGGGTCACGCCGCTTTCGGTCATCCTGTCCATTCCGCTGGCGGTGCTGGGGGCGATGGCGGGGCTGATGTGGCGCGGCATGGACAACAACCTGTACACGCAGGTGGGGCTGGTGCTGCTGGTGGGGCTGGGGGCCAAGAACGCCATCCTGATCGTGGAGTTCGCGAAGGCGAATCGCGTCGCGGGGATGAGCATCACCGAGTCGGTAGTCACCGCATCGCGCCAGCGCATGCGCCCGATCCTGATGACGGCGTTCGCCTTCATCCTGGGCGTCTATCCGCTGGTGTATGCGGTGGGTGCAGGTGCGGCGAGCCGGCAGGCGATCGGCACCAGCGTCTTCTTCGGCATGATCGGCAACACCTTCCTGGGGCTGATCTTCACGCCGGTGCTGTTCACGGCGATCCAGTGGGTGTCAGAGAAGTTCACGGGGCCGCCGAAGCCGATCGGCGGGGATGACTTTGGGGAGGCGGCGGGGGGGCATGGTGCGGCGGATGGCGAGTCGTCGCTGCGCGCATCGAGCGCCTCCCACGGGGCCTAGAGCGGTTCAGTTCCTTCGTTCAGGATCTCCAGGTACCTGCTGTAGGCGTACACGCGATCGCGGTCCCGACCGGTGATCTCGTGGACAACGCCGAGCCTTTCGAGCACCTGTACCGCGCGCGAAACAGTCGGAAAGCTCGCCCCGGTTCGCTTGGCCAGATCATTCATGGTCGCAAGGGGCCGCGCCCGCAGTGCATCGAAGATGCGCAATGCGCTGGCGGTGGCGCGGCCCGGGGTCCGGATGCGCGCGGCGTCGTCACGAAACAGCGCGAGCAGCCGATGTGCAGTCTCGACCGCACTTGCAGCAGTCGATGCCACCCCCTCCAGATAGAAGTCAATCCACGCCTCCCAGTCCCCGTCCTTCCGAACGGCATCCAGCAGGCGGTAGTACTCGGCGCGGTGCTGCTTCAGGTAGAGGCTCAAGTACAGCAAGGGTTGTTGCAGCACCTTCGCGTCAATGAGCATGAGCGCGATCAGCAATCG
>JBGARR010000018.1:0-60392 GCA_044230125.1 Phycisphaerales bacterium
AAGTTGGACGTGCCAACGCTGCCGCTTGGAAGGCGCTAGCGCGGAATCTGCTTCTTCGGCAACACCACCGCCAGCACCGCCAGCCCGATGCCCGCGCTGACAAAGGACCCCAACAGGATCCCCGCCTTCGCCTTGCCCAGCATGTCGGCGCCCGCCTGCACCGCCAGCGCGTCGCCCGCATCCGTCGGCGCGAAGGCGAGCTCAGCGATGAAGATGCTCATCGTGAAGCCGATGCCGCACAGAATCGCCGTGCCGAAGAGCCCGCGCCAGGTCACGCCCGCGGGAAGGGACCCGAGCTTCAGCGCCACCCCCAGCGCCGAGAAACCAATCACCCCGATCGTCTTTCCGGCCACCAGCCCGATCCCGACGCCCTGGCTCACCGCGCTCTGCAGCCCCTCGATCCCGATCGCGCCGAAGGAGACGCCCGCATTCGCGAGCGCAAACACCGGCAGGATCGCGAAGTTCACCCACGGCGCAAGCTGGTGCTCGAAGTGCTCCAGCACGGGCTTGCCCTTGCCGTCGCGCATCGGAATCGCCAGCGCAGTCGCCACGCCCGCCAGCGTCGCGTGCACGCCGCTCTTCAGCGTCAGCCACCACATCACGGCGCCAAGCAGCAGGTAGACGCTGGTGCGGCTGGTGCCCCGCCGGTTCAGCAGGCCCATGAGCGCCAGCACCGCCAGCGCGCCCAGCAGGTACCACGGCTTCAGCTGGGAGGTGTAGAAGAGCGCGATGATGATGATCGCCCCCAGGTCATCCAGGACCGCAAGCGCCGTCAGGAAGACCTTCAGGCCGGTGGGCACGCGGCTGCCCAGGAGCGCCAGCATCCCCAGTGCAAAGGCAATGTCGGTGGCGCAGGGGATTGCCCACCCGCCGCGCGCGGCTGCGTCGGCGCGCGTGAACCACCAGTAGATCAGCGCGGGCCCCACCATTCCGCCCAGTGCGGCCAGCGTGGGCAGCATGATGCGATCGCGGCTGCGCAGCTCCCCCTCGGCAAGTTCGCGCTTCAGCTCCATCCCCACCAGCAGGAAGAAGATCGCCATCAAAAAGTCGTTGATGAAGAGCTGCAGCGTGAGGGGCTTCCCCGGCACCGGGACCGGCAGCGCCAGCGCGTCCAGGTAGTGCTGCTGCCACGCGGTGTTGGCCAGGGCCAGCGCCACCACCGTGCAGCCGATGAGCAGCACGCCCTTGGTCGCGTCATTGCGCAACAGGCGCGAAAGCAGGGGTTCCGGCAGGCTGCTGGCGGGCTTCACGCGGGGCAGGGTAGCGGCAGGGGCCCGCACCCAAGTACGATCCGCGCCCCATGCCCGCCCTCACCATTGACATCGCCAAGACCCTCGGCAGCGATGCCGACAGCCTGCTCGCCCACACCGCCAAGGTGCCCAAGTCGACGCTTCAGCTGCCGGGCCCTGACTTCATCGATCGCTGCTTCATGCAGAGCGACCGCAGCCCGCAGGTGCTGGCCAGCCTGGGCCGCATCTACGGCCACGGCCGTCTGGGCGGCACGGGATACATGAGCATCCTTCCCGTCGACCAAGGGATCGAGCACAGCGCAGGGGCCAGCTTCGCCAAGAACCCCGAGTACTTCGATGGCGCCAACATCGTGAAGCTGGCGGTCGAGGGTGGCTGCAACGCCGTCGCCAGCACCTTTGGCGTGCTGGCCAGCGTCAGCCGCGCCTACGCGCACCGCATCCCGATGATGGTGAAGGTGAACCACAACGAGCTGCTCACCTATCCCAACGCGCAGAAGGAGATCCCCTTCGGCACCGTGCGCGGCGCGTGGAACCTGGGCGCCTGCGCCGTCGGCGCCACCATCTACTTCGGCAACGAGGACGCCGGGCGCGAGATCGTGCAGGTGGCCGAGATGTTCGAGGAGGCGCACCAGCTGGGCATGGCCTGCTTCCTGTGGTGCTACCTGCGCAACGACGCCTTCAAGCGCGACGGCAAGGACTTCCACACCAGCGCCGACCTGACCGGCCAGGCCAACCACCTGGGCGTCACCATCAAGGCGGATGTCATCAAGCAGAAGCTCCCCGAGCTCAACGGCGGCTACACGGCCATGGGGACCGGCGGCTCCAGCTACGGCAAGTTCGACAAGCGCATCTACACCGACCTGTGCACGGACCACCCCATCGACCTCTGCCGGTACCAGGTGCTGAACTGCTACTCCGGGCGGATCGGCCTCATCAATTCCGGCGGCGCGAGCGGCTCCAACGACCTGCAGGACGCCGTGAAGACCGCGGTGGTGAACAAGCGCGCGGGCGGCCAGGGGCTGATCTCGGGCCGCAAGGCCTTCCAGCGCCCCATGAAGGAGGGTGTGGGCATCCTGAACGCGATCCAGGATGTCTACTTGGATCCGCGGGTGACAATCGCCTGATCAATTCACCTGGGGCGTGCTGCGCAGCACCGCAAGCAGGGCGTCGCGCACCGCCGCGGGGTCGTAGCCGCGCGGATCGTCGGGCACCAGCTCCGCCAGTGGGCGGCCGTCGCGCGATTTGCCGACGATGGTCACCAGCAAGGGCACTTCAGCGCGGTGGCCGGCCAGGACCTGGGTGATGTCGGCCGCCGCGATCTGCCGATCACGCTCGAATTTCCGCCCACGGCTGCGCGGATACTCATCGTGGATCCGAAGGCTCCCGGGGACGGCCGTCCAGGTGGTGAGCGATTTCGTCAGGATGCGACGCTCGCGTGCGCCGCGTATCCCCAGCCACACGATCGAGCCGACGAGCGCAAACATGCTGCTGAGGATGATCGCCACCTTTCCCCCCTTGGGGACCGCCGCGGATTGCACCGCCAGCACGATGATGGCCACCGCCACCGCGGTCGCGGCCAGGATGAAGAGCACCCACCAGAAAATGCGCCGCCGGTTCGCCCCCTTCTTGCGCGCCGGGTCCGCTGGCACCAGCGGAGAGCCAACCACCCGAACCACACCGGATTCGATCGTCACGGCGGGAAGCGGCGCCTCGCCAGCCACTGCCATCGCGGTCGACCCCTCCGCGGGCCGCAAGACCCCCTCGTTCTGCGTCTGAACCTTGGCGATCTCGGGCTTGAAGAAGCCATCGTCGGCGGTCACACCTTCAGGAAGGGTGATCTTCGCGCGGGGCACGTCGGTGCGGAGCAGCGTCTCGGTCAGGTGCGCCCCCAGTGCGGCCGGGGCGACATGGTCGCAGCGCACGTAGATCTGCGCGGGCGTGGCCATGTCCGAGCGCCGCCCCTGCTTGTCGCGCTTGTACCAGACGGCGTTCATCTCGGAGACGGTCGCTGCCTTCACCCCCTTGCTCAGCCCGCGCGCCGGCGCGATCACCGAGGCGATGCGCCGAAAGTCGCGCACGTCGAAGAGCTTTGCCTTGCGCCGCCCGGGCTGCGCGCTGAAGGACACCAGCGTCCCCGGCGCCACCAGCCAACGCTGCTCCACCTCGATGGCACGCTTGCCGTGCACCGCGTCGCTGGCGCTCCAGCGCTTGATGGCCAGGTACAGCAGCACCGCCACGATCGGCACGCCCACCAGCCCCAGGTAGCGGATCCCGAACATCCCTCCGGTGCTGCCGCGGGTCACCAAGGCGTAGAGCGACTCGATGGTGGGCCGCAGCAGGAACCACATGGGCGCCAGCGTCGCCAGGATCAGCATCCAGCGCCGCCGCGCGGAGATCGGCTGCAGCGCGTCGGCCATTCCCGAACCGATCAGCACGCGCGAGTGCTGCGGGATGACGAACCCGCACTCCGGGCAGGCGACATCCTGCTCGAACACCGCGAAGTCCTGCGGCGGGACCCCGGGAAGTCCGTCAAGGGGGTAGGCGCATGCTGGGCAGCACTGCATTGGCGCGGATTCTATCGGGGCGGCAGGCCGTACATTTTTGCGCATGCCTGTCCTCTCCACGCTTGCGGCGCGCATCTCCACGGCGCTGCTCCTGGTCTTCTCCAACCTCTTCATGACCTACGCCTGGTACGGCCACCTGCGCGACCAGAAGGACTCGCCGCTGTGGATCGCCATCGGCGTCAGCTGGGGCGTCGCCTTCTTCGAATACTGCCTGCAGGTGCCCGCCAACCGCATCGGCTTCCAGGATGCGGGCTTCTCGCTGCAGCAGCTGAAGGTGATGCAGGAGATCATCACGATGGCCGTCTTCGCGGGCTTCGCGGCCTGGTACATGAAAGAGCGGATTACGCTGGACTTCCTGTGGGCCGCACTCTGCCTGGCAGCCGCGGCCTTCTTCATGTTCCGCGGCGTGAAGCCCGCGTGACCGTCTGGCGTGCGGTGCGCCATACACTGCGCCCCTCGTGGCCGTCATCGATCGCTGCCCGCGCTGTGCGTACCCGCTGACCGGGCTTCCCGGCGCGCCCGAACATCCCTATGGCCGCTTCCGCACCGAGGTGCGCTGCCCGGAGTGCGCGCTCTTCATCCCCGAGGGGGCGCGCTGCCTGACCGGCGGCAGCTCCGCGGGGGTCGTGGAGTCCGGAGGCCTGCGCAGCATGGGGGCGATCGCGCTGGCCGCGGCGATCGCCGTCGGCGGGCCATGGGCATGCATCATGGGGTCGATGTTCATCCTTGGCCTCACGGGGCGCGGCATCCCGCGCCGGGGGTACTCGCTGGGGTCGATGATGAACTTTGCGGCCTTTCTGACGCCGTTGATCTTCGGTGCGCTGGTCGCTGCGTGGCTGCTCTGGCGGCGCTGGCACCGCCTGGAGGACAGCGAGCGCGCCGGGGCACGCGAACGCCGCGCCCTGGTGGCGCATGGCGCCATCTACCTGTGGCAGGGGGCGCCGCGCGCGGACGCCGCACCCAAGCCCTTCGCCGCGGGTGACATCCGCGAGATCCGCGGCCGCCGTCACCTGCCCCTTTTCCCGCGTAAGGGGGCGCTGCAGGTGGCCGCCATCGACTTCATCACGCCCCTCACCCTGTGGACCGACAGCGGCGCCAAGGAGCTCTTTGCCAAGGGGATGCGCGCTCGCACCGGGATGCGCGGATCTGCGCTGACGCCCTTCGCCGCCACGCTGTGGACCGAACTTCCCCCGGGCGCCAGCGCCGAGGCCTTCGGCCGCGATGTGGAGCAAACACTTCGCATTGCGCCCGCCGCCGGCCCTCCAGCCTCGGCCGAAGATCATCGAGCCTCCGCCGACGACCACCAATCCCCCGACCCCGACCGGCTGGCGATTCCCGCCACGATCACCGCCGGGACGCCAGGCGAACCGCCCATCTGCCCCGGGTGCAGCGCGTTGCTGGCTCCGTGCCCCGCAACGCAGGGCGTCTGGTGGGAACCGCTGCCGGAAGCGATCGCGTGCCCGCGGTGCGGCCTCCAGGTGCCCGCAGGTGCGCTGGTCATCTGCGGCTTCCGGCGCGCGGGCGAAGGCATGTTCAAGGGCGGTGCCGCACCGCGCGTGCTGGGCCTCATTGCGCTCTTCCTGCTGGTGCTGGGCGCGGCGGTCTTCACCATGGTCTCCATTTCCCGGATCATCGGCGTGATGGTGCAGGTGATGGCCACGGTCGCGCTCTCGGTGGGGATCCCGCTGGTGATCCGTCGCTTCCAGCAGCACCTGGCGCGCCCGCGCGCGCGCTTTCAGCGCGGCTCGCTCACCTGGATCGTGCAGCCCAGCGGCCTGCGCATCGTCACCCGGGGGCGCCGCACGGGCCACGAATTGCTGGTTCCCACGCGCGGCCTCTCACGACTGGAATTCGGCGTCCCCTTCTCCGCCAACAACCAGATGTCGATGGAAGCCGAGACGATCGTGGCGCATGGCACCGCCGATGCACTGGGCCTCACGGGCGAGCGATTCATCCACGTCCCACTCCCCGCAGAAGCCTCGGAGGATGCCGTGGAGGCCGCGATCCGCACCGCTCTGGGGCGCGGCTGACACGTGCTGCCCCTCGCGCCGACCTTCGCAGACTGGCGCTTGCCGTCTGCCCCGCGCGCCGCGAATCACGCCGCGCGCTGCGCCGCACGCTTGGGCTTCGCCGCCAGACGGGCTTCCTGCTGCCGGCGCATCTCCTCGGTGGCAGCAAAGTCCTCGCCGAAGCGCACCAGCCGCAGGCTGTTGGCGATGACAAAGATGTACGCCGCCGCCTGGTAGAAGGGGGTGATCCAGATGTCGATCTTGCCGGTGGCTGCCAGCGCCAGGCCGATCAGCGCCAGGAAGAGGCTTGCGGCGATGTTCATCGCCACGATCCCCTTCGCCTTGCGCGCCAGCTCCAGCAGGAAGGGGATGCTCCGCAGGTCATCGTTCATCAGCGCGACGCCCGCGCTGTTGGTCGCGATGTCGCTGCCGGAGAGGCCCATCGCCACGCCGACATCGGCGCTCGCCAGGATCGGGCCGTCGTTGATGCCGTCGCCGACGACCAGCGTGCGGTTGCCCTTGCGGATCAGGTACTTCAGCTCTTCGTGCTTCTCCTCGGGCAGGCACTCCGCCTCGATGGAGTCGACGCCCACGGCCTGGCCCACGCGCTTGGCCACGCTCAGCCGGTCGCCGGTGAAGATGACCACCTTGCGCACGCCCAGCAGGCGCAGCTCGGCCACCGTCTCGGCGGCGTTCTTGCGCAGCTTGTCTTCCAGGCCCACGGCTCCCAGGTAGCGGTCGCCCAGCATGACATGCACGCCGCTCATGCCCTCCAGCTTCTCTTCGGCCGCGCTCGAGGCCGCCGCGGTGGCGGCGTTCAGCTCGGTGAGCCAGAGCGCGCGCCCTGCATAGACGATGCCCGCGGGCGTCTGCGCCTGCACGCCGCGCCCCGGGATCTCTTTGTACCCGCTGGTGGCGGCGGGCACGATCCGCGCGCGCTGCGCCGTCTCCATGATGCTGCGAGCCAGCGGGTGGTTGGAGCTCTGCTCGGCATCCGCCGCCGCCTGCAGCAGCGCCGCCCCCTCGATGCCCTCGGCAGGCACCAGGCGGCTGACCGCGAACTTGCCGGTCGTCAGCGTGCCGGTCTTGTCCATCACCACGGTGTCGATGTTGCTGGCGGCCTCGAGCGTGCTGGTCTGCTTCACCATGATTCCCAGGCGCGCCGCGGCGGCAAAGGCCGCCACCATCGCGGTGGGGTAGGCGATCAGCAGCGCACCCGGCGTCGTCACCACCAGCACGGTGATCGCGCGCACCGCGGCGCTGTTGCGCACGGCGGGATCGTCGGACTTGCTGGTGAAGAACCAGACCAGCCCCGCCACCATCAGCACGACGGGCACGTAGTAGTTGGAGAGCTTCTCGATCAGTTCCTGCCGCGCCGTCTTGGATTTCTCCGCCTCGCGGATCAGGTTTTCCACCTTGCCGATGGTCGTCTCGGCGGCCACCGCGGTGACGCGGATGTCCACCTGGCCGGTCAGGTTGGCGGTGCCTGCGTAGACGGGGGTGCCGGGCTGCGCCTCCACCGGCACCGATTCGCCCGTCAGCGAGGCCTGGTTGATCGTGGTGGCGCCGCGCTCGACGGTGCCGTCGACGGGCAGGTTCTCGCCGGGGCGCACGCGGACCATCATGCCCACGCGCACCTGCGCCAGCGGCGACTGCATCTCGCTGCCGTCCGCGCCGACGATGCGCGCTTCATCGGGGGTCAGTTCGACCAGTTCGCGGATCGCGCGCTGCGCCCCCCAGGCGGTGCGGCTCAGAATCAGCTCGGCCAGCCACAGGAAGAAGGCCAGGAAGCCAGCCTGCAGGAAGAAGTTGTTGGCCATCGCACCCAGCACCGCCAGGCTCGCCAGCGCGTTGCCGCCGGGGCGGCCTTCGCGCAGCTCGCGCACGGCGCCTGCGAAGAGGGGGGTGGCGACGACCAGCGCACCGATCGCGGCGGGGATCTGCGTGACATTCTCGGCGAAGGAAAAGAGGGCGCCCGCCAGCCACGAGACCAGGAGCAGCATGCCGCCGCTCAGCGCCACCACCAGGCGGCGCTCCAGGTCCTTGCCGCCCGCGGCGATCGCCTCGCCTCCAGGGGCTCCGCGCTGGCCGGGGGTGTGGCGGGAGGGCTCTGCGGGACTCATCCCGGCAGCATTTGCGGGCGCGCTGGTCATGGCGCGGGATGGTACGCGGGGTCCGGAAGGGCAGTTCGTGCGCGCTGCCCCCTCCGCGCGCCGGCGGTCACCCCACGCGTTCGGCGCCCGCTTCGCGCCCCATCAGGTCGCGGATCGCTTCCTTGGGCTTTTTCCCATGGAACAGGATGGACTCGACCGCCCGGACGATGGGCATCTCCACCCCGTGGCGCGAGGCCAGCGCCAGCAGCGAACGCGCCGTCGCCACTCCTTCCACCACCGAATTCGTGCGCGCCAGGTAGTCGGCCAGCGCTTCCCCGCGGCCGATCGCCTCGCCGCAGGAGCGGTTGCGCCCCTCGGGAGAGAAGCAGGTGGTCGCGAGGTCGCCGACTCCCGCGATGCCAAAAAAGGTCTCCGGCCGCGCGCCGAGCGCCGACCCCAGGCGCACGATCTCGGCCAGCCCGCGCGCCAGCAGCGCACTCTTGGCGTTGGAACCCATCTCCAGGCCGTCGATCATCCCGGCCGCCAGCGCAACCACGTTCTTGGCGGCCCCGGCGATCTCCACGCCCACCACATCGGCGTTGGTGTAGACGCGCAGCCAGGGGGCCGAAAAGGTGCGCTGCACGCGTTCGGCCAAGGCGGCATCCTCGGCGGCGCTGACCATGGTGGCGGGCAAGCGGCGTGCCAGTTCGGCGGCGATGGTCGGGCCGCTCAGCACCGCCACGGCGCGCTTGCCCTGGGTGCAGGGCGCTGCCTGGGCGATGATCTGGCTGGGGCGCAGCAGGGTTGACTCCTCGATGCCCTTCGTCACGCTGACCACGGGGACGCCATCGGCCAGGTGCCGCGCGATCGGCGCCCACGCGCGGCGCACGAACTGCGTGGGGATCGCGTTCACCACCAGGGTCGCATCGGCAAGCGCGCGCGCGCCGTCGGAGGTCGCCTCGATCGAGGGGTCCAGCTGCACCCCTGGCATGCGCGGCGAGCGGCGCGTGCGCGCAAGCTCCTGGACATCGGCGGGGAAAGGGCCCCAGATGCGCACCGGCGTCCCGCGCTCGGCCAGCAACATGGCCATCACCAGCCCCATCTGTCCATCGCCCACGATGGCGACGCGCTCGGCGTGCACGGCCGCGCCTGCCGCCGCGTGCGCGCCCGCATGCATCGGCTGGTCACTCTTCGTCAAACTTGGACTCCACCAGCTTCACCAGCGCCGCCAGGGCCGCAGCCCCGTCGCCGCCGTTGGCGTCGATCTCGATCTCGGTCCCCTGCGTCGCCGCCAGCAGCAGCATCTGCATGATGCTCTTTCCGTCCACCAGTTCGTCGCCGTCAGCGCGGCGCACCTGCACGTCGCAGGCAAAGGTGTTGGCCAGGTCGACGAATGCCATCGCGGGCCGCGCGTGCAGGCCAAGGGCGTTGAGGATGACGGTTCGCGCCTTCGGCACGGTTCGTGGAGGGCTGGGTGCGGGTGCGGGTACGGGAACCGCGGGTCAGCGCTGCTGCGCCGCGGCGTCGGCCTCTTCGAGCAGGCCCCAGACTTCGGCCGGTGTCTTCGACTGGCGCAGGAAGCGCCGGAACTTGTCCTGGGTCAGGACGCCGAAGATGCACTCCATGGCGTCGATGTGCTCCTCGGGCTTCTCCTCGGGGCTCAGCAGCAGGAAGACCACGTGCACGGGCTGGCGGTCCAGCGCCTGGAACTCCAGGCCGCCCGAGCTGATGCCCACCGCGGCGAAGACGCGCTGCACCTCGGGGGTCTTGACATGCGGCGCGGCCACGCCATGGCCGAAGCCCGTGGACCCCTTGCGCTCGCGCTTCACCACGGCCTTTGCCAGTTCGTCCACCAGCGCGGGCTTCACCGCCCCGGTCGCGGCCAGCGCCTCGACCAGTTCACGGATCGCATCATCCCGCTTGGTGGCCTTGAGCGGGCTGATGATGGCCTTCTCGACGACGATGTCGCGGAGTTTCATGGTTGCAGTCCTCGTCAGTGCGGCGCAGGGCCGCCCTTGATCACGACCGCCCTCGAACAGGGCCCAGCAGGATGGGGGCCGGGAACGGGCACGGCCGCCGGAACCAGGTTCCGGCGGCCGTCAGGGTACAGGATCGGCGGCGGGGTGGCGTTGCCGCCAGGATGTCATGCGTGAGCACGAAGCGCGCCACCGCTGCGTGCAGGCCGGGATCAGATGTTGGAGGTTCGGATGCGCTGGTGCTTCTTCTCGCCGCGGATGCGGTCCTTCCATTCATGCAGCTGGCGCACCGCACGATCGGTGACCAGGTCGACGCAGGCGTACAGGTCACGGTGCTGGCTGTTGGCCACGAAGTCCTTGTGGTGCTCCACGTCGCTCATGACTTCCACGTGGTAGCCGTTGGGGATCTTCTCGATGATGACGCGAATCTCCTGCAGCCGGTTGAAGAAGTGCGGAAGCTTGGAGACCTTCTGGTTCACATAGGTGCGGATGGGCTCGGTCAGATCCATGTGCTTCGCGCTGATGGTGATGTTCATGGCACTTCAACCTTGATTGGCAAGTCGGCCCTTTCAGGTGAAACCGCGCGGGATGCGGGCCGGGGTAGCCCGTGCGGGAAACGGTTGGTTGATTCGTCGCCCGGCAGCGGTGCCGAGGCCTGGTCGTCGAAGCGCAGGAGCAGCTCGATGCGCTCCGCCTTCCTCCGTACGACCACCGGGACCTGGGGTTCGCGCAGTCCGGCGCTGGCAGCGATCCACTCGCGCGGCGAGCGAACCGACTGCCCGGCGATGGAGATCACCACGTCGCCGATGCGGATCCCAGCGCGCTGTGCAGCGGAGCGGCGCTCCACCTTGGTCACCTGCACGCCATCGGTGGCGGCGGCGACATCGATTCCCACCACGCGGTCCCCGCGCTGCACGGCGATGTCGATCGCAGGCTCCTTGAGCACCCACAGGCGCCAGTCCGCGTCGACCTGCGCGATGGGCTTGCCGAAGACCTCCTCCAGCGCCGCCCTGCCGCTGCGGTCGGTCGCGAAGGTCTCGGTGTAGCGGCGGTACCAGCGGCGCAGCTTGCCGGTGTCCGCCAGGTACTCGAAGATGGAGCGCACCTGCGGGTAGAGCGCCTGGCTCTTGGCCATGAAGTCGTCGGGGCTCAGCGTCACCAGCTGTGCCAGCGGCATCGCGGTGCGCTTCGAGGCGAGCGCGCGCGCCTGGTTGTGGCGCGGATTGTGGCGGAAGGTGATCGCACCATCGGCGGAGAGGTCGTACGACTCGTAGAGGCTGGCGATGCCCTCCTGAACCCACATCGGGTGCGGCTGGCCCAGGCGCTCCATGTGCCCGAAGTGCATCAGGTGCGTGAACTCGTGGCGCAGCACCGTGCCGATGTCACTTGAAATGAGGCGGCGCTGCGGATGCTCGTACATGCCTGCGGTGTCCGGGCTGCCGGCGAAGATGGCGCGCGTGTCCTTGGGGGTGGCAATGGCGATGAAGACCTCGACCTCGGGCACGGTGCCGAAGAGCGTGGCCGACTGCTGGTCCGCCTGCGCGGCCAGCATCGTCTCCATCTCCTTGTGGCTCGTCTCGTCCAGGCAGGTGGCGAAGACCAGGCGGTGCTTGGTGTCCTCGCAGTAGCGGTAGGCCGCGTCGCCATACTTGGCGCGCCACCCCTGTTGCAGGTTGCGCGCGCGGGAGTCCTTGCGCACGGTGGGGCCATCGGGGAGCAGGGGGGCATCGTCATCGGTAGCGGCGGTGCCGTTGCCGGGGCGCGGGCCTGGGGCCGGAGCCGCGCCGCCGCCGATGCCTTTCCGGCCGGGACCATCCTGCTGGCGCGCCTGCCGCGAGCCATCGCGGATGCCTGGAGCATCCTGCGAGAGAGCCGACGCGACCCGCGATGCCCCCGAAAACGCTGATTCAGAGTGGACAGGCGACTGGGGTGCGCCAGCCGCGGACCCAGGCCCGAGCAGCGCGAGACTCGCAAGTGCGAGAACACCCAGAGACATCACGGTGAACCCTACGCTCACAATCGGGGTCCGCTGCGGGGAATCGCGGATGTTCGCGGCGATCGGCCACTACTTCGTGCGCTCCTTCACGAACTCCGTCCGCGCACTTGCGCGATCGCGCGCCGAAGTCCTTCTGGGTACGCCACTTGCTCCTCGGAGAAGACCCGCGCCGCCAGGGACTTTGGCGTGTCCCCGGGCAGCACCGGGCAGCGCCGCTGAACGATCGCATCGCCTCGGTCGTACTCCTCGTCCACCCAGTGCACGGTGCAGCCGGATTCGGTCCTGCCCGCCGCGATCACCGCCGCGTGGACGCGATCGCCGTACATGCCCGCGCCGCCGAAGTCAGGCAGCAGCGCGGGATGGATGTTCACCGCGCGGTCGCGCCACGCGTCCACGCGGAAGTGGCGCAGGTAGCCGCAGAGGCAGACCAACTGGACGCCGTGGGCTCGCAGCGCGACATCGACGCGATCGTGGAAATCGGCGGCGGGCTCGGGAGCGACCACCACGACGGGGACGCCGTGCGCCCGGCAGCGTGCCACTGCACCCGCATCGGGGCGCGTGACCACGCAGACGGCGAGCACCGCATCAAGCTCGCCCCGCTCACATGCCAGCGCGATGCCTGACACGGTGCGTCCCGTCCCCGACGCCAACGCGCCAAGGCGAATGGGACCGCGCTGCACCGCATCGTGCGCCGATGAGTCGGCCGCCGCTGCGCCGGGCGTCAGTTGCACGCGCCCGTCTGCCACATCAGGTACGACCACTGGTCGACGGACTCGCGGATGCGCGCCTCCAGCGGCTTGCCCTGGCCGTGGCCCGCGTCGCGGTCCACGTAGAGCAGGATCGGCTCGGCGGTGGGGTCGCTGCCGGACATCGCCTGCAGCATGGCCGCCATCTTGCGCGCGTGCAGCGGATGCACGCGGCTGTCGTTCTCGCCGGCGGTGAAGAGCACCGAGGGGTACTTGGTCCCCTTCTTGCCGTTCTGGTAGGGCGAATACGCCCGAAGCCACTTGTACGCCGCAGCGTCGTCCGAGGCGCCGTACTCGGGCACCCAGTACTTGGCCAGCAGGAAGTTCTGGTAGCGCAGCATGTCGCACAGCGGCACCGCGCTGATCGCGGCGGTCCACAGCTCGGGTCGCTGCGTCACGGCCACGGCCGTCAGCAGCCCGCCGTTGCTGCCGCCCATGACGGCCAGGTGCGCGGGCGAGGTGTACTTGTCGGCGATCAGCTTCTCGGCAAGCGCATAGAGATCGTCAAAGACGTTCTGCTTCTTCCCCAGCATGCCCGCCTTGTGCCATGAGTCGCCGTACTCGCCGCCGCCGCGCAGGTTGGCCACGACGTAGATGCCGCCGCGCTCCAGGAAGGGGATGATGGTCGGGATGAACTGCGGCGTCGACGAGACGTCGAAGCCGCCGTACCCGTAGATGACGGCGGGGTTGTTGCCGTCCATCTTGGTGCCGTTGCGCATGACGACGAAGGCGGGGATCTCGGTCCCGTCCTTGCTCTTGGCCTTGATCTGCGTCACCTGGATGTCGTCCAGCTTGGCGGGCACCGCCGGGGTGGTCCAGACGGCCGGCTTGTAGGGCTTCCAGAAAATGTCGCAGCTGTAGACGGTGCGCGGCTTGTTGTAGCTGGCGAAGGAGAAGAACATCTCGGTGTGGTTGCGATCAGCGGCCACCGAGACACTGCCGATGCCGGGCAGCGGCATGTCGGCGACCGGCTTGCCGTCGTACTTGAAGGTCTGCACCAGGTCGTGCGCGTCCTTCTGCCAGACCACCACGATCTCGTCCTTGCTGAACTCCGCCTGCGAGAGGACGGCATCCGGGCGCTCTGCGATGATCGTCTTCCAGTTGGACTCCGCGGGGTTGCGGATGTCCACCGCCACCAGCTTCTGGTTGGGGGCGCCCAGCGTCGTGGTCATGTACAGCTTGTCGCCGATGATCTCGACGGGCGTGAAGCGCGCGCCGCGCCCGGTGGCGATGGTGATCTTGGACTCCTTGCCCTCGCGCAGCTTTGAGAGCTCGCCCACGAAGAGGTCATTCTCCGACCAGCCGCGCGAGAAGCCCATGGCCACCCAGCGGTCCTCCTTGCCGATTGCCGCAAAGGGCACCTCGGAGTCGTTGACCTGCTTCATGAAGACCGGGTCCTTCTCGACCGGCTCTCCCAGCTTGTGGAAGGCGACGACCCGGCTGTAGGGGTTCTTCGCGTCGGTCAGGCGGCTGTAGACGAAGCCATCCCCCGAGCTGTTCCATCCGCCGAAGTCCACCTTGCCGGGGATCTCGTCCTTGAACATCTCCTTGGTGTCGGTCCGCATCACCTTCAGGACGCTCATCTCGTCCCCCGCCTTGCTGGTGCCGAAGGCGAACTTCGAGCCCTGCCAGCTGGGCATCCACCAGTCGATGGAGGTGAGGCCGCTGGGGTCCATGATGTTGGGGTCGAGCACGCGCTCGGCGCCGGTGTTGGCGCCGCCGTTGCGCACGAAGACGGCGGGCTGGTTCATCTTGCCCTCGCGCATCGAGTAGAAGTAGCCCGGGCCGCGGATGATCGGCACGCTCCACGACGTGATCGTCATGAGCGGGGGCAGCTTCTGCTGCAGCTCGGCGCGGCAGCGCAGCGGGTCCAGGTTGGTGCGCAGGTACCTCAGCTGCGCATCGGTCCACTCCTTCACCTCCGGGGAATTCTTCTCCAGCGCCTCGAGCCAGCGGTAGTCGTCGGTGACGCTCTCGCCCTGGTAGGTGTCGGTGACCGGAACGGCCTTGGTCGCGGGCGGTGCGCCGGCGCCCTGGAGCGCCACGGTGGTCAGCAGTGCCATGATCATCATGGCGCCGATGATAGTTTGGGTTTGGAAGGCGGCGGGGCGGCCTAGACCACGTCAGGCAGGGCAAACATCCCTGCTGTCAGGTTCCGCGGCCCCCCCTCGGTGATCAGGACGTCCGCCTCGTAGTGGACCGAAAGCGTGCCATCCGCCGTCAGGATGGGCCACTCGCGGCCATGGGTGACCGTCTCTGTGGTCCCCACGGCGATCATCGGCTCCACCGCCACCAACATGCCTGGAGTCCACGGCTTCCATGCCTCCGGCCACTCCCCGGGAAAGCTCGGCACGACGTTTGCAACGAAGGGGGCGCCGTGCAGGCTGCGGCCGATGCCATGCCCGCCCAGGCCGCGCACCAGGTGGAACTTGCACTCCTTCTCCACGTGCTGCTGCACCGCCTTCGCCCAGTCGATGAGCGGGCGGTGCGGCTGCATGGCGGCGATGCCGCGGCGCAGGCTCTCCTTGCCGCATTCCATGAGCGCGCGCGTCAGCTTGTCAGGCTCGCCGAAGCTGTACGTCCACGCCGCATCGCCGATCCAACCCTTGCGGCGCACCCCGATGTCGATGGAAAGCAGGTCCCCGGGGCGCACCGGGTCGCGCGTCATGAGGTGCGTTCCATGCACGACGCATGCGTTCAGGCTCAGGCACGCATGGCTGGGATAGGGGGGGTGACCGCGCACCTTGTAGCCCAGGAAGCAGCTCTCGCACCCCAGATCCTTCAGCGTCGCGGCCACGAAGGAATCGATCTCGGGAAGCGTCTGCCCCGCACGCAGGTACTTGGCCAGGCGCAGGTGCGTCTGCACGACGCACTCCGCCGCCTGCTCGGCGTGTTCGATGTCCTTTGGGTCGGTGACGAGCACGGGGGCGCCATGGTAGCGGCGTGCTCCTGCGCCACCCGAAACCGTGCGACCGTCACGCCACGCGGACCTGCATCTGTCCACCCAGGATGCTGATGTCCGGCCCGGGTCCCGCCACCTCGTAGAGCAACGCGCGTTCGTCGCGGTGGGGAAGCAGGATCAGGTCGGCGCGCATGCCGGCGGCGATGGCGCCGGTGTCGCGCTGCAGGCCCAGGACGCACGCCGCATTCCAGGTGACGGCGCAGATCGCTTCCGCGGGAGTCAATCGCATGAATCGGCACGCGAGCGCCGCTGCGAAGGCGACGCTTGGGCTGGGTGCGCTCCCGGGATTCCAGTTGCTGGCCACGGCGATCGCGCCACCCGCATCGATCAGCGTGCGCGCGTCGGCGTAGCGGCCGTCGAGCGCGAATCCGCAAACGGGAAGCGCGACGCCGATGGACCGGCTGGCGGCCAATGCGCGCAGCCCCTCCGGCGTGCTCGCCTCCAGGTGGTCCACGCTGCGCGCGCCCAGCTCCACCGCCAGCTCCAGCGCGCCCAGCGCGTTGAACTGGTCCGCGTGCACGCGGACGGGCAGCCCCAGGCGCTTTGCCTTCTGGAAGAGCGTGCGGCACATCGCAAGGGTCCACGCCCCCTCCTCGCAGAATGCATCCACGGCGATGTCGGGCAGACGCTCGGCGACGCGCTCCAGCAGTGCGCACATCTGGTCCAGCTGCTGCGGCTGGCCGGCGTCGATCGCGTGCCCCAGAAGCAGGGTGGGCACCACCGGTGCGGGCCAGAGGCGCTGCACCGCCAGCACGGCCTCAAGCATTTTCAGCTCGGCGGCGGCGTCCAGGCCATAGCCGGTCTTCACCTCGACGGCGCCCGTGCCCGTCGCGCGCATCTCCGCCAAGCGTTCGGCCAGCTGCGATGCCAGCGCCTCCTGCGATGCGGCACGCACCGCGGAGACGGTGCGCTGGATCCCGCCCCCCGCGCGCAGGATCTCCAGGTAGGGGACCCCGGCGCGCTTCTGCTCCCACTCGTCCCAGCGGTCACCTGCCCAGCAGGCGTGCGTGTGGCAGTCCACCAGCGCGGGCATCAGCACCCGGCCGCGCGCGTCGATCCGCGCGGCGGCTGCGCGGGTCACCGCGGGCCCCGTGCCGACGGCCGCGATGCGCCCCCCCTCGATCAGGACGTGCCCGCGGCCAATCGTGTGCAACTGGTTCATCTCGCCGCCGCGCCGCGCGCCGCCGCCGGCGGGTGCATTGCAGGTGACGATGCGTGCGTTCTCGATCGCGATCGGGCCATCCATCATGCGCGACAGTACCATGCCCGCGTGGAACTCTTCATCATCCGCCATGCCAAGGCCGCCGACCGCGATGCAGAGCGCTGGCCCGACGACTCGAAGCGGCCCCTCACCAAGGAAGGTGCGCGCGAGTTCGAGGCCAGCGCGCGCCGCCTGCGCCGCTGGCGCCCCGGTGTCGACATGGTGCTCTCCAGCGGATGGCCCCGGGCATGGGAGACGGCCGAGATCCTCCGCGCCCAGGCGCGCTGGCCCAAGCCCGTCCGCACCAAGCTGCTGGAGTCCAGCGATGCCACCGCGGTCGCGCGGATCCTGGAGCTGCTGAACGAGCAGCCCGAGGACGCGCGCATCGCGCTGGTCGGGCACGAGCCGATCCTGAGCCGGCTCATCGTCGCGCTGATCTCCGCCGATGCCGCTACCCGGATCGAGATGCGCAAGGGCGCGGTGGCGTGGCTGCGCGGGACGCCGGGATCCATGGGGCTCCTTGGGCTGCTGGTGCCTGCGATGGTCCAGGGCGACTGATTTTGCGCTCCCCACGCGCGCCCACCGGGGCGGGTGCGGTGGTATAACTTCCCAGCCAATGGATCTGCCCCCCAACCGCAAAAAGACGCCGCTTGTCGAAGTCGCCTGGGATGGACCGGTCGTGGTCATCAAGCCCGCCGGCCCCAACATCGGTCAGCGCGAGACGCCGATCATCCAGGAGGACATCGGTCCCTACCTGCGCCTGAAGACGATCAAGTACCTGGTGCTTGACCTCAGCAGCGTCTCGTTCATGAGCTCGATGGGGCTGTCCATGTGCATCGCCGCGCGCAACTCCGCCGCCGCGGTCGGCGCCCAGCCGGTGCTCTACGGCCTGAACAAGGACCTGAAGAGCCTGATGGCCATGATGAAGATGGACAAGCTCTACAAGGTGGTCGACTCGCAGGGCGACCTGGACAAGCTTCTGGGGAAGTGATCGCGAAACGCAGCTCCAGCAGGGGGCCGGGAGGAGCCGGGCCGCGGTGCCGGACAGACTCCGGTGGTCAGTATGCAAAGCCCCAAGTGGGTGGCTCCGCCTCGCCCTTCTGGGGCTCGGCGGCGGTTGCGGTTGTGCCCGCCCGGAATCCGCGCCATGTCGGTCGCGGCGCGGTGCCGTAGATGACCAGGTCCGCCTTGCCCTTGTCCTCGGGACGCAGCGCGTACGCCTCGCCCTTCTGGATGCTGATGGTCAGGATCTTGGCCATCGAGTCGCGCTTCTGGATCTCGCTGATCAGCCCGCCGTCGTACTCCGAGTGGAACTGGCCCACCAGGTGCACCACCTTGCCCTGCCACGGCGCGGCGTCCAGTGCGCGCACGATCGAATCGGCCATGGTGGCGTCCCAGAGACGCTGCGAGCGCAGCACTTCGTCCACGCGCGCGTCGTCCACCGCGTGCGAGCCGTCGCCGGACATCAGCGCCTTGAAGCGCTTGCGATAGGCCGCCGGGGGCTCGCCCTTGGGCAGCGAGATGTACGCCGCCTGCTCGGGCGGAAGCGCGGCCAGCGCCTCGTATCCCTCGGTCCGCGCGCGGCGCACCAGGTCGCGCGGGGCGTTCGCGGCGATCACGGGGGCATGCGCGGCCTTCGCGGCATCGATCACCGGCTGGTAGAAGTCGTCCCACGTTCCCTTGGACGCCCAGTCGCGCGAGCCTGTGCGCTCGATGAACTCGTCCTTGGTGATGGTGCCCGCCAGGTATTCGTTGACGATCGGCTGTTCGTTCCGTTCCAGCATCTCCAGCGAAACGGCGCTCCCCGGCCACGCGGCAAGCGTCTCCTCGACCACGGTGCGCTGCACCTCGTGCGCGTTGGCGTCGTCGTGCTGCTCTCCGATGATGATGATGTCCGCCCAGCGCACCCCGTTCGAGAGGGCGGTCCAGTCGAGCGGCTGCCCCGTGTTGCCCTCGAAGATCGCCAGCAGGTAGGGGCTTGCCTGGAAGTGCGGCGCGATCGAGTCCCCCTCCTCTGGCTGGTAGTACCAGAAGATGTCGGCATAGGGGTTGCGCGTGGTGCAGCCCACCGCCATGGCGGTCACTGCCACCAGCAGCATGCCACTTCGCAACAGGCGCCGTGGCGAAGCCGGTGCGTGACACGCGGGTCCCGATGCGCGGTAAGCGGGCGCGGCGGTGCGCGGCGCGGCGCGTCCGCGAATCGGGTCGTGGCGAGCAGGGGACATCGGGCGCAGTCTATGCCTCGCCGGGGCGGAGGGATGCGCCTCGCGGGAGGGCCAATCATGGGCATTTTCTTGGCCCGCGCGCCGATCGGGGGTACTGTCCAAGGATGAATCCACGCGTCCCCCACACGCCGCAGGCCATTTCATCAATCATCCTCCGCGCTGCGCTGCTCGTGGCGCTCGCCTTCATGGCGCTGCCCCTCCCCGAGGCGCAGGCGCAGGAGGCAGGCGGTGCGCGCCGGCGCTACGACGGCGATGTCGTGGTCCGCGTGCACGCCGCCACGGTGCGGCAGGTCCAGACGGCGCTGGCGCTGACCGACGACCTGTGGTCGCACGGCGCGGGCGTGGGGACCTTCGACATGCGCGTCACGCCGGCGCAGCGGGCGGGGCTGGACGCGGCGGCGCTTCCCTACGAGGTCCTCATCCCCGACCTGCAGGCGCGCATCGACGCTGAGACCGCACGGCTCGCCGCAGGTGGCGCCGGCGGGGGCGGCGCCGTGGGCGGCGAGGGCGGCGCGGCGGCGGATGACTGGTTCACCGACTTCAAGAACCTGGCGCAGATCAACGCGCGCATGGATGAGCTGGTGGCGGCCTACCCCACGATGGCCTCGGTAGTCCCGGTGGGCAGCAGCTTCCAGGGGCGTCCTTTCCGCGCGCTGCGGCTGACGCGCAGCACCGACCCGAACGCGCCCGCTTTCCTCTTCGACGCATGCCAGCACGCGCGCGAGTGGGCGACGCCGATGACCGCCATGTACATCGCCGACCGCTTGCTGGCCGGCGCGGCCACTGATGCGCGCATCGGCGCGATCCTGGACAATGCGGTGGTCTACGTCGTCCCCGTCGTGAATCCCGACGGCTACGAATACACCTGGACCAACGAGCGGCTCTGGCGCAAGAACAGGCAGCCCAACACCGACGGCAGCATGGGCACGGACCCCAACCGCAACTGGGGCTACCAGTGGGGCGGACAAGGGGCCAGCGCCAACGGCGCCGACGAGACCTACCGGGGCAGCGCGGCTTTTTCGTCGCCAGAGGCCGCGGCGCTGCGCGACTTCTACATCGCGCGGCCGCAGATCCTTGCCTCCATCGATTTCCACTCCTATTCGCAGCTGGCGATGTGGCCCTGGGCGTGGACCAGCGCGCTCTGCCCGGACGACGTGGTGCACCGCGCCGTCGGCACCGCGATGAAGCTGGCGATCTTCGCCAGCGGCGGCAAGACCTACAACGCGGGCCCCATCTTCACCACCATCTATCCCGCCAGCGGCGGCAGCGTCGACTGGACCTACGGCGACCAGGGCGTCTTTAGCTACACCATCGAGGTGCGCGACACCGGCACCTACGGCTTCGTGATGCCCGCCGCCGAGATCCTGCCCAACGCGCGCGAAAACTACGAAGCGGCGATGACGATGATGGAAGGGCTGCTCGCTCCGGCGCTGATCGCGCCGCTGGGCACGCTGCCCACCACGGTGCCCGCGGGGCAGTCCGTCGGCGTGGCGGTGCAGGTGACGCCCACCACCGGCGCCGTGCAGGCGGTGAACCTGCGCGCGCGCATCGGCACCGGCGGCGCCTTCGCCACCATCCCGATGAGCGGCGAAGGCAATGCGTACACGGCGCAACTGCCCGCCGCCGCGTGCGGCCACACCATCCAGTTCTCCTTTGAGGCGATCTGCAGCAATGGCGTGGCGCGCCTCCCCAGCGCGGCGCCCGCGGAGCTCTTCTCGGCGCTTGCGCAGGACTCCGTCACGTACTTCAACGACACCATGGAGGCGGACCTGGGCTGGTCCGTCGGCGCTGCGGGCGACAACGCCACCAGCGGCGTCTGGCTGCGCGTGGACCCCATCGGCACCGCCGCACAGCCCGAGGATGACCACACCTCCGCTGGCGTGCGCTGCTGGGTGACCGGGCAGGGAGCGGCCGGCGGCGCGATCGGCGCGGCCGATGTCGATGGCGGCACCACCACGCTTGTCTCGCCTGCGCTGGACGGTTCCGACCTGGGAGCGACGCTCAGCTACTGGCGCTGGTACTCCAACGACCAGGGCTCCGCCCCCAACGCCGACTCGATGCCCGTGGAGTGGTCGCGCGACGGCACCACCTGGACCCTGCTCGAGGATGTTTCCACCAACGCTGGCGCGTGGGTGCAGAAGCAGTGGTTGCTGGGGAGCTTCCTGCCCTCGGCGGGCACCTTCAAGATCCGCTTCCGCGCGCGTGACCTGGGCACGGGCTCAATCGTCGAGGCGGGCGTAGACGATGTCCGCGTCGACCGGCTGGGCTGCCTCTGGGCGCCCGCCGACCTGAACCAGGATGGCCATGTCGATGGCGCCGACCTGGGGATCCTGCTGGGTGGATGGGGCCAGGCGGGCTCGCCCGCGGACATCAACGATGACGGCATCGTGGACGGCGCCGACCTGGGCGTGCTGCTGGGTGCATGGGGCTGACGCCGCGGCACGTAGCAAGTTTCAGGTGACGCGGCCGTCCACCAGGTGCACGATGCGATCGGCGCGCGCAGCGATCCACTGGTCGTGCGTCACCATCACGATGGTGAGCCCGGCGCGGTGCTGCTCGGCGATCATGTCCAGGATCGAGTCGCCCGTCTTTGCATCCAGGTTCCCGGTGGGTTCGTCCGCCAGCAGCACCTCGGGATTGCGCATCAGCGCGCGGGCGATCGCCACTCGCTGGCGCTCGCCCCCCGAGAGCTCGGCGGGGCGGTGGCGGAAGCGGTGCGCCAGGCCGAAGCGCTCCAGCAGCCCCCGTGCGCGCTCGCGGATCTCGTGGTGCCGGCGCATCCATTCAAGGCGGCCGACTCCCACCATCGCGGGCAGCATGGTGTTCTCGATGACATTCAGCTCCGGCAGCAGGTGATAGAACTGGAAGACGAAGCCGATGTGCTGGTTCCGGTACTGGTCCAGGCGCCGGGGGCTGAAGCGGCTGACGTCCTCGCCGCGAAAGGCGACCAGCCCGCCGTCGGCGCGGTCGAGCCCGCCCAGCAGGTGCAACAGCGTGCTCTTGCCGCAGCCGCTGGAGCCCAGGATCGCGACCCACTCGCCTGCGCGCACCGTGATGTCGGCGCCCTTGAGCACGGGCACCGAGACGCGGCCCATGGTGTAGGTGCGGCGCACCTCGCGCGCGCTCAGAAGCGGCGCCGAGGCGTCCGCCGCGGCGGCTGGCACCGCGTGGACGTGCGCGGCGGGCTGGCGCGTCGCGTTGGTGCCGGCGGAGGTTGGGTCGTTGCCGCTCATCGTCTGCTCTCTGGTGCGCGTGGCAGTCCTTGGATCACTCGTAGCGCAGCGCGCGCACCGGATCGATGTCCGCGGCGCGCGCCGCAGGCACCGCCGCGCCCAGCACGCTGAAGACCACCGCGCCGATGCACGTGCCCAGCGCGCTCATCCAGTCCATCTGGCTGGGAATCGAGGAGAAGTAGTAGACCGCGGGATCCCAGATCAGGAAGCCCTGGTGCAGGAAGAGCCCCGTGCCCGTGCCCGCCAGCGCCAGCGCGGTGACGATCCACAGCAGGAACGCGAGCGCGCGGCTGCGCGTGGCCGCGCGCACCGCCATCACCGCCCCGCCCAGCGCCAGCAGGAAGAGACCGCCCCACATCCACACCGGCGCCTTGTTTCCCATCGCCTCGTGGATGCTGTTGATGTTCTTGATGATCACCCATCCCACGAAGACGCCCAGCACCGAGCCCACGATTCCGATCACCAGCCCGTAGCGCAGGAAGATCATCAGCACGCCGGTGCGGCTGGCGCCGACGGCGCGCATGATGCCGACGTCGCGGGTCTTCTCGCTGACGATGGACCAGAAGATGGCCAGGATCAGCCCCGCGCACACCAGGTAGGTGATCGAGAAGAGGATGCGCATCATCTGCCGCTCCTTCTCGACGGGGGCGATCAGGTCGCGCAGCCGCTCCTCCCATGTCTCGATGCGGATGCTGGCCAGCGAGGGGGGCTTGGTGAGCGCTGCGGGGTCCGCGGACTTGCGCAGCGCGAACTGCTCGTACGCGCCCATCACCTGGTCGCGCAGCTCCTCGGGCGTGGTGCCTTCGCGCGCGCGCACTAGCACCTGCGTCGCGCGCGCGGGCGTGCGGCCGATGACGGGGTAGTTGCCGCGCTCGTCCGGCTCCGCGCTGGTGTCGACCAGGGGCGCGCTGTCCAGGCGCAGCATTTCCTGCCCCTCTTTCAGCGGAATGAAGACGCGGTTCTTGTCCACCTGGTAGACGCCGGACATCACCTCGTTGACCACCTTGAAGACGCGGCTGTTGGACTGCGAAACGGTCCCCTTGTCGCTGATCGGCACCAGCGTCACCGTCACTTCGTGGTTGGGCATCCACCAGAAGTCGTTTCGCAGGCGGTAGCTGCCGTCGCGCTGGCGCTTGTTGGCGGCGGAGACATGCATCCCCAGCAGCGCCCCCGGCCTGCCCGTGGCGCGCTCGCGCATCTCGCGCGCGTCCTTCAGCAGCCGGTCATCCAGCGTGCGCCGCGGGTCGTCCTCGCCCATCGCCAGCGCCTCGGCGGCGCTCTTGGCGGGCTTCCACCACAGCGTGCTCTCCATCTCGGTGACCTGGGCGAAGCTCTGCGGCTCGATGGCCCAGATGGACGCCATCACGATGTCCTTGCTGGGGCCTTCGGGATAGGGCATTCGCACCAGCCCCACGGTGTCCACCAGCGGCGAGGCCGCCTTGGCGCCCGGCAGCTTCTCGATCTCTGCGATCAGCTCTTCGTAATAGGGGATGCCGCGCACCTGCATGCTGACGATGACGTCGCCCATCAGCGTGCGCCCCGAGGAGCGCAGCGCATCCAGGAACCCGCTCATCACGCTGACCACCACCACCACCAGCGCCACGCACAGCGCCACTGCCGCAACGGCGATCAGCGGGATGATGCGCGTGGTCAGGTAGCGCCGGACCAGCAGGTGGATGAAGACGCCCAAGGTCGGGGAATGCTAGCTGCGTCCCGATGGCAGGATTCGCGCTGGCGCACCGAATGGGACGATGATCTGCTTTCCAGTCCACGCGCGCGCGCCGCGCCGGCACAGCCCCTTTTTCGGGGCGGCGATGAGCAGGGTGCAGTCGGCGGCGACGGCCTCGCCGAGCGGTGCTCCCGTCTCGGTGCAGACGCCGCTGGGGACGTCCAGCGAGACAACGGTCGCGCCCGCCAGCCGTGCCAGCATGATTGCTCGGATCGCAGCGAGCGCCGCCCCCTCGGCGGGCCGCAGCAGGCCGATGCCCAGCACGGCGTCCACCACCAGCGCGCAGGCAGGAAGCTCCATCGGCGGCATCGCCGCGGCCAGCGCATCCCAGCTGCGCCGGGCGTCGGCGGCATCGCTTCCTGGAGCGGGCGCGCCGGTGGGGTGGACCCGGACCGGGATCCCCTGCAGCGCCAGGTGGCGTGCGCACACGTAGCCGTCGCCGCCGTTGCCCCCCGCACCGCAATGGACATGCACCGCGCCGCCGGGAACGCGCCGCTGCGCGCGTGCGAGCAGCCGGGCCACCGCGATGGCGCACTGCGCCCCCGCGTTCTCCATGAGCAATCGCGTGGAGACATGGAAGCGGTCGCGCGCCTGTGCGTCCAGCGCGCGCGCCTCCTGCGTTCCCACTGCGGGCACCGTGGGGCGGCGTGCCATGCGCACGAGCGTAGCTGCGCCCGGCGGCGTCTGCGCAGGTGCGTCTGCTACCCTTCAATGCTTCCTTCCCGCGCCAGAACTCCATGGATCCGCTCGGCCCGCTCCTCCTGCTCCTCTCCGCCGGCTCGGCAGGCGAAGTGCTGCATTGGGGCATCCTGGCGTACCGCGCACGGCGCGAGCTTCGCGAGGTTCCCTTCGCGCGCGAGGCGCTTCGCGGCGCGGCCCCCGAGGTGTGGCCCACCGTCAGCGTCATCGTCCCGGCGCACAACGAGGAGCGCGTCGCCGCCGCCTGCGCGCGCACGGTGCTGGCCTCCGACTACGCCGGGCTCGAACTGGTCTTCGTGCTGGACCGCTGCACCGACGGCACGCGCGCCGCGCTGGAGCCCCTTG
Source organism: Phycisphaerales bacterium (assembly GCA_044230125.1). Lineage (GTDB taxonomy): Bacteria > Planctomycetota > Phycisphaerae > Phycisphaerales > SM1A02 > UBA966. The sequence continues at coordinate 25,029 of JBGARR010000018.1, forward strand.
CGGCCGCCGATGCGCGCCTGCGCATCGTCGACAACCACGACTGCCCCCCGGATTGGGCGGGCAAGTGCAACGCCGCACGCGTCGGCGCGGCGCGCGCCACCGGCCAGCTGCTCCTCTTCACCGACGCGGACACGCGCTTCGACCCGCAGCTGGTGCGCGCCAGCGTCATGCTCATGCGCCAGCGCGCGTGGCGGATGCTCAGCCTCTTCAGCTCGCCGACGCACGACCACTGGTTCGAGCAGGTGGTGCAGCCCGTGGCCAGCCTGATGCTGCTGAAGCTCTTCCCGATCCGCCGGGCCAATGCCAACACGCGCCACCGGCCCTTCGCCAACGGGCAGTTCATGCTCTTCGAGCGCACTGCGTACGACCAGCTGGGAGGTCACGCCGCGGTGAAGGACGACCTGCTCGAGGACCTGGCCTTCGCGCGACGGATGAAGCGTGCCAAGATGCAGCAGGGGGTCGGCGTCTCGGATGGCATGCTGGTCGTCTCGATGTACGACACCTGGAAGGCTTTCCGGACCGGCTGGCGGCGCATCTACATGGAGAGCTGCCGTCGCAATCCGGTGCGCATGCGCCGGCAGGCGATGCAGGTGCTTGCGGGCGGCGTGCTGCTGCCGGCGGCCCGGACTGCGGCGCTGCTGCTGGCGGGCGCCATCCTGCTGGGTTGGTGCGGCGACGCGGCGGATGGCGGCCTGCATGCAACGGCCATCGCGGGACTTGCCCTCGCTGCCCTCGCGTACGTCACGCGCACCGTGGTCCTGGCCGGCATCTACGGCGCCGCGGGCTTCCCGCGGTGGAGCGCTCCCTTCTACACACTGGGCGCCGCCGCCGTCGCGCGCATCTTCTATGGCGGCGCGCACGACCTGGAGGCGGGCGTGCCGGTGAAGTGGGGCGGCCGGCAGTACGTTTTGGAACCCACCAAGCTCTGAGCGGCGCTCCCCGCCGCGCCTCGACCCCACCACTCTCCTCCCTCTCTCGCTTCCGCGCACCACCGCGCACCAAGGTCCCACGCATGCGCATCCTGCTCACCAACGACGATGGCATCACCGCTCCCGGCATCGAGGCGCTCTTCGACGCCATCCAGGGGCTGGGCGAGATCCGCGTCGTCGCCCCAGCCGACATGCAGAGCGCTTCGAGCCACGGGATCACCTTCCACCGGCCGCTCATGGTGCATCAGGTGCGCGTGAACGATCGCATGTCGGGGGTGGCCGTGGAGGGGCGTCCCGCGGACTGCGTGAAGCTTGGAATGCGCGCGCTGTGGCCCGAGTGGTACGGCCCCGGCGCGCGCCCCGACCTGGTGATCAGCGGGATGAATGCGGGCGCCAATGTCGGCATCAACGTCATTTACTCAGGCACCGTCGGCGCCGCGGTCGAGAGCGCCTTCCTGGGGGTGCCCGCGATCGCCGTCAGCCTGCACCTGGGCGACCGCAGCCGCGTGCACTTCGCCCGCGCCGCGCAGATCGCGCGCCACGCGATCGACCGCGTCCTGGAGTTCCCCCTTGACGCGCACCGCGTGGTGAACATCAACGTCCCGCGCACCGAGACGGCCGACGCGCCGATCCCGCCGATGCGCGTGGTGAGCATGAACGTCTCGGCCGGCACCGACGGATACGAGCGCCGCGACGCCCCGGACGGACGCGCCTACTACTGGCCCAGCGGCAACGGCATGGAGTTCTTCCACACCGCCGAGGACACTGACGCAGAGGCACTGTGGCAGCGGGCGATCACGATCACGCCGCTCTACTACGACCTGACCGATCGCAGCCTGCTCGGCGCGTGGAAGCAGCGCCTGGACGGGAAGTAGCGACTGGTCGGGACGCAGCGCCTGGACGGGACGCGGCGCCCGCATCACAGCAGAAGCTGCAGCGTGACCTTGGCGGTTTCCTTGTCCTTCAGCGCGTCGATCTGCTTTCCGGTGGCCCTCCAGCCGTAGAGGCTGTCCTCGATGGGCCCGTCGATCTCGGGGAAGCCGCTGGAGCGCAGGAACTGCACCTTGGTGCACTTGCCGCTGCGGTCGAACCACATGGCCACCACCGGGCTCTGCGCCATGCGCAGCTGGCTCACCTGCTGCAGCAGCGTGAACTGCGGCTTGCGCGGCTTCAGCTGGATGCCACGGCCAGGAATCAGCTTGCCATTCTTCCAGTCCTTCGGCTCCGCCTGGATCAGGCTGGTCGCGGGGCTCTCCAGGTCGCTCAGCGCGCCTTCGCCGCCATTGCCGGGGACGGGCGAGGGGCCCTGCCCGCCGCCGCGGCCCTCTTCGCCGGGTGCCTGGTTGCGCGGCCCCACCTGGGGCTGCTCCGTCGAGGCGACGCCGCCACCGGGCGTGTTGGGAGCTGGCTGCTGCGCCGCGGCAGGGGGCGAAGGCTGCGGGACCGAAGGCAGCGGGGGCTGATCGTTGGGCTTCGGGGTGGGTGGCGTGGGGGGTGTGGTGGGCGGTGTCGGCAGCTCAGTCGTCTTCGTCTCGGGCTTGGTGGGCGCAGCGCTGGCGGGCACCGTCTCGGCCGGGGGCGGCGGCGCATCCGGAACACGTGGCGTGTCCGCCGGCGGCGTGGCCGGTTCGTGCGCGGGATCCTGGGTGGTGGGCACCGGCGGTGAAGGCGGTGAGGGGGGCACGATCGTCGGCGGCAGCGCCACGGGCGGCGCAGGCACCGCGGGGGGAGGAGTCTGCTGTGTCACCTGCACGGGCGGCGCCGGGTCCGGGACCGTGGCGGCGGGGGGAGTGGGCGGCCCCGTGATGGGTTGCGGGGTCTTGGTCTCGTTGGCACCTGCGGCGTTGGGCACCGCCACCAAGGTGGTCTTCTCGACCGGCGCAGCGGTGGCCGTGCGCGTGGCCTCGTTCGCTTGCACGCCGGACGCAGGCGCGACCACGGTGGTGGCCGACGCGCTCGCCGCCGATCCGCCGCCGCCCACGCCGCTTCCGTTCACTCCGCGCCCGAAGCCGTTATCGCCGCGGCCGCCCGCATCGCTCATCTTGAAGCCGGCCTGCGCCACCACGCTCTGCTGCGCGATGTGCTCTTCGTACGCATCGCGGCCGATGATCACCACCGAGAGCGGATCGCCATCGTCCTGTCCGATCGCCACCTCTTCCGCGTCGGGGTACGCGGGCTTGGGCGCTTGCATCGCCGGCTTGGGAGGAGTGGGGGACTGCTGTGCCTGGCGCTTCGCCTCTGCCTGCTTTTTGGCGTCGGCCTGCTTCTTGGCTTCGGCCTGCTTCTTGGCTTCCGCCGGCGTCTTGGGCGCGTCGGGCTCCTTCGCCTTTGCGGCCTCTTCGGCAGCGTCCTTCTTGTGATCCGGGTCCTGCGGCTTCTTCCCCTCGGGGTCCGCGGGCTTGCTGGGGTCCTTCGGGGTCTTCGCCGCCTCGGCAGCGGGCGCCTCGGCCTCGGGCGCGCCGGTGCGCAGCCAATCGAAGAGCTGGGGCGAGAAGAGCACCGCATGGAACGCCAACGAGAAGACCACACCCAGCGTGAGTGCCAGTCCCGTGCGTTCGCCGTGCTCTGGTGAGCCTGCCATTGCCAAAAGTCTACGGTGCTGGCGCGGGCGCGCCTGCGCCGGGCGCAGAAGTGCCCGCAGGCGGGGCGGCGCCTTCGGCCGCAGGGGCTCCAGGACGCGGTGCGCCCCCCATTCCCGGACGGCCCACCAGATTCACCGTGATGTTCAGCGGGCGCAGCCGGTCCCACAGCTCCTGCAGGAGCGGTGCCCGGTCCACCTTGCCCTGCCCGTCGGCGATCGCCAGGTAGACGACGGTCTTGCGGTCCTTGGTCACCTTCTCGCGGATCTTCTCCGCCATCGCGGCCACCTCCACGCGCTCGCGATCGACGAAGACGTGCCCCTCCAGGTCCACCGCGATGGTCACCGCCGGGGCCGCCGTCGCCGCCTTGCCGCTGCTGAAGCTGCGCAGCTGCATGGGCACCAGGTCGACGCGCATCAGCGTCGCGGTGGCAAAGATGAAGTAGGTGAGCAGGAAGGTCATCACGTCGATGAGCGGGATCAGCTCGATTCGCGGGGTGATGGGGGTTCTGCGGAGGCGACGCATGCGGCCACGGAGGATACGCGGGCGCGATTGCGTTATGCTCCCCCGCGTGTCCATCAACGACTGGTCCGAAGACATCCAGATCGCCGAGCTGCTCGATGACCCCTCCTTCTCGGAGGACATGACCAGCCTGGCCACCCGCTACCAGGCCATCGTCGACGCGGTGAAGGCCGGTCGCGAGGCGCCGCACACGCCGGACCTGGTCCTGGACCTGCGCCGGGTGCACTTCCTGAACTCGACCAACATCGCGCAGCTGCTGCGCCTGCGCAAGCTGGCCATGACCTCGGGGGCGCGCATCCGGATGTGCTCGGTCAGCGATCGCATCTGGGGCGTGCTGCTGGCCACCGACCTGGACCGCATCTTCGACTTCAGCGAGGACGCGACCACCGCGCTGGTGGCCCTGCAGATGGCGCGCGGGACTCCCTGACGCGGGACCGGCGCGCCACCCGACGCATCACTCGGCGGGTTCTTCGGGCGGCGCCACCGCGGGCACCGAGGCCTCGTCCCCTTGGACCACCTTGGCCACCGACGCGACGGCGTCGCCGCTGTCCAGCGAGACCAGGCGGACGCCCTGCGTGTTGCGCCCCACCTGGCGCACGTCACCGGCGCTGATGCGCACCACCTTGCCGCTCTTGGTCGAGATCAGCAGGCTGTCCGTCGCCAGCACCGCGCGCACGGCGACGACGCGGCCATTGCGCCCCTCGGTGCGGATGTCGATGCGCCCCTTGCCGCCGCGGGACTGCACGCGCGTGGTGCCATCCTCGCTCTGCACCAGGTACTCGGTCATGGGGGTGCGCTTGCCGTACCCCGTCTCGCAGACGGTGAGCAGGTCCGCCGCATCGTCGCAGACGACGCCGCCGACCACTTCGTCCCCTTCGGCCAGGTCGATGCCGATGACGCCCGCCGCGCTGCGCCCCATGACGCGCGCGTCGTTCTCGTCGAATCGGATCGACATTCCCTGCGCCGTCGAGAGCAGCACATGGTCCTGCCCGCGGGTCAGCACCACGTCGATCAGGCGGTCCCCCTCCTTCAGGCCAAGCGCGATGATGCCGTTGCGGTTGACGTTGCGGTACTCCTGCAGCGCGGTGCGCTTCACCTGGCCGTTGGCGCTCAGGAAGAAGAGGTAGTCCTCGCGCTCCTCGAAGCGCGCCACCGGGCGCCAGGCGCAGATGCGCTCGTCGGTGCGCAGCTCGAGCAGGTTGGGGATGGCGCGCCCCTTGGCCGTGCGCGCCGCCTCGGGCACCTGCCACACCTTCAGCTTGAAGACGCGGCCCGTGTTTGTGAAGCAGAGCAGGTCGTCGTGGCTGGAGCAGACGAACATCGTGTCCACCGAGTCCGCGGCCTCCTCGTCACCGGTGGCCGAGGCCTTGGCGCCGATCACGCCCTTGCCGCCGCGCCCCTGGATCCGGTAGGTGTCGACTGGCAGCCGCTTGACATACCCGCGCCGCGAGACGGTGACCACCACCTCGTGCTCGGGGATGAGGTCGGCCATCTCGTAGTCCTCGGCCTCGGCACCCTCGATGACCGTGCGCCGTGCGTCGGCAAACTTGTCCTTCAGCTCGATGGTGTCCTCGCGGATGATGTCCAGCACCAGCCGCTCGTCCGCCAGGATCGCCTCCAGCCCCTCGATCTCCTCGACCAGCTTGCTGAGCTCGGTGGCAAGCTTCTCGATCTCCAGGCCCGTCAGCTGGATCAGGCGCAGCGCGCCGATCGCCTCGGCCTGCACGCGCGTCAGGCGCACGCCATCGGGCTCGGTGCGCGCGATCACCGCCTCGGGGATGTGCGGCGCGTACCGGTGGCCGCGCTCGATGCGGAAGGCGCGCGCCATCAGCCCCTCGATCGCCTCCTCGCGGGTGCGCGCCGCGCGGATGATGCGGATCACCTCGTCGATGTCGCAGACGGCGTAGATCAGCCCCTCCAGGCGGTGCGCCTGCTGCTTCGCCTGGCGCAGCAGGAACGCGGTGCGCCGGCGCACCACCTCCTTGCGGTGCTCGATGTAGTGGTCGATGAGGCTGCGCAGGGGCAGCGTGCGCGGCTGGCCGTTCACCAGCGCGATGTTGATGATGCTGTAGGTGTCCTGCAGCGGCGTGAACTCGTACAGCTGCTTCTCGACCACCTGCGGGTCGGCGTTCTTCTTGAGCACCACCACGATGCGCGTCTGCGCGTCGCGGCCGGAGTGGTTCTTGACGTCGGCGATGTCGGTGATGCGGTCGTTGCGGCTGGCGTCGACGATCTTCTCGATCAGGTTCGACTGCACCACCTGGTAGGGGATCTCGTCGATGACGATCGCGTCCCGCGTCCCCTCCTTCTCCATGTGCACCTTGCCGCGCAGCGTCAGCCTGCCGCGTCCCGTGGCGTACGCCTCGACGATGCCCCGCCGCCCCACGATGACTCCGCCCGTCGGGAAGTCAGGCCCCGGAACATGGCGCAGCAGGTCCTCCAGGCCGACGGAGGGGTCGTCGATCACCGCGATGATCGCATTGCAGATCTCCCCCACGTTGTGGGGGGGCATGCTGCTGGACATGCCCACCGCGATGCCGCTGGAGCCGTTGACCAGCAGGTTGGGGAAGCGCGCGGGCAGGACCGTCGGCTCCTCCAGGCGATCGTCGTAGTTGGGCTTGAAGTTGACGGTGTCCTTGTCCAGGTCCTCAAGGAGCGCCACGGCCGCGGCGGTCATGCGCGCCTCGGTGTAACGCATCGCGGCGGGCGGATCCCCCTCGATGGAGCCGAAATTGCCCTGCTTGTCGACCAGCAGCGCGCGCGTCTTCCAGACCTGCCCCAGGTTCACCAGCGTCGGATAGATGACGCTCTCTCCGTGGGGGTGGTAGTTGCCGCTGGTGTCGCCGCAGATCTTCGCGCACTTGATGTGCTTGCGCCCGGGGGAGAGGTTCAGGTCGTTCATCGCCACCAAGATGCGCCGTTGCGAAGGCTTGAGTCCGTCACGGACATCGGGCAGCGCCCGGTCCATGATGGTGCTCATCGCGTAGGTCAGGTAGCTGTCGTGCAGCTCGCGCTCGATCTCGATGTCGACCACGCGATCGCCCCGGGGACCCTCGGGCTGCGGCGTGGCGATCTGCGGTGGTGCTGGGGTCTCTGCCATGGGCGTTCCGAAGTCCCGAAATCATAGCAGAAACGGGTGAATCCGCCCATCCATCGCGGCGGTTTTTCGCCTGTGTTTCCTGCTGTTTTTTCGCGCCACGACCCGCTCATGCGCGTTCAAGCAGCAGCAGGTACTCGATGTTCCCCGGCACGCCCTTTTTCCTGCTGCTCTTGCCCCCCACCAACGGGCTCTGCGTGCTGCCCAGGACCCGCGCGCCAAGCGCGGGCATCGCCGCCGCCACCCGCTCGAGCACGCGCGGCGCGTGTTCCTGCGGCAGGAATCCGCCCTGCAGGAGCAGCTTCTCGTCGTCGCGCAGTTCGTAGTGCGGCTTCACCAGCGTGATGATGCGCCCCCCCGGCGCCAGCCACTTCAGCGCCACCGGGATGGCCAGTCGCTGCGGCGTCCACGCCAGGTCCACCACCACCAGGTCCACGCCCGCGGGCGGCGGGTCCGCATGCAACGCATTGGTCCGCTCGCGCGTCAGCACCCGCGGATCCTGCCGCAGCTTCCACGCAAGCGCGCGCCGTACCCGGTGTCGATGGCGGTGACATGCGCGGCGCCGCGCTGCAGCAGGCAGTCGGTGAAGCCGCCGACGTTGCAGCCGAAGTCCGCGCAGCGCATGCCGCTCGGGTCCAGCGCGAACGCATCCAGCGCATGGGCCAGCTTCGCACCCGCGCGTGAGACGAAAATCGGGTCGTCGGCGGTCACGCGCGCATTGTGGCACGCAACCGCCGACGGCGAAAGGGTGTGGAGTGTCCGGGCGCCTGCGGCCGGACGAGGCCGCGGGCGCCCCGGCGCCGGTCAACTCCGGCGACGCCGGGACGGGCCGGCGAGTGCGAGGGCGGCAAAGGCCAAGGCGCCAGGGGCGGGCACCACGGTTCCGTTGAGCGCCAGGACCTGCAGGCGCACGTTCTCGTCGCTGCTGCTGGAGTTGCTTCGGAATCCGGTGAAGGTTCCCGAGAGGGTCCAGTTGTGGCGCGAAAGGTCGGTGTCGGCGGTGAGCAGGCGCGTGGCGCCCGTCAGGCCGTTGGAGTTGGAGACGCTGCCATCGGCCAGTGCCGCGCCCGTGATGCCCAGCGTGGCCGAGGAGAAGACCAGGCTGCCAAAGCTGAGCGTGGCACCCGAGAGGCCCGCCCGCGCCTCGATCCGCAGGGCATTGAAGGCGCCGCCAGGGGCCCTGCGGTTCAAGGTCGCCGCACTGGTCGCGCCGGCGGGCAGGCCGCCAGCGAAGGTGCCCCACCCCAAGGTCTTGCTGGCGGCGGCATCGCCGATCGTCCAGACGAAGCCCTCGCCGACGCGGTTCTCCAGCGTGAAGCTGAAGCTGCGGTTGGCGGTGGCGACGTTGTCGCCCCAGTTGCTGGAGATGAAGTTGGAGCCGCTGGTGCCGACGCCGTTGTCCAGCGATTGATCGAAGTTGCTCTTGGAGTACCGGTACTTCGCGGTCATGACGGTGCTGGTGCCGGTGACGCTGGCCGATTGGTCAAGGGAGACCAGGTCGGCGGAAGCGGGCACGCACAGGGCACCGAGGGCCGAGGAGGCGGCCAAGATTGAGGCGAACGCGACACGGGGATTTGAGATGGTGAAACCCATGCCGCAACCGTCGATTGTCGCGGTGCGGAAAGCAAACGAAAAGACCAGACATGCGCATAACAGCGCCATCCCCACCCTTTCGGCGGGGAAAACCCGGGTCCGCTACTCCTTCACGCCCACCACGGCGATGCCATGCCGATCGGCAGCGGCCAGCACCGCGGGCCGATCGACGAGGATCACGCGTCCCACGCCAAGCGCCAGGCAGCGCGCCCCCGCGCGGGCCAGTCGTTCGATGGTCTGGACGCCGACCGTCGGAACGTCCGAGCGCATGTCGTGGCCGGGACGCGCGGTCTTGAGGAGGGTCCATCCCGCGGCGCGGCAAAGCGCGCCGGTGCGGTCGATCATGGCGTCGGTCCCCTCGACGGCTTCGACCGCCACGACATCCCGCGCCCGCACGGTGATCGCCTGCCCGACATCCAGCTCGCTGACGCGGGAGAGGAGCGGCCAGCCGAAGGCGATGTCCCCCTGGGCCAGGGCGTCTGGGCGCAGGCGGCCCATCGTTCCCTCGGTCGCCAGGTGGTCGGGGATGTAGTGCGTGCTGTCGATGAGCTTCACTCCGTTCCGCGCCAGTTCATCCGCGAGTGTCCGCAGCAGGGTAGCGCTCCGCCGGTCGTGGCGCAGCTTGCGGAACCACAGGTCGGCAGTGCGCCAGTCGGGCAGGTCGCGAAGCGCGCGCAGCATCATCCACGGGTCGTGCATCTGCGCCTTGCTGACGCGCCCCACCATGGTCACCTCCTGCACCCCCGCCCGGCGGAAGACACGGATCCAGCGCCCGATCTGCAGCAGCCCCGCTTCGTGGAATTCGTCGCACTCCGCGCGCAGCTGCGGGATGAACTGGTGGCGCAGCCCCAGGCAGACCACCGTGCGCCCCTGCGCCTTCATTCCGCGCGCCACCAGCACCGGCAGCTGCGTCTGCCCCGCGATGATGCCCACTCGTGCGCTCATGCGCGTGGTGCGCCCCCGGGCGCGGGCGCTTCCCCTGCTTCGGCGTGCATGGGCAGGAACTGGGTGGCGTCGTGCGCCAGCGGCACCGCCTCCATCTGCACCGCGACGGCGTCAAGCGCCACGTGCGCGGAGGGGACCACGCTCATCACCCGGCGGATCGCGGGGCGCACGAAGCGATGCTCGATGCCGTGGTCGATCATCGCCAGCAACGGGTCGTAGTACCCCTCGTGGTTCACGATCGCGATCGGCTTCTGGTGGTCGCCCAGCTGCCGCGCCACCAGCACCTCAAAGAACTCCTCATAGGTCCCCAGGCCGCCGGGCAGGATGATGAAGGCATCCGCGCGGTCCATCAGCAGCCGCCGGCGCTGCTGCATCGTCTCGACCACCACCAGCTCGTCGCAGCCGGTCCACCCCTGTTCCAGCGAGAGGAGCTTCTGCGTGATGATGCCCACCACCTTGCCGCCGCGCTCATGCACGGCGCGGGCGCACTCGCCCATCAGCCCCACCGCGCCGCCGCCATAGACCAGTCCAAGGCCGCGATCGGCCAAGCCGTGGCCGAGGGCGCGCGCGGACTCGGCGAAGTGCGGCTCGAGCGCGCCGCTGGAGGAGCAGTAGACGGTGACCCAGCGCATCGGGGGAAGCGTATGCGGGGTTGCCTCGGCGGGGCGCGTTGCGCTTCACCACAGCAGGGCGCGTAGGCTCTGCGTGCGGATGGACTTTCCACTCTCCCTCGCTCCGGTTTCGGTGCTGGCGCTCGCGGCGCTGGGCTTCGCGATCGCGGCCCCGGTGACGGCTGCGCTGGTGCGGATCGGCCATCGCGCAGGCGCGCTGGACTCCGCGGGTGCCACCGGGCACCGCAAGGAACTGCGTCATGTCCCCAACATCGGTGGCGTGGCGATCGCGCTGGGCGTGGGGCTGCCGATGGGCGCGGCGCTGCTGGTGGCCGCACTGATGGGCGCGGATCGGCTGGCGCAGGCGCTGCCCGCGCTCGCCGAGAGCGCGCGGCGCCTGCCCGAGGCGCTGCCCGCGGCAACTGCGATCCTGGCGGGCATGACGCTGCTGCACCTCCTGGGACTGGTGGATGATCGGCGCGCGCTTCCCGCGCTGCCCAAGCTGCTGGCACAGCTGGCCATCGCCGGCGGAACCCTCTACGCGGGCGACATGCGCGTGCTGCACTTCCTGGACGCCAGCGTCGGCGGTCCGTGGCTCAGCATCCTGCTCAGCGTGCTGTGGGTGGTGGCGCTGGTGAACAGCCTGAACTTCCTGGACAACATGGACGGGCTGGCGGGGGGCACCGGGCTCATCGGCGCGCTGGCGCTCTGCGTTGCGGCGGCGATCGCACGGCAATGGATGACCGCAGGGATGCTTGCCCTGCTGGCGGGGGCGCTGCTGGGCTTCCTGCTCTTCAACTTCCCCTGGCGTGCGGGCCGTGGCGCGCGCATCTTCATGGGGGACGGCGGGTCGCTGATCGTGGGCTTCCTGCTGGCGACACTCTCGATCCAGATCGTCTTCACCGCCCCTGAGCGCAGCGACTACGCGCTCGGCACGCACTGGTACGGCATCTTCTCGCCGCTGGTGATCCTGGCGGTGCCTCTCTACGACACCATGACGGTCGTCGGGCTGCGACTCCTGCAGGGACGCAGCCCGATGGTGGGCGACCAGCAGCATTTCTCGCATCGCCTCGTGCTGCGCGGGCTCTCGCGTCGCGGTGCCGTGCTGCTCATCTGCGCACTGGCGGCCGTCTGCGGCGTCGGCGGCCTGCTGCTGGGGACATCGGCGCCCTGGCAGGCGGCGCTGATCGCGCTGCAGACGGCGCTGGTGTTGGTCACGATCGCTGCACTGGAGCGTCCGATGCTGGCCAAGCTGCAGGCGGACGCGCGGCGATGAGCAGCGGGGTGCCTGCGACCGAACTCGCAACGATGGAGGCGCCGACGCGCCGTGTGATGCGCGCTGCCACCGCGGTCTGCATCGCGCTGGTGGCGCTGCTGCGCACGCTGGTCGCGCACGCGCCGCTGACGTGGTTCGATGTCGACCCGGTGGCAGACCCCGCGCCATTCGCGGGGATCGGGCCCGCGTGGTCGCTGGCGCTCGATGCACTGGTGCTGCTGGCGGCGGCGCTGCTCCTCTCCACCTTGCTCACGCGCGCCGTGCGAGCGCAGAGTGCCTTGCTGGCGCTGCTCGTGCTGCTGCCCACGGGCGCGCTCCTCTGGCACGCGACGCAGGAGGCGGATGACCTCTGGCGGGGCATGCAATGGCTCTCGGCGCTGACGGGCGCGGTGGCGATCGCCGTCGCGTTGCGCGCCGAGCCACGCAGCGGGCCACTGCGCATCGCCCTGGCGGCGATCCTGCTGGGCGGATTGGGGCCGCTCCTGGTGCGCGCGGGCGTGCAACTGCTGGTCGAGCATCCGCAGACCCTGGCGTACTTCCAGGCGCATCGCGCCGAGTACCTGGCCTCGCACGGATGGACGACGGACTCGCCGCAGGCGGTGATGTACGAGCGCCGCCTGGCGCAGTGGGAGGCCGGCGCCTGGTTCGGGCTGGCAAACCTGCTTTCCAGCCTGGCGGCGGCGGGGGCGGTCGGGTTTGGCGCGCTGGCGCTGGGCGCGCGGCGGAAGCTGGAAGGGGGGACCGTGCTGGTGCTGGCCGTCGCCGCGGCGGCGTGCGCAGCGCTGGTGCTGGTGAACGGATCGAAGGGCGCCATCGGAGCGTTGCTGCTGGGTGCGGCATGCGCGGCGGTGGCGGCACGCGGGCGCATCTCGCCGCGCGCGATGGGGAGCGTCGCCGTCGCACTGGTCCTGGCTGCAATCGTTGCAGTGGTCGTGCGCGGCATGATCGGCGAGGCGCTGGGTGAGCGCAGCGTGCTTTTCCGGTGGCACTACCTGGTGGGCGCGATGCGGGCCTTCGCGGGCTCGCCAGTCCTCGGCACCGGCCCCGCTGGATTCTCCGAGGCGTACCTGCAGCTGCGCCCCAACCGTGCGCCCGAGGAGGTGCTGAGCGCGCACAGCGCGTGGGCCGACTGGCTGGCGGCGCTTGGCGTTGGCGCACTGGCGTGGATCACCCTCATGCTGGGCGCCGCAGTGGCGGCAGGGCGCAGCGCGATGCGGCGACAGGAAGCGGATCAGGAAGCGCCCGAGGAGATCTGGAGGCGCTTCGCGCCACTCGGCGCCGCACTGCTTGTCGGGCTCGCAAGCGCTTCGGCAATGGCGCCGGAGTTCGACTCGCTGGACGCGGTTGGCATCGCCGCGCGCTTCGGCGGGATCGCCAGCGGCATGCTCCTGGCATTTGCTGCGGCGGCCGCCATGGGCGCTGCGCCGCGGGCGATGAACGTTGCACTCCTGGGCATGGCGGTTGCGCTGCTTGTGCAGGCACAGATCGAAATGACGCTGTGGCAACCGGGCAGCAACGGCTGGGTGCTGGCGTTGGTGGCGTTGGCAGCCGCCGCGCCGGGGGCTGGGCTGAGGGTGGGCGGAGCATGGCCGCGCCTGGTGCTGGCCGGGTGCGTCGCACTCATTGCGGGCATTGCGGGGGCCACCGTTGCGGGTGGCGTCCTCCCCGCGTTCGCCGCCGAAGCGCGCATCGAGGCGGCCGCCGCGGGACTGGCGCAGCGCGGGCGCGAGCGCCAGGGAGGCGCTGTCGTGGCAATCCCCACGCCGCTCGATGAACTGCGCCGTTCGGCGGCGCTCGCGCTGGCCTCCGATCCCTCGGCGGGGCGCTGGAGCGCGCGGCCCGCCGTGGTCGCCGCAGCGCTGGAGCAAATGGCGGCTGCCCTGGCCACGCAGCCCGTCAGTGCATCGCCCGGCGCGCGCGCCGATCTCCGCTCCGAAGCGCTTGCCTTTTCGGCCGCCATGCTGGCGCGCGCCCCCTGCGAGCGCACCGCCGGTGCCGCGGCCCTCGTCGCCGAGGCACTGCTGGCACAGCCGGAGCTGGCCGCCGACGATCGCGTGCTGGCGGCCGGTGCGCTGCGCGCCTTTGCCCAGGCGCAGGTGGAGTTCAACCCGCGAAGCGTCCGTGGATGGCGTCGCCTGGCCGAGGCCGCTCGCGTTCTGGGTGAGCCGCGCGAGATGCGTGCCGCGGCGCAGCGCGCCCTGGAGTGCGATGACAGCTACGCGCTTGACCCGGCGCGCATGATGCCCGCCCGTGAGCGCGCGCAGGTGCAGGCGATGGCCGGCGCGCCATCAGAGTGATTCAGAATTCCCCAAGAATCAGGGCGGTTCCACGTTCGTACGCCACGCCCCGGCTGGCCGGAAAGTGCACCGCGCCCGCAGCGCGGAGCGCCGGTGCCTCTTCGCGCTCGTAGCGCAAGAAGGCATCGCGATCGGCGAATCCGTAGCGCGTCTCCATGGCACCGCCCGGCGCGCCCGCCCCTTCGATCCGCAGCAGCGTCGCTTCCAGCGCCCCGGCGGCGATCACCTGCGCGATGTGCTCGCGACGCATCCACTCCAGCCACTCCTGCGCCACTGCGGCGTCCTGGAAGGAAGCGCGAACCCAGTAGACGAAGCCAACGCGCGGCGCGGTCAATTTTTGGCGCGCCCCTGTGCGTCCATCACCGCGTCGACGATCTGCTGCTTGGTGTACGCGTCGCTCAGGAAGACCTGGCGGCCGTTCGGGGCGTAGACGATCAGCAGCGGAATGGTCACGCGGCCGGACTCGGCGAGCTTCTTTGCGCCATCCTCGTTGTTGCCGGTGATGTCGATCTTCAGCAGCTTGACGCCGCGTTCCTTCAGGACGGGCGCCACCTCGCCGCTCTCCAGCACCGTCTTTTCGAGCGTCTTGCAGTTCAGGCACCACTCGGCGGTGAAGTCCACCACCACCACGTTGCCCTCCTTCAGCGCGTTCTCGAAGACCGCGGGCGTGTACTTGCTCCATGGCAGCCGCTCGTAGGTCATGATCGGCGGAATCGCCGCTGACACCAATGCGATGAAGAGCCCCACGACCACGAAGATGGCGCGCGCCCCCGGGCCCTTGGCGATGCGGATCGTCCGGAAGACGAGCCACGCACCCGCCGCGAAGCCAGTGGTCCCCACGATCCACCAGTAGATGCGCGAAGGCTCTTCGAGCAGCCCATTGATGCCCGCTCCGACGAAGTAAATCGCGGCCGCCAGGAGCAGGAGCCCCATCACCTGCTTGAGCAGGTCGCTGGCGGGGCCGCTCTTGGGCATCTTGCGCGCCAGCTGCGGGAACGCGCTGAGCACCATGTAAGGGCTGCCCATGCCAAACCCGATCGCCAGGAAGACCGTCGTGATCGTGCCGGCGCTCTTGGTCGTCACTGCCCAGCCCGCGGCGGCGCCCATGAGCGGCGCGGTACACGGGGTGGAGAGCACCGCGGTCATGATGCCGAAGAGGACGCTGCCCAGGTAGGACTCGTGCTTGGGCTCGATCGCGTAGACCCACTGCGGCAGCCCGACGCTGAAGAATCCCGCCATGCCCACCGCCATGACGCCGATGAAGATGCCCACGAAGATCGTGAAGGCCGGGTACTGGAAGAGCTGGTTGGACTGCTCAAATCCCTTCACCGAGCTCAGCAGCACGCCCAGCGCCAGCCAGAATCCCACCACGCCCGCGGTCATTGCGCAGCCCAGCAGGAAGGTGCGCTTGCGATCGCCCGCCGCCGCCGCCGCCAGTCCGATGATCTTGAGCGGGATGACAGGAAGCACGCAGGGGGTGAAGTTGAGGATCACGCCGCCGATGAACGCGAGTGCCAGCAGCACCGGGAAGAAGCCGCCCGATTGCGGGTCCAGCGTGAAGTCAAAGCCGAAGAGCGCAAACTCGATCGGCTTTGCGGCCTTCCCCGAGAGCCCGGCCCCCATCGAGGGATTCTCCTTGATGCGACCAAAGACCGTTTGGTCGAAGCCCGCGAAGAGCGGCGCGTCTTCTGGGCCCACGCTCTCCTTCGCTCCCGCCGCCACCTCGACCACCACGCTGGCCTCGATCTCGGCTGGCATCTGGCAGTTGGTCGAATCGCACGCCTGCAGGCGGACCATCACCTTGAAGGTCACCGTCCCGACGGCAGCTGGATCGAGGACGACCGGCACCATCGCGACCGCTCGGCGCTCGTAAACCGGGTAGGTCGTCGGGCCGTCACCGAAGTTTGCTTGCACGCCGTGAATCTCGGGCCACTGGATGTTCGCGACAGCCGCCGTCGCCGCCGCGGCCGGGGACACGTCCACCGAGATCTCGGTGTTCACCGCGCCGTCGAAGCTGGACATCCCCGCAGGCAGCGTCTTGACCTGCGCCGCGCTGGTCCAGATGTGCCATCCCTTCTTGATGTCCATGACCACGGCCACCGGGAAGCTGTCCCCGGGCGCGGCCCGCCGCAGCGCAGGCACCACGCGCACCGAGACCGATTCCGCGGAGGTGGCAAGCCCGGACTGGGCTGCCGCAGGGCCCGCGGCCGCCGCGAATCCGCCCGCGACCACCAAAAGGGCCAGCAGGCGCTGGAGGAGGGGGAATGCTCGGAATTGCGGAATCTGAAGGGTTGGCATTGTGAAGTGGTTGAGCGTAACAGGGGGTTGGCGCGTCCCTTGACCGCCGGGGTGTGGCATTGACCGGCCTCCGGGCCGCGCAGGGCCAAGAAAACCGGGCTGGAAAGCGCAGAAGGGGGGTGGCCGCGCCGCCCTGTTCCTACGGTGGCTGCTACACTCTTGTTTCCCGCATCGGCATTGCCGGTGCGAGAAGTTTGGTTCGTCCCGTCATTCGGTCTCTCCCGTCATTCGGTCTCCAGGCGTTCTGGAGGCCCCGACAGCAACGCGCAGAGCCCCAACCATGATCGCCCACCCGACGATCGTTCGCTCCGGCACCCGCCGCACCGCGCCATGACGCCGTTCTGCGTCAAGGTCTGTGCGTCGGCCGACTGCGCTCCGCGCGCTGGCGGTGTCTGCGCCGCATGCTGTTCGAGGCCCCCATCGGAGGTCGCCCACATGGGCTGACGCTCCGCGACTGGAAGCGCCCCACCTCCTCGGAGGCCGGGGCCGTCCGATCGATGACGGGCCATGCGCGGCAAGCGGCGCATGGCCCGGTCCCGTTTTCATCCGCCTCGACATCCCACCATCTTCGCCTCCAACGCAGAGAACCTCCATGAACGCCGAAACGCTCCGCATCCTCGACTCCATCGCCCGCGACCGCAACATCGACCGCGAACTGCTCCTCCTTGACCTGGAGGCTGCGATGGTCAGCGCCGCGCGCAAGCACTTCAATTCGCTGGACACCGAGGAGTTCGGGTGCGAGGTCGATCGCCTGACGGGCCGCATCTCGCTGTGGCGCAACGTCCCCGACGAGGGGCGCGAGGAGATCTCGCTGGCCTCGCTGGGCCGCATCCCGGCGCAGACCGCCAAGCAGGTGATGATCCAGAAGTTCCGCGAGGACGAGCGCAACTCGCTGCTGGAGGAGTTCGGCCGCCGCCAGGGCGAGCTTGTCACCGGCACCGCGCAGCGCTACGAAGGCGGCGCGCTCATCGTGCAGGTGGACCGCGCCGAGGGGTTCATGCCCCGCAGCGAGCAGATCCCCGGCGAGCAGTTCCAGCCCGGCGACCGCGTGCGCTGCCTGATCCTGGACGTGCGCGACGCCACCAACCAGGTCAAGATCGTGCTGTCGCGCAGCCATCCCGACTTCATCCGCAAGCTCTTCGAGGCCGAAGTGCCCGAGGTTGCCGAGCACGTCATCGAGATCAAGGCGATGAGCCGCGAGCCCGGATTCCGCACCAAGCTGGCCGTCGCCAGCGTCGACACCAAGGTCGATCCCGTCGGCGCCTGCGTCGGCGTGCGCGGCAGCCGCATCCGCAACATCGTGGACGAGCTGGGCGGCGAGAAGATCGACATCGTGCGCTGGAACGAGTCCAGCCAGGTGCTGATCGCCAACGCACTGAAGCCCGCCGAGGTGGAGGAGGTCAGCCTGTGCTTCGAGCTGGGCCGCGCCACCATCATCGTGCGCGACGACCAGCTCTCGCTGGCCATCGGCCGGCGCGGGCAGAACGTCCGCCTGGCCGCGCGCCTGACGGGCTGGGACATCGACATCCTGACTCCCGCCGAGTTCGACAAGAGCCTGGCGGCGCTGGAAGAGACGGTCCGCGCCATCGAGGGCATCACGGACGAGATGCTGGACAAGATGGGCGCCCTGGGCCTGATCAGCGTCTTCGACATCGAGGATGTCGGCGCGCAGATACTGGTGCAGGAGCTGGGCATGACCGACGAGATGGCAGACATCGTGGTGAACGCCTGCGGCGAGCGCGGCAAGATCGTCGCCGAGGAGCAGCGCAAGGCCGCCGAGGAGGAGGCCGTCCGCAAGGCCGCCGACGGCAGCACCGCCGACGCCCTGCTGGGCGGGAGCATCCGCGACACGGTGGTGGAGACAGACGCCGGCGCAGAAAGCGCGGCCGATTCGATTCTGGGCGGGCCGGTCGCGGCGCCCGAGGGCGGCACCCGCTAGCCCGGAGCCGGGCGCGGCGCGCTGTGCGCCTCCGCCCGCATGGACTGACTTGAGGAGCATGACTTGTCGAAGCAGATTCAGAAGATCCGCATCTCGCAGCTGGCCAAGGACCTTGGTGTCGACTGGAAGCTGATCAAGGCCAAGTGCGAGAGCGAAGGCGTCATGGACCAGGCCAAGACGGCCTCGTCCACGGTGTCCGTCGGCCTGGCGGCGACGATCCGCGAGTGGTTCAGCGAGGGCCATGGGCACGGCACCGCCGTCGAAACCGCGGCCAAGGTCGAGGCACTGCCGGTCGCGGCGAAGGCCCGATCGGGCAAGTCCGCATCCACCGTTTCGGCGGCTGGCGGCGCGGGATCCGACGCCTCATCCTCCGGCTCGGCGACCGGGACGCTTGAGCACGCACCGCCGGCGCATGCCGAGCCGGCCGTGCGCCACGATCACGCGACCGCTCCCGCGCACGCTGCCTCCCACGTGCATCCCGCCTCCCACGCGCACGCCTCTGCTCCCGCGGCAGCACCCGAGGCCGCCCCGACGCACGCCGCGTCGCAGCGCAGCACCCGCGCGCCCGAGTCCGTGGCGCATGTTGCCCCCGTTGTCGCAGCGCCCGTCGCACATCCATCGCCCGCCGCGCCGGTCGCGGCCGAGGCGCCGGCTGGGTCCGCCGCCTCTGCGGCGGAGATCGCCGGCGAGCTGGCTGCCCAGCACGCCGCCGCGCAGCAGCGCCGCGACGAGATGGCCACCGTGGCATCTCCCGAGAGTTCCGCGCCGCACGCCGCCTTCGACGCCCCCGTCAGTCCTTCGGTCATCGGCAAGGCGCACAAGTCGGCCAAGCCAGCGGAAGCGATCGCGCCCGCCGCGAAGGCCCCTGTCACCGCCCGTCCGCCGGTGCGGCACACGATCCAGCCCGCCGCCGCGCCGCCGACGATGAACGTCCCCAAGCGGCCCGATGTCGTCACGGCCGTTGGGCAGATGGTCGCCCCCACCAAGTCGGCGCTGAGCGGGCCCAAGGTCATTCGCGTCGAGCAGCCGGAGAACCTGCCCGCACCGCGCCCGCGTCCCGCATTCGGCACCGGTCCCGGCGGTCCCGGCGGAGCGCGCTTCGGCGGTGGTGGCGCTGGCGCCGGCCGGCCGACCGGCCGCCCCGGCACCCCCTCCAGCCGCACCGGTCGCGCCGCGGATCCCCGTGGCCGCGACTTCGGCACGGCCAACCGCAGCGGCACCTTCAGCAGCAACCAGGACCGCGCCGACCGCGAGTCGCGCCTGGCGCACGCCTCCGGCTTCTTCAAGTCGCGGCGGCAGAAGCAGGTCTCGCGCGAGGCGACCGCCACCGGCGCGCAGCGCGCGGACGAGATCGATGACATGGTCGTCCATGTCACCGAGCCGATCGCCATCAAGGAGCTCTCCGAGGCCAGCGGCGTCAAGGCCGGCGACATCCTGAAGAAGCTCTTCCTGGCGGGGCAGATCGCCACGATCAACAGCACCATCGACACCGAGCACGCCATCGAGATCATGATGGAGTACGGCATCGACCTGCAGGTCGAGCAGCCCAAGAGCGCGGCGGAGATCATCGAGAGCCAGTTCGAGAAGCGCGAGCGCATCGACGAGGGCCCGCGCCCGCCGGTGGTCACCATCCTGGGCCACGTCGACCATGGCAAGACCAGCCTGCTGGACCGCATCCGCAGCACCAACGTCGCTTCCGGCGAGGCGGGCGGCATCACCCAGGCGACCAGCGCCTTCCAGGTCCCGGTGAAGGCCGGCGACAAGGAGCGGCTGGTCACCTTCATCGACACCCCCGGCCACGAGGCATTCACGCACATGCGCGCCCGCGGCGCGCGCGTCACCGACATCGTGGTGCTGGTGGTGGCGGCCGACGACGGCGTCATGCCGCAGACGATCGAGAGCATCAACCACGCCAAGGCGGCTGGGGTGCCGATCATCGTCGCGCTGAACAAGATCGACAAGGCCGAGGCCACCGACGGCAACATCCAGCGCATCTTCGGCCAGCTGGCCGAGCACGGCCTGAATCCCACCGAATGGGGCGGCGACACGGAAGTCATCCGCGTCAGCGCCACCAAGGGCACCGGCGTCCAGGAACTGCTTGAGATGCTGGACTACCAGGCGGACCTGCGCTCCTTCAAGGCCGACGCCAAGGGGCTTGCGCAGGGCACCTGCCTGGAGGCGCAGATGGAAGAGGGGCGCGGCACCGTCGCCCGCCTCATCGTCCAGGAGGGCCAGCTGAAGAAGGGCGACTTCATCGTCGTCGGGCGCGCCTTCGGGCGCGTGCGCGACATCATCAACGATCGCGGCCAGCGCATCGACCATGCCGGGCCGTCGACTCCCGTGGCGATCTCGGGCCCCGACCTGCTCCCCGATGCGGGCGACAAGTTCTACTGCGTCAAGAGCCTGAAGGAGGCCGAGAACGCCGCCATCGAGCGCCGCCGCATCGAGCGCGAGCGCGAGCTGGCCGCACCGAAGATCACCCTGGACAACATCTTCGAGCACATGGGCAAGGCGGGAATCAAGGAGCTGCCGCTGGTCGTCAAGGGCGACGTGCAGGGCTCCGTCGAGACGCTCAAGTCCGTGCTGGAGAAGATCAGGACCGACGAAGTGGCGGTCAGCGTCAAGCACGCCGCCGTCGGCGGGATCAACGAGAGCGATGTGGCCCTCGCCGCGGCGACCAAGGCGATCATCGTCGGCTTCAACGTCACCAGCAACGCCAAGGCGCGCGCCATGGCCGAGGCGCGCGGCGTCGAGATGCGCCTCTACGAGGTCATCTACGACCTGACCGACGACGTGCACAAGGCCGCCGCGGGCCTGCTGGACCCCGAGCTGAAGCTGGAGGTGCTGGGCCACGCCGATGTCCGCGAGGTCTTCCGCATCTCCAAGGTGGGCGCGATCGCGGGCTGCTACGTCACCGATGGCGTGGTGGAGCGCAACGCGCAGATCCGCGTGACGCGCGACGGCATCGTCGTCGAGAAGGACCGCCGCCTGGAGCAGCTGAAGCGCTTCAAGGACGACGCGAAGGAAGTGCGCTCGGGCAACGAGTGCGGCATGAAGATCGACGGCTACAACGACATCAAGGTCGGCGACGTCCTGGAGTGCTACCGCACCGTCAAGGTCCAGCGCGGGCTGACCGCGGCCGGGGCCCGCAAGGAGTAGCGCACACCCCATGGATCGAAGCACCCATGGTGGCCAGCAGCGCGGCGGCGGCAGCGGGATCCGCGCCGCGCAGATCGCCAGCCTCGTCCAGCGGATCGTCCAGATGGAGATCCAGGGCGGCATCGCCGACCCGCGCGTGCGCGGGATGGCCACGGTGCTGTCGGTCGAGGTGAACGGCGACTGCGACGAGGCGGTGGTGAACGTCTCCGTGCTGCCCGCCGAGTTCGGTCCGCTCACCATCCAGGCGCTGAACCACATGGCGACGCACATGCGCCGTGCGGTGCTGAAGCAATCGCGCATCCGGCAGGCGCCCCGGCTGCGTTTCGTGCTCGACCTGTCGCTGAAGCGCGCCGCGGCGATGGACGCCGCGATCCGACAGGCCACCGGCGGCGTAGGGCATGACGACTTCGACGCGCAAGACACCCCAGACGCGCAAGACACTCCAGAGGCGCACGACAACCCAGAGGCGCACGACCCCCCCGATGCGCAAGGCACCACCGGGACTCATGGCGCCACCGGCGCCGGCGAGCCGTGACACGATCCACCCAGGCCGCCCGCACCGGCGGCCGCGAATCCAAGAGCAAACTGTGAAGAACGAACTGACGAACCCGACCAAGCTGGCCGCCTTCCTGAAGAAGAACGCCCCAACCGGCGGCGCCGGCCCCGCCCTGGAGCCCGTGACCCCCGACCTGGTCGAGCTCTTCGTCCACTCCTACCTGCTCTGGCAGGCGCCCTCGGCGGACGCCAACGCCGCGCTGGCGCGCCTGAAGGAGACCTTCCTGGACTGGAACGAGTTCCGTGTCAGCCTGGTCTCGGACCTGGTCGAGGTCATCGGCGCCAAGTACTGGCGCGCCACCGATCGCATGACGCGCCTGCGCGATGCGATGAATGGCGTCTACCGTCGCGAGCACAAGGTCTCGCTGGAGCGCCTGAAGGCGCTGATGAAGAAGGACGCGGTCAGCTACATGGACACGCTGCCGGGGATGGTGCCCTTCGTGGCCAACCGCGTGCTGCTGGTCGGCGTGGACTTCCACGCCGTGCCCCTCGAGGAGTTCGGGCTGCAGATGCTCACGCAGGCCGGCGTGCTGCCCGCGGGCGCCGGCCTGGCCGACGCTTCCGGATGGATGGCGCGGCACGTGAAGGCGGAAGAGGCGCGCGATGCGCATCGCGCGCTGATCATCGCCAGCGACCACATGTGGGAGACCAGCCCGCCGAAGTCACCCAAGCTCTCCGCCAAGCCCAGCGAACTGGCGCCGCCGCAGCCCGTCGAGGAGGCGAAGGCGGCAGCGCGCGCGCTTGTCGAGGCGCAGCTGGCCGCAGAACGCGCCGCCGTCGCCGCCGAGCGCGCCGCACGCCGCGAGGAGGCGCGCCAGCAGAAGGCAGCCCTGAAGGCGAAGGAGGCGAAGGACGCCGCCAAGGAAGCCGCGAAAGACGCAGGCAAGTCCGGCGCCAAGCCCTCAGTCAAGCTGCTGAAGAAGGGCGCCAAGCTGCCCCCCGCGCTGCGCCCGGGCGCGCGCGTGGCAAAGATCGAGAAGAAGGCGCCCAAGAAGTGATCCGATGATCTCCGCATGCCTCCTGCTGGCCGCATCGGTGGGGGTTGCCGCCACGGTGAGCGCCATGGCGGCACCGGCGGGCGCGTCGACGGGGGTGACCCCACCGCCCGGAGTTTCGCCGGGGCGCGTGGCGCGCGCCGAGCGGCCCTCGCCCAGCTTGGACGCGGCGCTTGCGCAGATCGGCGACGCCCCACGCGCGCGAATGCCGCAGTTCTCGATACCCGCCCCCGGCAGCGCCAGCGAGTCCGAATCCGCGCGGCGCTACGTGCGCGGACGGCTCCGCGCCATCGATGGGCAGCCCGTCCGCGCCGGCGATGACTTCGACGCCGCGCTGCGCCTGGACCCGGGATCGGCGGCGCTTCACGCGGCGCGCGCCGAGGCCGCCTCGCAGGCAGGCGACCTGCAGCGCGCGGCCGCGGAATGGGAAGCAGTGCTGGCGCTCTCCCCCGATGATGTCCAGGCCCTCATCGCCGTCGGCGTTGCCGCGAACGCGGGCGAGGAGCACGCGCGCGCCGCCGCGCTGCTGGGCAAGGCATGGCAGCACCTGCGCGCCGAGCAGTTCGGCGCGCTCAGCGATGCGGGACGCGCCACCGTCGGCGGCGCGCTTGCGCGCTCGCTCTTCCGCACGGGATTCGACGGGGCGGGCCTGGAGGCCGCGCGCGTGGCGCTGGGCGCCTCGGTGGAACGCACCGCCGCGCAGCGCGGCGACGGAGTGGACGCCGCCGCGCGGAGCGCCGCGCAACTGGCGCGCGAGGCGGGCATGGCTGCGTTGCGAGGCGGCGCCCCGGAGGCGGCAGCAGCATTGCTCTCGCGCAGCGTCGAACTGGTGCCGGAGGCGGGGAGCGCCGCGCTGCTGGCGTATGCACAGCTCTCCTGTGGCCGCAGCGCCGAGGCGCGCGCCACCCTTGCGCTGATCCTGCAGGGCGAGCCGTGGCGGGACCCCGCGCGCACGGCGGTTGCACAGTGGCTGCTGGAGGCGCTGCAAGGCGATGCCGATGCCGCTGAGCTGCTGTCGGCCGTGGCGCTCCAGCAGAGCCTTGCCGCGGAGGGCACCACGGAATCGACGGGCCGCCTCGCACGCCTGGAGGCCGCAGCGGACCCGCCGCGCGCCTGCGAACTGCTGCGTGCGGCCGTGCGCGCCGGCGCCGACGACGCCGCCACGCTGGAGGCTGCGCTGCGCGCCTGCGGCGATGCGGCCGCGCCGGGGCTTGCTGCGGAAGCGATCGCACGCAACCCCGCCGTCGTGCGCGATGCCGCCCGCGCGCTGGTCCGTGCCAGCATCGAACTGCCTGCGATGCGCACGGCGCTGGAGGCGCTGCCCGACGGCGCAGTGCGGGAATCGCTGATCGCCGCCGCGCAGGCCTCGATGCGTGCCTGCGGCGAGGCGTGGACGCGCGCCGCCGCGGCCAGCGAACGCTGGCCCGATCGCCGCGAGCCGCTGGAGGCGATGCTGGTGGCTGCCGTCGCCGCCGCCGACCCCGCGCTGGTGGAACGCGCCGCCTCTCTCGCTCCCGGTCCGATCGATGGCGATGCCGGATGGCACGCCTCCGTCGCCCGTGCGTTCTCGGAGACGGGCGCGACGCGCGCCGCCGCGCGCGAAGCGCGCCGTGCCGTCGACCTGGGCGGCGCCCGCGGGCCGGACGCAGCACGCACCGGGCGCATCCTGGCGGAGGTGCACGCCAGCGCCGAAGGACGCGCGCCGGAGGGCAGCCCGCGCGCGCGCGCCGAGGATGCGCTGCCGCGTGCGGACCTGGCGACCGCAGTGGGTGAACTGCTCCTGGCCCGTGCCGCCGACCGCGACGACGCCGCTGCGCTGGGCATGCTGGTCCGCATCCTCCCGCGCACCGATGGCCCGCGCGCAGCCTGGGAGTGGACGGTGGCGGAACTGGATCGCACCCCGAACGACCCGCTCCTCTGGGAAGCGCTGGTGCTGCAGGCGATCAGCGGTGGCCAGGCCGCCGAGGTGCTGGCGCGGGTCGATGCACGGCTGGCTGCCGATCCGGTGGACACCTTGGTGCTGGGTGCGCGTGAGGCATTGCTGCGCGCCACCGGGCGCGATGCCGAGGCGCTGCTGGCCGCGCGCACGCGCACGCAGTCACTGCCTCCGGGGCCCCGCCGCGCCCTGGAGCAGGCCGCGCTGGAGGCGCAGTGGGGGGACGCCGGGCGGGCCGTCGATGCATTGCGCGCCTTTTCCGAGAGCGCCTATCCGCCACCGGCGGCGCTGCGCAGCGTGGCGCTTGATCTCACGCGCCGCCTGGCCCCGCAGACTGCGGGCCGTGCGCAGGTGATGCGCCGGATCGCGCGCGACGCGATCCTGGCCGATGCCGATGCGCCGCTGGAGTTCTACGCATTCGAGGCGCTCTCCGCCGCCAGCGACACGGGCATGCCAGCCGATCGCCGTGCGGCGGCGGCGGCGATGATTGGTGCCGAAGCCGCATCGCGTGCGCCGCTCCGCGCCGATGCGGAGCCGTGGCGCGCCAGCGCCGACTTCCTGCTCTCCCAGGGCTATCCGCTTGAGGCTGGGGAACTGGTGCGCGCGCGCCTGGACGACCCGACGGGCCTGGACGATGCCGAACTTGCGCTCCTCGCGCGTGCCGCCGTCGCCTGCGACGCCGCCGCCGGCGGGCGCGCGGGCGAGTCCATCGCGCTCATCGCCCGGCTGCGCTCGGCGGGGTTCCAGCCCTTTCCCTCGGAGGACCAGCCTGCCGCCGCCTACGACGCGCTCAGCGGCATCTATTCGGTTGTGGGCGATGCGGCTGGCGCCGAACGAATCCTGGAGGCTGGCGCCGCCGTCGACCCCGAGGACGCTGGCATCCTGAACAACCTGGGCTATGCCCGCATCGAGCGCGGCGTGCTGGACGGCCAGACGGAGTCGCTGCTGGTGCGCGCCGACTCGTTGCGCCCCGGGGACGCCACCATCCTGGACTCGCTCGGCTGGCTGCGCTACTGCCAAGGGCGCCTGGCGGACGAAGGCGCCGAACCAGGCGCAGTCACGCTGCTCACACGGGCCGTCCAGCGTTCCGGTCGATCCACCAGCGCCATCCAGCAGGAGCACCTGGGCGATGCGCTCTGGCGCAGCGGCGACGCGCCGGGCGCCGAGCGCGCCTGGCGTGAAGCTCTGCGGCTGGCCGAAGGGGGCACCACGCGCGAGGAGCAGCTGGCGATCGTGCGTCAGGTCTTTCGCCGGCAACTGGGGCTGGCAGCGATCGATCCGGGCAAGTATCACGATGCACACGAGGGCGCCGTCTCCCTGCGCGCCCGCGGAAAGCTGGATGCGATCGCCAACGGAAAGGCTCCGATGATCGCACGGACTGCAACTGACGCGGCACCCGCCGCGCCCGCTGCGCCGCCCGCCGCGCCGCCCGTGACGCCCCCGGTGGCGCCTCCAGCAGCAACGTCCGGTTCGTAGCTCCTGGCGCGCGCCTCTTCGACCGCCACCCGCCGCCTCAACCGCCACCCGCCACCTCGACCGCCACCCTCCCCCCTAACCGTCACCCGCCCACCCACCCCCGACCCGCAGCGATTCGTGCAGAGGCATTCAATGGCAGGACACAGCGCTTGGAAGAACATCAAGCATCGCAAGGCCAGCGTCGACGCCAAGCGCGGCAAGGCCTGGTCAAAGTGCTCGCGCGCCGTCATCGTGGCGGCACGGCAGGGGGGCGGCGACCCGAAGTTCAATTCGTCCCTGCGCATCGCCATCGATGCCGCGAAGGCGGCCAACATGCCCCGTGACACCATCGAGAAGGCGGTGAAGAAGGGGGCGGGCGGCGCAGATGGCGAGTCCTACGAACCCGTCCGCTACGAGGGGTACGCCGCTGGCGGGGTGGCCGTGATCGCGGAGTGCCTGGTGGCCAACGTCAACAAGGCCGCCGCCGATGTCCGGGTGATCTTCGACAAGAACCACGGCAACCTGGGGGTTCCCGGCAGCGTCACCTACAGCTTTCACCACCGCGGGCTGGTGCTGATCGCCGCGGGCGCCACCAGCGAGGAGCGCCTCTTCGAGGTGGCGCTGGAGGCGGGGGCCGACGACATCCAAGGGGGGGAAGAGGGCTGGCAGGTGACCTGCTCCCCCGTGGACCTGGCCCGGCTGCGCGACGCGCTGGAAGCGGCCGCGATCGCCATCGAGCAGGCCGAGATCACCTACCTTCCCGCATCGATCGTCGAGATCGACGCCGAGACCGCAGCGCGCGTGGCCAAGCTGGTCGCCGCGCTGGAGGAGCATGACGATGTCCAGAAAGTCCACATCAATGCAGAGATCCACGATGACTGACCACGCGATGCGCGCCCCGCGCACGGTCCTTGCCGCCGCCGCAGCGCTGTGCTTCCTGGCGGGCTGCTCGCACACGCAGGAGCATGTCTTCGACGACCGCCCGCGCGACGACGTCTGGCTGGCGATGCAGCAGGCCGCCAAGGAGCCGCGCTACAGCAACTGG
Organism: Phycisphaerales bacterium; assembly: GCA_044230125.1. GTDB lineage: Bacteria > Planctomycetota > Phycisphaerae > Phycisphaerales > SM1A02 > UBA966. Next base: position 52,260 of record JBGARR010000018.1, read on the forward strand.
ATCGTCACCGACAACAAGGTGCATGTCTCCCAGAAGGAGCACACCATCACCGTCCTGCGCCAGCTGAAGCGGGACGTCGTCGAGACCGGCCTCAAGCCGCGGCGCGAAGAGGAGGAGTGGCGCTTCGCCGCCACGCTCACCGACACCGATCCGGCCACGGTGGTCTTCAGCTCGCCGGAGTGGTCCATCCCCGCGCACTTCTGGCTGGAGGCGGACCACTACTTTGCGCAGGTGCGGATGCGGCTGGGCGAGATGGGGCCGGTGACGCCCGCGCCAGGCGACCCGATGGGCGGCGCCCCGGCGTCAGCACCGAAGGATCCTGCCGCGCCCGGCGACATCCCGGCCACGCCCGTCGAGGGCAAGCTGGCGGCACCGTGAGGCTGGCATGAACAGCGCCGATGACTTTGCGCCCGGCGGCGTTCCGTCGCCGCCCCGCGCCGATCTGCGGGTGGTGGCCTCGGCGGCGCTGGCGATCGCATGGTTCACCCTGCCGCTGGCGCTGAGCTTCGTCCTCTTCGCACGCCTGGGCCAGGTGACGGACTGGCTGCACGGCCTGGACGGTTCCGGGTGGATCGTCGCCACGGCGGGATTTGCGCTGCTGGCGGGGACCGGCCTGCTGCCCACCTACGCGCAGAGCGTGCTGATGGGCTGGGTCTTCGGCTTCGCCCTGGGGACGCCCATCGCGATCGGCGGCTATGTCGGCGGCGCGGTTCTGGGGTACGGGATCTCGCGGTTGGCGGCGGGCGACTCGATCCGCCAGCGCATCGACTCGCATCCGCGGTGGCGCGTGGTGCGCAGCGCGCTGGTGGACGCACGCCCCGCGCGCACCCTCTTCCTGGTGGCGCTGCTGCGATTCCCGCCCAACTCTCCCTTTGCGTTCACCAACCTGGTGCTGGCGGCCACCGGCGTCCGCTTCGTGCCGATGCTCGTCGGCTCGGTGATGGGGATGCTGCCGCGAACCGCCGTCGCGGTGTGGATTGGCGCCGAGGGGGCGGCGACGGGGGCCAAGGACCTGACCGAGCTCGTCGACAAGCAGGGCATGACCGCCGTTCTCATCGGCGTGGCGCTGCTGGTGGTGGTGCTGGTGATCATGCAGCACATCGGCAAGCGTGCGCTGCGCGCGGCCGGCCTGGAGCAGGGCTGACCAGCGCCCTCAGGCGCGTTCCTTGTACGCCCCGTCCTCGGTGCTGACGCGAATCTTGTCGCCGATGTTGATGAAGGGGGGCACCCGGGTGCTCAGGCCTGTGTCGCAGGTCGCTTCCTTCAGCTGGTTGGTCGCCGTGGCGCCCTTGATCCCGGGAGTCGTGTCGGTAATGGTCAGCTCGACGACCATCGGCATCTCGATGCTGACGGGCTTGCCATCGGCCCACAGCACCACCACCTGCGAATTGGGCTTCATGTAGAGGGGCAGGTCGTCCACGAACGCCTTGGTCATCTCGATCTGGTCGAAGGTGGCGCTGTCCATGAAGACGAAGGTGTCGTTCTGCTGGTACAGGTACTCCATCTGGCGGCGGTCCAGGTCGACCTGCTCCACTTCCTCGCCGGAGCGCAGGCGCTTCTCGACGATGGAGCCGTTGTTCAGGTCCTTGATCTTGACTTGGATGAAGGCGCGCAGGTTGCCCGGGGTACGGTGCTCGACATTGGTGATCAGGTAGAGCCGGTTGTCGATCTTGATTCCCATGCTCTTCTTCAGTTCGGTGGACTTCACGCAGGGGGCCTTCCGTTGGGGGAAACGGGGAGAATACCGCGCCCCCCGTGGGGGCGGAAAGGCGCCACCCGGCTGGCGCGCAGCGGCGGCCTCAGTGCGCCATTCCGGCGAGCCGGCGCGGATCCGTGCGCGCAATGATGTCGCTGACGCCCGACTGGTTGAAGCCCTTGAAGCCGTCGTTGCGCTCCAGGTTCTCCAGGTGGCTGCCGATCGCCCCGTCCTTCTGGAACCGCGCGGCCTGCTCGGCGGTGATCAGGCCGCGCTCGACCAGGCGCTCCAGGCGCGTCGCGGAAACGGGCCAGCGCTGCCCCTCCGTGAAGGACTGCTTCAGGTACGAGAAGCAGGTGAAGGGGGCCATCGTGCGGACCTGACCGGAGGCCAGCTGCTCCACCAGCAGGTCGTGGCTGAACATCGCCTCAAGATGGTGCATGCCCGCGCCCAGGACGCTCTCGCCGTGCAGCCCGCACCAGAGGCCGACCGTCTCCAGCTGCGAACGCGGTGCCAGTGGTTCGTTGAAGTAATCGCTGGCCAGCTCCTCGGGCGAAAGGTCCACGTCGTTGAAGGTGGTGATGCCCGCCACATGCTGTTCCATCACCTGTGCCCCCCAGCCCGCCTCGATGCCGGCGTAGAAGCGCTCGCGCGGTTCCAGCCCAAGCTTGAGCCAGATGTTCATCAGCGCGCGGAAGTTGTCGCGGCCGCAGCGGTAGGTGTGGTGATCGTGGTTCGCCCAGCCAAGGCCAAGCTCGGCCTGCCGAGCGTGCTGCACGCGCGCGGCGTGGTTCCGCCGCATCCAGTACTCGCGCTCGCATGCGAAGAAGATGTCGCAGGTCCAGTCGCGTCCAAGGTCGGCGATCGCCGCATCCAGGAGCTGGCCAAGCTGTGCGAAGCCGACGGCGTCCAGCCCGAAGTCCCTCGTGCGCCGGCGCAGGCGGTCGCAGTGCTCGCGAGCCTTGCCCGCCTTGGCAGGGTCGAAGACAGGGGGCGTCAGCCCCAGGAAGCCGTGGCGCTCGACGATCCAGAGCTGGGCCGCGACGCCGTCATAGACCTTGGCAAGGCGCAGCTGGCCGCCCGCCTCGCCGATGACCGCCACCTGAAAGAGCGAGTGGGCCACGATGAAGTCGGTGACCGCCTCCACCTTGATCGCAACGCGTGTCGCCCCGCTGTCCTTCAGCACGATGCGCGGGAAGATCCCCAGCGGATTGTGATAGCACTCGGCCGCGCCCGGGAGTGGGCGCAGTTCGTACCCCGACTTCAGCATCCGGTCGCGCAGTTCCGGGGCGCGAGCCACCTCTATGGTGTCCACCCAGTCGATGAAGCGCGTGCCCGTCTCGTCGCGCATCCGCTCCGCGAGCTGCTTGGCATCGGGGCAGGCGGCCAGGAAGCCGCCCACCAGGTCGTTGACCAGCTTCCAGGCGTCGGGCTGCGGCTTCCAATCGAACTGCTTCAGGACTTCGGCGACGGAGGTCAGGGAATTCATGGCGCGAGAGTGTAGGAAGGTGGAATCTGGCTCCCACGCCTTGCCCGCCCCTCCCCTCCAAAAAAGCCTCTCCAAAAGAAATTACCCCCAAGTCGGTAAGGACCTGGGGGCGGAGGGAGGGAAAAGGGCTCAGTTGGTCATGCCGCGTACGGCACGCGTGGGAGGGGAAACGAGGAGGTCGCCCATTCGCGACAGAAATTCCTGCATCCGAGGTCCCGCGGTCGATTCGGAGTGTTTGGGATGCGGCGCATGGCACCGCGTCGGCACTTCTCCATCTCGACAGGGCTAATCTAGCGCGGCTTTGTCCAAAGGGAAGGAACCTGCGGGCATTCTGCCGCGTTTTTGTTGCAACCGGGGTTTCCTTCATTTCCACAGCTCGGCCCGTGTGTCCGAGAACATCTTCCTGCAATCGCCGAGCGCATTGCAGCGCCTCTTTACACTCCACCACCCATGTTGCGTTCCACCATCTCGATCGTCGCCGCGCTGAGCGCTGCCGCTGCCACCGCCTTCATCCCCGCCCCGGCGCAGGCGCCTGCAGCGAGTCCTTCGCTGCAGCCCGCGACCCGGCAGGGGACGCCCCCAATCGTCCCGGCCCAGGCACCGGCGCCGCAGATCGACACCAGCGGCATGGCGGACACCCTTCCGCCGATCAAGGTGACGCCGGAATCGCTGGACCTGGGTTTCATGGCGCCGAAGGCAAGCGGCAAAGGGACCGTCATGCTCACCAACACTGGCTTGAAGCCACTGACGATCGCAGCGATCACGCCCAGCTGCAAGTGCACCACCACCAGCCAGCTGGCGGGCACGGTCATCGAGCCGGGGATGTCCGTGCCGCTGGAGGCGGTCCTGGAGGGCGCCTCCATGCCGCAGACGCACCGCGCCAGCATCCGTGTGCTCGTCGACGGCTACGCCAAGGTCCTCGAGATCCAGCTGCATGGCGAGACAGCGCTTCCAGTGCGCGCCGTGCCATCGCTGATCAACGCGGTGGAGGGCAAGCCGCGCCAGGGGCGCTTCGTCATCGAGAGCATCGACAAGAAGCCCTTCAACATCTGCGCCATCGGCGGCCGCGTCCCGGACTACATCGGATACACCCCCGGCGAAGGGGCGCGTGCCACCTACCTGGTCAGGTACGACCTGGACAGCTGGCAGCCCACCTTCCCCGCGTACCTGATCGTCGAGACAGATCGCGCCGATTGCCCCATCTTCGATGTCTGGGTGCGCTCGGAGAACACCATCCCGACGGCTGCGCTGCGAATGAAGGAGTACCGCGTGAACGCGGGCCGGATCCCGATGGGCGGCAGCGTCGATGTCGCGGTGGAGATGGATGACGCAGGCGAGGAGATCCTGGCCGTCGAGAGCGTCTCTCCCGAACTGCAGGTCGAGATGCTGGGCCAGAAGGTGGAAGGCAAGAACCGCAAGGTCGTCATGCGCGCAACCCCAAAGGGGCCGCAGCAGGGGTTGATCTACGGCCAGATCAAGCTGTACACGCGTGAAAAGGAGCAGCCGCTGGTGATCTTCGGCAGCGTTCGCGCCTCGGATGCCAAGGGATGCGAAGGGTGCCGCGCCGACAAGGTGACCCCCGGCACCAGCGCCACCACGACCCCTGAGAAGAAGCCGATGCCCGTCCCGCCGCAGCGTCCCACTGCGTCTGCCCCGGCAGCCGCACCTGCGTCGGGCGCCCCGCCCGTGGCCCGCTGAATCGATTACCAGGCCGCTGGCCGCACTGGAACAACGCATGACACCGCACGCCAACGCCCTTCCGTCCACGGGCGCGGATGCCGCGCGCACCCCCGCGCACCGCACCGCGCCGCCCGCATCGCCGATCTCGCAGGCGGAGCGCGCCGCGGTCGTGGCGACGCTGGTCGCCCAGCATGGGGAAGCGTGCCGTGAGCCCGCCCAAGGCGGGGTGACCCGCGTCGCCGACCGCTGGCAGGCTGCCGATGGCGACGTCGCCGCATTCGCGGCCCTCTGCAAGAAGCACTTCGTGGTCTCTGAAGAGGACCGCGCACGGCTGCTGGCGCGGCTGGAGATCGCGCTGGAGCAGATCGGCGGCCACCTCTACGAGATGCGTCGCACGCTGCGCCGCTGGAGCGACCTGGCGGGGGACGAGATCCCGGGCGTCGACGACATCCTCGCGCAGTTCGATCCGGCGCCAGACCTGAGCGACCAGCTCTACCGCCAGAAGATCGCCTTCCTGGCGCTGCTCAACTTCGAGCGTCCCGACCTGGCGCAGATGCTGCGTCAGGGCGACGCTTGGTCCGATGCAGAGTGGGCGGCCGCGCGCGTCGCGCAGCAGTTCGGCCCGCGCATCCCCGCCGAGCTGGCCGACTGCGCGCGCCGCACCGGCCACGAGGCGCAGCAGTTCGTGGCCAAGTTCCATGTGCCCGTGGGCACGATGGTGGATTGCCGCGGCCGCCGCTGGTTCGAGCCAGACCGCAAGCTGCTGGCGCACTGGCTGGTGCGCGAGGAGATCAAGGCGGGCTACGGCGACCCGCAGGGGATCGACAAGCAGCGCGCCCTCATGTGGGTGATGTCACGGCACATCGACGGCACCGTGCCGGTGTCGGTCATGGAGGGGACGGGGAGCGCCGACTGGGATCCGCAGCGCAACACCATTGGCGGCCGCGCCGCCGGGCCCACCTTCGGACCCGAGCGGTACCGCCAGATCCTGGCCCACCGCGCGGTGGCGCGGCAGTTCGACGCGCACTATCCCGAGGCGCCCACCGCCATCGCGCGCAAGTTCGATTTGGCACGCGAGATCTCCGAGCAGGACACCGAACGGCTGCTGGTGGAACTGCTGGCAAGCCCGGTGCGCGCGCAACTGGCGCAATTCCTGCGCCGGCGGCTGGGGCGTGCCCTGGAGCCGCAGGACATCTACTTCGAGGACATCGACGAGTCGCGGCCCGCCGCCGAGCTTAACGGCGCGGTGCGCGCCAGGTTCGGCGACGAGAGGGGCTTCCAGGAGCGCTTGCCCGCGCTGCTGCGTGAACTGGGCTTCCCCGCCGACGAAGCGGATTTCCTGGGCGGCCGCATCCGCGTCGAGATCGCCAAGGGCGCCGGTCACGCGATGCGCCCGATGCTGCCCGAGTACGGCGCCTGGCTGCGGACCAACCGCCTGAAGGAGGAACTGGGCTGGGACGGCTTCGACACCGCGATGCACGAGCTTGGCCACAACCTGGAGCAGCTTTACAGCACCTTCCATGTCTCGCGCTCGGCGCTTCGCGGCGTCCCGAACACCGCATGCACCGAGGCCTTCGCCTTCCTCTACCAGTCGCTGGCGAAGCGCGCGCTGGGGATGGAGGATGCGCTGGATGCACAGCGGTCCCAGGACATCGACGCGGTCACCACCATGCTGGCCGCCTGCCAGATCGCCGGCCCCAGCCTGCTGGAGCTGCGCATGTGGCGCTGGATCTACGCGCATCCCGACGCGACCCCGGAAGCGCTCCGCGACGCGACGCTGGCCTTTGCGCGCGAGATCTGGAGCGAGTCGTACGAAGCCCATTACGGCCCTGATCCCTACCACATCATGGGTGCGTATCAGCACATGGTGGGGCACCCGCTCTACCTGGCCGACTACACCCTCGGGCACATCATCAGCCATCAGGTGCGCGCGGCGATGCGCGGCAAGGACTTGGCGGCCGAGACGCGCCGCATCTGCTCAATCGGCCGGGTGACCCCCGACCTGTGGATGCGCCGCGCGGTCGGCCAGGGGATCTCCATCACGCCCCTGGCAGCGGATTGCGCCGCTGCGCTGGTGCGCCTTGATGCGGCAAAGGGGAACACATGAGGCCCATGCACCGCTGGTCAATCGGAAGTGCCGCTTCCCCGGCCACAGCGGCGCGTGCGGCCAAGGCGGCGCGCGCGTGTGCCGCGGCACTGGCATGCGCTGCGGCCGTGGCCTGCGCGGCGCACCTGGCGGGCTGCGACTCGCCGCAATATGAGCAGCGCTGGGAGCGCCTGCACACCGGAATGACGCAAGGCGAGGTGGAAGCGCTGCTGGGCAAGCCCTCCAGCGTGCATGTCCCGAAGAAGCGCAGCGAGGGCGCGGAGGACGCCTCCGGGCCTGCGCGCGGCGAACGTTGGCAGTACGGCGACACCCTCTCCAGCCTCGCCACCGGAGCGATGTTCCCCGACGAGGCGGATGAGCGCGCCTGGATCGTCTTCTTCGGGCAGGACGGAAAGGTGACCGGCTATCGCGCTGCAGGCTGGACCACCGGCCGCCGCGCGCGCGATCCGCAGGACACGCCCACCACCGAACGCTTGCCGGGACCGTGAGCCAGCGCCGCTCGCATCAGCTGCCCGCTGTTTCCGGCGCTGGCCGGCGGGTCGAGACGAAGACGGCGCCGATCATCATGGGCAGCAGCATCGCCATCAGGAAGACGGGGGCGTAGCGCACTGTCCCCGCTCCCAGTGCGGCGGGCGGCGGTGCGGCCGCAGCAGGCGCGGGCGCCGCCGGCGGCGGTGGCGGGGGTGCGGCAGGCGCCGTCGAAGCTTGCGCGGCGGCAGCTGCTGCGGCGGCCGCCGCATCGGGGTCCGCGCCGGGCGCAGACTCGTTGGCGGAGAGCGGTGGCCCTTGCTCGTCTCCCTCGAACTCGGGCCGCATGCCACGCTGGACGCCGGGCTTGGGCAAGTTCAGCTCGATGCGCTTCACGGGCACGGGCGCCTGCTGGCGCGGCTGCGCAGGCGGCGCTGGTGGCGCTGGCGGAACCTGTGCGGGCGGCGACTGCAGCGCAAGCATTCCGGCCGTGAGAAGGATCGCTGGGAACATGACTGGATGTTATTGCCGCGGCGGGCGAACGCCAACGGATTTCGCCCGCGTCGCCCCGCGGACAGCTGCAACGCGGCCCAAAAGGCACAGTCGGCGCCCCTCAAGAGGGCGCCGACTGGAAGTGAACTTTTGTGCGCGGGGACGCCGTCGCTCCGCGTCGCTGGCGCCCGCTGGCGCCAG
>JBGARR010000019.1:0-56166 GCA_044230125.1 Phycisphaerales bacterium
CGCGCTGATGTCCGCCTCGCTGTCGCGGACATCGCCGGTGCGCATCGGCTGGAACTCGGGCGTGGCGCTCTTGCCCAGGATCCCCGCCATCGCCTGCAGCAGCTCCAGCAGACTGTACCGCGTGCCGCAGGCGATGTTCACCACCTGCCCCTCCAGCTTCGCCCGCGCACTGCCCGCCAGCAGGTTGGCATGCACCGCGTTGGCGATAAAGGTGAAATCGCGCGTCTGCCCGCCGTCGCCGAAGATCACCGGCGCCGTTCCGTCGCGCAGGTGCTTGGCGAAGAGCGGGATCACCGCCGCGTAGGGCGAGTCGTGCCGCTGCCGGGGCCCGAAGATGTTGAAGTACCGCAGGCTCACCGCCTCGATGCCGTAGCAGTTGCTCCAGGCTCGCAGCAGGTACTCCCCGGCCAGCTTGGTGTACGCATACGGCGACAGGGTGTCCGGCTTCATCGACTCCACCTTGGGCAGCGTCGGCGTGTTGCCGTAGCTGCTGCTCGATGCCGCGTAGACGACGCGCCGCACCTTGGCGCGGCGCGCCGCCTCCAGCACCTTCACCGTCCCCGTCACGTTGTTGTCGTGGTAGAGCTCGGGCACCTCCAGGCTGCGCGGCACGCTGCCCATCGCCGCCTGGTGGAAGACCACCTCGCACCCGGCGAAGGCGCGGTCCAGCGCGGCGTCGTCGGTGATGCTGCCGCGCACCACCTCGGCCGCGGCCGCCGCGCCCGCCAGGTTCTGCTCCCGGCCGTTCGAGAAGTTGTCGATGAGCCGCACCTTGGCGCCGCACTCCACCAGCGCATCGGCCAGGTGGCTGCCGATGAACCCGGCGCCACCGGTGACGCAGACGCTGCGGCCATGGAACTGCGGGCGGTGGACCTCGAGGGCGGCGTCGAGCATCGGCAAAATGTACGGCAATCAAAAAGAACGCGGCGCCCGCCTGGTTGGCGGGCGCCGCGGATGGTTGCGCTCACTGGGGGCCGGGAATGGCCGCTGGGCTCACTTGCCGCCCCTCACTTGCCAACCCCACTTGCCACCCCTCACTTAAAGGTGGCCTTGAAGGTCTTCATCGCCGCAATGACCTGCTCCTCGATGCCCTTGAAGCTCTTCTTCTCGACCAGCTGGTCGCGCAGCGCCTTGGCCGGGCCGTCGAAGTACTCGAAGAGCCCCTTCTCGAAGGCGGTGACGCGGTTCAGCGGCACGTCGTCCAGCAGCCCCTTGCTGCCCGCGAAGATCGAGATGCACTGCTCGAAGACGGTGTAGGGCTGGAACTGCCCCTGCTTCAGCAGCTCGACCATGCGCGCGCCGCGGTCCAGCTGGCGCTGCGAGGAGGCGTCCAGCTCGGTGCCCAGCTGCGCAAAGGCCTCCAGCTCGCGGTACGCCGCCAGGTCCAGGCGCAGCGAGCCCGCAACCTCCTTCATCGCCTTGATCTGGGCGTTGCCGCCCACGCGGCTCACCGAGATGCCCACGTTGATGGCGGGGCGCACGCCGGCGCTGAAGAGCTCGGGCTGCAGGTAGATCTGGCCATCGGTGATCGAGATGACGTTGGTGGGGATGTACGCCGAGACGTCGCCTTCCTGCGTCTCGATGATCGGAAGCGCGGTCAGCGAGCCGCCGCCGTTCTCGTCGCTGAGCTTGGTGGCGCGCTCGAGCAGGCGGCTGTGCAGGTAGAAGACGTCGCCGGGGTACGCCTCGCGTCCGGGCGGGCGGCGCAGCAGCAGCGACAGCTCGCGGTACGCCACGGCCTGCTTGGAAAGGTCGTCGTAGACCACCAGCACGTGCTTGGGCGTCTTGCCCTCCTTGCCCTGCCACATGAAGTACTCGCCCATCGCGCAGCCCGAATAGGGGGCGATGTACTGCATCGGCGCCGGGGCCGAGCTGCCCGCGTTCACCACGATCGTGTAGTCCATGGCGCCGTTCTTGCGCAGCGTGTCCACCACGCCCGCCACGGTCGAGTCCTTCTGGCCGACGGCGACGTAGATGCACACCACCGCGTCGGGGGTGCCCCAGTACTGCTTCTGGTTGATGATGCAGTCCAGGCAGACGGCCGTCTTGCCGGTCTTGCGGTCGCCGATGACCAGCTCGCGCTGGCCGCGCCCCACGGGGATCATGCTGTCGACGGCCTTCACGCCGAACTGCATCGGCTCCTTCACGGGCTGGCGCGCGGCGATGCCGGGGGCCACGATGTCCACCTTGCGGGTTCCGGAGGCGCGGATCGCGGGACCGCCGTCCAGCGGCAGGCCCAGCGGATCGACGACGCGTCCCAGCAGCTCGGGGCCGACGGGCACCTCGAGGATGCGCCCGGTGGCCTTCACCGTGTCGCCTTCGCGGATCAGGTCGGTGTCGCCGAAGAGCGCCGCGCCGACGGTGTCCTGCTCCAGGTTCATGGTCAGGCCGATGACGGGCTTGCCGCTGCGGGTCTGGAACTCCAGGAGCTCGCCGGACATCACCTTGCCCAGGCCGTAGACGCGGGCGATGCCGTCGCCCACTTCGACCACCTGGCCGACCTCGGAGATCTCCAGCTGGTTGGCGAAGTTCTGGATCTCCTGCTTGATGACCGAGGTGATTTCGTCAGTCTTGATCTTCACGTCAAACCTTTCAGAGGGGGCGGAAACTCGGGCTTCAGCGGCCGCCTGCGGCCGCGCGTCTTTCACTTGGGGAACGGCGAGACGGGGGCGGTCAGTGCAGGAACGCGGAGGCGTCGCGGCCCCCGAGCCCGCGCGCGAGCAGCGTGCTGCGCACGCGGCGCAGCTGCGCGTCGATGGAGCCGTCGATCAGCTGGTCGCCGATGCGCAGCTTCAGCCCGCCGATCATGGCGGGGTCGGCGTAGGTGTGCAGCACGGGGTCCTTGCCCAGCGCGGTCTTGAGCTGCGCGCGGATCGACTCCTCGGCCACGGCGTCCAGCTGGCCGCTGACGGTGTAGACGTCCACCTCGACGCGGCCGAAGGCGGCCTGCTCCAGCGCGTCGTACGCCTCCTCGATGTGCATCAGCTCGTCCAGGCGCCCCTTGGCGTTCAGCACCAGCATGAAGTTGAGCAGCGTGTCGCTGGCGCGGCCGGTAAAGATCTTCCGCAGCGCCACCGCACGGCGCTTGGGGTCGATGATCGGCGAGTGGAAGAACTCGAGCGTGCGCCTGTCGGCGCGCACCAGCTCGCAGACCTCGCGCAGCTCCTGGCCCATGGCTGCGATGCCGGCATCGCCGGCCCCCAGCTCGCGTGCGAGCTCGAAGAGGGACTTGGCGTAGACCTTTGCGACTTCGTCGATCTGTGTTGGCATCGGGTCCTTACCGGCGGCTGGTGGCCATGTCCTTCAGCGACTCGGCGACCAGGCGCTGGTTGTCCTGGTCGTTCACCTGGCGCTTCAGGATCTTCGCTGCGATGTCCGTCGCCAGCATCGAGGCCTGCGCCTGCATGTCGGCCACGGCGGCCTTGCGGGCGGCCTCGATGTCGGCGTTGGCGCGGCTGACGCGCTCGGCAAGCTCCTGCTCGTTCCGCGCCTTCAGGTCGTCGGCCACGCGCTGGGCGTCTGCGCGCGCCTGCTTGATCATGTTGCCGGCCTCCTCGCGCGCGCTCTGCAGGCGCTTCTCGAACTCGGCCTGCGCGGCCTTGGCGGCGGCGCGGGCGTCCTCGGCGGCCTTGATCTCGCCCACGATCTTGTCGTTGCGGTCGTCCAGCCCCTTGGTGATGGTCGGCCAGACGTAGATCTTGAGCACGAAGAACGCGATGCCGAAGACCACCACCGCGGTGACCGCGGGCAGCACTTCGAAGGAGACCGGGTTGGCGCCGCCTTCGGACGAGGCGAGCAGGAGGGTTGTCATTCGGGACTCCAAGAGGTCAAGCGGGGGTCGAGCGGGGGTCGAGCAGGGGTCGTGCGGGGGGGCGATGGGGGTCGGGGGAAAGGGTCCCCGCCCCTTCCGGAGGGGGGACCCGTGGTTCAGCGGGAGCGGGTCACTTGGCCGCGGACTGGAAGGCCAGCAGCGAGACGACGACGGCGAAGAGCGCGACGCCTTCGACCAGCGCCGCGGTCAGGATCATGTTGGTGAAGATGCGGCCGCCCATCTCGGGCTGGCGCGCGGTGCTCTCGTTGGCCGAGGCGCCGATCTTGCCGATGCCCAGGCCGGCGCCGATCACGGCGAGGCCGCCGACGATGCCGGCGCCCTGGCCGATGCCCATGCCGCGCATCCCGGTGTCGACGGCTGCGTGGTCCTGCGCGAGCGCGGGGTCCGCAAGGACGCCCGCGGCGAGGGCGGCGAGGCCAAAGAGTGCAATCTTGTTCAGCTTCATAAGTGTGTGCTCCGTGTCTGGTTGTCTGACGCCGTGGACTGCGTCGTTCACTTGGATTTCCTTCCGCGGTCCACGCGCGGGGAGGCGAGGGATTCGGGCCCTCGACCCGTGGATCGGTGCTAGTGCGCGGGCTTCGGCGAAAGGGCGTCCGCGCTGACCGAACCATGATGATCGTCGGCCGCATGGCCATCGTGGCCATGTTCCTCATCGTGGTGCTCGTCACCGTGCGACATCTGCGAGATGAAGACGGCGGTGAGGAACATGAAGATGAACGCCTGCAGGAAGGCGACGAAGAGTTCGAGGAAGGTGATGATGACGGCGAACGCCCCGGAAAGGAGCGAGACGCCGGCGACTGCGGCCGCACCCAGGCTCAGCGCCATCGCGCCGAAGAGCATGAGCGTCGCCATCAGCGTGTGGCCGCCCACCATGTTCGCGAAGAGTCGGATCGCCAGCGCGGCGGGCTTGATGATCAGCCCAAGCACCTCGACCACGAAGATGATCGGGACGACGAACCAGAGCCCCTTGTTCTTGAGCAGGGCGTCGCCACCCGCCAAGTGGGCCAGCCAGCCGCCCACGCCCAGCTCGCGCAGCGACTGCCACTGGATCGCCATGAAGGCCCAGAATGCCAGGCCGATGTTGACGGACAGGCTGGCGGTCGCGGTGCCGCCGATGAAGACCAGGGCCTCGGCCTCCTCGGAGGTCAGGTCGCGTCCCTGCACCTTGGCCGCCACGTAGCCGCCCAGCGGCTGCAGGTCCAGGAAGGGAATCAGCCCGAAGAGGTTCAGGGTGAGCACGAAGAAGAAGATCGAGAGCAGGAAGGGCAGCCAGGTCTTGGCCAGGCGGGGGCCCATGACGGGCTCAAGCATCTGCTTGTAGAGCCCCTCGACGATCACCTCGATGACCTGGCCCAGGCGCCCCTGCGTCACGTAGCGGCCGTGTCCCTGCGACTCGGGGCCGGTCCGGATCCGCCGGGCGGCGTACAGCAGGACGGCCAAGGTGACCACGCCGCCCGCGACCACCGAAATGACGCTCAGGTTGATATTGGTGTCCAGCAGTTCGCTGACCGCGCTCCGCTTGTCGAGGACGTGGCCGAGAGGATTGCCGCCAGAGGCGAGGAGCAGCGTCATGGTGTGGAGGGGGGGTGCGCCGACGAGCCGCGATTGACCAACCGGACGACCACCGCGGTTTCGGCCGCGAGGCAGGCCAGGTACGAGCCACAGGTCGCCAGCACAGCTGCAAAGGCGACCTTTGGGGCGGCGAAGTATACCGAAAGGCAGAGGGCAGGCACGAGGACGAATCGAATCAGCGTGGCCCCTAGCCAGAGGCTGCCAACCAGGCTGGCCGGGCGCGGTTTTTCGGACGCGAACAGGCGGGCGGAGCCTGCGGAGACCACCCCTGCCGCGGCTGCGCCAAGCCCCGCGACCAGTGCCATCTCGCGCGGATCGGCCGTTTGCGAGCTCAGGAGGACGATTCCCGCCACGGAAAAGACGGTGGCGATGGCAGTGGCAATGAGCACGGGGCGGAAGGGCACCGTGATCTCCTGCTCCGGCGGCATCGACCGACGCGCGGGGGCGGGGACGTGGGCATTCACCGCTTTCCCTCCCGGCGGGCTTCCTCGAACTCGCGATTCACTTTCAGGGAGCCGCGGATCAGCGAGGCCATCCCCACCACGATTCCCAGGACGCCGCCGATGAGCAGGCCCCAGCCCCCCGTCTGGAAGTAATAGTCGACGCCATACCCCAACAGGGCGCCCGCCAGCGCCTCGGAGCCCGTCTGGATGCCCACGCCCGCCATCCGCCAGCCGATGTTCGCCTCGCGGGCGGACTTCGATCCCGGCGCTGGATCACGGGGGAGCATTCCGCAAAGGGTACACGCCTCCCTAGGAGGCGCCGCCACGCCTTGCCAGTGCGCATTGCCAGCCACGCCCGCCCGAGCGCGTTCCTGCCACCGCCCCGAAGCGCCGCCCCCCGCACCCCTGTCTAGAATCGCCCCTCCATGGCGATCCGCGACAACGAGATCCTTGATGTCACCCCCAAGCGCCTCAACCGCACCGAGACGCTCTACGTCGTCAATGTCTTCAAGGGGCTGGGGACGACGCTTCGCCACTGCTTCCAGAACATCGGCCGCGGCGGTGCCAACAAGGACACCATCTGGGTGCTGCAGTACCCCGAGCAGCGCCGCGAGCAGCGCCCCGTCGAGGAAGGGGGCATCTACAAGCCCTACTTCCGCGGCGTGCACCGCCTGAACAAGGACGAGGATGGCCGCGTCCGCTGCGTCGCCTGCTTCATGTGCCAGACGGCGTGCCCCGCGCACTGCATCCACATCGTGGCCGACGAAAGCCCCTGGCCCGACCGCGAGAAGTACCCCAAGCAGTTCGACATCGACGAGCTGCGCTGCATCTACTGCGGCATGTGCGAAGAGGCGTGCCCCTGCGACGCCATCGAGCTGACGCCCGTCTACGACGTCACCGGCATGAGCCGCCAGGAGATGATCTTCGACAAGTCGAAGCTGCTGGAGATGTACGACCGCACCGTGGCCGACAAGCCGATGTGACCGGGTGGCCGGGGCCCGAAGCCCGCGGCCAAGGCGACAGGCCCGCGGCCGGGAAGTGCGGCCAGCGGCCGCGCGGCGAGCGGCGCCACGCCGCGCCCCCTGAACGCGCGCTCCGAAGCTACGCCGCCGCCTCACTTCGGGGGCGGGTTCTTCTTCTTGTTGTTGTTGTTGTTCTTCTTGTTGCCGCCGAAGAGGTCCTCGAGCGCGCTGCCGATCCCCTTGGCTGCGTTGCCCACGCCGGAGCCCATCGCCTTGGGGTCGAAGATCACCTTCACCTTGCGCTGCAGCTGCGCGGGCTTGCCGTTGACGTCGCCCAGCGGCCCCTTCATGCTCACCTTCAGCTGCACGGCGTCGGTGGTGCCAAAGCTCATCACGCCAAGCACATCGGCAAGGGTGCCGCCGCTCTCCTCGGGCAACATGTTGACCACGCTGCGCGCCACCGAGCTCAGCGGGTAGTTGGCCGCGATCGAGCGCGCGAAGGGCGGCTTGCGCGTCAGGTCGATGTCCCCCGAGAAGATCAGGTGCGTGACCCAGTTGGCTCCCTGCTTTTCCAGGTAGACGTTGAAGTCCTTGTAGGTGAGCTGCCCGCGCCGCACCGCGACCAGCAGCGGATCGATGCGCCCGTCGACGGGCTTCCCCTGCTCGGTCTGGAAGACCTTCAGCATGTTCAGCACGTCGTTCTGTGGGTTCCGGTCGATGAGCACGTCGCCGACGGTCAGCTTGAACTGGCCATCGCACTTGGCGTAGTCCCCATCCAGCGGATAGCGCAGTTCGGTGGTCTGGAAGAGGATCGGCTTCTTCTCGTCCGCCAGCCGGACATCCTCGAAGATGGGGTTGATGGACTCCAGCAGGCGATTGCGGATCGGGTCGCTGGGGACGAAGAGCAGCTGCGTCGGGTGCGCCGCGCCCACCAACACGAAGCCGCCCTTGATGTCCACCTGCGGCGCGTTGAACTGCAGGTACTTGGAAGCGACGGTGGCGTCGGCCACCGCGGCGCCCGGGCCGGTGGAGCGCACCTTGGCGTTGATCGTCGCCGTGGGCCCCAGCGCCTCGGTCAGCTCGGTGCCCATTCCCGCCAGCGTGCCCAGCACCGCCGAGGATGCCTCGGCCATGCGCGCGTCGGCGTCGAACTGCATCGCGTCGAAGTCCACGGTGCCGTCGGCGCGCGTCCAGTTGCGCAGCGTCGCATTCACCGCGATGGGGGCGCGCTTGCCCGCGCTGTCGGTCAGCGCGCCATCCAGCTTCAGCGCTGCGGGCTTGCCCAGGCCGGGGGCATCGGCGTTCAGGGTGAGCGACTCGATGATCACGGGCGCCCCCTCGGTCGGGGTCAGCGTGACGGGCTTGGCGGACAGGTGCACCACCGCGGCGAAGCCCTCGGGGAGCTTGAAGCTGGGCGCTGCAGCGGGCGGCGGCTCGGCATTCTCCGGCAGGGCCGCAGCAGGCTCGCCCACGGCGGGCTTGCGATCCGGCACGACGTCCATTCTGAAGGTGGGGATCTCAACCGAGAGATCAAGCGCGGTGGATGCCTTCCACGCGGGCTGCTTGGGCTTCTCGCCCGCGGCAGTGGGCTGCGCCGCCTTCCCACCGCCGTCCGCCTGGCGGTTGAGCAGCGCCACCACCTGCGGGCCGGGCAGGGAGAGGTTCAGCGAGCTGTCGTGCAGCGAAAGCACTTCGCCATTCAGGTCGCCCTTCAGGATCGCGCGCAAGCGCGGGATCTGGCTATCGACGTCGAAGGCCAGGACGCCCGCCGCGGACTGGGATGCGCGCACGCGCGCCTGCCCGCCATCGCCGATCTGCCCGCGCGCGGCATCGCCGACATCCAGCAGCGCCTCGACGCCGCTTCCACGGATGCCGGTCAGCGCAAGGTCCGCGTCCCACGTCGCGGGGGCGGTGCCCTCGGCGGCGGTCCATCCGTAACCGAGCGCGACCAAGCCGACGTCCAGCGGCGCGGGGCGGGCAGCGCCCGCCGCGCCATGCGGCACGGCAGAGACGGCGGTCTTCAGCGTGCCGCGTGCAGCGAGTCGCGGCGCGAGCGTGACCGCGCTCTGCGCCTCGAAGGCGCTGAGCGCGACATCGCCCTGCAGCCCCGCAATGCCGCTTGCCTGAAGCGCGGGAACGGTGGCGGTCACCTGCAGCTGCGCGGGGGGCTCGAAGCTCCAGGGTCCGGTGCGCTTCAGCGTCACGCCCTCGACACGGGCATCGATGCGTGCGGGGGCAACCAGCTTCGTGGAATTGCCCGGCGCCGCAGCCGCGAGCATGGCGGGGGTGACTTCGAGCCCGGCAGTCAGCACGGCATCGACGGTCTCCTTGTGGAGCACCGCTTCCGCCTTCACCTCTGCCCGCTGCGCCGCCGGCGCGCCCGCCGCCGAGGTCAGCAAGACCCCCACGCGGCCGTCCAGCAGCTTGCCATCCATCGTGGCGTGCAGGGCGAAGCGCCCATCGCCAACCTTGGTGATCATCTCCTTGATCGCGGGCACTTCCTGCGCGACGCGCCCTGCGGCGATGTCTGTCACATCCGCAGCCGCGGTGAAGGTGGCGCCCTCCAGGTCAAGCCGCGAGGCCCCGCCGGCGCTGCGCGCGTAGAGGCCCTGCGCGCGCGCGTTCACTGCAAGCGGCATGCCATCCACGCGCGTGGCCAGCGTCACGCTCGTATCGGTGCCCAGCGCACGCGTCGCAACGGTGATGCGCAGCGGCTCGATCTCGAGGCTCCGCTGCGACTTGGGATCGGCACCGAGGGTGAGCCGCAGCCCCGCGGCGCGCTCCTGCCCCACAGCGGCGGCGCGTCCCACTGTGATGCCTGCATCGAGCGCCAGAGCGCCCACATCAAAGCCCTTGGCCGCGGGGATGCGCACATCGTGCAGCTCGGCAGCCAGGGCGACGGGCGCATCGACATTCACGCCCCACTGCGAAAGCAGGGCAGGGCGCACCGAACGCAGCTCGACCTTCGCCGACTTCAGCGCGGTGGCGCCATCCGCGCCCACCGTGCCATCGGCGTGCAGCGCCACCTTCTTCGACTCCAGCGCCACCAGCACCGCGGGTGCGTCGCCCGCTGCGATCGTGGCATCAAGCGTGCTGATCACCGTGCCAAGGTCGGCGCTCGGCTTGAAGGCCTGCCCCTTGGGCATCCACGGGTCCAGCAGCGCCGTCGGGATGTCCTTCGCGCGCACGCTGCCGTACCAGCCAAAGGCACCGCCCTTGTGCAGGTCGGCCAGCACCTTCATCGGGCCGAGCGCGGTGCCCCCAGCGGCGGCGGCGGATGGCGTGGCGCTGATGTCCAGGTTGATGGCGTCGCCCAACGGTGCGGCACTCACGCTGAAGGTCACTGCATCGACGGCGATGGCGACGTCCCCTTCCGGACCGCTGACGCGAACCCCGGGAAGCGTGGCGCTGCCCTGCGCACTGAAGCGCAGCGCATTCACGGGAAAGGCGCCGGTGGCGTCGCTGGCGGGCACCACGACATCGGTCGCGGTGACGGAGACCTGCGAGGGCGCAGAGATGACCAGCCCGGCAGCGCCAGCCAACGCGGGATCGATCGTCGCCACCAGCGTGGTCTTGGCCAGCGTCGCCGCGTGCGTGGCCGGATCGACGGACCCCTCGGCGTGCAGCTGCACGCGATCGCTGCGCAGGTCCAGCAGGATCCCCCCACCATTGGCATTCGCGAAGCTGGCGTTCAAGTCGACGCGGTCCCCCACGTCACGCGTCAGCACCACTTTGGTTCCATCCACGAACTGCTGGAGCGAGCGGGTCGGAACGCCGGTGGCGCGCACCGTGCCCGCCACGCCCGCCAGGTCGAAGACGAATCCGCCCTTGGCGTCCAGCAGCTTCGCCACCGCCAGCTTCACGTCCACCACCGCCGGGGCGGCGCCATCCAATCCGGCCTGCAGCGCCACCGTGGCGTCGATGGGGCCGGTCAGGTCCTTGCTCGATACATCCACGTTGGCATCGGCGATGTGGACCGCCAGGCCGCCCGCATCCATCGCGACGTTCTTGGCAGTCACCTTCAGCGTGAATGGCGTGCCCGCGTAGACCAACTCGCCCCCCCGGTTCAGGATCCCGTCGGAGGAGGCGTCCAAGCTGAATTCCCCTGCCGCGCCCTGGTAATGGGTCTTTCCCGCGATCTTGGCGCTGGTGGTCCCCCCCGCCACCACCTGCACGCTGCCGGTGACGTCGCGCACGGCGGCGTAGATCGTCTCCGGCCCTTCGTCCACCTCGAAGGTCAGCCCCTCCAGCAGCAGCCGCAGGTTGGTGCCCTCGGGCACGACGTTGGAGATCTGCACTTGGACCGCGCCGTTCCGCGTGGCATTGGCGCTGGCCTGCGCGATCGCGGGGCGGACGAGCTTGGAGAGGGAGAGCGTGCCATCGGGCAGGCGCCGCGTGCGCACCTTGCCCTGGACGTGCACCGTCATGTCGAAGAGCCCCCCCGTCACCACGTGCCACAGCCCCTGGTCCACCGCGACGGTCGCCTCGATCCGGTTGCCATTCGCATCGTCGTCGATTTTCAGGCCGCGCACCGCCATGCCGCTGGTCCACCCCGCCTCGATGGACTCGATGGTGACCTTGCCATTGACGATCGCCGCGATGCCGTTGACGACGCGGTCGTGGAAGAGCCCCCAGCCGACGAAGGTGGGCAGCAGCAGCACGAAGGCCACCACCAGCACCACCAGTCCCGCGACGGAGAGCAGTGCGATGCGGCGGACCCGGCCGGTCTTGGGCGAGCCATCGGGATTCAACGTTGGGAGCGAGTCGTTCACGCCATCAGTCTACGAGAGGCGCGCCCTGCACCGGCACGGCAGAATGCTTGGCCCGGCCAGCGGCCGCTGCCGCAGCGGGCACGGCATTGCGCAGCATGCGCTCCAGCGCCAGGCGTGCCAGGCGCTTGGCATCGGCGTGCACGCGGATCTCGTTGACGACGCGCCCCTGGGCCAGGTTGTCCAGCGTCCAGAGCAGGTGCGGCGGGTCGATGCGGTACATCGTGGTGCACAGGCACTGGCACTCGCTGAGGATGCGCACGAAGACGCCGCGCTGCGCCGCTCGCTCCGCCAGCCGGTTCACCAGGTGCACCTCGGTCGCGACGGCCCAGCGCGTGCCCGGCGCGGCCTCCTCGATGGTGCGGATGATGTATTCGGTGGAGCCGTCCAGGTCGGCGAGATCCACCACCTCCTGCGCGCACTCAGGATGCACGATGACGGTGATGCCCCCCTGCCGCCCGTACTCGGCCTTCACCTGGTCCACATGCTCGGGGCGGAAGAGCTTGTGCACGCTGCAGTGCCCCGCCCAGAGCAGCACCTTCGCCTCGCGGATCACTTCCGGCGTCAGGCCGCCATCGGGCAGCCTGGGATTCCACAGCGCGGTCTGCGCGGGCGCGCGCGCAGTGGCGTCCAGTTCGGTGACGAACCCCTTCTTCTTGGCGGTGTTGCGCCCCAGGTGCTGGTCGGGCAGGAAGAGGATCTTCACCTCCTCGCCCGCGGCGAGCGGCGTGTCGCCGCCCTTCATCGCCCAGTCGAAGACCTGCTGCGCGTTCGAGCTGGTGCAGCATGCACCGCCCTTGGAGCCGACGAAGGCCTTGATCGCGGCACTTGAGTTGACGTAGGTGATCGGCACCACGCGGGTCCGCTTCGATGACGGGGCTGCCTTTGCGGCGCCCGGCCTGAGGCCCGTCTTCTTTCCCGATCGCGGCGCCGCGCTGGCGCCGGCCCCGGCCCCGACGCCTGTCTGCGCCCCCACGGCGCGCTCGATTGCGTCCCATGCATCCGTGGCGTCCTCGTACTGCGCCATGTCGGCCATCGAGCAGCCCGCGCTCAGGTCAGGCAGGATCACCTGAACAGCGTCATCCGTCAGAATGTCCGCCGTCTCGGCCATGAAGTGCACGCCGCAAAAGACGATGTACTTGCTGCCGCGCCTCGCGGCCTCCTCGGCCGCCATCTGGCTCAGCTTCAGGCTGTCGCCGGTCAGGTCGGCGTGCTGCACCACTTCGTCCTGCTGGTAGTGATGGCCCAGGATCAGCAGCGCGCTGCCAAGTTCCGCCTTCCGGGCGCGGATCGCCTGGGCGATCTCCTGGTCGGACATGCGCAGGTACTTCTCGGGCAACGCAGGCTGCCACAGCATCGCGAAAGTGTAGGCGGCGCACCAGACCAATGCATGCAGTCACAGCCTGGCGCGCGCGGCGCGGATGCGATGCGGGGAGGTCGCGCCCGGACACGGGGCCGCAGCCGCGTTACGCTCACGCCGTGACCGCGCCGCCGCCGAAGCTCGTCGTTCGCTCCCCCGCCAAGCTGAACCTGGCGTTGAGCGTCGGCGCGCCCGGTGCCGATCGCATGCATCCCATCTCCAGCTGGATGGTGACGACGGATTTCGCCGACGAACTTCACCTGACGCGGCTGGACGCGGGACGCGATTCGCTCTACGCCATCCTCTGGGCGGATGACGCGCCACGGCGCAGCGACATCGACTGGCCCATCCAGAAGGACCTGGCGGTGCGCGCGCACCTGGCGCTGCAGGAGCACGCTGGGCGGCCTCTGCCGGTGCGCATGAAGCTTCAGAAGCGCATCCCCGTCGGTGGTGGGCTGGGGGGCGGTTCAAGCAACGCCGCCGCGATGCTGCGCGGCATCAACGAACTGCACGCCGTTGGCCTGTCGCGCCAGGAGCTCGCCCAGATCGCACATTCGCTTGGCAGCGATGTCCCATTCCTGGTGCGCGGCGGCAGCGCCATCGTCGAGGGGCTGGGGGAGCGCCTGGAGCACCACGACGCGGTGCCCGACCTGCATGCAGTGCTGGTCTTCCCCCGCGCGGCGTGCCCGACCGGCCCCGTCTACGGCGCCTTTGACCGGCTACGTCCCGACGCCGCCCTGGATCCGGCGCGGGTGCGCGCCCTGGCGCGCACTTCGCCGCTTCGGCACGACGCGCCCTTCAACGACCTGGCGCTTCCCGCGATCGAGGTGGCGCCGGTGCTGCGCGATGCCATCGAGCAGGTCGCCCAGGCCACCGGCCGCAGCGTGCATGTCAGCGGCAGCGGCAGCACGCTCTTCATCCTGTGCGGCGGGCGCACCGAGGCGGAGCTCTACGCCGAGCAGATCCGCAACCGGACTGCACTTCCGGCGATCGCCGTCACCGTGGCGAATCCCGCCTGAAATTCGGCAGTTCCTGCTGGCTGCGCCTCCCTGGTGCCGCCCCGCGCGCCAGCGCCGCGCCCCGGACGCACCGGCCCGCCGAGACGTCACCCTGAAGCGGCGCCGCAACGCCGTGAATGCGCCGATCCGGGCTACCATTGCCCCTCTTCCGGCAACCCGTCCCACAGGAGCATCTATGTCCGCCAGCACCACCCCGAAGTCCACCGCCCCCGCCTCGGCGCATGGCCCCGCCAGCACCTTCGTCCCTGCGACCCTGGATGGCTCGCGCTGGGAGAACCTGCAGTCGTACTACGCGCAGCTGGTGGGCCGGACCATTCACGACGCCGCCGCGCTGGAGCGCCTGCTGCTGGACCGCAGCGAGCTGGACGCCGCCGCCGAAGAGGCCGCCGCCAACCTCTACATCACCATGACCCGCCACACCGACGACGAGCTGGCGCGCAAGCGCTACCTGGAGTTCGTCGAGGGGGTGGAACCCGAGCTGAAGAAGGTGGGGTTCGCGCTGGATCGCAAGATCGTCGAGTGCCCCTTCGCGGGCCAGCTTGACCAGGTGCGCTACGGCGTGCTGCTGCGCGGCCTGCGCCGCAGCGTCGAGATGTTCCGCGAGGCCAACATCCCGCTGGAGACGGAGACCACCAAGCTGGACCAGCAGTACAGCGAGGTCAACGGGGCGATGACCGTGCAGTTCGAGGGGGAGGAGCGCACCCTGCCGCAGATGGGCCGCTACCTGGAGGAGACGGACCGCGCGCGGCGCCAGGCCAGTTGGGAAGCCGTGGCCACCCGCCGCCTGCAGGATGCCGACCGCATCAACGACATCTTCGACAAGATGGTCGGGCTGCGCCACCAGGCCGCGCTGAACGCGGGCTACACCAACTTCCGCGACTTCCAGCATGCGCGCCTGCAGCGCTTCGACTACTCGCCTGCGGACTGCGAGCGCTTCCACGCGGGCGCCGAGAAGGTCTGCGTCCCGCTGCTGCGAAAGCTGAACATCGAGCGCGCCACGGCGCTGGGGGTCAGCCCGCTGAAGCCCTGGGACCTGAAGGTGGACCTGCGCGGACGCGCGCCGCTGGCCCCCTTCAATGGCGCCGAGGACCTGGTCACCCGCAGCAGCACCATCTTCCACCACATGGACAAGGAGCTGGGCGGCATGTTCGACAGCATGCGCAGCGGCGACTGCCTGGACCTGGAGAGCCGCAAGGGCAAGGCGCCGGGGGGCTACCAGTACCAGCGCCAGCGCAGCCGCAGCCCCTTCATCTTCATGAACGCCGCGGGCCTGCACCGCGACGTCGTGACGATGGTCCACGAGGCGGGCCACGCCTTCCACAGCCTGCTCTGCGCCCACGACCCGCTGGTCAGCTACCGCGGCAGCCCGATGGAGTTCGCGGAAGTCGCCAGCATGAGCATGGAGCTGCTGACCTTCCCGCACCTGGATGCCTTCTATTCCAAGGAGGACGCCGACCGCGCGCGCCGCGACCACCTGGAGAGCCTGAGCACCATGCTCCCCTGGATCGCCACCATCGATGCGTTCCAGCACTGGGTCTACCTGAACCCGACGCACACGCGCAAGGACCGCGAGCAGTACTGGCTGCACCTGAACGACCGCTTCGGCCCCGCCGTGGACTGGACGGGCCACGAGGACGCGCTGCGCAACATGTGGCACCGGCAGCTGCACATCTTCGGGCTGCCCTTCTACTACATCGAATACGGCATCGCCCAGCTTGGCGCGCTGCAGATGTGGCTGCAGTCGCGGCGCGACTCCGCCAAGGCGCTGGCCAGCTACAAGAAGGGGCTGGCGCTGGGAGGCAGCCAGCCCCTGCCCGAGCTCTTCCGCGCCTCGGGGCTCAACTTCAGCTTCGGCCCCGAGACGATGGGCGAGCTGATGGACGCCGTCGGCCGCGACCTGGAGAAGCTGCCCGCCTGAAGCCTGCGGCGACACCCGAGCGCACCGGCCGCACGCGCACCACCGCACGCAACCAACCCCATTCGCAGGTTCAACTCATGAAGCATGTGCTCGTCCTCGGCGCCGGAAAGATCGGCCGCATGGTCGTCAACCTCCTCCAGGCATGCGGCGACTACCAGGTCCTGGTGATGGACTCGCACCCCAAGAGCGTGGAAGAGACGCTGGCGCTGGCCCCCGGCGCGCGCGGCATGGGCGGCAAGTTCGACGACAGCGCCGCGCTGGACAAGGCGCTCGACGGACAGTGGGCGGTCGTCAGCTGCGCCCCCTTCTTCTGCAACACGCTGGTGGCAGAGCGCGCCAAGGCCAAGGGGGTGCACTACCTGGACCTGACCGAGGATGTCGCCGTCACCAAGAAGGTGATCGAGCTGGCCAAGGGAGCCAAGACGGCCTTCGTGCCGCAGTGCGGGCTGGCGCCCGGCTTCATCACCATCGCCGCCAATCACCTGATCCACGGCATGACCGACCTGCACGAGGTGAAGATGCGCGTGGGTGCGCTGCCGGAGTTCCCCTCGAACGCGCTGAAATACAACCTGACCTGGTCCACCGACGGCCTCATCAACGAGTACATCCAGCCCTGCGAGGCGGTCATCGACGGCAAGGTGGTGACGGTGCCCGCGCTGGAGGGGCTGGAGCACATGATGATCGACGGCGTCGAGCTCGAGGCCTTCAACACCTCGGGGGGGCTGGGCACCTTCGCCGCCACGCTGGAGGGCAAGGTGAAGCACCTGAGCTACAAGACGATGCGCTACCCGGGGCACAACGCGATCCTGAAGCTGCTGCTGTGGGACCTGGGCTTCCGCGAGCACCGCGACGAGCTCAAGCGCGCCTTCGAGCGCGCGCTGCCCACCACTTCGCAGGACCTGGTGGCGATCTTCGTCAGCGTGGCGGGCAGCGCCGGGCGCCACTACACCGAGCGCACCTACGCCAAGTTCGTCCGCCACAACCAGATCAACGGGCACCACTGGACCGCCATCCAGATCACCACGGCCTGCGGGGTCACCGCGGTGCTGGACCTGCTGCACGAGGGGCGCGTCCCGCAGCAGGGCATCGTGCGCAATGAGGATGTCGCCTTCGACGACTTCATCGCCAACCGTTTCGGCCGCCACTACGCCTGAGGCGCGCGCGGGCCCGCATCAGTCGCGATCTTCGCCGCGCTCGACCTTGCGATCCTTCGTGTCTTTGCGCTGCTTGGGGGCGCGCTGATCGCCGTTCGGCGGCGGTCCGTCCATGCCAGGTCCGCGCATGCCTCCGCCCGCCTGCGGGCCGCGCTGCTGACCACCCGCACCGGGGCCGGGGCCAGCCATCGGCGAGCGGCCCATCGGTCCGCCCATCGGTCCGCCCATCTGACCGCCCATCTGGCCGCCCATCTGGCCACGCTGCGGCCCGCCCATGCCAGGTCCACCCATCCGACCACCCATCGGACCGCCCTGCGGGCCGCCAACACGCGGCCCACCCTCACGCGGCCCGCCCTGACGCGGCCCGCCCTGACGCGGCCCGTCCCCACGCGGCCCGCCTTGATGCATGTCGCGCCCCATGTGGTGGCGGCCGATCGCAATGCCGACCAGCAGGATGAGCACTCCCAGGGCAATGAAGAGCCAAAGCCGGATGCGGCCCACGGTCTTCTCAAGCTTGGAAAGGCGTCCCGGGCAGGGGCAGTTCTGGCAGCAGCTCGCCTGGGCTGCGATGGTCTGTGACTCGGTCATGGTGTTCTCCATGCAGCTAGTTTGCCACGAATCGCAGAAGGGGGACAATGCACGGCGATGAACCCGACGAACGACCCCGCGCGGCCCGGCCGCAGCCGACAGGCCGGCGCCGCCGCGAGCGGTGCTTCAGGCGCGTCCACACGGCCCGAGGTGCGCTCTTATGCGCAGCCCCCCTTCGACTTCCGCCGGCACGGCCACGCGATGATCGACTGGATCGCCGATTACCTGGAGCGCGTGGAGACCCTTCCGGTCCAATCACAGGTGCCGCCGGGCTGGGTGCGCGAGCGGCTGCCCGCGGAACCACCCGCACAGGGCGAACCCTGGCAGCGGGTGCAGGCGGACATCGACGGAATCATCGTGCCGGGCCTGACGCACTGGCAGAGCCCGAATTTCTTCGCGTACTTCCCCGCCAACACCAGCGGCCCGTCGATCCTTGGCGAGCTGCTCAGCGCCGGCCTGGGCGTGCAGGGCATGCTGTGGTCCACCTCCCCCGCCTGCACCGAGCTCGAGACGCACGTGCTGGACTGGATGGTCGGGATGCTCGGCCTTCCAGATGCGTTCCTGAGCAGCGGCACCGGCGGCGGAGTCATCCAGGACACCGCCAGCAGCGCGACGCTCTGTGCCCTCCTTGCGGCACGCGAGCGCGCCACCGGCTTCCAGGCATCCGCGCTGGGGCTGCAGCGGTGCGACCAGCAGCTGGTGGCGTACGCAAGCACGCAGGCGCACTCGAGCATCGAGAAGGACACGCGCGTGGCAGGCATCGGCGCGGCGCAGCTGCGCAGCGTCCCCGTGCGAGCCGATCACTCGATGGATCCCGAGGCGCTGCGCACGATGATCGAGGCGGACCTGGCCGCAGGGCTGCGCCCCTTCTTCTGCGTCGCCGCGATCGGCACCACCAGCAGCCACGCCGTCGATCCGGTGCGCGCCATCGCCGCGCTCTGTGCGCGCCACGGCCTCTGGCTGCACATCGACGCCGCGCACCTTGGCATCGCCGCGCTCTGCCCCGAGTTCCGCGGGATCCACGACGGCATCGAGCTGGCGGACAGCTACTGCGTCAACCCGCACAAGTGGATGCTCACCAACTTCGACTGCGATGCCTTCTGGGTTCGCGATCGCGCCACGCTGGTGCGCGCGCTCAGCGTGCTGCCGGAGTACCTGCGCAACAGCGCCACCGAGAGCGGGAAGGTGATCGACTACCGCGACTGGCAGGTGCCGCTTGGCAGGCGCTTCCGCGCGCTGAAGCTGTGGTTCGTCATCCGGCACTTCGGCGTGGAGGGGCTGCAGGCGATGGTCCGCCGGCACGTCGCGCTCGCGCAGCGCTTCCGGGCTCTGGTGCAGGCAGATGCCGCGTTCGAGGTGGTTGCCCCCGCACCGTGGTCGCTGGTCTGCTTCCGCCTTCGCGGCGACGACGCGTCCAATGAGGCGCTGCTGGCTCGCGTCAACGCCACCGGCCGGGCGTTCCTCAGCCATACGCGGCTGGACGGGAAGTACACGCTGCGCCTCTCGGTGGGCGCGCCCACCGTGGCCGAGCGCCACATCGACGCCGCCTGGGAACTCATCCGCAGCGCACGGTGAGCAGCACCACCTCGGGCGCGCAGTGCACGCGCACCGGGAACCACGACCCCGCGCCGACGCTGACGAAGAGCGCGCGCCCCTGCCGGTGGTACACCCCCGCGCTCAACCGGTGCCCCAGAGACAAGTTCGCGCGCGGCCGGCCCTTGACGGCCACCTGACCGCCGTGCGTGTGGCCGCTGAGCGTCAGCGGGACGCCCAGCGCAGCCGCGGCGGGAAACGCCTTCGGATTGTGCGCCAGCAGCAGGTGCGGCACTTGCGGCAACCGCTCGACGCGCCGCGCCAGTACGCGCGCGCTGCGCCCCCAGTCGATGCCACCAACCAGCATCGGTGCATCCGTGCGCCCGGTGGCCGCCACCGTGCCATCCAGGTGCTGCACGCCGCGCATCACCGCCAGGCCGCCCAGCATGGCCCCGTTGTCCAGGTGATCGTGGTTGCCCAGCACCAGGAACCGGCCCATCGGCGCCTGCACCGCGCCCATCGCGGCCAGCAGCGGCTCGGCCCCGTCCATCTCCAGGTCCACCACGTCGCCGGTGCATGCCAGCAGGTCGGGGCGGAGAGCACCGATCCGCTCCACCGCGTCAATGGCGCGCGCCACAGGCATCAGGTGCCCCAGGTGGAAGTCGGTGACGTGCGCGATCCGCATGCCGTCGTAGTCACGCGGCCAGCCCGCGCAGTGCACCTCCAGCGTGCGCACCTCGATCGGCTGCGCGCAATGGCGCCGGCTCAGCGACCCGAGCGTCAGGTGGTCCGCCGTGCGCGTCAGCACCAGGTGCCGCAGCTTGGCGCGCAGGAACCCGCCGCTGCGACGCTTCTTCGCCACCTTGGCTGCGGCGGCGTGCGGCGCGTGCGCTGTGACATGCGGTGCTGGGGGCTGCGGATCCATGGCGTGCGCGCTGCGGCCTCCTAGAACTTCACCGAAATGCCACCGAAGAGGCCGCGCAGGCCGGCATCCACCTCCGACGGGCCCGTCTGCAGGTTGAAGTCGAAGAGGCGGTAGCCGAACTCCACGCCGACGTTTTCGTCGAGCATCGCCGCAAAGCCCACGCGGATCATCCACACGATGTCCGCATCGGGAAGCGACGGCCCAAGGCCCAGGTAGCAGTAGATGCGGATGTCCTGGAGGACCGGCACGCGGTCGTCCATGCCCAGCTTCATCTCCAGGCCACCGCCGCCGTAGAGGGCGCCGATGGTCTTGTCGTAGCCTGAACTGCCGCCTGCGCTCAGGTTCTCCAGGTTCTGTTCGTAGCCGAAGGCAAGCGCACCGGCCAAGGCCAGCACCTGCACATCGAAGAGCGGGCGCCCGTTCTTGCCCATCATGGCAGTGGCCTGCGCGCGGTTCGCACCCGCGTCGCTCCAGGGCCATGGCTCGTCGGCAAAGGGCCGCCAAACGACGTAGCCCACCTCGGCGCCGAACATCCAGGCGGAGTAGTCCCCTGCGAGGCGGTCACCGACGCTGATCGCCGTGGTGCCGAAGGTGCCGCCGCGGTTGGCCACCTGCTTGCCGTCGTAGGAGGTTTCGAAGCCCACCAGCCCGAAGCGCCACCGCTGCCACCAGACTGCGATTTCGCCGGCGGCGCCCGGGGCGCTCGCCCCCACCGCCAGTTGCTCGTTCAGCTGGAAGGTGGTGCCGCCCGTCCCGACGCGGGCCGTGCCCGTGAGTCGCGGCACCCAGACGCCAACGTCCGCGGTCACGCCAACGCGCTCGCCCACGCCCAGGATTCGCGCAGCTTCCTGC
The DNA here is from genome assembly GCA_044230125.1 of Phycisphaerales bacterium. Lineage (GTDB taxonomy): Bacteria > Planctomycetota > Phycisphaerae > Phycisphaerales > SM1A02 > UBA966. The sequence continues at coordinate 20,928 of JBGARR010000019.1, forward strand.
TGCGCGGGCGAAGTTCCGTCGGCCAGCGGCGCCGCCGGAACCCCAGCAGGCGCCACGGCTGTGCCAGGGGTGCTGGATGCGCCGGGCGCGGCGACTGCCGCAGGCGCCGGAGCCGGCGGATCCGCTTGCGGAAGGGCGGTCGCCTCGGCCGCGAGAATGCATGCGACAATGCCAATGAGCATGCCGGAAGAGTACCGCCCGACGCCCAAGCCAAGTTCCCCGCTGCCGCCCGCAGGGGCGCTGCCGCTGGGACGCGGCGCATGGATCCGCCCGCAGCACCTGACCTGGACCTATACGACGGCGCGCGGCCCCGGCGGCCAGCACGTCAACAAGGCAAGCACCGCCGCGGTCCTGCGCGTCCAGATCGTGCACATCGGCGGGCTTGACGATGACGCCCGCGATCGCCTGCGCGCCGGCGCAGCAAGCGCGCTGGTCTCGGCGGGCGGCGAACTGCTCTTCCGCTGCGACCTGCACCGCAGCCAGCTCATGAACAAGGAAGCGTGCCACGCGCGCCTCAAGATGCTGGTGGGCCAGGCAGCGCTGCGCCCGAAGGTCCGCAAGAAGACCAAGCCGACGCGCGGGAGCGTGGAGCGCCGCATCACCGGCAAGAAGAAGGACGCCGAGAAGAAGCGCGGCCGCAGCACGCGGCACGAAGACTGAGGCGCCGCGCCGAATCGTGCGCACGCGCACGAACGCACAAATGGAAAGCGGCCCCCGGACAAGTCCGGGGGCCGCGGTGTTGCATGATGCAGTCCCGATGCCGGGACCGGCTCACTCTCGACGGATCAGGGGCAGTTGCCCCAGCCGCCCAGCAGCAGGCCAAGGTCAGCACCGTTGACGGTGCCGCTGCCATCGATGTCGCCGACGCCGGCGTTGTTCCAGTTGCCCAGGAGCAGACCAAGGTCCGCGCCGTTCACAACGCCGTCGTTGTTCAGGTCAGCCGGGCAGGGAGCGCCGCACGAGGTGAAGTTGCCGTTCAGCTTCACGACCCACGGGTCGGGGAAGCCCGCACCGATGGCGTTCGAGTTGGTGAACGTGTTGATCGCACAGCTGGCGGACTTCAGGAACAGCGCCTGCGTCGAGGTACCCGTGTTGCCGGCCGCGCGCAGGGCATAGCCCGAGCCGGTGGCCATCGCGGGGAAGCTCAGCACCACGACGATGTTGTCCGTGTTGCCGTCGAGGCAGACCGGCGGGTCGAACTGCAGGCCCGCCATGTAGGTGCCGCCCGAGAGCTGGATGGGCTGCACGGCGATCGGCACCAGGTCGACGCCGATGTCCGTCGGGTCGCCGCCGTTGGTGTCACGGTAGAGGCCCAGGACAGCCTGCTGGATCGGCCCAGCAAACGCCGTGTTGTCCACGATCTGCGCGTTGTAGACGCCGAACTCCACGCAGCTGACCTGCCCGGCAGTGATGCCCGGGAAGGAGACGGCGTACGAGTTCTCCGTCGTGTGGTCGTTGCCAGCGGCACAGGCCACAAGACCGAGGTCGGTCGTCAAGGACGAATTGCCCGACTGGCTGTCCGGACCGGGATCGATGCAGCCCGAGGCGATCGGGGCGCATGCGGCCGGGGTCGCCGTCAGCTGGATCACGTAGTCGTTGAACACGCCGCTGCCGCACGGGGTGCCGTCAAACGCGTTGAGGGCGACCGCGAAGTAGTAGGTGCCAACCGGCATGCAGGTCGAGCTGACGGAGGGGCATGCGCCCGTACCGGCATTGATGAGGAAGGGCGTGCCGCAGACATCTCCGCCGTACAGGGCCGTCGCGACGATGGACGCCGAGAAGACCTTGAAGTCCAGCGAGGAGGCCTGCGTGAGGGTGACCGAGTACCAGTCGACATCGCGCGTGCCGCCCGTGGCCCAGAAGTTGCCCGCGATCGAAGAGCCGCTGCTGATCGGGGTCGTCTGGGGGCTGCCGGCGACGCAGCCAGCGTTGGAGCTGCTGCCGCAGGCCTCGTTCTCGTTGCCGTTGGTCGACGGCAGCGAGCAGGGGAGCGGAAGGACCATCTGGATCGAGCCCACGCCGGTGACACCGAAGTCGTAGCAGGCAAGGCGCACCAGGTAGGTGTGCCCGACCGTCACGGTGGTGTTCAGCTGCGATGCGTAGGGAGTGACGCCATCGGTCTCGAAGCAGTTCGTGCCGTCATCGTTGCAGTTGACCAGCGCGTCCTTCAGGTTGTCGAAGTTGAACGACCCGGGGTTGGTGCCCATGTCGTAGCAGGCGAGCTTGCTGTCGAAGGGCACCGTGCCGCAGGTGCTGAAGCCGGCAATGCCGTTCGCCTGGGCGGTGAACTTCCACCACACGTCGCTGTAGAAGAAGTCGTTGCCGGAGTTGCACACTGTTGCTCCCGGGCTATGGTCAGGGCCGTCCATGTTCGCGCCCACGTTCGTGAACGGATAGCTGCCGCTGGCCGTGACGACGGTCGCATTGATCGCGCAGTCGTTGGCGGGGCCGGGGTTCGTGCAGGTGTAGACGAAGATGCCGCACTGGCTGACGGCCAGGTCGACGCAGGTCTGGTCCCAGCCCACGTCGCAGCAGTCGGGGAAGATCCCGCAGACGGTCGCGCAGCAGGTCGGGTTGGTGCAGCCGCCCGAGGCATGGACGGTGCCGCAGCCACCCGTGGCCGACGCGCACGCGCCGGTCGAGGCAGTGAAGGTGATGGTGAGGGTGCCCGCGCCGGTCGCGGCCTGGTAGCCGCCCGCACGGATGTAGTACTGCGTCCCCCCGGTGACGGTCTGGCCGGAGATGTACGACCAGAAGGCCTGGCAGCCGGTCTGGCCCGTGCCGTCGCCGTTGCACGCGATCTGCGTCAGCCCGGCGCAAGTGCCGGAGTAGAGCGCCATCGAGGTGTCGTACGAGGCAGCATCGCAGAAGGAGAAGTCAGCGATGCCGCCGCTGGGGGCGGTCCACACCAGCCACACATCGGGGCTGTTGTTCCAGTTCAGGAAGGTGCCGGTGCACTGCGCGTCCGAAGGCGGATTGGCGCTGGCGGTGGCCCCAACGGTGGTGAAGGTGGTGGTGCCCACCGACGCGACGATGGCGGTCGAACACTCGTCACCGTCGACGGCCAGGGCCGTCGTCGATGCAGCGGACGCCGCCAAAATGCCGCACGCGAACAGCGTCGCGCGACGGCGAAGGGAATGAATCTTCATCTTGTGGTTCTCCATTTGTCTGCGATGAACAGACTGCCGAACAAAAACGGTTACTCGGACGCACGCGCGCCCGTTTAAACCTAACCCCGATTGAATGGAAAGCAAGAGGAATCGGGGAACCCCGACGGGCAATCCTTCCGGGGGGAAGGGGACATAGCAATTCCCAGGGAGCGCTCCCGCGTCGATTGGGGGGTGCCGGGCAGCGGGTGCGGCGCGGTTTCAGAGGATCCTGACTTCGCCCGTCCCCTTCACAATCTCCCCGATGACGCAGGGCTCTTCGCCGTGCCGAACCAGCTTCTGGACCACTGAATCGGCAAAGGCGGGACGGGCGATCAGCACGTACCCAATTCCCATATTGAAGACCCGGAACATCTCTTCCCGTTCCACGTTCCCGTGTTTCTGCAGAAACGGGAAAATCGGGTTGACGGGCCACTTGGCGGAGTCCAGGACCGCATCGACCTTGGTACCCAGGGCGCGGCAGAGATTTCCCGGCAGCCCCCCGCCGGTGATGTGCGCCATCCCGCTGACGACCTTTTTCTTCTTGTAGCTGGCCAGCAGCTTGCTGATTGGCTTGGCGTAGATGCGCGTCGGCTCCAGGAGCACCTGCCAGAGCGGTCGCTGCCCCAGCTCGGGGTAGACGCGGTCCATTTCCAGCCCCGCCTCCTTGATGATCCGCCGCACCAGGGAGAAGCCGTTGGAGTGCACCCCCGAGGCGCGCAGGCCGATGACCAGGTCGCCCTTCTTCACCCGCGCTGCGTCGATCACCCGCTCAAGCTCGACCACCCCGACGCAGAAGCCCGCGATGTCGAAGTCCCCGGGCTTGTAGATGTCGGGCATCTCCGCACATTCGCCGCCGATCAGCGCGCACCCCGCGATTTCGCAGCCGCGCGCCACGCCTTCGATCATCTGCGCCGTGGCCTGCGGGTCCAGCTTCGAGAGCCCCAGGTAATCCAGGAAGAAGAGCGGCTCGGCACCCTGCACGATCAGGTCATTGACGTTCATCGCCACGCAGTCGATGCCCACGGTGTCGTAGACCTTGCGTTCGGCTGCCAGCAGCACCTTGGTGCCGACGCCGTCGGTGCAGCCCACCAGCACCGGGTCGCGGTAGTTGCGCTTGAAGAGCTTCTGGTTGTAGTCCAGCCGGAACATCCCCGCGAAGGCCCCGTGCTGGCCCATCACGCGCGGGCCATGGGTGCGCTTCAGGACGTGCTTGATGCGGTCCACCACTTCGTCGCCCGCTTCGATGTCGACGCCCGACTCCTTGTAGGTCAGCGGGCGCCGCGCAGGGGCCGCGCCCGCGAGATCGGCATGCATGGCCGCCGCCGGGCTCTCGGAAGCGGCTGCGGGTTCGGCCGGGGCGGCGGTGGAAGCGTCGTCCATGGGCCGACCATGCTAGCCGGGCGGGCAGCCCCCCGATCAGCCTGATGTGCCTGCGCCCGCGGGCGTCGCCGGAGGGCGCAGGAACGGGATCAATGCGAGGCCCGGGATGCCCGTGCACATCGCCACCACCAGGAACCACTGGTAGTCCAGGCGCGCGGCGAGGGTGCCGCTGAGCCCGCCTGCGATCGCGCCGCTGGCTGCCATCAGCCCAGTGAGAAGTGCGTACTGCGTGGCGGTGTAGCGGCGATCGCAGACGCTCATCAGGAAGGCGATGAAGCCGCTGGTGACCATGCCGATCACCAGGCTCTCGATCGCGATCGCGGGCATGAGCGCGAAGACCGGCGGCGGCGCCGCGGGCGTCGCGCCCACCGTGGCACCGTACTGCAGCGCCAGGAGCAGGAAGCCGCAGATGCTGACGCAGTGCATGACGCCGAAGATCCAGAGGCAGCGCACCAGCCCCAGGCGCGCGACCATCCAGCCCCCGATGCCCGCGCCCACGATCGTCATGGCAAAGCCGAAGACCTGCTGCACCCAGCCGATCGAGTGCGCGGAGTAGCCAAGCCCCTTCATCAGGAGCGGCGTGGTGATCGCATTGGCAAGCTGGTCGGGCAGCTTGAAGAGCAGCACGAAGCCCGCCAGCGGCAGCACGCCCCAGCGCCATCCCTTCCAGAAGACCGCCAGCGGCTCGACGATGGCGGCGCGCAGCCCCGGGCGCACGCCGCGGGGCAGCGGCGGTTCGCGACCTGCCAGCGTGGCGCCGATGCCCAGCGCCATGAGCGCGGCCGCCGCGATGAGCGCCGTGGTCCACCCGATTTGGTCCGCAAAGAGCAGGATCCCCGCCCCCAGCAAGACCGCAGCCATGCGATATCCCGTGACGAAGATGCTCGCACCTGCACCAAGCTCCGACGGCTCCAGGATGTCGGCTCGGTATGCGTCCGATGCGATGTCCTGTGTCGCAGAGCAGAGGACGACGGCGCCCAGCAGCGCGTAGAAGACGAGGTTGTGCGCGTTGGCCGCAGCCAGGTCGCCAGCGCCCAGCGGGATTCCTGGCGATGCCTCCATTGCCGCAGGCTTCCAGATGGCCATTACGACCAGCGCGGCGAAGACCGCCACCTGCGCGAGCAGCATCCAACTGCGCCGGCGCCCCATCGCGCCCAGGAGGGGCAGCCGCACGCCATCCAGCAGCGGCGCCCAGATGAACTTCAGCGCATAGGGCAGCGTCAGGAAGCTGAGCGCGCCGATCGCCTGCACGCTCCACCCCGCTTCCGCGGTCCATGCCTGCACCACCTTGGTGGCGATGACGTTGGGGAGCCCCCCCGAGAATCCGATCACCAGCAGCACCAGCATCGTCCGGCTGCCGTAGAGGCGAGCCAGCGATGAGCGCGTGTCATTGACGCTTGCGGCGGCGGGCCCGTCCATGGCCATGGCGGAAGGCTACCCCCAGCCGCGGCGCGGCGATGGCCGGGTCAGACCGCGATGCTCAGTGCGTCGGCCATTGTCGAGCCGAGGTCGGCGGGGCTCTCGGCCACGCTGATGCCCGCTGCGCGCAGGGCGTCCATCTTGCTCTGCGCGGTGTCATCCGCGCCACCGATGATCGCGCCCGCGTGCCCCATCCGCCGACCCGCGGGCGCGGTGCGCCCTGCGATGAAGGCGACCACCGGCTTGTGCGTCATGTTCGCCTGGATCCAGCGGCCCGCCTCCACTTCGTCCGTCCCGCCGATCTCGCCGATCATGATCACGCCGTCCGTCTCTTGGTCCGCCGCGAACATCGCCAGGATCTCGATGAAGTTCAGCCCCTTCACCGGGTCGCCGCCGATGCCCACGCAGGTGGACTGGCCGATGCCGCGCTCGCTGGTCTGCCACACGGCCTCATAGGTCAGGGTTCCCGAGCGGCTGACGATTCCCACGGCCTTGCGCGAAGCTGCGTCCAGCCGGTTGGTGTGGATGTACCCCGGCATGATGCCGATCTTGCAGCCGTTCGCGTACCTGCCAGCCGTTCCGGTCTTGCGCCCCGGCGAGATGACGCCCGGGCAGTTGGGGCCGATGAGCACCGAGTCAGGAAAGCCGGCCAGCCGCGCGCGCACGCGCACCATGTCCTGCACGGGGATGCCCTCGGTGATCGCCACGATGGTGTTGATGCCCGCGTCCGCCGCCTCCAGGATCGCGTCGGCGGCGAAGGGCGGCGGCACGAAAATCATGCTTGCCGTGGCGCCCGTCTGCCGGACTGCCTGCGCGACGGTGTCGAAGATCGGCAGCCCGTTGGCGTCCTTCTGCCCGCCCTTGCCGGGGGTGGTGCCGCCGACCATCTGGGTGCCGTACTCAAAGCAGCCCTTGGTGTGAAAGGCGCCGGCAGTGCCGGTGATGCCCTGGCAGATGACCTTGGTGTTGCCGTCGACGAGGATCGCCATGGATTGGTCGCAGGAAGAAGAGTGATCCGAACGCGCCGCCGAGTGCAGCGCAGAGGGGCGAGAATAGCGCAAGCCGCTAGCATCGTGGGATGCGGAATGCCTCGCCAGACGCACTGCACGCGCGCCTCGTCGACTCGATCAACCAGCATCCGGCGATCGCGCGGATCGGCGGCGCCACGCTTCCCGATCCGGCCGCGGTGGCGCGGCTGGTGGCGGGCGTCCGCGAGATCGCCTTCCCCGGATTCCACCCGCTGGCGCGCGCCCCCGAGCACGCGGGCGCCGAGGGATTCGTCGCCGAGCGCCTGCCCGTCCTGCGCGCGCTGCTCCTGCAGCTGGTGGATGCCGCCGTCACCGGCGTCACAGGCGAGGCGACCGCCAGCGGCCCGATCGGCGCGGCAGCGATCACCGCCGCCGATGTCGAGCGGGTCGTGGACGCATCGCTCGATTGCATCCCGCAGATCCGCGCGGCGATCGCGCTGGATGTCGAAGCCGCATACCGCGGCGACCCCGCCGCGCGCAGCCACGAGGAGATCATCCTCTGCTACCCCGGCGTGGCTGCGCTGGCGGTGCACCGCTTTGCGCACGAACTGTGGGCGCACAGCGTTCCGGTGCTGCCGCGGATGATCTCCGAGCACATGCACGGAGCCACCGGGATCGACATCCACCCAGGCGCGCGCATCGGCCGCGGCGTCTTCATCGACCATGGCACGGGCGTCGTCATCGGCGAGACGTGCGAGATCGGCGATGGCTGCCGCATCTACCAAGGCGTGACGCTGGGAGCCAAGAAGTTCGAGCGCGATGCCGATGGCAGCCTGCGCAAGGGCACGAAGCGGCACCCGACGCTGGAGCCGGGCGTCACCGTCTACGCGGGCGCCACGATCCTGGGCGGCGACACGGTGATCGGCGCAGGCAGCGTGGTGGCGGGCGGCGTCTTCGTCACCCGCAGCGTGCCCGCGGGGCACTTGGTGGCGGGTCCGAAGTCGCAGGTGCGCGTGCTGCCCGCGGGCGAGGAGCTGTCATGAGGCAGGGAGGCGGGATGCGCGGCCTCGCCGCCGCCGCGATGCTGACGATGCTGGCCCTCTTCCTGGCCGCGACGCCGGGGGCGATGCATGTCGCACCCGCGCGCGCAACCGCGGAGGGGATCGACGCCGCGACGCTCTACGCTCGCATCCAGATCATCGGCGCCAGCGCCAGCGCCGGATTCGGCGTGCGCGCGCCGCTGCCTGCGGAGCATCCCGCGCGCCTGCAGGCGGTGACGCTGTCGAGCATCGCACAGGATGCGCTGGCGGGCCCCGGGAAAGTGACGGGGGATGCCACGGGCCTTTTCTTCCTGAGCCCCATCGGCAGCGGTCGGCAGCAGGTGGATGGCGTGCTGGCCGCATCCCCACGCCCGACCATCGTGCTGGGCGTCGACTTCCTCTTCTGGTTCACCTACGGCGCCGCCGATGCGCAGCGCAACCCCATCAAGGACGAGGCGCAGCGACTGGCGATGCTGGAGACCGGCCTGGCCGAGGCGGACCGGATCGTGAAGGCGGGCATCCCCCTGGTCATCGGCGACATTCCCGACATGTCCGCCTCGGTGGGCAAGATGATCTCCAAGGCGCAGATGCCCGCGCTCTCCACCATCGACGCTGCGAACGAGCGCATCCGCGCCTGGGCCGCCGAGCGTGCGCGCGTGGCGGTGGTGCCGCTGGCCAGGCTGGTCGAGCAGCTTCGTGCGGGGAAGCCCTTCGATGCAGGCCGGCGCACGTGGAGCGAGGAGGCCGACGGCCCGCTGCTGCAGCGCGACCAGCTGCACCCCACCTTCACCGGCTCGGTCGCACTGCTGGCCCGCATCGAGCAGGCTGCCAACGATCGCTTCCTGGGCGCCACGCAGCCCAACGCCCCGGGCGCGCCGCGCATCTTCGAGCACGATCCGCAGCGCGTCGCCGATGCGCTGCGCCAGCGGCTGTCGCAGGTTCCGGCCGCAGCGCCCGGGTCCCCGGGGACCCCCGGAACGCCTGCACCGCGCCGACGCTAGCTTCGAGACCGCTGCGCCTACGGCTTCGCCTGCAGCTCCGCGAGCCGGCGCTTCGCCTCCGGACTGCTGGTCTGCGTGATCACGCTGTTCAGCCACGCGATGGTCGCCTCTGCGCCTTCGGTGGAACGGACGGCCGCGGCGAGCGCGGAGGCGTCCATGTCCTGGCGCGGCGCGCGCAGGTTCGCCTTCAGGAGCGCGATCGTCGCCCGATCGCGCAGCGTGGGCAGGCTGGTGACCCAGAAGTGCCAGAGCATGTCCCGCTCCTCCATCGTCTGGTCCTTGGACAGCACCCATGCTTCCATGAAGTCGGTGCGCGTGCCGGTGCGGAAGAGCGGCCCCAGCGCCGAATGCGCCACCGCCGCCGCGGCTGCCGGGCTCCGGCGGCGCGCAAGCTGCCAGATCTGCACTGCCACGCCATCGTCGCCCACCATCACCATGTCGCGGATCGCCTCCGCCAGCGCCGCCTCTGCGACAGGCGCCTGCGTGGCGGACTTCACGCGCTCCAGCGCCGCACGCGCGCCGGCGCGCACATCCGAGTAGTCGTCGCCGAGCGCCGCGGGCAGGCGGCCGGGCAGCATCTTCTGCGTCTTGGGCGCCAGGAGCGTCATCAGGGGATCACCCAGCGTGGCGATGCGCCAGACCTGCGGGAGCATGTCCCCCTGCCACTGCCGCGTGGCGATCAGGAATGGTGCGTAGCCGCCCAGGCGCTGCGCGATCAGCTGCGGCGGGATGAAGGCGTTCAGGAACGGCTCCTGCACCGAGCCCGCGTACGCGTAGACGCCGTGGTCAAGCCAGCGGGCACCCACGGTGCTGGGGTCGTCCGCCGATTGCAGCGAGAAGCTGTGCACCATGCTCAGCGCCATCGGCTTCTGCAGGACGGGGACGTCCACCGCCCAGGTCATCGCCGTCGAGCCAAGCTCGAAGAAGTCCGCGTTGCCGCTTGAGTTCAGGAAGAGGACGTCGGGCTTGATGCCGCCGTAGAGGAGCGCGCGCCATGCGGGGAGCGTCCCTTCCTTCCCCGACCACGCCCGGGTGGTGAAGCCCTGCTCCAGGAAGACCGGCGAGGTGCGCTCGAAGCCGTAGAGGGCGAACCCGCTCCCGCTGCGGTTGGCGTACCCGTCGAACATCCAGATGTCGTTGCGCGCCAGGAAGAGCGAGCACATCGCCATCGATGCCGCGCGCGTGCGGTCACCGAAGATCTGCGCGGCGAAGGCGTAGCGCGATCCGTCGGGCTGGCGGCAGAGCGCGTCGGTCAGCGAGAGGGGCGCGGCGTCCTGCGGCAGCTGAGGATTGCGCCCCCCCGGGGGCGAAGCGAGCGTCACTTTCAGCGCGGCATTGCGGCAAAGGGTGAATGTCTCCAGGTCGTCGCCCAGCGCGCTCCAGCTGCGGCCCGTCTCCTCCATCGCCTTGCGCACCGAGGTGTCCAGCAGCGCAAAGGCGGAAGCATCGATGACGGATCCCGGCGTGCCCCCCAGCGGCTGCTCGATCCATGCAATGGGCTGCCCCCTCCCTGCCGCCAGCGCGAGCGCGGCGGTCCAAGCGGGATCGCTCGCGCTCGCCGCCACGAGCCCCACCGGCACGAGCTTGCGCTTCTTGAACGCGCCGTCGATCGTGTCCGTCCCCGGGATGCCGTCCCAGGCGCGCACGATGGCGGCCTCGATCGCGGCGCGGCGGGCGGCTGGGTCGGCCGGCGCGGCATCGGCGGCGGGTGCGCGGCGCAGCACGACGGAGGGATGAAATGCGCGGATGAAGCGCGGGGCGAAGGCGTCATCCTCGAAGAGCACGGGCCAGCGCGACTTGGGAGTCCAGCGGGCGATCTCGGCGATGTAACTGGCCTCGTCGCGCACCAGCACCACCTGGTCCAGCACCGGCAGGCGCGTCTCGATGTCCAACGCGCGCAGGCCAATCTTGGACCACCACGGGGGCGGCGGCAGCGGCGCGCCGGGGGCCGCCAGCGGCGGGGAGCCGGGGGCCACAGCAGGCGGGGTGGAGGGTGGGGCGGAGGGGGCGCCAGGCGATGCGGCAGGCGGCGCGGCGGCCGTGCCGCCCGCGGGCGCCACGGGTTGGCTCGCCTGCAAACCGGCGCTCGCCGCCGTGCCAGCGGCCAGCAGCACCGAAACCGCGGTCGCCAGGATGACTGAATTCATGCCCGCCGATCATACGGAGGGCTCCCCGCCGGATACGGCACTCACTCTGCGGCAGGCTCGTCGGGCAGCGGCGCGCGCCGAGCATCCCGCGCGCGGGCGATCGCCTCGCGCGCCCGGTCGCGGTCGCGCCCGCGCAAGATGCGCTCCCAAGCGTCGAGAGGGAAGCTGGGCAGGCCCGCGCGCATCGACAGGCGCGCCAGTTCCGCGCGCCCTTCCACCGCCATGGCCTCGTAGATGCTGCGCATGTGCCATTCCGTTGTACGCCGCGAGACGGCCTGGATCGCGGCGATGCGCTCGTTCTCCAGCCCCATCCCGACCAGGCGCACCACATCCAGCTGCTTCATGGTCAGCACCGAGAGGGCGCCCCAGGTGTGCGTCACGGGATACAGGGTGCGCTCCTGCGCGTCCCCCAGCGGTGCCCCCGCCGCAAGCTGCTCGATCCACACCAGCCGCGGCTGCGCTCCCTCCAGCGCAGGCATGCACATGGTGATCTCGTGAACGCCTTCGCGGATCCCGCGCATCACCAGCGCCTCGCTGCTGGCGCGCCCCTGCATGCAGAGCGTGATGCGCTCCTCCATCTGCGGCGTCGGCACCAGCGTGATCAGGTACGAACCCACTGCCTCTCCCCGCCGCAGCCCGCGTTCCTGGAACCATCGATCAGTGCCTCCCAGAACCGTGAAGCGCGGGTCCAGCAGGACGGCACTGGCTCCCGGCAGCGCCTCCGCGACCGCCAGCAGGTGGCCAGGCGAAGGCAACCTGGGCGCCGGAGCCAAGTGCTGAAGCGGGTCGTGCGGAAGGAATCCAAAGCGAGGGGATAGCTGTGCGGACATCGTTTTCCCGCGCGTGGACGCGGCTCCGCCCCTCCATGCGCAGCACTCCCCCCGGGTGTGAAGCGGTGCCCCCGATTTCAGCGAATCCCCCGCCCACCGCGCCGCAGCTGGATCGTTCCCGGACAGCGGCCCTCACCCCATGCCACAGGCGTTGCCGTGGCAGGCGCGGGATCAAGATCGAATTGGTTCAGACCGCCGCTGGGCTGCGCCGCGACGCGGCGGTGTTCCGGTCGCGGTTGCGCAGCATGCGCGCCCACGCCTCGTCGGGGAAGAAGGGCAGCCCCGCGCAGCTGGAAAGGCGCACCAGCTCGGAACGGTCCGCGACGCCAAGCACTTCCATGAGCACGCTGACATGCCACTCCACGGTGCGCTTTCCGTTCTTCAGCTGCTCGGCGATCGAGTGGTTGTCCAGCGCGCGCCCCAGCAGGCGCAGCACATCCAGCTGCCGGTTGGTGGCCTGGCCGATCGAGCCCCACTGGTGGTGCAGGGGGTAGACCACCTGGACACCATCGGTCGCCTGCGCGCAGCCCGTGCCGGGCTGGGTCAGCCACGCAGCGCCGTGGCAGCGGCCGCCGATCTCGATGGGCATCATCACCGCCACTTCGTGCATCCCGTGGCGGATCGAGCGCACGACCGCGGTGGCGCGCGACTCGATGACGCTCTTCAGGATCGCGCGGCGCTCCTCGGCCACCGCCGACTGCTCGAAGCCACGCAGGCTGCGCCCCGCCAGTGACGCGGGCTGGAACCCGTGACCGCTGGCCCACCGCGCGGAGCACCCGATGATCATCAGTTCAGGGTCCGCGGCGACGAACTGCGCGCCTGGCATCACATCCGCCAGCGCCGCCATCCCGCGGATCATGGTGTCGCGCAGGGGCATGTCATCCAGGAAGGCCTCGCGCGCAGCGCCGCTCAAGCGCGAGATGGCGCGTACGCCGCCATCGGGGCCGCCGTCGGGACCGCCTTCGGAAGCGCGATTGGGGATCCGATGCGCGGGAGCCGCAGCGTCATTCGAAGCCGGCGGCATCGTGTGGGCGAGCAATTCTTGGATCATTCAATCACGCGGAGGTTCCGCGCCCCCAAAGGCAGCTGCATGGTGATGCAAAACTGAGTTGATCGTGTGGCACTGCCATATTCACACCTCAAGCAGGGTCATCATGCCACCGATCCCCCCCCGTTCAAGCAATTGTTTCAGCCGGTGGAACGAAAAACGGAAGAACGCGGCAGCACACCCCGCGGCGTGAAAGTAGCCACCAGTGCGCTGGAAGTGCGATGTTCTGCGTCGAGGGCCGCGCAGGGACCGAGGCTGGGGCGCGCTGAGGTGATCAACCGACCGCAATCGCGCCGTGAAGCGCCACTGCTGCCAGTCCACCCAGGATCGGCCCGACGACGGGCACCCAGGCGTATCCCCAATCGCTGCCCCCCTTCCCCGCCACCGGCAAGATCGCATGCATGAAGCGTGGCCCCAGGTCGCGCGCCGGATTCACTGCGAAGCCAGTGGTGCCGCCCGGCCCCAGCGCAATCCCCCAGAAGAGGCAGGCAATGGCGAAGGCCGACCAGGGCGCGGCGCCAAAGAGCACCCCGCGGGTGGAGTCCGCTGCGGCGCGTGCGGCGTCATCGGCGACCGGCGCCAGCGCCTGCCACGGGGAGTCCACCAGCATCAGGATCCCAAAGACGAAGAAGAAGGTGGCAAGCAGCTCGCTGATCAGGTTAGAAAGGGGCGCGCGGATCGCGGGTGCCGTGGCGAAGCAGCCCAGCTTTGCAGCCTGGCTCTCGGTCTGCCCCCAGTGCGGCAGGTACTGCAGCCAGACCAGCGCCGCGCCCGCCATCGCGCCGGCGAACTGCGCGGCGATGTACCCGGGTACCAGCGCCCCAGCCAGCTTGCCATGCGCCCACATGGCCACGGTGACCGCGGGGTTCAGGTGGCCGCCGCTCGCCGCCGCCACCCAGATGCCCACGAAGATGCCCATCGCATAGCCCGTGGCGATGACGATCCAGCCCGCTCCGTTCCCGTTGGTGCGCCGCAGCAGGACATTGGCCACTGCCGTGTTGCCGAAATAGACCAGCACCGCGGTGCCGAGGAGCTCGCTGAGGTAGGGGGACATGCGCGGGAGGATAGAAGTTCCCGGCAGCGCGGTGCGGCGGCGCGATCAGTCGTTGGCGGCAGCGGCGTCTTCGGCGGCAGCGGCGTCTTCGGCGGCCGCCGCGTCGCCAACGCTCCGCGAGAGGGCACGGAGCCTCCGGCTCGCCACCGCCGCCTGGTCGGGCGCGGCCACGCGCAGGCGCTCGACGCCAAGCGCCATCAGCTCGGACTGCAGCAGCCCTTCGGCCATCACGCGCACCGCGCGGACGGTCGGCGCGTTGGTGGCGGCGCGCGAGGATCCCGCGGGCACTTGGTCTCGGTCCCCCGCCTCAGTCGTGCAGAGTTCGATGTAGCGCTGGCGCGCCACGCCGGCATAGTCGCGCCAGTGCTCGATGGCGGCGGAGATCGCCCGCAGCGCCGCCTCGTCCTGTCCCGAGAGGTCCGCCAGTTCGCGCGCGGTCAGGATCAAGAGCTCCTCGGTGACGAAGGCCCCCGGAAAGCGTCGCCGGCACGCCACCTGGGCGATCGCCTCGGCGTCGGTCCCGCCGACGACGGCGCATGCATCGGCGATGGCAGAGTTTGCGGCGGTGCGATAGGCGTCGAGCAGCTTCTGAAGGCTGCGCCTGTCCTGCCGCTCCTGCGCCAGCCCCTCGCGCCAGCGCGTAATTCGCTGCCGGGGCGTCATGTTGTCGTCGCCATGATCGCGCGCCGCGTCCGCCTCGGCAAAGCGCACGGGCGCCTCGCGCAGCGCGTCGATGCGGGCGCGCAGGTCGGGGGCGCGCGCAGCCACCACGGCAGCGGCCGCAAGGCGTGCCTGCGTGCTGATCGAGGCCGAGAGCAGCACCTCGGCAGGATTGATGCGCAGCCCGCCATTCGTCTCGTCGCTGAATTCCCATGAGGAAGGGCGCTCGCGGCGCGCGTCGCCAAGCTGGCGTTCCAGCGCAAGCAGCGCCATGAACTCCGGGCGCAGCCCGGGACCGGCGGCGGCGGCGATCTCGGCCAGGAATCCATCGTCCAGCGCGCGCGCGGCGGCAAGGAGCCGCCGCTGCGCCTCGCGCAGCTTCCCCGCGCCCGCTCCGTCTCGATCCGATTCCCCTTCCATCGCCTCGTCCCGGGCCTCCTCGAGCGGCAGCACCTGCACCCTCCACCGCTCCAGGTACGCCGCGTGGAGCGCATCGAGTGCAGCGAGAGCTTCGGATGCCACCCCCAGCCGCACCAGCTTCGTGCGCAGTTCACCTCGATCGACAGGTGCACCTACGAAGGTCGAGCCATCGATTGACGCAGGCCTTCCGAAGGGATCCTCCTGCTCTGCTTCCATGGCATCCAGGGCCTGAGAATCTGCGCGGAGGAATCGGTAGAAGTGCGCTTCCTTGATGCCCGCCATCTGCGCGCGGTCAAACCAATCGCCATCGCTCGGGTCGCGATCGTCGATGGCGCATCCACTGCCGCAGGCCGCAGCGACTCGCCGTTCAAGCGCCTGAACCTGGGCGTTCAGCCTTGCATTGGCCTGCTCGCGCAATTCGTCGAGTTGTCCAAGCGCTGCATCCTCCTTCACCTGGCCCATCGCGGCCGCCAGCTGCGCCCATGCCGCCTCCACGAGCGCCGGCGCCTGCTCGCGCCATCTCTCCAGCGCGGCCTGCAGGCATGCGCGGCAGGCCGAGTCTGCGTCCCTTCGGCCAATCCCGCAGAGGATGGACCACGCGGGCCGGAAGACTTCCATGCCGCTGCCGGAAGAGGCGACCCGCTCCTGCAGCGCAACGCGCAACGCCGCAGCCTGCGGCGGATCGAGCGCCGCGATCGCAGCCTGAATGCACGTCCACTCCTGAAGCTGCTGCGCGCCCGCGGCCCGCGCCAGTCCGTGCTGGGCGAGGTCCCAACACTGCCTGAAATTCACCTGGATGGGCGTCGGTGCGGGCTCAAAAGGCACGTCGGGGGAATCTGCGGCATGCCGCTCTCTTGCCTCCATCAGCCCAATCCGCTCTTCGTACGCCGCACCCAGCGGCGTGGCAGAGAGCCCGCTCTGGTCGGCATGCGCCGCTGCCAGGCGCCGGCCCGCGCGCACCGCCTCCACCACCCTGTTGGCTGCAGCGATGCGCTGCGCGCGCATGGGTTCGAGTGCAGCCGCGATCGCCGAACGGAGCGAGGGATCCTTTCGGCAGGCGCAGTCGATGACGGCCCCGATCTGCAGCGGCAATACCACGCCGGCGTGCGACATCGCGGTTGCAGCGCATTCGAGCGCCGAATCAAGTTCGCGTGCATGGCGCGCGGCGGCGACGGCCGGGCGCTGCGCCTCGGGAGCCAGGAGCGCAAGCTCGTCAAAGAGCGCGGCCTCCAGGCGCAAGCGCGCCTCGATGGACGCGCGCTCCAACTTCTGCTCCGCTGCGACCTCCGCGGCGGACTCGTACAGGAAACGCGTCACTCCGTCTCCGTCGGGCGCCGCCCCGGTCCGCGCCGCCAGCTCCGCCATCGCCGCGGGATACGCCGCCAGCATGCGCTCATACGCATCCAGCACCGCCGTGCGCGGGAGGATGGCGCCCGCGTTTCGCAGCTTCACCAGCAGGGCCTCCAGCTCCAGCGGCCGCGCGCCGGCCACCCAGGCAGGTGCGTCCTGTGCAGCCGCCGGCGGCGCGAAAGCCAGCGCGGCCAGCGCCGCGAAGCACCACGCCACCACCCGGAGGCCGCGGTTCACATCGCGCTCCCGAGCCCCATGACACGCCTCCAAGCGCTGATCTGCCCCAGGTGCATCTGCATGTGGCCGATGCACAGGAACGTAATCGCGCCCCCCTTCTTCGGGAACATTTCCTTGAAGCGCCCCTCGGCGGGGTTCTCCTCGGCAAAGACCGCGTCCGGGGCAGTCTCCAGCGCCTTGGCCACGGTGCGGTATCCGTCGAAGAACTGCTTCAGCAGCGCCTCCTTGGACGGGTACTCGCCGGGCTGCGCAGTGACGCCCGCCTTGAAGCGCTCGGTCCAGCCTTCGGGCACCGCAGTGTGCAGGTCGTCGCGCCCCAGCAGGGTGAGCGCGCGATTTGGATAGAGCCCCAAGTGCCCGATGTAGAAGGCGGGGCAGACGACATCCTTCGCGGGGAAGGCCGCGAACTTGTCGGCAGGGATGCTGGTGGTGAGTGCCTCGGCGTAGCCCAGGCCAAGGTTGAGTCCGCTCAGGACATAGTGTGCGTAAGCCATGTGCGCAGTGTAGGAGCGGACCGGTGCGCGGCGAGGTGCACTGTCATGCGTGGCTGTGCACGCTCTTGCGGCGCAGGGCGCCATCGCGCGCCGCCGCTTCTTCATCAACTTCCCACGAAGCGGTCGTAGAGGCCCTTGGCCACCAGAGGGTCGGTGGTGCCGCCGACGATCGCCCGCGCATCGGGGAAGACGGAGAGCCGGAAGCCGCCGGCGAGCGCCCCCGCCAGCACGCCGTTATGCACGGCGAAGGTTCCGTGCACCGCCAGGCGCGCACCCAGCGCCGCCAGGTCCAGGCGCCCCGGCGCCGCGGGCCGCACCTGGACCGCATCGCGGCCGCAGAGCACCGTCAGCGCGTCGCCAGCGTCGGCGCGCAGAAATTGGAAGTCTCGCCTGCCGCAGCAGGGGCAGTCGGCGCGCGCGGCGCCCGCCAGTGGAACGCGCACCGTGCGGCCGCTCCATGCGTCCAGCGTCCACAGCGAACGGTCGCCCGCCGCATATGCGCCGACCAGCAGCTTGATCGCCTCGCCTGCCGCGTGGGCGCCCACCGCGGCCACCACCGGACCGAAAACACCTGCGGTATCGCATGTCTCGCCCTCGCCGGGGGGCGGCACGTCGGGGTAGATGCAGCGCAGGCAAGGGGCATCGCCGCGCGCGACCCCCGCGCGATCGGCGACACCCGCCAGCACCGGCATGCTCATGCCGCGGGTGCCGACCGCGCCGGCATAGATGTACGGCCTGCCGCAGGAGACGGCGGCGTCGTTCAGCGCGTACCGCGTGCGGTAGTTGTCCAGGCCATCCATCACGATGTCGCAATCGCGCACGAAGTCCAGCGCATTCTCGGCGCCCAAGTGCTCGACGCATGCGTGCACGCGCACCTGGCTGTTCACCGCTGCGACGCGCTGCTTGGCGGCCTCGGCCTTGGGCAGCGCGGCGCGTGCGTCCGCCTCGGAGTAAAGCGTCTGCCGCTGCAGGTTGGTCAGCTCCACCACGTCGCGATCCACCAGCGTCAGCGTGCCTACCCCGGCGCGCGCCAGCAGGTCGATGCAGGCGCAGCCCAGGGCGCCGCACCCCACCACCAGCGCGTGCGCGGCGCGCAGGCGCTCCTGCGCCGTGCGTCCGAAGCCAGGCAGGATCTCCTGCCGGTGGTAGCGCTGGAAATCGTCGCTGGGCATGGCTGTGCGCATTGTCCCCGAAAAGCACGAACGCCCCGCGCAGTGCGGGGCGTTCGGAAATTTCGTTTCAGCCGGCGGGCCTGACAGTCGGGCGAGTCACTAAGCCCCGAAACTCACCAGGCCCACAAACTCACCAAGCCCACAAACTCACCAGGCAAAGTGCGCGAACGCCTTGTTCGCGTCCGCCATGCGGTGCGTGTTCTCGCGCGTGGTCACGGCCTTGCCTTCGTTCTTGGCTGCGTCCATCAGCTCCTTGGCCAGGCGCAGGTGCATCGGACGGCCGCGCTCGTCGCGGGCGGCGTCGATGATCCAGCGGAAGGTCAGGCTCTGCTGGCGGCGGCGGTTCAGCTGCATCGGCACCTGGTAGTTGGCGCCGCCGACGCGCTTGGAGCGCACTTCGACCGCGGGGCGAACGTTGTCGCAGGCGCGCTGGAAGAGCTCGATGGCCGTCTTGGGCAGGTTCTCGTTCTTGTCCTTGTCCAGGCGGGCCTGGATCTCGTCGAATGCACGGTAGACGACGCGGGTCGCGGGACCCTTGTTGCCCTGGCGCATCAGGCAGTTGATGAACTTGGACAGGACCTTGTCCTGGTAACGGGGATCGGGCTTCAGCTGTGATTCGCTGGCAGTGAACTTCTTGGGCATGATGCTCTCCTTGGCGATGCCGGAACTGAGCCGGTTTTTTCACTCCGCCGCGAGGCAAGCGCCTCTGGATGCGGCGGCGGAATTACTCGCCAGATGATGTTGATGCGGGACGAGACGGATTGCCGCGGGAACGGCCCCGCAGCCGGTGGGACGATTGGTCGATTACTTCTTCTTGCCCGTCGCGGCAGCCTTCTTCTTGACGCCGTACTGCGAGCGGCCCTTCTTGCGCCCCTCGACTCCCAGGCAGTCAAGGGTGCCGCGGACCACGTGGTAGCGAACGCCGGGAAGGTCGCGGACGCGGCCGCCGCGCACGAGCACGATTGAGTGCTCCTGCAGGTTGTGGCCTTCGCCGCCGATGTAGGCGGTGACTTCCTTGCCGTTGCTCAGGCGGACGCGGGCCACCTTGCGAAGCGCCGAGTTGGGCTTCTTGGGGGTGACGGTCTTGACCTGGAGGCACACGCCGCGCTTCTGCGGGCATGCGTTCAGGTCCTTGACCTTGGACTTGGCATCCGGCGAACGGCGGGGCTTGCGGACGAGCTGATTAATCGTTGGCATGGTTTGATGCGATCGCTTAGGGGGAAGTGGACAAAGATAGCGGAATCCCCGCAACGCCGCAACCGCTGCACGCGGTGCAGCAGGGCACGCCGCGAGGGGCCCCACGCGCGCCCAGCGCTGGAATCACAGGGTTATGAGGCACTCGCGCGACGCCGCAGCATGTCAATGGCGGCAACCGCCAGCTGGTCGCAGCGCTCATTCTCGGGATGCTGGTTGTGGCCGCGGATCCAGTGCGCGGCCACCTTGACGCGCGCGCGCTGTGCGTCAAGCGCCTGCCAGAGGTCCTGGTTGGCCACCGGCGACTTGTCCGCCTTGCGCCATCCGCGCCGCTTCCATCCGTCCATCCATTCATTCAGACCCTTGACGCAGTACTCGCTGTCGGTGGTGACGGCGACGCTTGCGCCGTCCGGTGTGCGCTCCAGGCCGCGGATCACGGCCAGCAGCTCCATGCGGTTGTTGGTGGTGCCGGGCTCACCGCCGCTACCCACCGCTTCGCCCTCGATTCCGGGCCCGCGCAAGATGAAGGCCCATCCACCCGGGCCGGGGTTGCCCGAGCAAGCTCCATCGGTAAACAGTGCGAACTGCGTCATGGGCCACGAAGATTACCGGAAGGTGCAAGCGCCGCAGCATGACACCGCGGCCGGGCGGATCGGCCAACTCCTTGCGTGCAACGGGTGGTTCGACTACCCTTCTCCCCCTGCGCGGTACTCCCAGCTGTTGGAGTCCGCCGGCGAGTTGGCCGCGACCGTACGCACCCGTAATCCACTCTTCCGTCCACCGCCAGCACGTCCCCGCAATCTGCCCAAGCGAGAGCTGAAGAAAGACCCACCAGATGCTTCCAGCATTCCGATCCTCCCCCGGCCGTACGCGCCGCCGTCGCGCACACCACGCGATCAAGGCTGCGCACACCGTCTCCTGCCCCAACTGCGGCGCCACCAAGCGCCCGCACTGCGCGTGCTCGAGCTGCGGCTATGTCCGCCCGGGCCTCCAGTTGAAGACCGCCCAGCCCGAGGCGTAAGCCCCTGGCGCACGCTGAGAGCCTGACCCACATGCGGATCGGCGTCGATGTCATGGGGGGCGACAATGCTCCGGACCAGATCCTGAAGGGATGCGTCCAGGCGGTGCCCTTGCTGGAGCCCACCGACCGGCTGGTGCTGCTGGGGGACGAAGCGGTGATCCGCGACACCCTGCGCGAGCGCGGCATCGAGGGGGACCAGCGCATCGAGATCGTGCCCACCACCGAAGTCATCGAGATGGATGACTCGCCGGTCGAGGCGATCAAGTCCAAGAAGAACAGCTCCATCGTGGTGATGAACCAGATGGCGTCGCCCAAGCTGCCCAACAAGCTGGACGTGGTGATCAGCGCCGGCAACACCGGTGCGTGCGTCGCCGCCAGCCAGTACTTCATGCGCCGCCTCCCGGGCGTGGTGCGGCCCGGCATCTGCGTCACCGTCCCCACCTTCGGCGGGCTGGTGGTGCTGATCGACGTGGGCGCCAACATCGAGCCCAAGCCCAGCCACCTGGCGCAGTACGGCGTCATGGGCGACGTCTACGCACGCGAGATCCTTGGCATGGCCAACCCGCGCGTCGCGCTGATGAACGTGGGCGGCGAGGAGCAGAAGGGCACCGACCTGATGCGCCAGGCGCGCGACCTGCTGCGCCAGTTCGAGAAGCTGAACTTCACGGGTTTCGTCGAGGGGCGTGGCGTCTTCGACGGCCAGGCGGACGTGGTCATCACCGACGGCGTCGTCGGCAATGTCATGCTGAAGCTGGCCGAAGGGCTCTCCGCGGGCATCTTCAAGGCGATCGCCCATGAGGTGATCGCCACCGATCCCGAGCTGGCGATGCGCTTCGAGCCCGTCGTGAAGAGCATCTACGCCAAGCACGATTACCACGAGTACGGCGGCGCGCCGCTGCTGGGCGTCAACGGCGTATCGCTCATCAGCCACGGCTCCAGCAAGGACCGCACGATCAAGAACGCCATCCTCCGCGGGCGCGCATTCGCCGCCGCTCGCATCAACGAGAAGATCGTCGAGCGCCTGGCCACCGTGAAGATGGAGCAGATCGAGGCATGAACAACAAGTTCGGCTGCGGCGTGCGGCTGGCGGGCACCGGACATGCGGTGCCGGAGCAGGTGTTCACCAACGCCGACCTCGAGAAGATCCTGGACACCAGCGACGAGTGGATCCGGCAGCGCACCGGCATCGTCGAGCGGCGCAAGTCAGGCCCGGGGGACAACGTCTTCACTCTGGGCCGCGATGCGCTGAAGCGCGCTCTCGAAGCGTCGGGCATCAACCCTGCCGAGCTGGACATGATCATCGTCGCCACCGTGAGCGGCGAGATGCTCTGCCCCTCCACCGCGGCGCGCATCGGCGAGGCGGTCGGCTCCGAGCACGCGGCGGCCTTCGACATCGCGGCGGCGTGCAGCGGCTTCCTCTACGGCCTGAACCTGGCGGACACCGTGATCCGCGCCGGGCGCGCGCGCAATGTCGCCGTGATCGGGGTCGAGGTGCTGACGCGCATGGTGGACTACACCGAGCGGGGCGTCTCGATCATCTTCGGCGACGGCGCGGGCGCCGTGGTCCTGACCGCCGACCCGGACCCCGGCCGAGGCTGCATCTTCCAGTCGATGCACGCGGACGGGCGCCTATGGCGCATGCTGTACCACCCCAAGAAGGACAGCGATGTCCCGTCGGGGGACGAGAACAACCCGGTGCGCGTGGGCTACCTGCGCATGCACGGCCGCGAGATCTACAAGTTCGCCGTCACCCGCTTCCAGGACGCCATCCGCGAGGCGCTTGCCGCCACCAACCTGAAGCCCGACGACGTCCAGCAGTACATCTGCCACCAGTCCAACGTGCGCATCATCGAGAGCGCCGTGGAGAAGCTGCACTTGCCCGCCGACCGGGTCTTCGTCAACATCCACCGCTACGGCAACACCAGCGCGGCAAGCATCCCCATCTGCCTGGACGAATTGATGCGCGCAGGCACGCTGAAGCCGGGCAAGCCGATCGTCATGGTCGCCTTCGGCGGGGGCGTCACTTGGGCTTCTTCGGTCTGGAACATCTGAGTTCGGCGTGAACCACCGGCGCGGAGCCAGGGCGCACCACACATGAGCATGAACACCGTCTTCCTCTGCCCGGGCCAGGGCGCGCAGGCCATCGGCATGGGCCAGGGCTGGGTCGAGTCCAGCCCCTCCGCTGCCAGCGTCTTCCGCACCGCCGACGAGGGGGTCAGCTTCCCCTTTGCCGAGGGAAAGCGCCTGAGCGAGCTCTGCTTCGCGGGCCCAGCGGAGGAGCTGAACCGCACCGATGTCAGCCAGCCAGCCCTCTTCACCTGCGGCATCGCCTGCCACGCCGGGCTGCTGGAGCGGCACCCCGAGATGTCCGCGGCGGCGGCGAACGGCCTGTCACTGGGCGAGTACACCGCACTCTGCATCGCGGGCGCCTTCTCCTTCGCCGATGGACTGCGGCTGGTCGCCACCCGCGGCCGCCTGATGCAGCAGGCCGCCGAGGCATCGCGCGGCGGCATGGTGGCCCTGATCGGCGCCGACGAAACGCAGGCCAACGAGCTCTGCGCCGCGGCTGCAGGGGGCGAAGTGCTCGTCCCTGCCAACTTCAATGCCCCCGGGCAGATCGTCGTCTCGGGCTCCATCGGAGCCTGCGACCGGGCGGTCGAGACGGCCGGGAAAATGGGCCTGCGGGCCGCCAAGCTCAGCGTCGCCGGGGCCTTCCACAGCCCCCTGATGGCCCCTGCCGCCGAGGGAATGGCCCGTGCGCTGGAGCATGTCGAGCTGCGCCCCCTGCAAATCGACGTTTGGAGCAATGTGACCGCCCAGCGGCATGCCCGGGACAACGCCCCCCTCCTGAAGAAACTCCTGGTGGACCAGATCGTCTCCCCGGTACGATGGTCGCACTCCTGCGCCGACCTGATCGGCGCGCTCAAGGCGGCCGGCGAAGCATCCTTCCACGAGCTTGCGCCGAACACCGTCCTGAAGGGGCTCATGCGACGCATCGACCGTTCGATCGAGGTAACGACCCATGACCAGCCGACCCGAGACAATGCCAACCAGCCTGCAGCCAACTGACGCCGCACACCGGCTGCTCGCGCGCCTCTGTGCCGCGGCATCCGGCGTGCTGGTCGCCGGCCTCGCCCTTGTCCTTGTGACGGCGCCGCTCAGCGGCTGCGAACAGGAGCCAGAGCCCGAGGTCGTCGTCGCCCCGCCACCGAAGCCCCCGCCGCCGCCACCGCCGCCCGCGGTCCCCTCGATCGCGCAGCTCATGAAGGAGCTGGGCATCAGCGACAAGATCCGCCTCCCCGAAGAGAAGGCTCCTGCCACCGAGGTGCAGCGCGTGGCCGTGCTGAAGTTCTTCGACGGCTTCGCCAAGGGCACGCCGGACGCCATCAAGGGCGCCATGGGCGAGGAGGACCGCGTGGTCCTGGACCTGATGCAGAAGTCCGGTGAGCTGGGCAAGGCCATCGGCACCATCGATCGCATCGACCTGACCACGGCCAGCGTGGAGGGCAAGATGTACGTGATGGCCGTCTATCGCACTGGCCCCAGCTTCCAGCCGCAGCTCTGGCAGTTCAAGGTGGATGGCGAAGGACGCAAGATCGATTCGCAGACCTTCGACAGCTACATCCAGCCGCTGGACGTGATGAACAAGATCAGCGGCGCCAACCTGATCGCAGAATGGATCAAGCTGGTTGCCGCCGAGCGCAAGCTTGCCGAGGTTCCTGACGAGACCTTCCGCCCGCCGGCACGCGTGCAGGCGGAGGAAAAGTCCGAGGAACCACAGGCAGGCGGCGGCTCCGCCCCCAGCGGTCCGATCGGCGCTCCGCCGATGCGCAACCGGCCCACCGGCCCGCCGCTGAAGCCGCCTGGACCGGGTGGCCCCGGTGGTCCGGGCTGACCGCCTGACTGGACAGGCCCCCTCGGCCAGGCCGCTACACTTCGCCCTCCACTCAGGAGGTGCACCATCGAGAAGCGAGTCGCCATCGTCACGGGCGCAAGCCGCGGCATCGGCCGTGCCATCGCCAAGCGCTTGGCCGCCGATGGGCGCCATGTCGTCGCCGTCGCCCGCAACGCCGAGCAGCTGGCATCCCTGGCGGACGAGATCAAGTCCGCGGGCGGCAGCGCCGAGTTCCGCGTCTGCGACATGGCCGATGGCGCCGCCGTGCAGGCGATGGTCGAGGAGGTGGCCGAGACGCTGGGCCGCCTGGACATCCTGGTGAACAACGCGGGCATCACGCGCGATGGGCTGCTGATGCGCATGAGCGATGCGGACTTCGATGACGTCATCAACGTGAACCTGCGCAGCGTCTTCATCGCCTGCCGCGCCGCGGCGCGCCCGATGATCCGCGGCAAGTTCGGCCGGGTCGTCAACATCGGCTCGGTCAGCGGCGTGGAAGGCAACAAGGGCCAGGCCAACTACGCCGCCGCGAAGGCGGGGCTCATCGGCCTGAGCAAGAGCGTCGCCAAGGAGCTGGGGCGCAAGGGCGTCACCGCCAACGTGGTGGCCCCCGGCTTCGTCGAGACGGACATGACCGCCTTCCTGGGGCCCGACGACAAGAAGCAGGTCTGCGAGCACATCGTCGTCGGGCGCCTTGGCGTGCCCGAGGACATTGCCGCCGCGGTGGGCTATCTGGCCGCCGATGATGCCGGCTACATCACCGGGCAGGTGCTGGTGGTGGACGGCGGCCTTCCGATGTGAGCCACGGGCGCGCGAAGGCGGGTCTTTTCAGCCACCGCACGCGTCCCCCCTCCCGGAAGGGTCCTCCGGAATCCGCTATATTCCCCCACTTCAAACAAGGGGCCGGATTCGCCGGCTGCCGCAACCCTCCCAAAGGAGTGAGCCGTGACCAAGGACGAGATCGAGCCGCAGGTGATCGCAGTCGTCGCCGAGAAGCTTTCGGCGGACAAGGACAAGATCAACCGCAACACGAACTTCACCAGCGATCTCAACGCCGACAGCCTTGACCTGGTCGAACTGGTCATGGAGCTGGAAGAGCGCTTCGACATCCAGATCCCCGACGACCAGACCAGCAAGATCCTGACGGTCGGCAACGCCATCGACTTCATCAACGACCAGCTGCAGGCCAAGAAGTAGCCCGAGCGGGCCTGCGCACCCCTCACCCCCCTCGCCCTTCATGCGGACGATTACCCTTCGGCGCGTGGTGGTGACTGGCCTCGGTGCCGTCACCGACGTCGGCCATACGGTCCCCGAATTCTGGAAGTCCCTCCTGGAGGGGCGTTCCGGCATCGGGCCGATCACCGGCTTCACGCCCACCCCCGAGTGGAGCGTCACCTTTGCCGGCGAGGTCCGCAACCTGAAGCCCGAGACGCGCATCGATCCCAAGTGGATCACGCGCATGGACCGCTTCTCGGTCTTCGGGATGTGCGCTGCGGAGGAGGCCGTCGCCGACAGCGGCATGGATTTCACCAAGGGGGATCCCTACCGCTACGGCGTGGCGATCGGGTCGGGCATCGGCGGCATCGACACCATCGAGACGGGGCTGCGCAAGCTGATCGAGCGCGGGCCGCGGTCGGTCAGCCCCTTCGTGGTGCCCAAGCTGATGGTGAACGCGCTCGCGGGCAATGTCAGCATCCGCTTCGGCCTGCGCGGCGCGAACATCGCCCCCGCCACGGCGTGCGCCACGGGCAGCCATGCCATCGGCGCCGCGTACCACATGCTGCAGCGGGGCGACGCCGATGTAGTGGTGGCGGGAGGCAGCGAGGGCGCGGTCACCCCCTTCTGCATCGGCAGCTTTGCGGTGATGAAGGCGCTGAGCACGCGCAACGACGCCCCCACCAAGGCCAGCCGCCCCTTCGACCGCGACCGCGACGGCTTCGTGCTGGCCGAGGGGGCGGGCATCCTGGTGCTGGAAGAGCTTGAGCACGCGAAGAAGCGCGGCGCAAAAATCTACGGCGAGATCCTGGGGTACGGCAGCACCGGCGACGCCTTCCACATCGCCGCGCCGGATGGCGACGGGCGCGGCGCGCAGAAGGCGATGGAGCTGGCGATCCGCGAGGCGGAGCTGAACCCCGACCAGATCGGCTACATCAATGCGCACGGCACCAGCACGCCGCTGGGCGACAAGGCCGAGGTGCGCGCCGTCAAGGCGCTCTTCGGGCCGCACGCGTACAAGCTTGCGATGAGCAGCACCAAGAGCGTCACCGGGCACACCCTGGGGGGCGCGGGCGCCATCGAGAGCGTGGCCACGGTGCTGGCGCTGCGCGACAGCGTGCTGCCCCCCACCATCAACCTGGACAACCCCGACGAGGGGTTCGACCTGAACTTCGTCGCCAACACCGCGCAGCAGGCGACGGTGGACTACGCGATCAACAACTCGTTCGGCTTCGGCGGCCACAACACCTCGACGGTCATCGGCAAGTTCAAAGGCTGAGGCGGGGTGCGGCGCGTTGGCGAGGCGCGGCGCGTTGGCGAGGCGCGGCGCGTTGGCGAGGCGCGGCGCTGAATCCGTCCCCTGTCCCCAGCGAACCCCTGAACGATGAACCGCGCCGCAAGCCACATTGCAGACACGCTTGACCAGCTCCAGCGCGGGTTGGCGGACTTGGCGCTGGACCGGATGCTAGAAGTCGACCCCACGCTGCTGCACCGCTACGGCGCGGCGGCGCGCAGCATCTGGCGCGCGGAACTGGCCAACCGCCTGGCGCACCTGGTGCAGGCGGTGGCGGTGGAGCGCTCGGTCCTCTTCACAAACAACGCTCTCTGGGCGCGTGCCGCGCTGGCAGCGCGCGACGTTTCGCCGCAGGACTTCTTCCTGCACCTGGACGCGCTGCAGCATGTCCTGGCGCAGGAGCTGCCCGCGGAGGCCGCCGCCATCGTCGCCGTGCACATCCATGCCGCGCGCGACGCCGCCGCCACGCATCCTGCCGAGCTGCCTTCGCTGCTGGACGACGCGGCGCAGGATTCCACTCTGGCGCGCCTCTACCTGCTGCACCTGCTGCAGCGCGACCAGGACGAGGCCGGGCGGCTGGTGATCGAGGCGCGCCGCAACGGAATGCCGCTGGCGGATGTCTACACGCGCGTCATCATGCCGGCGCTCATCGAGATCGGCCGCATGTGGAACATGCAGGAGGCGTCCATCGCCGACGAGCACTTCTGCACCGCCGCGACGCAGCGCATCATGGCTCGCCTGCGGCTGGACCTGCCGCGCCATGCATGGAACGGCAACCGTGCCCTTTGCTGCGGCGTCGGCGGCGACATGCACGATGTCGGCATCCGCATGGTGGCGGACCTGCTGGAGCTGGATGGATGGCAGGTCGAGTATCTGGGGGCCAACACGCCGGTGGCCGAGGTGGAGATGACGCTGGCGAATCCCGAGGCCCCCTTCGACCTGCTTGCGGTCAGCGGCAGCACCACGCTGAGCGTGCGCAGCGTGGCCGAGCTGATCAGTGCGGTGCGCGCCACCCCCGCGGGCGCCAAGCTGCCGATCCTGGTGGGCGGCTGTCCCTTCTGCGCCGTCCCCGACCTGTGGCAGGCCGTGGGGGCTGACGCCAGCGCCGCGTGCGCGGTAAATGCGGTCGAGCGCGCCAAGTCCCTGGTCGAATGATGCGCTGGGCATCATTTACCCCTTTTCGCGCCCGCAGGCGCGAAAAGGGGAAAAGAATGCCCGGCGCATTATTCCCGAGGCTCGGGCGGGGAGTCCGGGGATACTGGTCGCATGCGGATTCACTCCATACCGGGATCGCGCCGCGGGATCACGCTTCTCGAAGTCGCGATCGGGGTCGTGCTGCTCTGCGTGCTGGTCGCCACCATGATTCCAATGCTGGGGTCCGGGTCCTACCGATCCGGCATCCTGGTCTCGGCCAGCAACCTGCGCCAGATCGCTGCGGGATGCGTCGCATATGAAGCCGACTGGAACGGCCAGGTCTTCTCGATGCTCACGCCGGCGATGGGCACCTACAACGGCTGCTACAACTATTCGAGTCACGCCTGCCCGCCGGTGCTGATCCTCGGCGCGGATGATGGCGGTGGGCTCTGGGGCTATTGGATCACCGGAACCCACTACCCCTGCGGCGGCTGGCCGAACGGAAGCTGCTCACTCTGGCCCGTCCTGATGCCGATGTGCATGGGAGGAACGACAGGTGGCCCCGCACCCGGCACCTACGGCAGTGGCACCTGGCTGTTCGCCAATGCGCGTCCGCTGCGGCAGTACATCTGCGATCGATTCTACGACCCTGTCTTCTATCCGCCCAACGACGCGATCATCAATGGCAAGCTGCAGGCGCAAGCGTTCAACCGGACCGAGGAGTTCCCGGGCCAGCTGATCGACCTGGGTGGTACCGATTGGCTCTGCGGCTACGGCCTGAGCCCCGCTGCGATGTGGGGACCCGGAGTGCTTCGCCCGCCGTCGCAGGGCGGATTTCAGGCGCCAGACAGCTATCCGGCCGCGTATCAGACTCCGACTGCGAGCGCCGCCGTCTACCCGAACCTGAAGACCCGGCTGGTGGAACGACACTGGTGCCAGCAACCACCGGCGCTCACTGCCACAGGCGCACCGGGTGGCGCGCCTTACTCCTTCAATGCGGGGGCAGGTTGTGCGCCGGGCGCGATTTTCTTCGATGGGCACGTGAGCTTCACCCCGATGTCCACCTATGCAGCCGAGGACGCGCAACTCCAGTCGCAGGGGGCAGACGGGCTGTGGAGCCGTGACACGTTCTATGGCCCCGGGGGAGTGAAGATCGGACCGACCATCGACGGATTCTCCTGCAGCCCCCATCTCCTGACGACCGGCGGCATCACAGGTCGCGATCTCACGCAGGTTCGCTGAGGCAGCCCCATGAAGACACACACTGCACATGCATTGGCACGCGCACGGGCGCTCTGGTTCTCCGCCGCCTTCGCCGGTGCCATCGTCGGCACCGCAGCCGCCGACTGGGAGTCGTTCGAACTCGTTCCGGCATCCCTGCAACCGCAGGCATGCGTCGGATCCACCGTTGAACTGTTCCAACCCTCACCCACGCCTCCGCCTGGCTCAAACACCGGCGTCTCCGCGGTGCTGTGGTCGGGGGCGCCCTTCGCCAGCGCGTCCCTGCGCGCAAGCGGCGTCATCCACGCCTGGCGCTTCCTGGCGAATCCGGGCACCACTTGGTCCTACTCATGGACCCTGGCGAGCGGATCTCCGCAGTCGGGTGCGCTCTTCGGCGCGGCGATCTCGATCGGCCGCACCTACAGCGCAAGCGGGGACGCGTTGAATTCGGCGTACCTGATCGTCGGGTCGCCGGGACACCGGCTCACGCCGGGATCGGCCGCGAACGAAGGGCAGGCGATCGGGTACGCAGAGGCGTTCGCGCTCTCGAACGCGCTCGGCGCGCCAACGTTCGGAACCAGCGTCCCGCTCGTCCCTCCCTCGCTCGCCGCCGGCGATCTCTATGGGAGCACCGTTGCGGCGGCCACCACCGGACCCGTCAACGGTCCGTTGCACTGGGCCTTCGCGAGCGCACCCCTCTCCGATGACGGATCGACGCTGGACGTGGGCACGGTGCATGCATTCAGGCGCGACACCGCGACGGCGTACACCTACCTGGCAGGGCTGCGCGTCCCTGACGCGGCAGCATTCGACCGGCTGGGTCGCGGCGCGCTCGCAGCAAGCGGCCACCGCGTCTACGCCAGCCTCGACCGCGGAGACGGCGCCGTCGCCGTGTTCGCGATGAACGGTGGCACGCCGGCGCATGAATCGACGATCCAGCCACCCCCCTCCGGCCCCGCGGTACACGGATTTGGGGCGGCGCTCGCGGTGGACGGCGGGTTCCTGGTCGTGGCTGCACCCGGTGGGTACGGCAGGTCGCCAGATGCCGGCACCGTCTTCATCCTGGACGCCGCGCCGCCGCATGCGCTCCGCCAGGTGCTGGCCTCCCCCTGGCCCGACGAGTGCGCGGGATTCGGCGCGTCGGTCTCGCTGAAGCAGAATCAGCTTGTTGTCGGTACCGCGGAGGGGGCAAACTCGCTCGCATCCGGTTCAGTCGCGGTCTTTGCGCTGGATCCCGCAACGGGCATCGCGACCCTGGCGGCGACGCTCTCCGGCGGCGAAGACGCAGCCTTTGGAGCATCGGTCGCTGCGTCTGGTGCGCATGTCGCGGTCGGCGCGCCGGGCGGCTCAACGGCGCTTGCGGGCCAGGTGAGCGTGCAGTCGATGACCGCCTCCCGGTCGCCGGACCTGAACCATGACGGGATCGTGAATGGGGCGGACTTGGGCCTCCTGCTCGCGAAATTCTCACAGGCGCTTTACGAAGGACCCGAGGATCTGAACAACGACCTGGTGGTGAACGGGGCGGATCTGGCCATCCTGCTCGGCGCGTGGGGAACCTCCGGGTGAGAGATTGCGCCGGGCATCATTTACCTACGCGTCCACCAGCGGATGGACGTCGGCCTTCGAAGTGGTGAACTCGACGCCGGGGACGATCGGCGCGATGCGCTCGGCCAGCCGCGGCAGGTAGCCGCGCTCCGTCGGCGTGTGGCCCGCCAGCAGCAGCGAGCAGTCCGCGGCCATCGCGGAGAGCTGGTCGTGGTGGCGCGCCTCGCCAGTGACGAAGAGCGTCGCACCGCGCGCGACGGCCTCGCCGATCAGCGACATGCCCGCACCAGCGCAGAGCCCGATGCGCACGTGCTTGCGTTCCGCGGCACCGGGCGCAGCGGCAAGCTCGATCCGGCGCGTGCCAAGGTGCTTGCGCAGGCGCGCCGCGACCTGTCGCGCTGTCACCGCGGCGCGCAGCTCGATGAGGCGCCCAGCGCCTTCGTCCAGCGAGGGCCGCGCGGCCAGCGCGTGCACTTCATAGGCGGGCGCCTCGTAGGAATGCACCGCGCGCAGCGCCGCCAGCGCCCACGGCAGGCGCTCACGCGAACAGACCGCCTCGATGCGCTCCTCGCGCACCTCCTCCACGCGTCCCTTGGTGCCGATCGCGGGCGATGCCCCCTCCAGGCCGCGGAACGCACCAGTCACCTCAGCGCGGGTCGAGCAGCGGTCGTAGAGGCCGATCTGGCCCGCGCCCGCCTGAGCCAGCGCATCGCGGATCTGCGGCGAATCGGTCGCCGGTGCAAAGACCACGATCTTGAAGGCCTCGCTGCGCGGAAGCCCCTCGGCGGGGCGCAGCGGGATGTAGTTGCTGGCGCGCGCCACTTCACGCGCGCCGCCGGCGATCCCCTCTGCCAGCCAATCGTTCACGCCGCCGTGCACGGCGTCCAGCGCGGTGTGCGGCGAGAGCAGCGCGATGCCCGCCTGCGCAGTCTCGAGCAGCAAGAGCTGCCTGGGGTCGTCGCCCGTCAAGCGCTTCAGCGCCTCGAAGATGGGCGGGTGGTAGGCAATCACCGCGTCCACTCCGAGGGCGAGGGCCTCCTCCAGCACCGCAGCAGTGAAGTCGATCGCCAGGAGCACGCGGCTGCACGGCGCGTGGCGGTCGCCCAGGATCAAGCCGACGTTGTCCCACTGCTCCGCCAGGCGGCTGGGAGCCACCATCTCCATTGCGGTGGCCAGCGCACCCACCGACGAACACCCTGGCGCCGGCGCAGGCGCCGCCCCCTTCCCCCCTGCGCGGGCGGCCCCTGGCGAGCGGCGGCGGGCGGGGAGGGGACGGTTTGCAGGGCGCGGCATGCCGTCAAGGTAGCGTTTGCGCCGGCACTTCCGACTTGACCCGCAGCCGCGGGGATAGCACCCTGTAATGTGTCCAAGACGGGTCCGCACGGAAGTGGGCTCCCGCACGCGGCCGCGAAAGCCAGCCGCACTTTGGGCGCGCCCATCGCGCCCGGCAAAGGATCGCGCGTTGAACAGCCTTCCCCCCCGCGACGCGTCCGCTGGCTCCTCCGCAAATCCCAACTCCGGCCAAGGCACCGCTGCGCAGGTGGCGCAGGGGCGCGCTTCGCAGTCGGTGAAGAAGTTTTTCGTGCTGGACACGAACGTGCTGCTGCACAACCCGCAGTCGCTCTTCAAGTTCGAGGAGCACGAGGTGGTGATCCCGCTCACGGTCATCGAGGAGCTGGACAAGTTCAAGAAGAACAACGACGAGACGGGGCGCAACTCGCGCCAGACGATTCGCTCACTGGACAAGCTGCGGAGCTTTGGCCACCTCTTCAAGGGCGTCGTGTGGAACGAGCAGGGCGGCACCATCCGCATCGACCGCGCGCAGGTCACGCAGGGCGACTTCGCGCTCGAGCTCAACGTGGCCGACAACCGCATCCTGAGCGTCGCCGCCAACCTGCATGCGCAGGGGCTGCGCACGATCTTCATCAGCAAGGACATCAACGCGCGCGTGAAGTGCGATGCGCTGGGCATCCCCAGCGAGGACTTCGAGGCGGACCGCGTGGATGCCGACTGGCTCTACTCGGGCTACTGCACGATGCAGGTCTCCTCCGAGATCATCGA
The DNA here is from genome assembly GCA_044230125.1 of Phycisphaerales bacterium. GTDB lineage: Bacteria > Planctomycetota > Phycisphaerae > Phycisphaerales > SM1A02 > UBA966. The sequence goes on from JBGARR010000019.1 coordinate 53,877, forward strand.
TTCGCTCTACCAGGAGCGGCAGCTGCCGCGCGCCTCGCTTGAGGGGGTGCCGGGCCGCGGCCCCGATGGCGAGACGGCGACCGCCGACGAGCTGGTCCCCAACCAGTTCGTCATCCTGGTGGACTCCGCCGATCCAGGCCACACCGGCCTGGCGCGCGTGCTGGGAAACACCGGCCACCTGATCCCCGTCACCGGCCCGCGCAAGCCCGTCTACGGCATCATGGCGCGCAACGTTCAGCAGACGATGGCGCTGGACCTGCTGCTGGACGACGACGTCAAGCTGGTCACGCTGATCGGCCCGGCTGGCACGGGCAAGACGCTCCTGGCGATCGCCGCAGGCATGCAAAAGGTGCTGAAGGAGGAGCGGCTCGACAAGCTGCTGGTGGCGCGCCCGATCATGCCGCTGGGGCGCGACATCGGCTACCTGCCCGGCGACAAGGACGAGAAGCTCTCGATGTGGATGCAGCCCATCTTCGACAATGTCAGCTACCTGCTGAGCACGCGCTCCAGCGGCGGCCACAACGAGGCGGAGAGCCGCACCACCGAACAGCGCATGGACCAGCTGATGGCCACCGGCAAGCTGGTGATGGAGCCCATCACCTACATTCGCGGCCGGTCGATCCCGCACCAGTTCATGATCGTGGACGAGGCGCAGAACCTGAGCCCGCACGAGATCAAGACGATCGTGAGCCGCGTCGGCGACGGCACCAAGATCGTGATGTGCGGCGACATCGGTCAGATCGACAACCCCTACCTGGATGCGGCCAGCAACGGCCTGGCCCATGCGATCGAGCGGATGAAGGGCCAGGGGCTGGCCGGCCACGTGACGCTGAGCAAGACCGAGCGCAGCGAGCTGGCGAGCCTGGCGGCCGAGGTGCTGTGAGCCAGGGCCTGAACGCCACGCATTCGAACAAAAACTTCACCCGAGAAGAGATGACACCATGGCAGAAGGACGCGGATCAGGCGGCAACGTGCTGGCGGCGATCGCCAGCTTCTTCATCCCGGGGCTCGGGCAGCTGGTGCAAGGGCGGCTGCTGGCGGCGCTGCTTTTCTTCGTGCTCTCCGGCGTGCTGTGGGTGATCACCTTCGGCTTGGGCGGCTGGATCGGGCACCTGTGGGCGTGCTACAACGCGGCGGTCTGGAAGGGTGCCAAATAGGCAGGCAGGGTGGCGGCGCGCGCTGCCGCATGGCCGTGCCGCGCGGCCGAACTGCGCGCATCGGCGTGCGTACAATCACGCACCATGCTCGACCTTCGATCCTCCAATCCCGTCCTTGCCGACGACCAGCTCGCCTCCGCCTCGCACGCGCGCGCCATCACGGAGCCCGCCACCATCGGCGGCATCGTGCAGAAGACGGGCTTTGCGCTGACCCTGGCCGTCGTCGGCGGCATCGGAGGCGCGGCGCTCACGCGCGCCTTCGGTGGCCCGGCGCAGATCGGCATCTTCGTCGCGTCGCTCATCGCGAGCATCGCCTGCTACTTCACCATCTACCGCAACCCGGCGCGCGCCGCGGTTGCCACGCCCATCTACTCGGTAGTGCAGGGCGCGATGCTGGGCTCCTTCGCCATCATGCTGGACGCGATCCTGGCCAGCAAGGGGATCGCCGCGCTGGGCGGGCTGGGGCTGCAGGCCTTCGTGATCACCCTGTCCGTGACGGGCGCCATGCTGCTGGTCTACCGCGCGGGGCTCATCCGGCCCGGTCGCACCTTCGTGGCCGTGCTGAGCACCCTGACGATCGGCGTCGGCGTGCTGTACCTGGCGATGTTCGTGCTGGGCTTCTTCAACATCCAGATTCCGGGCCTCAGCCTCTCCAGCGCGATGGAAGGCGGCAAGTGGGCATGGATTGGGCTGGGCATCAATGTCGCCATCCTGGGGCTGGCATCGCTCTGGCTGATCGTGGACTTCCAGCAGATCGAGACGGCGGTCAGCCAGCGCGTCGACCGCGAGTACGAGTGGTACTTCGTCTTCGGCCTGATGGTCACGCTGGTCTGGATCTACCTGGAAGCGCTGAAGCTCGCCTTCCGCGCCGCAATGCTGGCCAACAGCCGCAAGTAAGGTTCGCCGGGCATCTTCTCTCTCCCAGAGGCCTTGCGTGGTGACCGCGGCCGCCGTTGCCCGGAGGCAGTGCGTGGTGACCGCGCCCTCCGTTGCGCGCGAGGCCCTCGCTCCGCGGACGGCCTCGCTCCACCAGGTTGCGCTCGGCCTCGTGGCGCCTCCTTGGCGGGGATGCACCCGGGACCATCCGGTGATCCTGCTGTCCGCCTTCGTCGGCTTTACGCCGCTGCGCGAGG
>JBGARR010000020.1:0-53840 GCA_044230125.1 Phycisphaerales bacterium
TGCGCCCCTCGGCGCGCAGGCGCACCAGCATGTCGCGGATCTCGCGGCGGCCCACGGGGTCGACGCCATCGGTGGGCTCGTCCAGCACCACCAGGCGTGGATCGTTCACCAGCGCCAGCGCGATGCCGATCCGCTGCTGCATCCCCTTGGAATAGGTGGTGACGCGTTTGGCCGCCCAGTCGCGCATGCCGACCAGGTCAAGGAGCTGCTCGGTGCGCTGGCGGCGCACGGCGCGCGGAACCTTGCTGAGCGCCCCGAAAAAGTCGATCACCTGCCGCCCGGAGAGGTAGGCGGGGTAGCGATGGTGCTCGGGCAGGTACCCCACGCGCTCCAGCACCGCAGTGGAGCCGACGCGCTCGCCCAGGATGGTGCCGGTGGCCGTGGTGGGGCGCACCACGGTCATCATGATCTTGACCAGCGTGCTCTTGCCCGCCCCGTTGGGGCCCAGCAGGCCGAAGATCTCGCCAGGGCCGACCTGAAGCGAAACCCCGCGCAGTGCCTGCACGCCGCCGCGGTAGGTCTTGGTGATGTCGTGGAGGTCGACTGCCAGCATGTGGAAGCGGGGCCGCTGAAAGAGGGACGCGGACCTGCACGATACCGCCCTGCGCGGCGCGGGCGAAGCGGCGGCCCTACGATTGCGCGTTCATGTTCGCGACGCTCCGCGACTTCCTGCATGCGCTCGACCGCGCCGGCGAACTGCACCGCGTGCGCGCCGAGGTGAGCCCGGTGCTGGAAATCGCGGAAATCGCCGATCGCGCGGCGCGCATGCCCAGCCCGCACCGAAGCGTCGGCGCGGCGGGCTTCGACCCCGCGATGGCACAGATGGGTGGCCGCGCACTGCTCTTCGAGCAGGTCCGGGGCAGCGACTTTCCGCTAGCGATCAATGTCTATGGTTCGTATGCACGCGTGGAGACGGCGCTGGGCTGCGCGCAGGATCCGCGGGGCGTCCAGGGGATCGCTGCGCGCATCGCCAGCCTGGCAAGGCCGGTGCCGCCGCGCGGACTGGGCGAGATGCTGGCACGCGGGCGCGAGTTCGCGCCGCTCCTGCGCATCGGCCCCAAGCGCGTGCGCCGTGGCCGCTGCCAGGAGGTCGTGAAGCTGGCCGAGCGCAACGAAGTGGACCTGACGCGCCTGCCGATCCTGAAGTGCTGGCCGCTGGATGGCGATCCGGCAGGCGTGGGCGCGGGCATCAGCGCACAGGAGGCCGGAACCGCCGCGGGCGGGGGGCGCTTCATCACGCTGGCGGGCATGCACACCGTGCACGCGGACGATCGCGAAGCCGAGCGCCCCGCCAGCCACAACATCGGCATGTACCGCAGCCAGCTGCTGGGCCCCACGCGCCTGGCGATGCACTGGCACATGCACCACGATGGCGCCGCGCACTGGCGCAGCTGGAAGGCGCTGGGCAAGCCGATGCCCATCGCCATCTGCCTGGGGGGCGAGGCGGTGTTGCCCTATGGCGCGACCGCCCCGCTGCCACCGGGGATCAGCGAGCTCCTGATGTGCGGCTTCCTGAATGGCACGGGCATCCCGATGGTGCGCGCCAAGACGGTGCCGCTCTGGGTGCCCGCCAACAGCGAGATCGTCATCGAAGGATGGGTGCGCACCGATTGCGGCACGATCGGCTTCGACCCGCGCAGCGGCGATGCGCTGGGGCCGGGTGCCGTCTTCGAGGGCCCCTTCGGCGATCACACCGGCTTCTACAGCCTGCCCGATCGCTACCCCGTGGTGGAAGTGAGTGCGCTGACGCACCGACGCCAGGCGATCTACCCCACCACCATCGTGGGGCTGCCGCCGCAGGAGGACTACTACCTGGGCAAGGCGACGGAGCGGATCTTCCTGCCGCTTCTGAAGACGCTGGTCCATGACATCGACGACTATCACCTGCCGCTCTTCGGCTGCTTCCACAACGCGGCCTTCGTGCGCATCCACAAGGCGTACCCGCTGCAGGCGCGGCGCGTGATGAGCTCGGTGTGGGGCGCGGGGCAGATGGCGTGGACAAAGATGGTCTTCGTCTTCGATGCGGACGCGCCGATCCACGACGAGGCCGCCGCGATGCGCCGCGTCTTCGAGCGCTGCGACTTCCTGCGCGATATGGTGGCGACGCAGGGGCCGCTAGACATCCTGGACCACAGCGCCCCGTGGGTGGGCGCGGGCACGAAGCTTGGTTTTGACTGCACCGCCAAGCGCACGGGCGAGGCGTGGAACGGCGTGCCGCTGGGCGACCCCACGCTGCCCAGTGCAGAAGAGACGCGCGGCGCGCGGATGCGCGTGCTGGACGCCGTGCGCGCCGATGGCGCGGCAGGCGCGAACGCGCGCGTCGAGTTTCCCGAAGTCGGCCTGGGGCGGCTGGCAGTGGTGCAGATCGACAAGCGCGAAGCGGGCGATGGCGCGCGCGCCGCGCAGACGGCGCTGGAGGCGCTGCCCGGCGAGCAGGGGGCCGGTGACCTGGTGATCGTGGTGGATGCCAGCGCCGATCCCGCGGACTGGGCCAGCGCATTCTTCTTCTTGGCCAGCAACGCCGATCCCACGCGCGATGCGCTGCGCCGCGGCAGGCGCCTTGCCTTTGACGCCACGCGCAAGCTGCCAGGCGATGCGCGCGCGCAACTGCCGGTGCGCGACTATCCGCCGCTGGTCAAGATGGACGCTGCCACGGTGGCCCTGGTCGATCGCCGCTGGAACGAATACGGATTCGAGGGCGCCCCCTGCCCGACACGCGAGGTCCGCGGTTGACGCTGGAGGGGGAGCGCGTCCAGCCGCGCATCCCGATGGGGCTGCACAGCGGATGGCGCATACTGATCGCGATGGCGATGGTCGCGTTCTTCGCCGCCAGCGTCACCGTGGCACGCGGGCTGATCGGCGGCTTCGGGTTCTCCGTCGCGGGGGTGCTGCTCTTGGCCGTGGCGGCGCTGGCGGCGGGCGTGATCCTGCTGCCGATGGCGATGGTGGTGGACTTTCCGCGCGCCATCTGGGGGCACTGGCTGCCCGAACGCCGTTGGCGCGCGGGTCGCTGCCCCAGCTGCGGCTACGGCGCGCGCGGCGGCGGAACGCCCGTGATCGGTGCCCTGTGCCCCGAGTGCGCTGCGCCCTTCGCGCGCCCTATCGCCTACGCCAGCGACTGGGGCACGTTGTCGCGCGGCCTGCGGTTGGCGATCCCCGCGTGGCTGGTGGGGTGCATCCTCGGCCTCGGAGTCATCGGCGAAGATGAGGGCAGCTTCGAGGCGGATGTCGCCGCATCGCGCGTGCGGGAGCCGACGCTGGCGCAACTGGCGCGCCGGCGCGGCGGGCTTGCGCGCTTCGCCTTCCTGGAGTGGAGCGCAGAGCGCGGCTTCGAGAGCCATCCGCCCTTCGAGACGCCGAAGATGCGCATCCCACCGCGTGTGCGCGATGCAAAGTAACGGGCGAGGCGCGGCAAGGCGCCCTGAACCCCGCGCCCCTTACTGCGGCGGAGGCTTGGTGCCCGTCGCGCCAGCGGCACCCTTCGTTGCCGAGGGCTGCTTCATGCCTGCCGTCTCGCGCTGGCCGCCCTTGCCCGCGGGCGCGGCGCCATCCTTCGCCTTGGACGCCGTCTGCGGCTTCAGTGGCAGCGGGTACTTGGAGACGTATTCGGGCTTCAGCACGAAGTAGTAGAAGGTGCCGTCGGAGACCTGGCCGCCCGCCAGGATCTCGGCCGCTGCGCCCACGCCCATGTAGATGTCGGCGCGGCCCGCCGTGCGGATGCCGCCGCCGGTGTCCTGGTCCAGCATGAAGTGGTTGAAGGTCTCCAGCCTGCCCGAGTAGCTGGGCGACTTGGTGTCCACCAGCGTCACCAGCCCGGGCGGGAAGATCTTCTTGTCGGTGGCCAGCGAGACCTTGTCGGTGACGGGGAAGCCCAGCGAGCCGCTGGGCCAGTTCTTGCCGTCGTACATCTGGAAGAAGACCATGTTCTGGTTCATGTCCATGTACTTCTGGACCAGTGCGGGGTCCTTCTTGTACAAGCGCTGGATGGTGGCCAGGCTCAGGTCGTTCTTGGTGATGACGCCGGCGTCCACCAGGCTGCGGCCCAGCCCCACGTAGTCGCGGCCGGTCTTGCCTGCATAGCCGATGAACTTGACGGAATTGTCAGGCAGGATGAGCTTGGCGCTGCCGTTCACTTCGCAGATGTAGACATCCAGGGGCGACTCCAGCCAGATCAGCTCTGTGCCCGCGAAGGCGTTGGAACCCAGCAGCTCGGCGCGCGTGGGCCACGGCGCGATCGTGCCGTCGCCGCCGCGGCGGCCCAGCGGCTCGCCCGTCAGCGAATCGGTCACCAGGTCGGCGGGGCGCTTGAAGAGCGGATACTTGAAGGTCTCGGTGCGCGTCGCGCTCGCCTTGATCTCGGGCGAGTAATAGCCGGTGAAGAGGACGCCACCCTTGTCGTTCCAGCCGCGCGTCTGCCAGATCTCGAACTGCTCGTAGACGGCATCCTGGAAGCTCTTAGCGTCGGTGCTCTTGGCCAGCAGCTCGCGGAAGGCCAGCACGCTGGCCGCGCCCTGGTCATGCGAGGTGACCACCTGCGCCACGGGGCCGAGCTGCTCGCTGCTGTAGCGCTGGCGGCTGGTGCCGGTCTGGAACCAGCTGGCGCTCAGGTCGATACCGCGCGACAGCTTCTGGTCGCGTGCCTGGTAGGCGGTGGCAAGTTCGGGATACTGGTCGCGCGAGAGCTTCCGCAGGCCGTGCTCGCCCGCGGGGATGGCCTTGCCCACGTCCTTCTCTTCGGCCTTGGGCGGGGCTTCGCAGCCGCCCAGGAAGACTGCCGAGGCGCCTGCAAGCGCGCCCATCAAGGCAATGGCGGCGCCGGTGCGGGCGCGTCGGAGGCGGCGTGAGGCAAATGGAACAGATGGCATGCGTCCGTGCATTGGGTCAATGTCGGCAAGGATGGCCGGAAAGGTCCAGAAAGAACGCAGCGAAGTGGCGGGGAGATGCACTTTGGCGGCGACTCCCTGGCTTTGGGGGCCCCTGGCGCGGCAAGGGCGCCCGCCGCTGCAGGCGCGGCTACACTTTCCCCAATGTTCAGCCCCGCATCCCCCACGCTGGCTTTCTTCAACCTCGGTGGCATGGAATGGGTCATCATCCTGGTGATCGGCCTGCTGCTCTTCGGCAGCCGCCTCCCCTCGGTGGGACGCAACATCGGCAAGTCCATCACCGAGTTCAAGAAGGGGATGAAGGATGCGCACGATGACCTGCAGAGCGAGGTGAATGCGCCACTGCCCACGCAGAACCTGCAGAACCAGGCAAAGCCGCAGCTGACGCAGGAAGAGCTGATGGAGCGCGCCACCCAGGAAGCGCTCAATCGCCTGAAGGCCGAACAGGCCGCCAACCTCCGCAAGTAAGCGATGGGGATCCTGCGACTGCTGGCTGCCCTGGGTGCAGGCGCCTTGCTGGCGGGCTGTGCTTCGGTCGGCGCGACCGGGATGCGGAACGCGCGGCCCGCCTACAACGAGGCGCTTGCGCAGACCGAGTTCCAGCAGCAGCTGGCGAACATCATCCGGGTGCGCTTCGCCGAGGACATCTCCTTCCTTCGCGTGGCCAGCATCGCCGCCAATTGGAACTTCAGGATCACGCCGTCGGTGGATGCGGGCTTCGGGCCCTCCGCGAACTACGCCGGCAACCTGGTCCCCTTCAGCATCTCGGGCACCTACGCCGAGAACCCCACGATCACCTTCTTGCCGATCGAAGGGGCCGAGTTCGCCGAGTTCCTGGTGCAGCCCATCAGCATCGCGGCCATTACGGGGCTGCTCAACACTTCGTTGAGCCCGGGGGACGCGTTTCGCCTCTTCATCACCAACGTCAATGACTGCGGGATGCCTATGTTCGTGCAAAACCAGGGCGCGATCAACTCGGAGAAGTTCGAGCGCATCGCCGAGCTGGTCCAGGCGCTTTTCCCCGACCAGACCGCGTACTTCGTGAATAACACGGGCCAGGCCCCGATCCTGCGCGTAGTCAACGTGCCAAGGCACAAGGCCGAGATCGCCGAGTTTCTGGCGCTGCTGGGACAGAAGCCCATGCCGGCCGAAGCGACGGGCGTGGCGATCCGCGTCGTGAACGGCTCGCGCGTGCCGGTGGATGGCGAGGTCACGCTGATCCCGCACACGCTTGCCTACCTGCTCCGGCTGGCTGCGGCTTCGGTGGACCTGCCGCCTGAACTGGAACCCGCGTCGGTGCCGCTGACGCTCACCGAACGCTTCAAGGGCATGATGCACATCCACTGCGGCAAGGACTCGCCGAAGGGCGCGTCTGTCGCGGTGCAGTACCGCGACTACTGGTTCTGGATCGCGGACGACGACATCCGAAGCAAGCAACTCTTCTACCAGACGGTGGTGATCGCGCGGCTGCAGCATCGCGAGTCGTCGCCGCAGAACTCCACGCCGATGCTGACGCTGCCCGTGGCCAATTGAGGCGCCGCGGGGGCAGGCTGGACACCTTGGGCGAGGGCGCATCGGCGCGCAACACCTCGATTCCTGGAGCGCATCATGATCCTTGGACTCCGCACCGTCGCCTATCCCGCCCCTGACCTTGCCCGCGCGAAGGCGTGGTACGAGCAGGTGCTTGGGCAGAAGCCCTATTTCGACGAGCCTTTCTACGTGGGCTTCGCCGTCGGCGGCTTCGAGCTTGGCTTGGTGCCGGACGCGGAGCCTGGTTCCGCCGGGACGCAGGCGATGTGGGGCGTGGCGGACATCGACGCGACGCTTGCGCGGCTGATCGCGCTGGGGGCGAAGCCACTGGAACCCGTGACCGATGTCGGCGGAGGCATCCGGGTGGCGTCGGTGCTGGACCCCTGCGGCAACCGCTTCGGGATCATCCAGAATCCGCACTTCGATCCCGCGCTGGTGAAGTAGGGCACGGCGCGTTGCCGGCCTGAAGCGACTCGAGAGGCCCAGCGCATGCCATTCACCCCCTTTCACTTCGGACCAGGCATGGCACTGAAGGCAGCCGCGCCGCGGCACTTCAGCTTCATCGCGTTCTGCGTGGCCAATGTGCTGACGGATGTCGAGCCGCTCTACTTCATGCTCGCCAAGGAGTATCCGCTCCATCGCTTCCTGCACACGCTGGTGGGTGCCACCCTGACGGCCGCGGTGACGGTGGCGCTCTTCGCGCTGTGCCTGCGGCTCCCTCGGGCGCTGCAGCTGCCGGACTGGTTCCGATGGAAGTCGCTGACGGTTCCGCAGGTGGCCGTCGGGGCGGCGCTGGGCACGTATTCGCACATCCTGCTCGACTCGCTAATGCACACGGACATGCACCCGTTTGCCCCGTTCGGCGATGAGAACCCACTGCTGCACCTGGTCTCGCACGCCACCATCCACATCGGGTGCCTGGCGCTGGGGCTGGCCGGGGCGGCGGTGCTTGCCATCCGTAGGATGACGCGAAAGGAGACCGCGATGACCGCGAACGAAGAGACCGACGGCGCAGGGGGCGCAGCGCAGACGATCGTGAGCACGCGCCTGCTGGCTGCGACGCCCGATGAGGTCTTTGCGGCCTTCGCCGATCCGCAGCGCCTGGCGCGCTGGTGGGGGCCGCGCGGCTTCACCAACACGATGGACGAGTTCGACCTGCGGCCGGGTGGCGCGTGGCGATTCGTGATGCACGGTCCGGATGGCGTCAACTACAAGAACGAGAGCGTGTTTGTGGAGGTGGAGCGGCCCGGGCGCATCGTCTTCGACCATGTCTCAAGGCCACGCTTCCGGATGACGATCACGCTGGCGTCGGAGGAGGGCAAGGCACGCATCACCTGGCGAATGCGCTTCGACACCGCTGCGGAGCACTCGCAGGTGCGCAAGTACGCCGTCGAGGCGAACGAACAGAATTTCGACCGTCTTGAAGCGGAACTGGGGACGAAGCGGTGATGCGCGTGCTGTTGCGGCTGGCAGTCGCGGGCGCGCTGGCGATGGCGTTCAGTGCCTGCGAGCGGGAGCCGAAGGTGGCCGCCGCGCGAGTGACCGCGCCGCAGATTGCCCCGCTGCCCCTGGAGATGCGCGTCGAGCAGCGCACCACCACCGCGGTCCCCGGGACCGATGGGCATCTGCGCCTGACCGTCGATGACATCACCCGCGGGCAGGTGATGGTCTCACTGGCGACGGATGCGGGCGAGACAGTCCTGGCGACCGGTTCGCTGAAGCCATCGGCATCGGCGCAGTTCCGATATGGCGACACGCCATACGAATTGAAGCTTTCGAAGCTGGAGAACGCTCTTGCCGGGAAGGACTACGGCACCTTCGTCATCGGTGCGGGCGCGCCGGCGTCGCTGAGCGAGGAGGCGAAGATCGAGCGCCTGATCCAGGCGATCGCCGCGCTGCAGGGCGCCACCTTTGTCCGCAACGGCGCGGACCACACCGCGCAGGAGGCCGCCGACCACCTGCGCCTGAAGCTGCGCGCGAAGGCTGCAGAGATCACCACGGCGGAGATGTTCATCGATCTGCTGGCGAGCAAGTCCTCGATGTCGGGCGATGCGTACCTGATCAGGATGGCGGATGGCAGCGTGGTGCCGTGCGGTGAATTTCTGCGTGCGCGGCTGGTGGACATGAAGGGCGGTGAGCGGGCCGTGGGGCCGGGCGCGAGTGAGGGGCCGGAAGCATCGCACGCGCACTGATGGAGATTTTGGAGCGATGCCCAAAGGTAAACGCCCATCGCAACGGCCGCACTTCCACGACCACTTCTCGGAGAAGGCGTCGCTGTACGCATCTGCGCGGCCGCGCTATCCGCAGGCGCTCTTCGACTTCGTGGCGGCGCACGCCCCCACGCACCGGCGCGCGTGGGACTGCGGTACCGGCAACGGGCAGGCGGCGGTTTCACTGGCGCGGCACTTCCAGGAGGTGCTTGCATCGGACCCGAGCGCCGAGCAGATCGCGCATGCGCATGCGGCGGAGCGGGTGATCTACTCGGTGCAGCATGCGGAGCAGACGGACTTCCCCGATGGCTGCTTTGACGCCATCTGCGTCGCGACGGCGCTGCACTGGTTCGACGTCGACGCATTCCTGCGCGAAGTGCAGCGCGTGGCGGCGCCGGGGGCGATCTTCGCGGCGTGGGGCTACCACGCCTTCACCGTGGCGCCCGACTTCGATGCGTGCTTCAAGCGCTGCATCGGCGATGTCATCGCGCCGCACTGGGCGCCGCAGGTGAAGCTCCTGTGGAACGAATATCGAGAAGTGAAGCTGCCCTTCCCGCAGGTGCCCGCGCCACCGATGCAGATCGTGGCGGAATGGAATTTGAAGCAGATGCTGGCGTACCTGCACACCTGGTCGGCGCTTCGCAAGTGCGTGAAGGAGATCGGCGCGGGCTTTCTGGAGGCGGGGGAAGACGCGTTGGCGCAGGCGTGGGGCCCGCCGACGCGCGTACGCCAGGTGACGATGCCGCTGCACCTGATTGCGGGAAGGGTGCAGGCGCGGGGGGGCGAAGGCGGTGCGGTGGGGTGATGCCGTAGGGCAGGCCACGGGGACCAAGGGGGAGCGCCGAGGGCTTGAAACTCCCGGACCCGCGGCGTCCGGCCAGGCCGCGATGAATGGCGGGGAATCCCTGCTATACTTCCGCGTCCATCGGGCGATTAGCTCAGCTGGCTAGAGCGCACGGATCACACCCGTGAGGTCGAGGGTTCGAGCCCCCCATCGCCCATTGAGGAAGAAACGCACGCGGTTGTGCTCGCTCGCATTGAGCGGCACAACCGCACTGCGTTTCGGGGGTTGCGTGCAGGTCGAACGACGCGTTGCGAACCCGGGCGGTCGGGTGCTATGACGCATTTTTGCACCGGTTTGGGGGGCGATGTGCGTCGCCCTTTGCGTCGCTTTGTGGCGGACATGCGGCGTACCCCATCCCTTGCTTGAAGCCTCTGCTCCCTGCATCACCTCGCCATCGACTCGGCCCTCTTCCGGTGATTCGTAGGCTGTCGCGATCTGGGCGGGGCATAGGCGGGCGACGGATATCATTCCTTCGGTAGGGGTGTCCCCGGACGGAACGGCGCGACTATCGGGGCATGAGCTGCACTTAGATTGGGGTGACTGATGTACAACAAGTGGGCGGGATGCCCGCACTGCGGGAAGACGATAAAGGTGAGCGTGGAACCGGGCGGTCCGGTCGACGTCAGGCTCGGCGCGCCAAATATCATCACTTGCCGCCGCTACGGAAGGCAATTCACAGACGGCTCCCGCGAATGGGAGCGAATGGGCAGGCATCGAGGCCGGCAACGCATCGGACCGAAGTCGCGGCAGCTCTTGCTGAGCTGCTTGCGCGATAGTCGTGTCAGAAGTTCGACCGCATGCAGGAGGGCGAGCGAAAGCGGCTGATGGTTCACAGCGATCTCCCGTGTAAAGATGTCTTGATGGCGGCGTGCGTTACAGGGTCACAAATAAAAATAGATTCGTTCCGGAGGGTCCGAGACTGAAAAGCGAACCGTGAGGCAAGTGGTGCGGAAAATGCGGCTCCAGTCGCCGCAAGTTTGGGTGCAGCCATGTGCCCGTACTACTTCCTTCATCCGTGAGTCGGATCTCGCTTTCGCTGACCGATTCGGCATCGATGGTGCAGTGAATTCTCGAAACCTCTCTCGGACCGTATAGATACGAATCGGAAACCGCATAGTCGATCACGTCGTGACGCGGTTCCTCAAACGGGGAAGCGTGTCGACCGATGCGGATCGGGTGCTCGCCCACCCTCACGACCTCCGGGCCGTATGGGCCGAGGCCAATCACGAAACGACCCTTTCCCAGAAGCTTCAGCGCGGCCTCGATCCGCGCAGTCCGGTCCTCTGCCGCCGCGGGCCCGAAGAAGTCGATGTCACGAAGGCGGCAGCGGTACCGCATGTCATCGATCACCGCCGCAAGAGAGGAACGATTCATGTTCATGCTCCGCGAAGCCACCAGGCGATTATGAGCGTCAATGCGACCGTGAGCATGGCCACCAATCTTGCAACCGCTTCGCTCGTAAAGCGTGCCCCGTTTGCGGTTACAAGGTCTGCCAGAGCCTCTCTGAAAGCTCCGAGGCGGAGTGCCGCACGCTCACGAACACGAGATCTTGCTCGCGAAAGCTCGCGAGCTCGATCAATCTCTCCCTGCATGGCACTGGCGGCCACAGCGTCAAAGCCAAGCTGCCGCGCCAATTGAAGTCGTGTTTCAGCACCGTCGGTATCACCCATCCAGAAGAGCGACTTTGACGCGATGACGTGAGGATGAGGCAGTGAAGGGTCTGTCCGCGAGGCGCGGTCGGCCGCCGAGAGTGCCTCGGCAAACCGCCTTCGCCTCGCGAATCTCAGCGCCTCTGCGGTGAGCTCGCTGCCAAGATACCGGCGTAGTTCCTGCGTCTCCTTCATTTGCATCACCGTGTCAACCGATCGTGTTCGCTGTTCAAAAACTCCATCCAAGGTCGGTAGGCGGCTGCGTCTGTATTCTCTGCCCGCATCGCTCTCGACAGTAGACGGGCGGCCTCCCCAGTCCTGCCTGGGGCCCGGCACAGAAACAATGCGCGACGGATGGCGGCTGGCGGCTTTGGTTCCCCATCAACGATTGATCTCGCAGCGATCGTCGCCTGAAGAAGAGAGATGCCGTTCTGGACACGAAGCCGATGGTCGTGACACAGGCACCGCATCACTAGCGCGTCGATGATCGGATGAATCTCATGCCTAAAGTGGGAGGGCGCCTCTATGTCTGACTTTTGAGCCGCCTTTAACGCCTCAACCAACCCAAGCATGTCACAACGGTCGATAGCTCGGAGCTGCATAGTGAACGGTGATAGCCCGGTGGCGGCCTCGTACACGGTCAGGCCCCAGGAGTAAACGTCGCTTGCAGGAATCTCAATGCCGCCAAGACTCTCGGGCGACCGGTACAGAAGTGTTCCATGGCCAACCGCGAAGCCGAGGCTCTCGCTGATCGGGACTGCAAGCCCAAAATCTGCGAGCCTGACGGCGATCCCCCCATCCGCCCGGCGGGTCATGAGCACATTTGTGGGCTTGATATCCCGATGAACAATCGGAGGATCTTGGGAATGCGCATGAGCGAGAGCGGCGGCCAGCTGCTCGCAAGCATCGAGAAGTCCGCATGAGAAGCTGCCACGAACGAGTTGCTCAAGATTTGCCAGGGTTCCTCCCTCTATCAACTCCATGGTCACGTAGGGGAGGCTGCCATGACAAGCTTCAAGGTGGTTGCCGTCATAGACCCGAACAATCGAAGGGTGTGCAACCTTTGCAAGCCGAAATGCCTCGTAAAGCCCCTGAATGCGCTGCTCGGCTGTCTGGCCATCACGCAACACCTTCATGGCCTGCATGCCCATGAACCGATGCCTAACGCGATAGACATCCGCGAACGCTCCGCTCGCGATGTGTGCATCAACCGTGTAGGTGTCACGGATGACGGTGCCTGGAGAAAGCAGCTCATGCACGTCCAAGATCGAAGTCGGCCTTTCTGGTTGCTAAGCGACATGCGACTTGATTCGGCCGGCCACCGCTTGGGCTTCCTGCTCGGGAAGCAGGCGAATCAACTGCTGGGCCACGCTCTGTACCGATTCGGCGTCGCCACGCTGTGCCGCCTGCGCTCCTTCGGCGAGAAGGCGTCGCCCGGCTGCCTGGTCGGTGAACCTAGATTGCATGGTGGACAAGTGATGCAGGAACGCGACCCAAAAGGCCGGATCCCTCGCGACTAGCTGTCGGTGCATGGCATTGAGCTGCTCGGAGCAGTGCCGCAGCGCTAACGCATCTCCTTGCTGGACGGCCCGTGTGCCTTCTCGGCCAACCTCTTCGACCACGGCACGCTCCTCGGGCTTCCCGTATTGCGCGACGGCCCTTCGGGCGCCGTCGAGAGACTCGTTGAAGGCTTCCGTGGCCGCCGGAAGGGCCACTTTGGCTTCTAGTGCGGCTGCCTTCTTGGAGACTTCACTGATGAGATGGGTCGCTCGCCCGGCCGCAACTTCATTCCCGCCCTGCCACTTTTCGATGAGCGAGTCGATCTCGTCCATATCCTCGTCTAGCCGAACAGATAGTGCCTCTGCTGAGACATCTCTGAGCGAGCTGCCATCGGCGCTCTCCTCAACCGCCTGAAGACGCGTTTCGAGGGCTGCCTTCCGGTCACGAAGCGCGTCAGCTGGCTCGTAGTCCAGTCGAATTCTCTCGGCTGGTTCAAAGGTCCTTTCGAGCAAGGGCACGTAAACACGCACTGTTGGTACGCCAGAAGAGTCGACAGATATCCAGATCTCTACATCTGTTCCCGCGGGGACATCCCGTTCAAGGTCTCGTCCACTGATCTCGATCACGCAGCCGCATCGATTGTGTTCCGCGACTTCTTCGTCACCGCTCATAACTGGGATGAGGAGTGAATCAGACGAGCCCTTTTTCAACGCGCGCGTGAACTTGCCATCCCAGCGCTCTTCAGGTCGCGGGAGATGCGTGCCGCCGGCATGGATCACTCTGTTTCTCCCACTGGCAAGCGCGATGCCAACTCCTGCGGACAATGGTGCGCTGCTTACCTGTAGCCCAGATGTGATTCCAACTGTGGCCGGACTGCACGGCACCTTCTGGCCGCCAACCCGGATTGAAATCTCGAACACTGTCTGGCCCTTCTCGCGGATCTTTGTGGGAACAAAGAACATGCCCTTGGCATCGAGTGGAACATCGCCACTATTCCATCCCCGGTCGTCACGCGACAAGGTCACGGTCGCGCCTGGCGCGGGGGCCGCGCCGTCGATCTGAACTCGACCGCCAATGATTGGCTCCTGCTCCTTCGTCACTGGCTCGTACTCAAGCTGAACACTCGCGGTTCCAACCGCCGGCGAAACTGGCCGCACGCGCGAACTCGGAAGCCGCTGAGACGATGCGAAAATGGCAGCCCCGCGAGACACGACGGTCATCGGATCAAGCTCCATTCCGAGGGGAATGCCCAGTGATGCGAGGCGCTGCCGCACAAGCGGAATGAAGGTCGAACCGCCGACCAGAAGGAGTCGATCGATCTGACCCTTCGGCACTCCACTGTCCGCGATCAGCTGCTCGACGAGCCGGACTGACCGATCAACCGCGGGTCTCGCGAGCGCCTCAAAGCGGCTTCTACTCAGCGATCCCTCCACGTCAATCGGCTCGCCGTCATCATCTTCAAGAAGGCCCTCCTCCTGCCACTGGCACGAATCGCTGCTGGTCAGTTCCTTCTTGATTCTCTCGGCAAGCTGCTTAAGCACGAGCATCCGCCCGCGATCGGCTTCGGATGCGCCCGCATCTCGGGAAAGCGAATCGAGTGAATGGCGCTCCGCTAGCGCGGGCGCCAGGACTTCTTCCACGATCTTCCAGTCGAGGTCGGCGCCACCTAGATAATTATCCCCGGCATGCTTGATGACGCTAAGTTGGCCATCGCGGACGGCGACGATTGACGCGTCGAAAGTACCCCCACCATAGTCGTACACCAACCAGTAAGCACGCTCCGCATTCGAGCTAAATCCATAGGCAACAGCGGCCGCAACGGGCTCCTGAAGCAGCTGAGAGTGGGTAAACCCCGCCAGCAATGCAGCAGCCGCAGTCGCCTCATTTTGGGGGAGCTCAAACATCGCAGGGACCGTGATTACTGCGGCCTCGGGTTCCTCCCCAAATCTCACCGCGCAAGCCCGCCGCAGGTCAATCAGCACCTCCGCGGACAGTTCCTCGGGGGACTTACTCAGGCCTGCTGCTTTGAACTCGCGCAGAACTCGCTGTCCCATCACCCTCTTGAACTCAGCGTGAACATTGGTGCTTGATGAAGCGCGACGGTACAGGTCGGCGGCAGCCAAGCCGACTCGCTTCGTCCCTCTCTTGTCGTACGCGACGAGCGAGGGCGTCACCTCCGACAGGCCGTTCTTAATCGTCTCCACGCTCCCACCTTGGGCGACGGAAATCACAGAGTTCGTCGTTCCTAGGTCGATTCCAAAGTCGATCGTAAGTCTGGTCACTTTGTTGCCTCTCTGAATTCAAGCGGTCACGTCAGTTGCCACAACTTGCCCACGTGCGATGATCTCTCCATTGCGCCTGACGATGGGGGCAATGGTTTGTTTGATTGTCGAAACGGAGGCGCTGGCACCCGGCGGCGGTGGCTCCCAGCTAATCACCTCCACCTCGTCCCAGCCCTCTACGTACCTCTGGCCGAGAGGGTCGAGTACCTCGATCTTGTGCGCTTCGAGGATCTTCTGAAACCGACGAAGCGAATCGGAAAACTGCTTACGCTCCCGAGGAAACTTGACGGCGTCAAGCCCGTCCACACGACGAGCAAAACGCCATGTTTGCACTGCCAGGTCTATGGCCTCGGCCTTGCTGAGTCCAGCAGGGGGAGGCACTGAACCCAATTCAACTGATGGACTCCTGCCCCCAGGCAACGCCTCCGCAAAATTTCGCCGTCTAAGTGCCTCCGACGCGTCCGTAATCGCTTGCTCGATCCGAGCGATGGCGCTCGACTCGTCCAACGGATCAACCGCCGGGGCATCGCTCGGCGACACTCGCATCGCACGGAAACCGAAAAGTCGGTCCCACGCCGAAGGCGACCAGGCAGGCGGCTTGGCAGTGCCCACTACGGCTGTACTCCCATCAGGGACGAAATGGCCCCAATCAGGCGGACCATGAGCGAGGGAATCCAGCCCGCGGCAGCACCCGCACCTACCCCGAGCGTCCCAACCGCAATAGCGATCGGAATGACGCACCCGCGAGACTGCTGCAGCCCACCACCGCTTCGCAAGGTGTTCATCGCTCGATCGATCAGCGCTTGCTCTGCCGGCACAGTTTCATAACGCCGGGCCTCCTCGAGGAGCGCCAATGCGTTTTCTCGCACACCGCTCGTCAGCGCAGTGTTGTAAAGCTCGGTCGCATACTTCGTCGACAACTTCTGTCGAAGCGACCGCCACTCCGAAGCATCCCCTGGATCGCAGACTTGAAGCAATTCGTCCAGCGCGTGAATCGCGAGCTTCAGATTCCGCTCCGCCATCGCCCTGTGCAATCGGTCCATAGACGGCTTGATCCGTGCTGCCGACTTTTCCTGTCGAATCAGCTGCGACACGGTGCGCTGGTCGTCCGCGACGCGCGAGCGAAGTGATGCGCTATTCGCGGCACGCGCCGCGAGGGCAAGGGCCTTCTCTGAGACATCGAACGCCTGCACTTTGTTCGCGGAGGCGACAGCGAGATTCCGGAGAAACTCGGTTGCCTTGTCGCGCAGCATCTCTTCGGAGAATCCGGGCAAGTCGCCAACCTCCAAGACCATGTCAATGTCAGGCGAAACCTCCTCCTCGAATCGGACGAGAAGGGCTCGGTAAGCGGGGCCATGCGCAGACTTGACGGACTGGAGTTCCGTTGCAAGTCCGTCAATGGTCGCAGTCGCCCGCGCACAAGTCGGTCCATAGATCTCGGAGAGAACCCGATCGAGGTGTTCACGCGACTTGCTGCCGCTCCGAAGTGCTGCGACGAGCTGCTTGCATCCTGCGCTATCGCGCACATAGAGCATCTGCCGGGCCAGTGCCGAAAAGTGCTCAAGAGGCACGATTGCTGCCTCTGATTCGAGCCGCTTCAGGAATTCCGAATCAATCCGCGGATCACCGAGTTCCTTCCCCCGCAGCCGAAACTCAATCCAGAACTCACGACGTTCGATCGCATCAGCCCAATGCTTAAGGCCCTCTGACACCAGCTGGCACCCGGCGCTCGTAGCCCAGCCCGCCGTAGTACCTCGGCGTACCGCCGCACTGCCACCTCCTCCCAACAGGGACGACGCCCGGAGAAGCATGAAGACCGCACGTGCGTGGGCCCGCACATGCGTTGACTCGCCCGCCACGAGCAATTCGACTGCCTGCGAAGCATCGAATGCAGGGTCCCGCGCCACCTCGGTGACCATGTGGTTTGTCCGCAAGCACTCCGCGCCGCCTGGTGCCAACGCGGGCCACGCGAGGCTGTGCCTCAGTCTCGCAACTGGGTCGCGGAGACGCTCAATCGCGCTTTCGACGTCCTTCAGATGCCTTTGGGCTTCACCGGAGGTATCGCCGGAGAGGCGCGCTGCCGCCACGGCCATTTGGCCAGCTCGCCTGATTTCGGCGCTGCTTGCATTCGCAGGCAATCTGAGAACCAAGAACGGATTGGAAGGATCCAAGTCATTGCCCCAAAATTTTCCACCACCGGTGGTTCTTGGAAGTTGCGCGGAAGTTCCTGAAGTGTATCGGATCGAAGAGCAAATGTCACGGCGAACGAGTTTCTCGCTCACAAACTCGTCGAGCCATTCGATTGGCGTCGCGCCTGGCGATCCGCTGCTGCGATTCGCGGGGGCAAGTTGGGACAAAGGAACTCACCCGGGCTGGCACGCGTGAGCGGTTGCCTCACCCTACTGGCAGAGCGCCGGTTCGTCGGGCCGGCAAGTCGTGGTGGAAGTGAGGGGCGGGATGGCAGGCCGGGACCCCGTGAAGTACGGGCCGAGCCGCCAGTTTCGGTACCGGTGACACCGGTGACACCCTCCTGAAACAAACTCGATCGCCCCTGCCAGCCGCTCCGTTGGGCCAAGAGCATGCGTTCGCGTCAGGGAGGACCCGTGGCCACCGAGGACGTCTGCCCGGTGGCCCCGCGCCACCCGCCCGGGGAGCCGCCACGTTGCTCCGTGTGCCCTTGCACGGGCCGCGATCGGCCCTACCACCGTTGACACGACTGGGCTTCACGCCGGCCCCACGCCCGACAGTGCGTCGCTTTCTGCGCCGCTATCCCCCTCACTCATCAATTCCCATGGTGTTCAGCGAGGAGTTCGAATCCAGCATCGCCCATTCCCGCAGCTTCCGCTACGTGACAGCACACACGAGCCTCCCACCAACTCACGCGTTTCGCGCGAGAAGGGGCTCTGCGTTGGCGCGCCTGGCGCCGCTTGGCAGCGCCCGTGCCTTCCGTGGGCGCTCGGTGCCACGAGTTGCGAATCGTCGACGCAGGCACCAGCTGGCGATACATCGATCGGATCGACTCCAACGCCGTCCTGATAGTCGATGTGTTTCGCAAGACGACGCCGCAGACTGCAAAGAAGGTCATCGACACGTGCAAGGCAAGGATTACGAACTACGACTCAGCGTGAGGAACCGATCATGAGCACCACCAAGGAATCGCGCCTGAAGGCGAAGGGATGGCGGACCGGATCAGCCCAGGAATTCCTCGGGCTGAGCGACGAGGAGGCTGCGTACGTGGAACTGCGTCACCAGCTCGCAAAGACGTTTCGCGACCACCGCAAACGCCAGCACATCACGCAGGTCGGCGCGGCGAATCTCCTGAAGTCGAGCCAGTCACGCGTGGCGAAGAGGGAGGCGGGGGACGCAACCGTGTCACTTGACCTGATGTTCAGGTCGCTGCTGAAATTGGGAGTCTCGTCGACAACGCTGGCTCGCGCGGTGGGTCGCTGCGCCTGATCAGGCCAGCCCAACGTCGTGTTGTGCCGCACGCAGGTGCGGCCGGAGACGAACGCCCCAACGGGCGAGTGTAAACCGCCTTGCGTGTCGGCACGAATGCTCAGTTGGGCAGTCGTGCGCATCCGCGTCGAAGCCCGCGGGAGAATTTGATCCAGCCCTGGACTGCTGGATGCCGCGCGTCGTACAATTCGACACCATGAGAACCTTCACTGTGGTTGTCGAGCGCGACAAGGAGACTGGCTTGCTGGTCGGGTACGTTCCGGGCTGGCCCGGCGCCCACTCGCAGGCCAAGACGGCGGAGGAGCTGGATGTCAACTTGCGCGAGGTGATCGGCATGCTCTTGGAGGACGGCGAGCCGCAGCTGGAGGGCGAGTTCGTCGGCACGCAGACGGTGCGGGTGGCATGAATGGGCGACGTTCCAGTTCTTAAGCCGAGGGAGGTGGTGGCGATTCTGCAGCGGCTTGGCTTTCACGAGGCGCGCCAGCGCGGGTCGCACAAGCAGTTCCGGCACCCGGACGGTAGGTGCACGACCGTGCCTTTCCACCCGGGACAGGACATTTCGCCGATGCTGCTGCGCAAGATCGCCCGCGACATCGGATTGGATGTCCGCCAGTTGGTGAATTCTCACTAGTAGACCCGACGAGCAAGCTGCGGCTTTCCAGCGTGCATTTCACCCTGGCCAAAGTTGGGTTGTGCCGCACGTCAGTGCGGCCGAGGGGGCCAGACCCCGGGCGTGAGCGTAGACCGCACTCGCGTGTCGGCACGAACGCGCAGTTGGGCAGCGGTCGAACCTGGTGCCATCCGGCCGCAAGGGTTCACCACTACTCAAGACCAAAGGTCTCTTGCAACAGGCGATCAACGTAAGGAAAGGGGAACACCATGTAGCCACCCGGCCGTTGCTCCGGGGCGGATTGCGAACCGGTTCGGACAAGGCGAGCGAGATCCGACTTCTTGCGCGGTTCGCCGATCATGAACTGACTTGGCCGCGAGGATGCCAGCCGTGGACGAAGCGCCAAGGCGCTTGGCTGCGGCGCGGAGTCCAAGTCGGGTCCGGTCCAGTCAAGCAACTCGCAGATCGCATGCCGCCCGCCCTTGTCCACATGGTGGCCGATCACACGGAGCAGTGTCCATGCGCCGGAGGCCAGGCGATACCCGACGACTTCTCCAACGTCCCACGAGTTGGTGGCGATGATCCGACGGGCCACGCGCTTGATTGGCGGGGGCGCGGACTGCAGCCTGAGAGCGAGTTCCTCCAGCACCTTGATGCGTTTACGTCGGAGCTGTTCATCATCCCAGCGGCTCAGGTCCGAATCCGCATGGATGATGCGAAGCGCCTCCGTTGTTGCGCGTTGAACTGGGCGGCCGAGCCGCCACGCCGTATCCGCAAGTGCGAGCCAGAAAACCGACTCCTCAGTTGGATCACTCAGCACAGACGAGTACTCCGTCAAGAGCCGCCCAAGGGCGTCGTCCGCAGTAAGGCCTTCGCCCACGAGACCACGGAAGTCGTCCCGAATGTCCGAGGCGAAGTCGTCTGAGTAGAGCGCGGTTCCCCAAGTGCCCATGCGTCGACAGTCTCGTAGACCAACGTTGTGTTGTGCCGCACGCAAGTGAGGCCGAGGGCGCCAGCCCTCGCACGTGAGTGTAGACCGCACTGCGTGTCGGCACGAACGCCCAGTAGGTTCTCCTCCAGTGACTCCGAAGGCGATCGAGAGTGCCGCATTCGAAGGGCACGAGGTGTCAGGTCTTGAGAGCCCGCCACCTTTCCCCGATTGCGGCAAGCTCGGAAGGCGACACGGAGATGAAGTGCGTCCAATGCTGCTCGCAGCTGTGCGGGTAGCCGAGAAGGTTGCCGATCGCACCGCCGACTGCAAGGCGCACCGATGGATTTCCGAAGTCAACACTTGGCCACTGGTTGGCGATCGCAGAGACCTCGCCGGGCGTCAGTCCCATCACTGCTGAGAACTCCCACCATGGATCATCGGGCACGCCTGTGTCTTGGAGAAATGGGCCCGTTACCACGGCCCTGAGGCACTCGCCGATGACCACGATTTCACGCTCGCTGAGCGATTGCATCAAAGGTGCACTTCTCTTCGGCACATGGCCGACTCAGAATGATCGGGATGAATCCAACTTGAATTTCACCGTTCCGAGGAAGTTACGGTATTTGACCGGAGCCTCAGGTTAGCACGCCGTTGCTTCGGTTCGCGCCTTCTCTAATTGCCTGCGAGCGAGCTACGTACGACCGACGGCCGCACACCCCACCGGGACGTGTACGGAGCCTCAGTACCTCAAGCGCCACTCCGCTATCGTCCCGCGCGTGGCTCCCCTCGCGCCTCACGAACCCCCGGACCCACCCGCGCGACGCTCGCGTGCACGGTGGTGGCTCCTGGGCCTGTACATCGCTGCCTATGGGGGCTTCATCGCGGTGACGGTGCTGGCGCCCAGGCTGCTCTCAGTTCAGGTGATCGCGGGCGTCAACCTTGCGGTCGCGTGGGGCATGGGGCTCATCGCGCTGGCATTCGTGGTGGCGCTCCTGGCACTGCGCCTGCGGGAGGATGGCTGAGATGTCCCCTGCTGAAGTGTCCCCCGCCGCGGCGCCGACGGATTGGTTCTCGGTGAGCGTCTTCGCGGCGTTCACCGTGGCGGTGCTCGTGCTGAGCCTGCTGCTGGCGCGGCGCACGGTGGGCGCCAAGGGGTACTTCGCGGCGCATGGGCAGATCGGGTGGTTCGTGAATGGCATCGCATTTGCTGGCGACTACCTGTCGGCTGCCAGCTTCCTGGGCATCTGCGGGCTCATCGCCTTCTGGGGCTACGACGGCTTCTTGTATTCGATCGGGTACTTGGCGGGCTGGATCGTGGCGCTTCTGGTCGTGGCGGAGCCGATCCGGCGCTTGGGCAAGTACACCTTTGCCGATGCGCTGAACGCGCGCTTCGGGTCGCGGCTGGTGACGCTGGCCGCCGCGGTGAGCACGCTGGTCGTCAGCCTTTTCTACCTGGTACCGCAGATGGTGGGCGCGGGGGCGCTGATCAAGCCGCTCCTTGGCCTGCCCGCGTGGGCAGGCGTCGGCTTGGTGGGCGTCGTCGTAACGGTGATCGTGGCGACGGCCGGCATGGTCAGCACCACCTGGGTGCAATTCATCAAGGGTGGCCTGCTGCTTGCGCTGTGCGCTGTACTTGCGGGGCTGATCCTGGGGCGCGGCTTCACGGTGCACGCGCCCGGCGCCGCGCGCCCCGCCCCCGCGCGGCAGGTTGGTTCGGTCAGTGCGCTGCCCGCGTGGTCCGTCCCCGGCGCCGTTGCCGACGCCGATGGAATGGTCCGCCAGGAGGGCGCGCACACCGGTGCGCTTGGCCCCGTGGCGTTTCTGCGCGTCTTCTCCGAGAGCGACATCGCGGCGTGGCGCACCAGCAAGGTCACCAATGACGCGGGCGTCGTGCAGAGCGTGGCGGCCCCTGAAGTCATCCGCGGCGACCTGCTTCTGCAGCCGGGCAACAGCCCCACCTTCCGCGGCCTCCGATCCGGCAGCGTCCTTGATCGCGTGGACTTCGTCTCGCTGATGCTCGCCCTCTTCCTGGGCACGGCGAGCCTGCCGCACATTCTCATCCGCTACTACACGGTGCCGGATGTGCGCAGCGCGCGGCTGAGCACGGTGGTGGGCATCGGCGCGATTGGTTCCTTCTACGTGCTGACCCTCTACTTGGGCCTGGGCGCGATGACGGGCGGCACGCTGGACACTTCCGACAGCAACATGTCCGCACCGCTGCTGGCGCGCAGCTTCGGAAGTCTTCTGTTCGCGCTGATTTCGAGCGTGGCCTTCTTCACCGTCCTGGGCACCGTGAGCGGGCTAGTGCTCGCGGGCAGCGGCGCCGTCGCGCGCGACCTGGTGACCACGGTGATGAACCGCGCACCCACGGAGCGCGCGCAGGTGCGCATCGCGCGAATCGCCGCACTGGTGCTGGGCACGGGTGCCATGGTGCTGGGGCTGCTCTTCAAGGACCTGAACGCCAGCTTCCTGGTGGGCTGGGCATTCAACGTGGCGGCCAGCGCGAATCTGCCCGCACTGCTGATGGCGCTCTTCTGGAAGCGCGCCACCAAGCAGGGCATCGCCACCGCGATCATGGTGGGGCTGGTCAGCAGCCTGGCGTGGGTGCTGCTCTCCAA
The DNA here is from genome assembly GCA_044230125.1 of Phycisphaerales bacterium. Classification (GTDB taxonomy): domain Bacteria; phylum Planctomycetota; class Phycisphaerae; order Phycisphaerales; family SM1A02; genus UBA966. The sequence continues at coordinate 22,514 of JBGARR010000020.1, forward strand.
GGATGCCTTCGAGAAGGTCTATGGCCTGCCACCCACCGATGCGCTGGTGCCCTTCAGCCAGCCTGCATTGGTGACCATCCCGCTGGGTGCCCTGGCGGGCGTGATCGTCTCGCTGCTGACACGGCCGCGCGAAACTCGGTGAGTCGTGACGCGGGCCAAGTCACGCACGCGATTGCGTCGGTCTGCGCGCGTCACCCGGGACCGAGCGGAATCCCCAGCGCATTCCACGCGACCAGCATCGCGGTCCATGCAACCAGCGACGCCAGGCAATAGGGAAGCAGCAGCGCGATCAGCGTGCCCACGCCCGCCTCGGGCTGGTATCGCCGGACCGCCACCAGGATGATCACCAGGTACGCATTGAGGGGCGCGATGGGATTGGTGCATGAATCACCGACGCGATACGCCGCCTGCACCAGCTCGGGGCTCATTCCCGCCTGCCCCAGCATCGGGACCAGCACCGGCCCCAGGAAGGCCCACTTCGCGCTGGCGCTGGAGATGAGCAGATTGAGCATCGCGGTGACGCCGACGACCGAGACAAGCATGGGCGACAAGCCGAAGCCCATCGACTTCACCACCTCGGCCCCCTCGATCCCGATCACGGTGGCCAGGTTCGACTGGCGGAACCACGCGATCGCCTGCCCGGCGAAGAAGGCCAGCACCACATAGGTGCCCATCGAGCTCATCGCCTGGCCCATGCGCGTGGCGACGCAGCGGTCGGAGCGGATCTCGCCCGAAGTAACGCCGAAGGCGATCCCCGGCAGCAGGAAGAGCACCAGCAGCATCGGCACGATCGCCTCGCTCCATGCGGGCACCATGGTGTTGGTGCCGTGCCGAAGCACCTCGCCGGTGAGCGGCCCGCCCGGGATGAACGCCATCGTCAGGAACGTGCCGGCGACCACCACCAGCGCGGCGAGCGCCGCCAGCAGCCCGCGCCGCTCGCCGCGGGTCAAGGGGTCCACCCCCTGCTCCACCTGCCCGTTGACCAGCTGCCGCGCGACCTCTGCGCGATCGAAGCGCGGCGCGACGATCCGATCGGTGACAAACCAGCCCAGCCCTGTCAGGAAAAAGGTCGAGGCGATCATGAAGTAGTAGTTGCAGTCGGCGCGCACCACGGCCTGTGGGTCGATCGCGCGCGCGGCCTGCTCGGTGAGGCCCGAAAGCAGCGGGTCCAGGCTGGTGATCAGCAGGTTGGCGCTGAAGCCCCCCGCGACGCCGAAGGTGGCCGCAGCGATGCCCGCCACCGGCGAGCGCCCGACGCATGCGAAGACGCCCGCGGCCAGCGGTGGCAGAACGACATAGCCCGCGTCGGCCGCCGCGCTGGAGTTGACGCCGATGAAGACGACCGCCGGTGTCAGGAGCGGCCCGGGCGTCACGCGCACCAGCAGCTTCAGGAGCGCGGGGAAGAGCCCGGTGCGCTCGGCGACGCCGATGCCCAGCATCGCCACCAGCACGATCGCCAGCGGAGGGAAATCAAGGAAGTTGCGGATGGTGCTGGTCAGGATCCAGCGCAGGCCATCGGCATCCAACAGCGAGCGCACCGCGATGGTCTTCGCAGGGTCGCGGGGATCCGCCACGGACCAGCCCGCGGCGGCGCCGATGGCGCTGGCGACCAGTGTCGCCAACCCCAGGATGGCAAAGAGCGTCGCGGGATCGGGCAGGCGATTGCCCAGCCGTTCGACCAGCGTCAGCATGCGGCCGATGGGCCCTGTGGGCATGGGCGTGGCAATGGCGGCCGAAGCAGCACCTGAATCGGTTGGTTGGGGCTTCGCCATGATGGCGGCGAAGCGTACCGGGCGGAGGGCGCGCGGCCGGCCTCGCCAGGCGCGCTTCACGCCGTGATGCTGAGCGCCACCGCCTCCGCCACCTTGATGCCGTCGATCGCGGCGGAGAGGATCCCGCCCGCGTACCCGGCGCCTTCGCCCGTGGGATAGAGGCCGCGCGTGTTCAGGCTCTGCAGGTCCGTCTCGCCGCGCTTGATGCGGATCGGCGATGAAGTGCGCGTCTCGACGCCCGTGAGCACCGCGTCTGGCATGTCGAAGCCCTTGATCTCGCGCGCGAAGGCAGGCAGCGCCTCGCGAATGGCGGTGATCGCGTAATCAGGAAGCGCGGTCGAGAGGTCGCACAGGTGGACGCCCGGCGTGTAGGAGGGATGCACGGTGCCGAAGGCCGTCGAAGGCCGCCGCGCCAGGAAGTCGCCCACCAGCTGGCCGGGAGCCTGGTAGGTGCCGCCGCCCAGTTCAAAGGCGCGCGATTCCCAGAAGCGCTGGAAGGCGATCCCGGCCAGCGGGCCGTCGGGGTAGTCCTGCTCCGGAGTGATTCCGACCACGATGCCAGCGTTGGCGTTGCGCTCGTTGCGGCTGTACTGGCTCATGCCGTTGGTGACGACGCGCCCCACCTCGGAAGTGGCGGCGACCACCGTGCCCCCCGGGCACATGCAAAAGCTGTAGACCGACCGGCCGTTCTTGGCGTGGTGCACCAGCTTGTAATCCGCGGCGCCGAGCAGCGGATTGCCCGCGTTCTTTCCGTAACGGCAGCGGTCGATGAGCGACTGGGGGTGCTCGATCCGGAAGCCGATCGAGAAGGGCTTCGGCTCGATGTAGACGCCGTGCCGATGCAGCATCTCGAAGGTATCGCGCGCGCTGTGGCCCACGGCCAGGACCAGGTGCCGGGTCTTCAGGTGCTCGCCGCTGGCCAGCACGACGCCGCAGACGCGTCCGGGACCGGAGCTGGCATGCGCGCCGCCGTGCCCAGCTGCATCGGGTTCGAACAGAATGTCATCGACGCGGCTTTCGAAACGGATCTCGCCGCCCAAGGCAAGGATGTTGGCGCGCATCCGCTCCACCATGCTGACCAGGCGGAAGGTGCCGATGTGCGGGCGGCTGGCGTAGAGGATCTCCTCGGGCGCGCCTGCCTTCACGAATTCATCCAGCACCTTGCGTCCGTAGTGCTTGGGGTCCTTCACCTGGCTGTAGAGCTTGCCGTCGGAGAAAGTGCCCGCGCCGCCTTCGCCGAACTGGGTGTTCGATTCGGTGTCCAGCTGGCCGTGCTGCCACATCCGGAAGGTGTCCTTGGTGCGGTCGCGCACCGCCTTCCCCCGCTCGAGGATCAATGGACGAAATCCGGACTGCGCCAGGATCAGCCCTGCGAAGAGGCCAGCGGGCCCCATGCCGATCACGATTGGGCGATCGGCCGCCGGTGGTGCCGCAGCGGACGAATCCGTCCCGATGGACCGCGCCACGAACTTGTAGCCCATGTCCGGGGCGGGCCCGACGCGCGGGTCCTTCTTCAGCCGCGCCAGCACCGCGGCCTCGTTGCGCACCTCGGCGTCGATGGTGTAGATGAAGAGGATGGCGCTGGGCTTGCGCGCGTCGACGCCGCGGCGGAAGATCTGGAAGCGCAGCAGGTCCTGCGATGGAATGCCCAGGCGCGCCAGCACCGCCGGGCGGATCGCGTCGGCCGCGTGCTCGAGGGGAAGGCGGAGTTCGTTCAGGCGCAGCATCGGTGGAGCGGGTCGGAAGCAGGCCCAATGTAGCCGCGCGGGGGCATGACGGGTAGCATTGCGCGTCGCGCGGCCGCGGCGCATGCCGCAGCATGCCGTGCATCGCATGACCGCACCGCTGCCGCCCCACCGCTCCGAGAACGCCTTCGCGGACTTCAAGCTTCCGCTGCTGCGCGATGCGGCCGTCGCCGAGGCCAACCGGTGCCTCTTCTGCAGCGATGCGCCTTGCATCCAAGCGTGCCCGACGGCGATCGACATCCCGCAGTTCATCCGGAAGATCGCCACGGACAACGTGCACGGCTCGGCGAAGACCATCTTCGAGGCCAACATCCTGGGAATGAGCTGCGCGCGCGTCTGCCCCGTCGAGGTGCTGTGCGTGGGCGCGTGCGTCTACAACGACCTGGAGCATCCGCCCATCGCCATCGGGCGGCTGCAGCGCTACGCCACTGACCGCGCGTACCAGGAAGGATGGCGCTTCTTCGAGGCGGGGCCCGAGAGCGGCAAGCGCGTGGCGCTGGTCGGCGCAGGCCCGGCCAGCCTGGCCGCTGCGCACGAGTTGCGCCGCCACGGCCATGCATGCACCATCTTCGAGAAGCGCGCGACGCTCGGCGGGCTCAACTCCACCGGCGTCGCGCCCTACAAGATGAAGGCCGACCAGGCGCTGGCCGAGGTGGACTGGGTGCTGGCGATTGGCGGAATCCAGGTGAAGACGAGCGTCAACGTTGGTGCCGACATCACGCTGGAAGAGCTGGAGAGCAGCTTCGACGCGGTCTTCGTGGGCATCGGCCTGGGCGCGGACACCGCGCTGGGCCTGCCGGGCGAGCTTCTGCCCGGCGTGCACGGCGCCGTCGCCTGGATCGAGGCGATGAAGCTGGGAACGGTCACCGTGCCGCCGCACGCGCGCGCGGTGGTGATCGGCGGCGGGAACACCGCCATCGACGCGGTGCGCGAGCTTGCGGGGCTGCGCGCCGGCGGCGTCACGATGGTCTACCGCGGCACGCGCGAGGTCATGAGCGGATACGCACACGAGTGGGAGTCGGCGATCGCCGAAGGGGTGCGTGCCGAGTGGCAGGCGATCGCCACCGCCATCGAGGGCGACGGGCGCGTGCAGCGCGTGCGCTGCACACGGGTGGATGAGTCCAGGCGGCCGATCGCCGGCAGCGAATTCACCGTGGAGGCCGACCTGGTGCTGGTGGCGATCGGCCAGTCAAAGCTGGGCGCGATGCTCGCGGGGCTGCACGGCATCCACTTCGAACACGGGCGCATCGCCGTGGACAGGCATGGATTCACCGGGCGGCGCGGCTGGTACGCCGGCGGCGACTGCACCAATGCGGGCAAGGAAGTGGTGAACGCGGTCGCCGAGGGGAAGGCCGCCGCGCTGGCGATTCACGCGGCGCTCATGGGGCACGCCGCGTCGCCGCACGCCGCAGGCTCACCCGAACTCGACCGCATGAAGCGAGGCGCCACCGATGCCTGACCTGAGCACCAACACCGGCGGCATCTGGTCGCCGAATCCCTTCTGGCTGGCCAGCGCACCGCCTGCCAACAGCGGGCTGCAGATCCAGCGGGCATTCGAGGCGGGATGGGGCGGCGCCGTCTGGAAGACGCTGGGCGTGCCGATCCAAAACGTCTCCAGCCGCTTCGGCGGGCACACCATCCGCGGCGTGCAGGGGGCGGGCTTCAACAACATCGAGCTGATCACCGACCGGCCGCTGGACGTGAACCTGCGCGAGATCGCCGAGACCAAGCGCCTCTTCCCCAAGCATCCCATCATCGTCTCGTTGATGTTCGAGACCGAGGAGGAGTGGCGCGAGATCATCGCGCGCTCCATCGATGCGGGCGCCGACGGGCTGGAGCTGAACTTCGGCTGCCCGCACGGCATGTGCGAGCGCGGCATGGGCAGCGCGGTGGGTCAGGAGCCCCGCATCAACGAACGCATCACCGGCTGGGCCGTGAAGTACAGCACCGTGCCCGTGCTGGTGAAGCTGACCCCCAACGTCAGCGACATCCTTCCGCACGGCATGGCGGCCAAGCGCGGCGGCGCGCACGGCGTCTCCCTGATCAACACCATCAAGAGCATCATCGCGGTGGACATCGACCGCTTCGTGCCCGAGCCGCGCGTGGGTGGCATGAGCACCAACGGCGGCTACTGCGGCTCCGCGGTGAAGCCGATCGCGCTGCACATGGTGGCAGAGCTGGCGCGCGCCAGGGAGTTCGGCCTGCCGATCAGCGGCATCGGAGGCATCAGCAGCTGGCGCGACGCGGTGGAGTTCATCCTGCTGGGATCGAGCACCGTCCAGGTCTGCACCGAGGTGATGCTGCGCGGCTATCGCGTGGTGCAGGACATGACCGATGGGCTGCAGCAGTACATGCGCACGCACGGATTCCAGCGCATCGACCAGATGGTGGGCAAGGCCGTCCCCGGCTTCCGCGAATGGGGCGAGCTGGACATGAACTACGAGACCGTCGCCCGCATTGACGCCGACAAGTGCATCGGCTGCCAGCTCTGCGTGGCGGCGTGCCATGATGGCGCGCACCAGTGCATCCACCCGCAGGAGGGCACGCGCGTGCCGCGCATCGACGAGGGCGAGTGCGTAGGCTGCAACCTGTGCCAGATCGTCTGCCCCGTGGCCGACTGCATCCGGATGGAGCAGGTCGAAAATGGCTTCAAGCCCGCTTCCTGGAACGACCATGTGAACGCCGGTGCGCCGCTGCGCCCGAAGAAGGGCGCGCACTGAGCGCGCGCCGAGGACCCCCCACCGATGACCACCAAGAGCAAGATCGTCCGCTGCGGCCTGATCCAGTGCAGCAACCCGCTGAACGACGAGCGGCGCCCCGTGGCCGAGATCCAGAAGGCGATGGTGGAGAAGCACGCCGCCATGGTCGAGGATGCGGGCAGGAAGGGCGTGCAGATCCTGTGCCTGCAGGAGATCTTCAACGGGCCCTACTTCTGCCCCAGCCAAGACCCGCGCTGGTACGAGGCGGCGGAAGCGGTGCCGGGCCCCACCACCGACTACATCGCCGGCCTGGCGCGCAAGCACGCCATGGTGGTGATCGTGCCTGTCTACGAACGCGAGATGAGCGGCGTCTTCTACAACACCGCGGCGGTGTACGACGCCGATGGAACCTACCTGGGCAAGTACCGCAAACAGCACATCCCGCAGGTGAACCCCGGGTTCTTCGAGAAGTTCTTCTTCAAGCCAGGCAACGGCGGCTATCCCGTCTTCAAGACGCGCTACGCCACCATCGGCGTCTACATCTGCTACGACCGGCACTTCCCGGAGGGGGCGCGCTGCCTGGGGCTGAATGGCGCCGAAATCGTCTTCAATCCGTCGGCGACGGTGGCGGGGCTCTCGCAATACCTGTGGAAGATCGAGCAGCCCGCGCATGCGGTGGCCAATGGCTACTACATGGGGTGCATCAACCGCGTGGGCACCGAGGCGCCCTGGAACATCGGCAAGTTCTACGGCACCAGCTACTTCGTGAACCCGCGCGGCGAGACGATCGCGCAGGCCAGCGAGGACAAGGACGAGCTGCTGGTGGCGGACCTGGACCTGGCGGTGATCGACCAGGTGCGCAGCGTCTGGCAGTTCTACCGCGACCGGCGCCCCGAGGCATATCCCGAGATCACCCAGCAGTGACTCCACGCGCACGGCGCGCGGCGCACGACAAGGAGCAACGATGAGCGACACGACACTGATCCGCGGCGGCACGGTGGTGACGGCGGACCGCCAGTGGCGCGCCGACGTGCTGGTCAGCGGCGAACGCGTCGCCGCGGTGGCTGAGTCGATCCAGGCGCCCGCGGGAGCGCGCGTCATCGACGCGGGCGGCGCGCTGGTGATGCCCGGGGGCATCGATCCGCACACGCACATGGAGCTGCCTTTCATGGGCACCGTCTCCGCCGACGACTTCTTCACGGGAACGGCAGCGGCCGCGGCGGGCGGCACCACCATGATCATCGACTTCGTCATCCCTGCGCCGCAGGAGAGCCTGCTGGCCGCCTTCGAGACATGGCGCGGCCGCGCCGCGAAGGCCGCTGCGGACTACGGCTTCCACATGGCCATCACCTGGTGGAGCGACCAGGTGCACGCCGAGATGGGGACGCTTGCCGCGCAGCATGGCATCAACAGCTTCAAGCACTTCATGGCGTACAAGGGCGCCATCATGGTGGACGACGCGGTGCTGGTGAAGAGCTTCATCCGCGCGCGCGAGCTGGGCGCCATCTGCACCGTGCACGCCGAGCATGGCGACCTGGTGGCGCATCTGCAGGCCGAGGTCTTCGGGCGCGGCATCACGGGGCCTGAGGGGCATCCGCTCTCGCGCCCGCCGGAAGTGGAGGGGGAAGCGAGCAACCGTGCGCTGCGCATCGCCCAGGTGATCGGCGTGCCGCTCTATGTGGTGCACACCACCTGCAGCGACGCCCTGGACCCGATTGCGCGCGCGCGCGGCGAGGGGCAGCGCGCCTTCGGCGAGGCGCTGGTGCAGCACCTGGTGATCGACGAGAGCGTCTACCGCGACGCCAGCTGGGATCGCGCGGCGCACCATGTGATGAGCCCCCCCTTCCGTCCGCGGCAGCACCAGGAGGCGCTGTGGCGCGGCATTGCCTCGGGCGCGCTGCAGGTCATCGGCACCGACCACTGCGTCTTCACCACCGAGCAGAAGCGCGCGGGGCGCGACGACTTCCGCAAGATTCCCAACGGCACGGGCGGTGTCGAGGACCGCATGAGCGTGCTCTGGCACCATGGCGTCGGCACCGGCCGGTTGACGCCAAGCGAGTTCGTGGCGCTGACCAGCACCAACGCCGCACGCATCTTCAACCTGCATCCGCGCAAGGGGACGATCGCCGTGGGCAGCGACGCCGACATCGTGGTGTGGGACCCCGCGCGCACGCGCACCATCTCGGCCCGGACGCATCACCAGCGCGGCGACTTCAACGTCTTTGAGGGCATGAGCGTCACCGGCAACGCTGCGGTCACGCTGAGCCGCGGCAAGGTGGTGTGGCAGGATGGCGCGCTGCATGCCGAGCGCGGGTGGGGCAGGTACGTGCCCCGCGCCCCCTTCGCCGACTTCTCGCAGGCGCTTGCGCTGCGCCGCTCCACCAACCAGCCCACCGCCGTCAAGCGGTCCTGAAATCCAGCCCGTTCCAATGGAGTTCCCATGACAGCCATCGCCAGCGCCCCCGCCATCGGCCCCTTCGCGGCCAAGACCGACGACTTCACCCCCTTCGCCACCGCGCGCCACTGGATCGGTGGCGCCTGGCGCGATCCCGCGTCAAGCAAGGCGGTGCAAGAGGTGATCAACCCGCGCTTCGGCAAGTCGATTGCGCAGGTGAAGATGGGGGCGGCGGACGACGTGGACGCTGCGGTGCAGGCCGGCGCGGCTGCCGCGCGCGGCTGGGGGGAGTGGCCGATCCGCGAGCGCGCGCACGTCATGTATCGCCTGCGCGAGCTGATGGTGCGGAACCTGGACGAGCTTGCGTGGCTCCTTTCGCACGAGAATGGCAAGGTCTTCGGCGAGGCGAGGGCCGAGATCGAGAAGGGCATCGAATGCGTGGAGTACGGCTGCTCGCTGCCCAACCTGGCGGCCGGCAACCAGCTTGAGGTGAGCCGCGGCGTGGCGTGCGAGGTGGCGTACGCGCCCCTGGGCGTGGTGGCGGGCATCACTCCCTTCAACTTCCCCATGATGGTGCCGCTCTGGATGCTGCCGCAGGCGCTGGTGGGGGGCAACGCCTTCGTGCTGAAACCCAGTGAACGGGTTCCCCTCTCGACGCTGCGGCTGGCCGAACTCCTAAAGGAGGCGGGCCTTCCCGCGGGCGTCTTCAACATGGTGCAGGGGGGCCGCGACGTGGTGGAAGCGCTCTGCGACCATCCGCAGGTGAAGGCGGTCGGGTTCGTGGGCAGCACCAAGGTGGCCAAGCTGGTGTACGCCCGCGCCAGCGCGCACGGCAAGCGCGCGCTCTGCCTAGGCGGCGCCAAGAACCACTTGATCGTGGTCCCCGATGCCGACCTGGAGCTGACCGCGGAGAACGTGGTGGCCAGCTTCACGGGCTGCGCCGGGCAGCGCTGCATGGCGGCCAGCGTGCTGATCGCCGTGGGCGATGTCGAGCACATCCTGAAGGCCGTGCGCGAGCGCGCCGCCAGGATCGCGCCCGGCAAGGACCTTGGCCCCGTCACCACGCAGGCAGCGCGCCAGCGCATCACCGGCTACATCGACGGCGCCGAGAAGATGGGCGCCAAGGTGGTGCTGGACGGGCGCAGCGCCAATCCGGTGCCCGGCGGCTTCTGGGTGGGCCCCACCATCATCGACGGCTGCACCCCCGAGATGCCCGCGGCGCGCGAGGAGATCTTCGGGCCCGTGCTCAGCGTGGTCCGCGTGCCCAACCTGGATGCGGCGATCGCGCTGGAGAACGCAAGCCCCTACGGCAACGCCAGCAGCGTCTACACCAGCAGCGGCGATGTCGCGCGGCGCGTGATGGAGCGCGTGGAGGCGGGCATGTGCGGCGTGAACATCGGCGTGCCGGTCCCGCGCGAACCCTTTGGCTTCGGAGGGTGGAACGACTCCTGCTTCGGCCACGGCAACATCACCGGCTGGGACGGCTACCGCTTCTGGACGCGCCAGCGAAAGATCACCAGCAAGTGGGCGCTGCAGCGCGACCAGAACTGGATGAGCTGAACCGCACCCGGATCGGTTGCCGCCACCGCGGCGCAACAAGGAACGCACCATGACCAGCACCACGGCCACCACCGGCAGCCAGCCCGCCCCCTCGATCGGCCACATGGGCTCGCGCGAGATGATCGACGCGTGCACCAAGCACAGCCTTTTCTCGTGGAGCGCCACCGGCAAGGTGGATCCACTGCCGATCGCGCGTGCCGAGGGCATCTACCTCTACGGCCCCGAGGGGCAGCGCTGGATCGACTTCAACAGCCAGCTGATGAGCGTGAACATCGGCCACGGCCACCCCAAGGTGGTGAAGGCGATCCAGGAGCAGGCGGCGACGCTGACCTATGCGTACCCGGGAATGGCCACCGAGATCCGCGCGCGCCTCTCGCTGCGGCTCGCCGAGCTGGTGCCGGGGGACCTGAACACCTTCTTCTACACGCTTGGCGGCGCCGAGGCGAATGAGAACGCCATCAAGGCGGCACGGCTCTTCACGGGGCGCAACAAGATCCTGGTGCGGTACCGCAGCTACCACGGCGCCACCAACGGCGCCATCACGCTGACGGGCGATCCGCGCCGCTGGCCCACCGAGCCCGGCATGCCCGGCGTGGTGCGCGTGATGGACCCGCATCCCTATGAGTTCAGCTTCGGCGCGACCGACGAGGAGATCGTCGCCAACAACCTGCGATACCTGGAGGAGATCATCCAGTACGAGGGGCCCAAGAACATCGCGGCGATGTTCATCGAGACGGTCACCGGCACCAACGGCATCCTGCCGCCGCCGAAGGGGTACCTGCAGGGGCTGAAGGCGCTGCTGCAGAAGCACGGCATCCTGCTGGTCTGCGACGAGGTGATGTGCGGCTGGGCGCGCACCGGCAAGCTCTTCGCCTTCGAGCATGGCGGCATCGTCCCGGACATCTGCACCATGGCCAAGGGGCTGACCAGCAGCTACATGCCACTGGGGGTGATGGCCGTCAGCGACCGCATCGCGGATCACTTCCGCGAGAACGTCTTCTGGGGCGGCCTGACCTACAACGCGCACCCGATGTGCCTGGCGTGCGCGCTGGCCGCGGTGAACGTCATCATCGACGAGGGGCTGGTCGAGCGCTCGGCGCGCATGGGCGTGGTGATGCGCGGCCACATGGAGCGCCTTGCCGCGAAGCACCGCTGCATCCGCGAGCACCGCAACATCGGCCTCTTCGGCACCATCGAGCTGCGCAAGAACGCCGCAGGCGAGCGCCTGGTTCCCTACGCGGGCAGCCACCCGGTGATGGCGAAGCTGGGCAAGTTCTTCAAGGAGAACGGCCTCTTCACCGTGCTGCAATGGAGCATGGTGATGTGCAACCCGCCCCTCTGCATCACCGAGGAGCAGATGGCCGAGGCCTTCGAGATCATTGACCGCGGGCTGGCCCTGGTGGACGAGGTCTTCGAGGGATGATCGACTGGCAGTTCGCCCTTGCCGGCGCCGTCACGGGGTTCGTGGTCGGGTTGACGGGCGTCGGCGGCGGTGCGCTGATGACGCCGATCCTGCTGCTCTTCTTCGGCGTCGCGCCCGTCACGGCGGTGGCCACCGACCTGTGGTTCGCGGCCATCACCAAGATCGCCGCGGTGCTGATCCACAAGCGGAACGGCCAGGTGGACTGGCAGGTGGTGCGCCGGCTCTGGACCGGGAGCATTCCCGTGGCGGTGGCGATCGTGGTGATCGTGGCCATGGGCGCGCGCGTCGATCGCGTGGATTGGCTCACCAAGGCGATCGGCGTGGTCGTGGCCGTCACCGCCGTCGGGCTGGCGCTTGCCCCCTGGCTGCAGCGGCTGGCGCGGCAGGAGCGCATCGCAGAGCCCTCTCGATTCAAGAAGCGCCAGGGTGGGCTGACGGTGGCAGCGGGCGGAGCGCTGGGACTGCTGGTCGCGCTGACCTCGGTCGGAGCGGGCGCGCTGGGAACCACCCTGTTGGTGGCCATCTATCCGCTGCGCATGACGCCGCACCGACTGGTGGCGACGGACCTGGCGCATGCCATACCGCTGGCAGCAGTGGCCGGCACGGGCTACCTGATCGCCGGGCGCGTGGACGGGCACATGCTCCTCAGCTTGCTGGCCGGATCCGTGCCCGCGGTCGTCGTGGGAAGCTTGGTGGCGCAGCGATCGGCCCCGACGTGGCTGCGCGTGGCGCTGGCCGGGGTGCTGCTGGTCTCCGCCGCCAAGACGCTTCTTGCGTGAATGCCGTCAGCGCGGCGCAACGCCGAAACCCGGGCGCACGCGCATGCCTGCCACGTACACGAGCGCCGCGATCGCAAAGCCGGTGAACCAGGCATAGGGATAGAGCGCTTCCCACAGGGGCAGCGCATTCGGCAGCACCTTGACGGATCGCAGGAATCCAGGCACGTTGGGGGCGATGCCGACCGCAAGTGCCACGATCGCCACCCAGTTCACCCCCGCGTAGCGCCCACGCACGCGATAGAGGTCGGGCACCTCCAGCTCGCGGCGGCGCAGGATCCAGTAATCCGCGATCATGATTCCCGCAATGGGACCAAGCAGCGCCGAGTAGCCCACCAGCCACTCGAAGATGTACGAGTCCGCGCTGGCCAGCAGCTTCCATGGCATGATCAGGATCCCCAGCACGCCGGTGATGATGCCCCCCGTCTTGAAGCTGATCAGGCGCGGTGCCAGATTCGAGAAATCGTTGGCGGGACTGACCACGTTGGCGGCAATGTTTGTGCTGATCGTGGCGATCGAGACGCCCAGCAGCGCCAGCACCGCGACCAGCAGGCGCGTTCCTGCACCCGCCAGGATCGGCTCGGACATTCCAGGCGGCGGCGTGCTGCTGGTGATGTGCGAAAGCACCACCACCGGGTCCCACAGCGTCTTGGGGTCGACCCCCTTCAGCAGCCCTTGCGATGCGCTGGTGATCACCACCGCCATCGCGCTGAAGGCGATCATCGTCGTGGGCAGCCCGAGCGCCTGCCCCAGCATCTGCTCGCGCTGGCCGCGCCCGAAGCGCGTGAAATCCGGGATGTTCAGGCTGAGCGTCGCCCAGAAGCCGATCATTCCCGTCAGCGAAGGCACGAAGACCTTCCAGAAGGCGCCGATGTCAGCGAACTTCGAGGGCTGGTCAAGCATCGGCCCGACACCGCCCGCGCGGCCGACCACCCACACCAGCAGCCAGAGCGCCATGACCAGGATGAGCGGCGCAGACCAGTTCTCGAAGACGCGCACCGCGTTCATGCCAACCAGGATGATGCCGATGTTCAGCAGCCAGAAGGCCAGGAAGGTGATCATGGAGGGGATGCCCAGGCCCATGATCGTCATGTCGCCGCCCAGCTGCGCGAAGGCGGGCCACATCGCGACCACGAAGGTCTTCATCGCCTCGCCGCCGATGTACGCCTGGATGCCGAACCAGCCGCACGCCACGATTGCTCGCAGCACTGCCGGCACGTTGGCCCCCACCGTGCCGAAGCTGCTGCGCGCCAGCACCGGGAAGGGAATGCCGTACTTGGTGCCCGGGTGCGCGTTGAGCAGGATCGGCACCAGCACGATCAGGTTGCCCAGGCCGATCGTCAGCAGCGCCTGCCACCAGTTCATCCCCTGCGCGACCAGTCCACCGGCAAGCAGGTAGGTGGGGATGCAGTGCGCCATGGCGATCCACAGCGCCGCGAAGTTGTAGGTGCTCCAGGTGCGCCGCGCCACCGGCGTGGGCGCCAGGTCACCGTTGATCAGCGGGCTGCTGGCGATGTCGGCGGGCAGTTCGGCCAGGGCTTCGCGTGTCAGGGTCGGATCGTGCATGTGCCTCCTGCGTTCCTAGGGTCGGCGCGACGGGGGGCTGGGCGTGCGAAAATTGCGCTGCGTGCCCGCGGGCGGCTCACCTCCTATGCTCCCCCGCCATGACGGACGCCGCGCAGCACCTGCCTCCGGGATACTCGCTCCGCTTGATGGACCAGCGGGACTACGCGCAGGTCTCGGCGATCTGCGCGATGGTCTATCCCACCGAGCGCCCTTACACCGATGCCGAGCTGCAGGCGCACCATCGCGTCTTTCCGCAGGGCCAGTTCATCGTCCAGCACGATGCCAGCGGCGCGGTCGCCGGTGCGCACTTCACGCTGCTCCTGGTGCTGCGCCTCTTCCACATCGATGACTCGTGGGAGACCCTGACCGCCGCGGGCACCTTCGCCGACCACGACCCTGCCGGGCACACCCTCTATGGCGCGGACCTCTTTGTGCATCCGCAGCACCAGCACCACGGCATCGGGCGCGCGCTCACCGTGGCGGCGCGCGAACTGGTCGCTGCCCGGGCGCTCTGGCGCATGGTGGGTGGCAGCCGCATGCCCGGCTACGGCAAGCTGGCCGCGGTGGTGCCTCCGGACGAATACATCGCACGCGTGAAGCGCGCCGAACTGGTGGATCCGGTCCTGACCGCGCACCTGCACGATGGCTGGGACGCGGTGACCGCGATCCGCGGCTACCTGCCCAACGATGTCGAGAGCGCTGGCTGGGCAGCGGTGATCCAATGGCTGAACCCGGCGTGCCCGCCCCCGCCGCAGTTTGCGGTGACGCGGATTCCGCGGCGCGCGGAGGGACCGTAGCGTGCCGCGCATGAACGACCTGGGCGACTCACGGCCGACGCTTCGCGCATTCGACGGGCTGGCGGCCGGCTACGATCGGCACCGCCCGCGCTATCCAGAGGCGATCATCGACGCGATCTTCGCCGGTGTGCCCGTTGCGCCCGTGGTGGCCGATGTGGGATGCGGCACCGGGATCTCGACGCGCGCGATCGCCGCGCGCGCGGGCCAAGTCATCGGCGTGGATCCCGGCGAGGACATGCTGCTGACCGCTCGCAGTCTCTCCGCGGCGTTCTCCAACATCCGCTTCATCCGCGGCACCGCCGAGGCGACGACCCTGGCGGATGCCAGCGTGGATGTGGTCCTGGTCGCGCAGGCGTTTCACTGGTTCGACGCGAAGCTTGCGCTTGCCGAGTTTCACCGCATCCTGCGCCCCGGAGGGCGCTGCGCGCTGCTGTGGAACCTGCGCACCAGCGATCGCGGCGGATTCACCGACGACTACAACCGCATCGTGGTCAGCGCCGCGGACTCCATCGACCCGTCGGCGCGCGCGGCGCGGCAGGTGCTGGGCGCCCCGCTGCTGGATTCGCCCCTCTTCACGCATGCCACGGTGGTGTCCGCGCCCAGCCCGCAGGTGCTGGACCAGGAGGGCGTCATCGGCCGCGCGACCAGCGCCAGCTACTTCCCCAGGCAGGACCCGGAGCGCGCGAGCCGGCTGGAGCAGCTGCACGCCGCGTTCATGCGCAGCGCCAAGGATGGACGCGTGACGCTTCAGCAAGTGGCGCAGCTCACGATCGCCACGCGCGCCGAGGCCGCGGACGGAGCGTCCACCAACGGGCGCTCAGCGAATGTGCCTACTCCTTCAGGTCGCAGACCATGAAGCGATGGTGCGCAAAGTCGATGACGATGGTGCGGTCCCAGAAGAGGGCGTTGCCGACGACGGCGTCCTTCGACTCGTCGAACCCGAGCCCTTCGGAACTGGCGTAGATCATCGCATCGGGATAGCGGTGACCGACCAGCTCGAAGGGCGCCCCGAGCGGCCGGCCCTTCATCTGGTGCTGCTTTCCCCAGCTGGATGACTCAATCGAATCGCTCTCCCGCTCGGCGGAGAGCGTGGCGATGCGCTTGCTTGAGGTGACGATGGGAAAGAGGCTGGATCCGGTGTCGAAGAGCGCGTGCAGCATCTGCCCGCGGATGACCAGCGGAAGCACCGGCCGGCCGCGGCTGTCAAGCTCGATGCCGCACCACTGCCCCCTGCACTCGGGGGGCGAGTCCTGCATGATCGCCAGGCGCCGGCGCGGGTAATCGATGATCAGCACGCGCCCCGCAAAGAGGTCCGCGCCGATCGACCCAAGGTGGATCTCTTCGCCGGCGGGCGCACTGGACGGCACGGGATCACCGAAGTCGGGCAGCACGAAGCACATCGGCGTCCTGAAGGCCGTGGGTCCAACGTGCATCAGCAGGTCGGGAACGCCCGATACAGCCTGCTCGCCCAGCGTTCCGGCGGCGGGGACCACGGCAAGGTGCGACGCTCCGGGCCGCCCCTTCAGCGAATCGAGCGTCCGTTCATAGAGCATCGTCAGGTCCGCGCCGGTGTCCAGCTGCATCGCACAGGGTGCGTCGAAGCCACCGAAGGTGACGGGCACCAGAATGGCCGCGCGCTCGACCTTGCGACCACCCAGCCGCGATGCCTCCCAGCGGAATGGCGCCCAGGGAATGGCGCCACGCGCGGCGGCCGGAGCGATCGCGGGCGCTGCGCTGGGGTCAGACGATCCCGCAGTCGCCGCCAGTGGCTCCGGGCTCCACCTGCCAGGCTTCGCCACGGTGGTGCATGAAGTGAACACCAGCGCGCAGGCCAGGATCGCACAGCATCGAGTCAGCAGAAGGGGCATCCACGGACTCTATGCCAGCGCCCGCTGGCGCGCATGCAGTCGCGGCGCTCCAGGCATCCGCCATGCTCACGCCGCGGGGAACGAAGGCAGCTCGAACCCCTTGCGGTACTCGCGCCGCACGATCGTCTTGTTCGCCTCGTCGCTGTTCGTGAACGCCGCCTTCGCGCTGTCCCAGCGCAGTTCCTTTCCAGGGAAACGTGCGGCCTTCGAGCAGAGCAGGCCCGATTCCGCCATGCTGGCGCCGGCGGAGAAGGGCGTCTGCACGAACGCATCGGCCTTGCCCAGGATCTTGTCGGCCCACGAATGCCAGTGGTTGCGCGCGGTCACCTTGCCCAACCCGGGAAGCGTGCGCCAGTCGACGGGCTTGCCATCGCGCCACACCTCGATCTTGCCTTCGGGCTCCACGCACAGGACGCCCCCTTCGCACACGACCATCGTGCCGGTGCCTGGCCACTCGCCCGCGGGCAGCCCAAGAGCGGCGCGCGAAGGCGCCTGGCTTCGATCGCAGTAATGCACAGGAAAGACGCTGCGTGCGAAGCGCTCCCCGCCGCCGGGGTACGAGAGCGTGCTGGCCACCTGCACCGCGTGGTAGAAATCGCTGGGATTGCGCGTCTGCGAGAGCACTGCAAAGGGCGCGGGCAGGTCATAGGCAAACTGCAGCACGTCCAGCAGGTGCGTGCACCAGTCGCCAAGCTGGCCGGTGCCGTAGTCCCATGATGAACGCCATTGCAGACCGACGAGCCCCTCGCGATAGGGCGCGTCGACGGCGGCGCCCAGCCACAGCGGCCAGTCGATGTTGGCCGGCGGCGCGGTGGGCTCCTTCATGCCGCCGTACCAGAAGTACCCGCTGACGCCGTCGGGCGGGCCGCCCACCCAGACATGCGCCTCGATCGCCTTGCCCAGAAGCCCCTTGCGCAGGATGTCGACGGCGAACTGGCGCCCTTCGGGGCCCATGCGCTGGTTGCCCACCTGCGTCACCAGCGTGGGGCACGCGCGGATGGCGCCGCGGATGGCGCTGACCTCCGAGAGCTGCTGCACCAGCGGCTTCTGCCCGTAGACATGCTTGCCCGCCTTCAGCGCGGTCATCATGATCAGCGCATGGTTGTGGTCCGGGGTGCAGACCAGCACGGCATCGAACTTGTCGCGGTGCTTGTCGAAGGCCTCGCGGAAGTCGCGGCAGGTGAAGGCGTCCGGATGCTCCTTCGAGACGGCGGCCAGCGCGTTTGCATCGACATCGCAGAGGCCGCTGAAGACCACGTCGGCGTGCCCCTTCAGCTGGTCGCGGTCAGCGGGCGCGATGCTCCCCCCCACGCCCACCTGCAGGATCTGCAGCTTGCCGAGCCGGCCGCGTGGCGCGGGGCGCCGGGGCGCGGGCACGGGCGCGGCCAGCCCGAATGCGGCGGGGCCAAGCATCGATGCCGCCGCCACGCTTCCAGCGGTCAGAGCGGTGCGACGGATCATCTCTCGGCGGTTGATTGTCATGCGCCGCAGTCTATCGGCGCGCGGCTCACCGCTCCAGGTAGTCCAGGTCGCGGTGAAAGGTCTCGTCCAGCGCCAGCGCCGCCACGATCCCGACGGAGATGCAGCAGATGCCAAGCACCCACGTGGCCTGGACGGCGCCCATGCCGGGCTTCATCAGCATCCAGATGCTGGTGATCGGCACCGCCATCGCGCGCACGAAGTTGGGGGCGCTGGTGGCGGCGGTGGCGCGCAGGTTGGTGCCGAACTGCTCGCTGGCGGTGGTGACGAAGATCGCCCAGTAGCCGGTGGCCGCGCCCACCAGCGACATCATCCAGTAGAAGGCCTGCGGCCCGCGCGGTGCGATCGCGAAGAAGAGCGCGATCGATGCGGCCAGCAGCGCCAGGAACATCAGGATCGTGCGCGTGCGGCTCCTGATCAGCTGCGAGATGGTGCCGCTGGCCACGTCTCCGACCACCACGCCAAGGTAGGCCCAGAAGATGACCTTGGCGGGCTCGATCGGTTCGGCGATCCCCATCGACTTGCCGATTTCGGGGGCGAAGACGAACATGACGCCGCCCACGAACCAGATGGGCATCGCGGACAGGACGACCAGCGCGAAGCGTGCGAAGCGCCGCGGCGGCCAGAGGAGCATAAAGGGATTGCCGCGCGACCCTCCATGCGCCTTGGTCTGCGCAAAGAGGCCGCTCTCCGACACGCCAACGCGCAGGGCCAGCAACGTCAGCCCGAGCACGCCGCCGATCAGGTAGCACCAGTTCCACGCCAGGTAGCTGCCGACGATGCCCGCGGCCACCGCGCCCATCAGGCCGATGCTGGCCACGATGGTGGTGCCGATGCCGCGCTTGCTGGTGGGCAGCAGCTCGGCCACCAGCGTGATGCCCGCGCCAAGCTCGCCTGCCAGCCCGAAGCCCGCCACGAAGCGCAGCACCTCGTACTGCCAGACGTCGGTGACGAAGGCGTTCAGGATGTTCGCCACGGAATAGAGCAGGATCGATCCGAAGAGCGTCTTCAGCCGGCCCAGGCGGTCGCCCAGCATGCCGAAGGCGATGCCGCCCAGCAGCATGCCGGTGAGCTGCACATCAAGCAGGCGCTTGCCGATCGAGGTGATCTGCTCCGGGTCGGTGACGCCGAGCGCCTTCAGGCTGGGGACGCGCAGGATCGAGAAGAGCACCAGGTCGAAGAGGTCGACGAAGTAGCCCAGCGCCGCCACGGTCACCGCCAGCAGCGTCCGGCGATTCATGATTGGCTCGGTTGCGGGCGCGGGCGCGTGGCGCTGCGAGTCGTTGGCGGCCTGCATCCGGGGGAGTCTATGGCCGCCCATTTCGGTGAGGCGCGCCGGTGGCGACGGGCCGAAGCGATGGGTGGACGCCTGAATTCGTGTTCTGGAAGCAGACCGCCCGGGCGCGTGCGCGCCCGGGCGGTCGGGGTGTGTCCGAAGCTCTTTGGCGACCTTAGCCGCGGCGGCGACGGCTGCCCACGAGGCCGGCGACGCCGATGAGGGCGAGCGCGCCGGGGGCGGGGATCTTCGTGGTCTCGAACACGCCATTGTCGTCCTGGGGGGTGTAGCCGCCGTTCCAGCCCCACATGGAGTAGTTCCCGGGGCTGTTGCCCCAGATGTTGATCTGGTTGCCGCCAGAGGTGAAGAGCAGTCCCGCGCTGGTCAGCTGCGGATTGCCGCTGACGTTGACCAGGTTGTCCCAGATGAACACGCCGTTGTTGCCGGCGCCACCGACAAACGAGTAGGTGCCATCCATGACGGCGCTGTTGGTCACCGTGCAGGAGCCATCAGTCGCGACGCCACCGATGATCTCCAACCACCCGTACGCGGAAGCCGTCGAGCCGGTGTAGGTGAACGAATAGTGGATGTTGTCGGCCTGGGCGGCTGCGGCCACGGCGGCCGAGGCGAGAGCGGAAGCGATGATCATGCGAGTCTTCATTTCGAAACTCCTAACTGAAAGGGATGAAAGGGAACTGCTGGAGGGAAACCAGAGTCGAATCGCGCTGCGCCGTTCCGGAACGGTCGCCTGCGGTGTGCCCAACGGGGGCTGTTGGAAGCTCACCCAGTGCGCTTGCGCGCATGGGCAAGGGAAAAGGGCGGGTTCAGATGCGGCGGCGGCGGGCGCCGACGAGGCCGGCGAAGCCCAGGAGCGCCAGTGCGCCGGGAGCGGGCTGCTCGATGGTCAGGCGGAGCTTCGGGTCCGCGACCAGGTCGCTCCCAAGGCCTTCCCAGTGGATGTCGTTGCCGCCGACCACCACCGCGTGGCCCTGCGAGCTGGTCACGCTGATGATCGAGCCATCGGCCTTCAGGTGGGTGAGGTCGATCGTGTAGAAGCCATAATCGCTGGGATGGAAATGGCTGAAGTCGATCGAGAACATCACGACGTTCGGGTTCACGACCGTGGAAGTGACACCGACCACCAGGCCTTGGCCCGGGTACTGAACATCATCGAAGATGCTGTTGCCGCCCAGCTGGTGCGTGCCGCCCCATGTGGTCGGGAGGACGCCAGGGACCGGGGCAGTGGCCGTGCCAAAGATGCCGATGGGATTCCCGTTTGCGAAGTCGGCGCTCGCGGAAGCGGAGAGGGCACCAAGTGCGATGAGCGATGCGATCAAGTTGCGGCGATTCATCGTGTTCTCCTTGTAAGGGGTGTTGTTTGATCCGTGCGTATGCGAAGGGCCGGGCGTTCAGCGCTGCCGGCGGCGGCGACCACCGAAGAGACCGGCGCAGCCCACCAGCGCAAGCGCGCCGGGAGCCGGGACACCGGCGGGAAGCTCGATGAGCTGGTCCTGGCGCGTGACATTGCCGAGGCCGGCCAGGTGCGCCATGGCGCCGTCGGTGTTGCTTGCGGCGGCAAGCAGCGCGTTCAGGTTGCCAGTGATGGCGGCGGAGAGGTTGAGCCCCTTGAAGTTGCCACCACTCAGGTTCAGGCTGCTGGTGACGCCGGTGTAGTCGTTGGAGATCTCCCAGATGCCAAGCTGGAATGCGGCTGCAAGGTCACTGTTCGAGCCGTACTGCGCGCCGTCGGCGAAGGCGTACATCCGCGCAATCGCGTCCGCGCGCAGCGATCCCATCTCGGGGCCGGGAACGGGGAGCTCGGAGACACCGAGCACCTTGTAGTGCTTCACCGGGCCGTTGACGTAGATGTGCTGCGTTCGCTCGGCGCAGAAAGAGGTCCACGACCCGTTCAGCGGTGCCCCCACGCTGTTGCTCAGCTGCAGCTTGATCTGGCCAGCGAAGGAATTGTTGTACTTCACGTTGCCGACCTTGACAGAGACGGAGCGGCCGACGCCGGTTCCGGTGCAGGCGACGTCGACAAGGTCCGCGCAGGCGCTACCCGCCATTGCGGCGGCGGCGGCGATCGAGAATGCGTGAATGCAGGTGTTCATGGTTGGTTTCCTGTGTGCGCAAGGTGTGATGGCTTGAAGCGAAGCGGCGCTGATCAGCCCGCGCGACGCAGGACCAGCTGCGCCTGGCCCGCCGGGGCGCGGCTTGCGGTGGCGGCGGGACGGCGCCGGCTTGCCTTGGCGCGTGAGTTCAGGACGCGTGCAACTCCGGGACGAAGCTCGGCGTTTGCGATGGCCAGCATCAGGAGCTGCTCGCCCGTGCACGCGTTGAGGATCATGGTGGAGGTGTTGCTCATCTCTTGGTTCCTGTCTTGGAGCGGAGTCTGTGGAGGGTGCGAATGGACGGGGGAAGATCAGAGGAGTGCCGCGGGCGGACGGGCGACGGCGTGGCCTATCCGACGCAGCGGGGCTTCGGCGGCGACGGTGGCGCGGCGCGGACGGCTGCGCGCCGCCTGCGGCGCTGCGTGCGCCGACGCAGCGGACGACTCGGCGGAGGCCGCATCGTCGCGGCGGACTAGATCGCGCAGGTATTCGCGGATCTCCGGGCAGTTGCGCAGCAGCACGATGCCGGGAAGCCCAAGGAGCGAGTTCGCCTCGGTGGCATCGTGAACCACCGCAATGCGGCGGAAGCTGGCGAGCGAGCTCGCAACCCGAAGCAGTGGCGCAAGCGCTGAGGCCCCTTCATCGCGCACCACTGCAACCACGCTCGACGCCCCGCTGCCGACCATGCGGTGCACGGTGGCAAAGGGGGATTCATGCGGCCCCACCAGGAGCATGCGGGCATCGTTCCCAAGGATCTGGCGGACTGCGGCACGATGTACTACAAAGCAAATGGCGTGCCAGAGTGAAGCTGGATGCGAATCGCCCCCAGAAGCCTTGGAAGCGCACATGCCGTGGGCGGGTGCGTCCCATCAAGTGACGCGTGTCGCGTGACACATGTCACTCGATGGGACATGCTGTGATGGAACGATCGCACGCGCGCGGTGCGCGCGTGGTCTCCTGGAAATCGGATGGGATCGCGACTTCCGCGTCAGAAGCGCTCGGCGCCTGCGCGGACGAAGCCGTAGCGGTGCATCAGCCGGTAGAGCTGGCCGCGGCCGATGCCAAGCTGCCGCGCTGCCGCCGCGCGGTTCCCGCCAGAGGCGATCAATGCCTTCCGGACGGCCTCGGCCACCGAGTTCTTCAGCCGCTCGGGCAGCGGTGGCTCCGTCGCAGGCGCAGATGTGCGCCCGGGCAGCGCCAGGTGATGCGAACTCACCGCTTCGCCACCGCAGAGCACGGCGGCGCGCTCCAGCGATGCCGCCAGCTGACGCACATTGCCGGGCCAGTGGTACATGAGCATCGCGTCAATCGCATCCTCGGTCAGCCGGCGCACGACGCCGAAGCGCTCCGAGAGCTCCGCCATCAGCGCACGCGCGATGACTGGGATGTCCTCCGATCGATCCCGCAGCGCTGGCATCACTAGGCTGACGACATCCAGCCGATACAGCAAGTCGGCGCGGAAGGTCCCCTGCTCCACCATGCGGTGGAGGTCGCGGTGCGTCGCAGCGACGACGCGCACATCGACCGGCACAGGCCGCGTTCCACCCACGGGGAGCACGGTGCGCTCCTGGATCAGGCGCAGGAGCTTTGCCTGTTCAGGAAGCGGCAGCTCCCCGATCTCGTCGATGAAGAGCGTCCCACCCTCTGCAGCGCGCACCAATCCGGGAGTGCTGGTGATCGCACCGGAGAAGGAGCCCTTTTCGTGGCCAAACAACAGTGACTCGAAGAGCGTCTCGGTCAGTACCGTGCAGTCCACAGTGACGAAGGGCGCATGCGCGCGCGGGCTCAGTTCATGAATCGCGTGCGCAACCAGCTCCTTGCCGGTGCCGCTCTCCCCGTGAATCAGCACTGTGGAGGGGAACGCGGCCGTGAGCCGCACCACCTCGCGGACGCGGTCCAGAACCGGCGCGCTGCCCACAAGGCGCGCGAGCGCGGGGGACACCCCGGCTGAACCGGATGAACGAGATTGTGTTGGCCGGGCCGCAGGGGCGTACCCCAACGACGCCTGAGACGAACACTGCATGTCGGGCTCCACGAACAAGCCCATTTCCGAAACCCCCCAAGTTTTGGCAGAAACTATCGTAGTGACATCCGATGGGCGCGTGTGCGATCTCGCACACAATTGCCGCGGAATTTTGCACAGGGGAAAGTTACCCTAATGACTCAAGGATTTCGGTGTCTTTGTCCATGTGTGCGGAGAATTAGCAATTTTCACTACTGTCAGCGAAAATCTTGGGTGCGTGATGTGCATTGTGCACGGGGTGCTTGAGGTGGCACCCCGCAAACAACCCCAATGCTCCGCTTCCCTTCCGATTCCCTCTGGCGACATCGTCGTGCGTTCTCTGTGAAAACGAAACTCGCCCCGGTGCCTGTGCACCGGGGCGAGTGAGAAGTTTCACCAAGTCATCTCAGGCGCGACGACGACGGACGCCGAGGAGGCCAGCCGCGCCCAGGAGCGCAAGCGCGCCGGGGGCGGGAATGACGTCCGCGTTGAACTGGACGTTGTCGATGCGGTTGTTGCCGGTGGCGGCCGTTGCACCCGTGAAGGTGACGCGCAGATAGGCGGTGGCCGCGTTGTCAAGCCCGCTCGCCACAGACAGGTTGGTCACTGAGCCGGTCCCGAGCGCAAAGCTGGACTGGATGCTGTTCACGTTTCCCACCGAGGTCCAGGTCACGCCGTTGGTGCTGTACTCCCAGAGCTGCGAGGTGAACCCGGAGCCGGAGCGCTGCGTCGCGTAGCTGATGGCGAGGTTCCCGAAGCTCGTCATGTTGAACTTGAAGACCATCGACTTGCCGTTCGCGGAGAAGACGCCAGCGGTGGCAGGGCCGCCGGCGATCGCGAGGCACGCCGGGGAGGTGGTCACGGTCGACATGCCGATTCCCACGTCCGCATTCAGCGCGGTGCCGGAGAAGGCGGTGAGCTCCGGATTGCTGGCCGTCGAAGCGAAATTGCTCGAACCGTTCGTCCCGTCAAGGAAGAGCGATCCGCTTCCGAAATTCGCGACAAAGACCTTGGGTGTGTTGGGAGCAGCAAGGGTCGACGTCCCCCCGTTCGTGGTGGTCTGGAAGTCCCAGGCGGCGACCAGCGCGGCCGACGCGCTGGACGCGACCATCGCGGTGATGCTGGCAATGAAAAGTGCTTGTTTCATGTGTGTGAATTCCTGTACTGGGTGATGAAAGGGAGAGAAAGGGACTGGGTGGAGGTGCCGATCAGTCGCGGCGGCGACGCGCGCCGACGAGGCCTGCCGCGCAGAGGAGCGCCAGGGCACCCGGTGCGGGGACCGGATAGGTGAAGGCTCCGAGGCGGTCGGCACCGTAGGAGGCGAAGCCGCCCGCGACGCTGTATCCGAAGGACTGCGACAGTCGCAGCTTGATGGTGTCGCCGGGGTTCAACGGCTGCCAGTCGCCGGTGATCCCCAGCGGATTGGTGGTGAAGAAGGACCACGGAATCGCCAGCTCGATGGTCTTGTTGAGGCCGTTGCCCAGGTCGGTGCCGGACCAGAAGACCTCGTTCGCGCTGCCGTCCAGGCTGTTCACGTTGTAGCTGCCGCCGTAGCCAGGCGCGAAGGCGTTGTCGTTGGTCACCTCGAAGCCCGCGTACGAACCGACGGCGTCGTTGCCGAAGTAGAGGTTGGCGAAGAAGAGGTCCGCAGGGCCGCCGAGCGATGCATCGGTCTGCAGGCCGACGTAGATGTAGCTGGCGTCCTGGCGCGTGTAGATGTCGTAGGCGACGTTGTGGTTGACGTTCGAGGGCGAGCCGAAGTTGCTGGTCGCCGCGCCGGGGTCGTAGCCGACATGGGCGACGTTGGCCCCTGCCCACTCGGCACCAATGGTGCCATCGATGCCGACGGCACCGGCGAGCGTAGAGGAGGCGAATGCAGCAGCGGCAGAGGCTGCGGCGAGGGAGAGGATCAGGGTCGAGGTCTTCATGTGTTCGTGTTCCAGGGAAGCAGTTGAAAGGAGTCGATGATGGGAAGCCCACCCACGGCGCTTTCGCGCCAGGGCAGGGAAAAGGGCTTGGAATCAGGCGCGACGGCGGCGGGCGCCGAAGAGGCCAGCTGCACCCAGGAGCGCCAGCGCGCCGGGGGCGGGGATGTTGCCGGGGGTCTCGATGATCTGGTCCTGGTAGCTGCCATTGCCCAGGCCGGTGATGTCGGCGAGCGCGCCGTTCGTGTTCGCCGCGGCGGCCAGCAGCGTGCTCAGGTCGGACAGGATCCCGGCCGAGAGGTTGCCGGTGAAGATGCCAGCGCCGATGTCGAGGCTGCCAGCGCTCCCGGTGTAGTCGTTGGAGATCTCCCAGATGGCGACCTGGAAGGCAGCGGCGTAGTCGTTGCTGGCGCCGTACTGGGCGCCGTTGGCGAACTTGTACATGCGGGCGATCGCGTCGGCGCGGGCGGTGCCCATGCCCAGGCCCGGGATCGGCAGGTCGGAGACGGGCAGCACCTCATAGGTGTTCGTCGCGCCGCCCGGCGAGATGTGCTGGTCCAGCTCGGTGCAGTACGAGACCCAGTTGCCGTTCAGGTTGACGCCGGTGCTGTTGCTGAGCGTCAGCGCGATCTGGCCGGCGAAGCTGTTGTGGCCGTTGCCGTTGAGCGTGACGCTGACGCTCTGGCCAGCGCCGGTTCCGGAGCAGTAGACATCGACGAAGTCGGCGTGGGCGGCGCCCACGAGGGCGGAAGAGGCGAGCAAGGAAGAGGCGATGATGCGGAAGTTGCGGTTCATGGGATTCATCCTCGGAAAGTGTGGGTCAGGGAAATCGGTGGCTGAAAGTGGTGACTGGGGTCAAGGTTCTCGATGAGACGATTCAGGCCTTGCGACGGCGCGAGCCCAGCAGGCCGGCGACACCCATCAGCGCGAGCGCGCCCGGGGCGGGGGTCTCGATGATCAGGTCCTGGTAGCTGGCATTGCCCAGGCCGGTGATCGTGGCCATCGGGCCATTCAAGTTGTTCGCCGCGGCGAAGAGCCCCGTCAGGTACCCGTCGATGCCAGCGGAGAAGGTGCCTTGGAAGTTGCCCGTGCTCAGGTCGATGCCGAAGGTGCTGTAGTCGTTGTAGATCTCCCAGATCGCGATCTGGAAGGCCGAGGCCAGGTCGGCGTTGGCGCCGTACTGCGAACCCGCGGCGAAGGCGTACATGCGCGCGATCGCGTCGGCGCTGGCCACGCCCATGGCGGTGCC
The DNA here is from genome assembly GCA_044230125.1 of Phycisphaerales bacterium. Classification (GTDB taxonomy): domain Bacteria; phylum Planctomycetota; class Phycisphaerae; order Phycisphaerales; family SM1A02; genus UBA966. The sequence goes on from JBGARR010000020.1 coordinate 49,157, forward strand.
CGGCGTCGGCAGCGCGGAGACGGGCATCACGTCGTACTGGATCGGGCTGCTGGGCAGGTTGATGTTCTGGCTGATCTCGGTGCAGAAGGTGACCCAGCTGCCGTCCAGGTTCACGCCGCTGCTGTTGGTGAGGGCGATGTTGAAGTTGCCCGCCCAGCTGCTCTCGGCGTTGCCGCCCAGGGTGAAGTTGACGCTCTGGCCCGCGCCGAAGCTGACGCCTGCGACGTCGACCGTGTCATAGGCGGCGTTGGCGAAACCGGCGCAGGCGCCGACGAGCGTGAGGGAAGCGATGAGGTTCGTGTTCTTCATGGCGAAACGTCTCCGGAATGGGGAAAGGAAGTTGCTTGCGAGAGATCGGGGAGGCAATCCCACCCACGGCGCTTTCGCGCCAGGGCAGGGAAAAGGGCTTGGGGTTCAGCAGCGGCGCCGGCGCAGGCCGACGAGTCCGAAGGCGCCCAGCAGCGCGAGCGCGCCGGGGGCAGGGATGATGGTGAGGCCGCTGTAGTTGGTGATGACGTCCGGGTTGAACTCGCCGACATCCACCATGTAGAGGCCTTCGAGGCTGCCGCCGTTGGCAAGCGTCCCCCCCAGCTTCCAGATGTTGCCGTCGAACCCGCTGAAGTTGTCGACGCCCACGAACTCGGCCGTGAGCGTCGTGGCGCCGGAGAAGGAGATTCCGCCCGGCACCAGGCTGATGAAGGAGTAGCTCAGACCGTAAGTGGGCACCAGGTAGCTGCCGCCGGTGACCGAGATGAACCCGCCCGCGCAGGTCAGGTTCTGGGTGATGACACCACCGCTGACGGTGGCGCTGCCGCCGGTGCCGGAACCGCCGCCGGTGCCAAGGAAGCCGATGCTGCCGCCGGAGACGTTGATGATCGCGTCATCAAAGGTGACCAGCGTCAGGTCGGCGTTGAGGCCACCGAAGTAGTTGATCGTGCTGGTGTCGTGCGCCTGCAGGTCGAAGCCGGTGAAGATGGCGTTGTTCAGGTTGGTCACGCTGTCAGACCAGGTCCAGAGGATGTCCCAGGTCTTGATGGTGGTGTTGGTCGCGAGCACGCCGGGCGAGGCGATGCTGCCCGAGGTGATGCCCACCTGGATGCTCGATCCATTCGCAATGAGGTCCAGGTTGTTGGGCCCCGGCGCATCGACGAAGACCTGCCCGAACGACGTGCTTGCACACGCAGCGACGAGCGCGACGGCTGAAAGGCAGAGGGTGTTGCGAAGGGACATTTCAGAAGCTCCTGGGTGGGGGTGGTGAGTGCGGGAGTTCTGGACCGAAACGGAGCCCAGCGTGGCGTCGGACGAGTCGCGTTGCGGGGCGGTTGCGCGCTCGGCGGCGGAGGCGGTTCTGTGGGGAACCGACTCCGCCGCCCGAGGCGCGCGTCAAGTCAGGCGATTCAGGCGCGGCGGCGGCGGGCGCCGACGAGGCCGGCGCATCCCAGCAGCGCCAGGGCGCCGGGGGCGGGGACGGCAGTCCCGAAGTTGTCCCAGTAGATGTCGTAGTCCACGCCATCGGTGGTGTTGTGGCCCTGCAGGATCACGTTGCCGATCGAGACGGAACCCTCGGCATCGACCGACCAGCTGGTGTCACCGACCGTGTACTGCCAGTTGCCCGCGACGAGCTGGATGTCAAGCGTGGCCCAGGTGCCGTAGAGGAAGCCCGTCGGCAGGCCCAGGCTGTGCCAGCTGCCATCGGTGGTGTTGTACGCACGGAAGCCGCCCGTCGAGCCGTCGCTCATGAATTCGATGATCGGGTATCCCGAGACCGAGTTCGCGCCGTCGAAGGCCGTGCCCCAGATGCCTGCCATGCGGCGTCCGCTGGTCGCCCAGCTGGCATCGATGTACAGGTCGATGCTCATCGAGGTCGTCCCGGCGTCGAGGTCGTACTTGCGCCCCTGGGTGTTGTAGAAGCTGCCCGAGTAGCCACCCGGACGCGAGTTCGCCCCGTCAGCGGCGCTGATGGTCTGCTTCAGGCGGTTGCCGCCGTCGAAGAAGACGCCCGACTGGAAGCCGGCCGGTGCGTATCGGTCCGTGTACCAGGTGCCGGCGGCCTGCGTGCTGCCAAGGGTGATCGCGTTGTCGAAAGTCTCGACGGTGGCGAGTGCGGGCGAAGCGACCACGAGCACGGCGGCGGTGGCGATCGAAAGGGCGATGAGCTGATTGCGAGTCTGCATTGATCGGGTTCCTGTAGTTCGAGGCGGGAGAGGATCGGCGTGCAGCGCAATTGCGCGGCACCAGCGAGTCCGGGAGCTGCGTCCTGCGCGAGTTCGCTCGGCAGGTTGATGAATCCCACCCACGGCGCCTTCGCGCGAGGGCAGGGAAAAGGGCTTGGGATCAGGCGCGGCGGCGGCGGGCGCCGACGAGGCCGGCGCATCCCAGCAGCGCCAGGGCGCCGGGGGCGGGGACCTGGTCGATCTTGAACGAAAGGGTCCCGATGCTGGCCAGCGTGGCGCCGGTGCCGTCCCACATGACGGTGTTGCCGTCCTGGCTGACGCTGAAGCCGGTCGCGTTGCCGCCGACGCCTGCGATCGAGCCGTCGCTCTTCAGGCCGGTGATTTCGATGTGGTAGACGCTGTAGTACGCGGGATCGAACTGCGTGAAGTTGATGCTGAAGCTGACCGAGTGGATGTCGTTCACGGTCGACGAGACGAAGACCGGGTACTGCCCGGGATTGCCGTTCGTGTCCCAGAAATTGCTGTTTCCGCCCAGCGCATGCGCGCCCTGGCCGACAAAGGTCCCGAACTGGCCGAAGTCGTTCCCATTGCCCGGGCCGAAGCTGCCGTTGACCCCGACGAGGTTGCCCGCGACGAAGTCAGCACTGGCGGAAGCGGCCACGGCGGCCGAGGCGATGAGCGAGGCGACGATGATGCGAGTCTTCATGTGAATCTCCTGATTGACGGTTTGGAAGAAGAAGCGTCTGGCTCTGCGGTGCGCCGTCCCGGGACGGTCGCGCAAGTTGGTGCCCCACGAGGGCGGTTTGAAGCTCACCCAATGCGCTTTCGCGCACGGGCAAGGGAAAAGGGCTTGGGATCAGGCGCGACGGCGGCGGGCGCCGACGAGTCCGGCGACGCCGATGAGGGCGAGCGAACCGGGGCCGGGGACCTCGACGATGAAGTCCTGGTAGGTGTCGTTGGTCAGGCCGACGATGTTGGCGCTGCCGCTGCCATCCAGGGAACCGAGCAACGCGGCCAGGTAGATCCCGGCCTGTGCCGAGTAGCCGCTGGCGGAGAAGGCGCCGCTGGAGGGGTCGATCGTGTTGTAGTCCGCGATCACTTCCCAGATGGCCAGCTGGAATGCGCACGCATAGGCGGAGTCGACGCCGTACTGGGCGCCGCCCGCGAAGGCGTAGAGCTCACCGATCGCCGCCGCCTTGGCGGCGCCCATCGGGGCGTTGTTCGGGATCAGGTCGACCCCCACCACGCTGTACGGGTTCGGGCCGGTGTTGCTGTTCTGGTAGTAGTCACCGCAGTAGGCGATGTAGCTGCCGTTGGCGAAGGCGTTCGTGTCGCTGCTGTTGGCGGCCGTCAGCAGCATCTGGCCGGCGTTGACGCCGCCGCTGTAGCCGGGCGAGGTGATCGAGATGGTCTCGAAGTAGCCCATGCCGTTGTAGGTGATGTCGACGACGGTCGCCGACGCGCCGGCGCAGAGCGCTGCGGCGGCAAGACTGGAAAAGGCCAGGACGGTGCGGTTCATCGAAAGGGTTCCTCAGGAAAGGGGTGAGATGGTTCGGGACTGTGTCGCCGATTGGGAAAGGAAAAGACCGGGAGGCTGATGCCCCCACCCGCGCCGGCTGCCCCGGTGAAAAGGGGAAGGCCGGAGAGGCCGGCGCGGGAGGGGCGGGGCTTGTGCGAGCCCCTGGAAACCCGGCACATGCGTTTCCGCGTGGGACGGGCCAGAGTGAAAAGGGACGTACCGAGACAGGGACAACGAAACGGGGGCGGAGTTCGAGGCAGGCGAAGAGCGGCCCGGGCCACGGCGCAGACGGTGAGTGGGCACCGCTGCAGCGTTGGGTCAGCCCGCGCGGCGGAGGACCAGCTGGGGCTGCGAAGCGTCGGAGCGCTGCGCGGCGGCGGAGGAACGCGGACGGTTGGCCCGGGCGCGCGAGTTCAGCACGCGGCTGACGGTCGGACGCAGGCCGGCGTTGGCGATCGCCAGGAGGAGGAGCTGCTCGCCGGTGAATTCGCTGAAGATCGAGGTGGAGGAGGTGCGCATTTCTTTGATTCCTGTGTGTGACGGTTGAACGATGGTGAACGGAATGAGTCGGAAGTTCGGCCTGACCTCAGGCGTTGGGGCGCGGAGATCGCGCCACGGATCGATAGTGCGAGGGGGCGGCGCTGTCGGTGGTGCCTGTGCGGCGCACCGAAGCGGCTGCGGGAACCGCCGTGTCGTGCTGCACCAGGTCCCGCAGGTAGCTGCGGATCTCGGGGCAGTCGCGCAGCAGCACGATCCCCGGCAGCCCGATCAACGACTCCATCTCGGCCGCGTCGTGGATCACCACGATGCGGCGGAAGCTGGCGAGCGAGCTCGCAACCCGAAGCAGCGGTGCAAGCGCTGAGGCCCCTTCATCGCGCACCACTGCAACCACGCTCGACGCCCCGCTGCCGACCATGCGGTGCACGGTGGCAAAGGGGGATTCATGCGGCCCCACCAGGAGCATGCGGGCATCGTTCCCAAGGATCTGGCG
>JBGARR010000021.1:0-52984 GCA_044230125.1 Phycisphaerales bacterium
GAGGGGCAGGGGATGTTCGAGGAGATCTCCATCCGCATCCAGAACGCGCGAAAGATCCGGGAAGAGGCGGAGCGCCAGTCGAGCACCGCGATGGCGATGCTGGTGGGCGGCCCCGAGCGCGCCACCGAAGTGGTGGCGGCCATCGACGAGCTGAAGCGCCTGGAGCGCGCCGGCGACGCGGATGCTCCCGCGGCACGCGAGCAGCGCGCCAAGGTCGAGGGTCTCATCGTCAGCAGCCGGGGGCAAGCCGCAAGCGTCGTCTCGGCCGCGCGTTCGCGCCGCTGGGCGATCGTGATGGGCTCGGCCAGCGACGCCGCCGAGGTGCTGGGCCAGGCGCCTGCGTACCACGCCGCCCCCGAGCTCTACAAGCAGTTCCGCACCATGCAGGTGCTGGGCCGCGCCCTCTTCTCGGTGCGCGTGAAGTACGTGCTGGGCGAGTCGATCGCGGGCCGCACCGACCTGGGCGTCACCATGAAGCAGGCCGAGTCCGGCCTGAACCTGTCCGACTACGTCGAGAACAAGAACGCCCCCGCAGCAGGCGGGGGCAGGTAGCACACGCCATGAACCGCACCATCGGCATCGTCGTCGGCTCGCTCATCGTGCTCGTGCTCGTGCTCTACAACACGACATACACGGTGAACTTCCATGAGATCGCGATCGTCACCCGCTTCGGCAAGCCGGCGGGGGTCGTGCGCGAGCCGGGGCTGCAGTTCAAGGCCCCCTTCTTCATCGACCAGGTCACCAAGCTGGACACCCGCCAGCAGCTCATCGAGAGCCCGCTGGAGACGGTGCTGACCCGCGACGGGCAGCAGGTGCTGGTGCAGGCCTTCATGATGTGGCGCATCGACACCGAACCGGATGCGGCGCTGCGCTTCTACACCAGCTTCGCTTCGCTGGATGGCGCCTCGAAGGACCTGGAGACGCAGCTGCAGGGGGCGCTGCGCGCCGTTGCGGGCTACTCCTTCAACGACCTGGTGGGGCAGAACAACAAGCTGGCCGAGGCGGAGGCGGCGATCCTGAACGACCTGAAGGGGACGCGCCTGGCGGGCACCACGCCCGTGATGGTGGGAATCTCGCAGGTGGTGCTGCCTCCCAAGACCACGGTCGCCGTGCTGCGCCGCATGGCGGCGGTGCAGGAGACGCTGGCCAACCTGGAGGAGGCGAAGGGCAGCAGCGCGGCCGAGGCGCTGAAGAGCCAGGCGAAGAGCCAGGCGGAGACGATCCGCAACTTCACCGAGCAGTGGGCGGCCCGCATCGAGGCCAAGGGCAACGAGGAGGCAACGCGCTACTACACCCAGATGAAGGACGAGGCGGAGCTGGCCATCTTCCTGACCTGGCTGGACACGCTGAAGGCATCGCTGAGCTCCAGCACCACGTATATCACTGACACGACGCGCGCCCCCTTCCACCTGATGGACCTGGACACCCCCGTCGACGCGAAGGGAATCCCGCAGCCCGCCAAGGGGCGCTCCCCCGACGCGAAGTGACGCGCCCACGGGCGCCGACCGAACAAGAATCCCGACATCGACGACCAACCGACAGACGACCAATTCGATGAGCGACCAACCCGACAACGCCGCTGACGACCTGCCCGAGGAGGAGGCCCCCGAAGCGCCCCGCCGCGAGGCGAGTGCGCAGTTCTCGGTGGCGGCCACCGCGGGCGCACACGCGGCCATGCGCCAGGCGATGGACCCGGCGAACCAGTCGCTGGCCGAAGCGCTGCGCCTGAGCTACCGCGTGCTGCAGGCGGCCATCGTGGTGCTGATCGTGGTTTTCCTTTTCAGCGGCTTCCAGACCGTCAGCGAGGGGCAGACGGGGGTCAAGACCTTCTTCGGGCGCATCGTGGGCGCGCCGGGCGCCGAACAGGTGACGCCGGGGCTGCAGCCCTTCTGGCCATACCCGGCGGGCGAGATCGTGCTCCTGCCGCAGAAGGACGCGGTGGAGCTCGGTCCCGACTACTGGCCGCAGTACAAGCAGGGCGTCACCACGGTCGAGCAGGCCACCAGCGGAGCCGATCCCAACGACCCCATCCAGCCCGGCAGGGACGGTTCGCTGATCACCGCCGACGGCGACCTGGTGCATGCGCGCATCACCGCCGAGTTCACCGTCGAGGACGCCGTGCGCACGCTGGGCGAGATCCAGCCCGAGAAGCTGCGCGGCATCGTCCGGCAGGCGCTGCGCCGCGGCATGGTGCAGACGGCCGCCCAGTTCACCCTCCCCGAACTCCTGGAGACGCGCGACCAGCCTTCGCAGGTGCTGCGCCAGAAGGCGCAGGCGGTGCTGAACGACATGCACAGCGGGATCACCCTGGGCAACGTCTCCATCTCCGAGAAGATCGCCCCGCTGGCGGTCCGCAACGTCTTCAGCCGCGTGCAGGAGTCGCGCGAAGCGGCCAAGCTGGCGGTGGAGAAGGCGCAGCAGGAGGCCAACGCCACGCTGGTGGGGATGGCCGGCCCCGGCTATCCCGAGCTGCTGGCGCTGATCGAGCGGTACGAGACCGAGCTGACGCGCGGCGACATGGCCGCTGCCGATGCGGTGATGGCGCAGCTGGGAGCGCGCCTTGAGGACCGCGCAAGCGTTGGTGAGACGGCCGGGATCATCGGCCGCGCGCAGTCCTACCAGTCGACGATGCAGGCAACGCTGGGCAAGGAGGCGCGGCGGCTGCAGGGGCTGGTCGCCTCCTACCGCGAAAACCCCGTGCAGCTGGTGCGCAAGCTCTGGCTGGACACGATGCGCGACGTGCTGGGATCGGGCACCGCCGAGATCTTCTCGGTGCCTGCCGAGGGCGGTCCGGTGCGCCTGGCCATCGAGAGCTCGCCCGATGTCATGCAGACCCGCCGCCGCGAGGAGGTCGAGCGCCGAAAGATGGCCAACGATGCCTCGATGATCCCGGGCGGATTCCAGCTGGGCAGCAAGCAGATCATGATCGACGGGCCCGGGCGCAAGCTGAATCGCAGCGGCGACAAGGGCTTCGGCCGCGACTGACGCGGAAAGGTGCATTCCATGGCGACGTCCGCCTCATCCGAGCTCGTGGTGGAGGCCGTCGGCCTCTCGAAGGTCTTCAGCGACTTCTGGATGCGCCAGAAGGCGGTCGCGGTGGACGCGATCAACTTCGACATCCGGCGCGGCGAGACCTTCGGCCTGCTGGGCCCCAACGGCAGCGGCAAGAGCACCACCATCAAGATGATCCTGGGGCTGCTGCACAAGACGCGCGGCCAGCTGCTGGTCTTCGGCAAGGACCCCAGCGACGTGGGCGTGAAGAAGCGCATTGGCTACCTCCCCGAGGAGAGCTACATGTACCGCTTCCTGACGCCGCTGGAGACGCTTGACTTCTACGCCAAGCTCTTCGGGCTCGAGCGCAGCGTGCGCAAACGCCGCACCGTGGAACTGCTGGAAATGGTGGGGCTGGGGCACGCCTCCAACCGCCCGGTCGGCGAGTTCAGCAAGGGCATGGCGCGGCGCCTGGGCATCGCGCAGGCGCTGATCAACGACCCCGAGCTGCTGATCCTGGACGAGCCCACGTCTGGGCTGGACCCGCTGGGCTCGCGGCAGGTGAAGGACCTGCTGCTGGACCTCAGCCGCCGCGGCAAGACGATCCTGCTCTCCAGCCACCAGCTGGATGACGTCCAGGATGTCTGCCACCGCATGGTGATCCTGTACGGCGGCCGGATCCGCCGCGAGGGCACCGTCGAGGAGCTGCTGGACGACACCGGACGCACCATCATCACCACGCCGCGGCTGCGCCCCGAGACGGTGACGCGCATCGAGGCGCTGCTGGAGCAGGCCGAGCACGTGGGCATCGAGCGCGTGGCCGCGCCGCGGCAGCGGCTGGAGGAGCTCTTCCTGGCCATCGTCGAGCAGGCACGCACCGAGCAGGTCCGCACCAGCGGGGCGCAGTCCGGGGGCGCCACCGCCAGCTTCCTGCGCGGCGAGGGCGCCGCAGGTGAGGGCGCCACCCTGATTGAGTCTCTGGAGCGTGCAGAGCCCACGCCGGCGCCCGCGGCAGCAGCGCGAACGGTCGCTACCGCGCCCGCGGCGGGGCCTGCGGCGGATGTGCTGGATGAATTGGTCGCTCCCAAGCCGGCACCGGTGGTGCCAGCATCGCGTGCCGCTGATGCCACGCGCGCCGCTGATGCCACGCGCGCCGCTGATGCCACGCGCGCCGCTGGCAGCACGCCTGCCGCTGGCAAACCCGCCGCACCCAAGCAAGTGGACCAGTCCATCATCGATGACCTGCTGGGCGGCTCCGGCGGAGGTGACCGGAAGTGATGGCGTTGCTCCAGCGGCTGCATCGCTGGCTCCAGGAGCGGCAGTCCAGCCGCGTCGTGCGCCTCTGGGCGTCGGTGGTGATGGTTCTGGCGATCGGCGCGACCGCCTTCCCGATGCTGAACACCGCCCTCAGCCTGCGCGCGCAGCAGCAGGAAATCCTGCTGGCGCTCAAGGATTCAAGCGCCAAGAAGGAAGATCCTGCGGCGCTGCAGCTCTTCACGCGCAACACCGTCACCGCCAACGGCCGCGACTATGGCGGGCCGCGCACCATCCCGAAGCCCGCAGACCTCTTCAACGACGACGGCGTCATCGAGGAGGGCACCAAGCGCGACCTTGCCTGGCGCCTGGTGGCTGACCAGGTGCCCGCGTGGATGCCCTATTTCCTGGTGCGCACCCCCGAGTTCGTCATCGGGTCGGCAGTGGCGGCGATGGCGGCGCTGCTGGCCGTCGTCTGGTTCGGGCTGCTGGTGCCTGTGCTGGAGTGGGGCGCGGTCTTCGCGGCCATCGCCGCGCTCTTCTGGTTGCTGGGCTGGACCGCCGCTCTCCAGGGGCTGGTGGCGATGGCGCTGGCGCTGCTGATGTTCGCCATGCTCTGGCGCCTCGTCTCCGGTGCGCTCTCCTCGCGGCGCGGTCCCATCGCCGTTGCCCGCACCACCGTCATCGAAGGGGTGCGCACCTTCGCAGCGCCCAGCTTCGTCCTGCCGGTGGCGCTGCTCCTGCCGGTGCTGGCACTCTCGCGCGACCCCAATCAGGCGCTCTACCTGGCGGTGCCCGGATTCCTGGACTGGGGGCACACGGTCGTCTACACGGCTGCGGCGCTGCTGGTCATCTTCTTCGGCTGCGCGACCACCGCCTTCGAGATCCGCGACCGCCAGGTGTGGACGGTGCTCACCAAGCCCCTCTCGCGCATCGGCTGGCTGGCGGGCAAGTGGATCGGCACCATGGCGCTGGCGACGGTGGTGCTGGTGGGGGGGGGCATCATGCTGGGCACCGGCACCGGCTACCTGGCCTCGCAGCGCCCGGTGGACGAGCGCGACGCCCGCGACCTGCGGGACACCGTCCTGGTGGGTCGCGTCGGTACGCCACCCATCTACGAGCTGCTGGCGCCGGACCGGCTGCGCGAGATCGTGGAGCAGACGATCAGCGCCGACCCAGTGCTGAAGTCCGAGCTGGACAACGGCAAGCAGGACCGCAACGCGGTGGCGCGCAGCATCGGCCAGCTGAAGCAGAAGGAGTTCCTGGAAGCGCAGCGGCGCATCCCCATCGGCGACGGCAAGTCCTTCTCCTTCGCCGGGCTGCGCGAGCCCGCCGCGCTGGGACGGCCCATGGCGCTGCGCTACAAGCTGCACGGCGGCGCCGATGACACCCACCAGAAGTTCCCGGTGGTCTTCGAGTGCCAGAGCGGGAAGAAGAGCGGGCAGTGGGAGCAGCGCGAATGGGTGCCCACCGAGACGTACTCCTTCCGCATCGAGCCCGACATGGTGGATGCCGAGGGCAACTTCAAGGTGCGCATCCTGAACGTGGGATTCGACGAGAACGAGAAGAAGTTCATCCCTGGCGCGCTGCCCATCTACATCGACACCGACGGCCTGGAGGTGATGGCGACGCATGCCAGCTTCGAGCTGAACCTGGCGCAGGCGCTGATGATCGACTTCATCAAGGTGGCCTTCCTGGCCTCGATGGCGGTGGTGGCGGGGGCGGTGCTCAGCTTCCCCATCGCGGTGCTGCTGGCCTTTGGCGTCTACGCGATGGCCACGCTGACGCCCTTCCTGAACGTGGCACTGAGCGAGTACCGCCCGGACGAGCGCAACGGCATCGTGATCCTGGTCTTCCAGTGGGCGATCCGCCTGATCGCCATGGTGGTCGAGTTCGCCCTGCACGGCTTCGCCGAGCGCAGCCCGAGCGACTCGCTGGCGCAGGGGCGCGCGGTCACGGGCTTCGCCGTCTTCCAGGCCTTCCTGAGCATCGGCCTGGCATGGTCCTGCGGCGTGATGGCGGTTGGCTGGGCCTGGATCCGCCGGAAGGAGATCGCCGTCTACAGCGGCCAGGGCTGACGCCCGCAACCCACCATGCGCGACCGTCCCCTCCAGCTCATCGCCGCAACGCTTGCCCTGGTCGCCGCCATCGGCGGGGGGCTGCTGCTGGATCCGATCCTGAAGACCAGCGACAAGGCTTCGCTGCGCTACACCGACCTCTCCGTCGAGGGTGCGCCGCCCATCGTCGCCATCGGCGCCGCGGTGGGGGCGCTGCGCGGGCTGATCGTCGACTACCTGTGGATCCGCCTGCAGCAGATGCGCCAGGATGGCCACTACTACGACGCGCAGCGGCTGGCCGACCTGATCACCAAGCTGCAGCCGCGCTTCGGCGAGGTGTGGGCATTCCACGGCCACAACCTGGCCTACAACCTGTCGGTGATGACGGCCACGCCCGAGGAGCGCTGGCGCCTGGTGAACGCGGGCATCGACCTGGTTCGCAACAAGGGGCTGCGCTACAACCCCAACGACCTGATCTTGTACAAGGAGCTGGCCTTCTGGTTCGCGCACAAGGTCGATGGCGTCAGCGACGACGCGCACCTGTACTACAAGCGGAAGTTCGCGCAGGAGTGGCACCTGCTGCTGGGACCGCCCCCGGCGGACGCAGCCGAGCGGGTGAAGTGGCTCGAGGGCATCGCGGGGGCGCCCGCCACCTATGACGAGCTGCTGGCGCGCAATCCCGATGTCCAGAAGCTGGTGGACGAGCTGACGGAACGCCTGAAGGGCTTCGACCCGCGCGTGCAGTTCAAGCCCGACCGCAGCTTCCTGATGAACGAGGGGCAGTGGATCGCGCTGCGCACCAACCCCGGATACGCGCGGATGCTCGGCCTGCACGAGAAGCTGCGCAAGAACAACCCCGCCTACGCGGCGCTGGACGAGGTGCTCTCGAAGCCGGAGAACCGCGTCCCGCTGGCGAAGCTGGTGGCCTTCCTGCGCAAGCGCGTGCTGCTGGACGACTACAACATGGATCCCGCGCTGATGGCGGACTACACCCGGCGGTACGGCCCCTTCGACTGGCGGCACCCGCAGGCGCACGCCTTCTACTGGGCGCGCCGCGGCTCCGAGATCGGCGCAAAGCGCTACGAGAACGACGACGACATCTTCCGCATCCTGAACGACGACGGCACCGCGATCCAGGCGATGCAGGCGCTGGCGCACTCGGGGCTGATGAGCGTCGACCCCTTCTCCGAGGACAACCCCGGGCGCATGCACGATGCCCGCTGGATCCACGCCATCGACGACTACTTCCGCGAGCTGTACACCAAGCACTTCGACACCCGTGGCGCGGGCGCCGACCGCTTCGTCGACTTCCACCAGAACTTCATGGCGCAGGCGATCCGCGAGCTGTACCGCTCGGGGGACGTCGAGGGCGCCCAGAAGATCATGGACGAACTGGACAAGCTCTACGGCCGCGGCGGCCTCATCCCCAACAACAAGTATGCGGTGCCGCTGGAGGACTTTGTCCGCAGCTCCACCTACGGCGAGTACGAGATGGTGCCCGACGTCGCGCGCACCGATGTCTACGCCGCGCTGCGCCGCGGCTTCCTGGAGGGATACCTGCTGGACCGCAAGAAGGTGCTGGACGAGGCGCTGAAGTTCTCGCGCGACCTCACCGAGTACTTCCAGACCAGCCGCTACGCGGACTTCCGCACCTCGATGGGCGACAAGCGCCTGGCGGACATGATCGGCTCGCTGCAGCGCAGCGTCGAGGACGTGCTGCAGCAGATGATGAAGGACACCAACATCCCGCTGGTGGACCGGCTGACGATCTTCAACAAGCTCCCCGAGGAGCAGCGCGCGATGGTCTACGACGCGGTCAAGCCCGCGATGGAGGCGGATTTCGCCGCCAGCCCGCTGGCGCAGATGCTTGCCTTCGACAAGGCCTTCCCGGTGCCCCCGAACATCGAGGCGTACCGCGCCAAGAAGGCCGAAGAGGAGCGCCAGCGCGCCGCCGCCCAGAAGGCGCGCCAGGAGGGTGCGGCCGTGCAGAAGCAGTGAACGGGGGGGTACGCTGGCCCGCGATGCGCGACGCACTGCACACCATCGTGGCCATCGGGCGCAACTACGCCGACCACGCCGCCGAGATGGGCGGCAAGGCCCCCGAGAACCTGGTCGTCTTCTACAAGAACCCCGCCAGCGCCTGCGGCGACGGCGACGCCATCGTCATCCCGCCGATCTGCGACGAGCACGGGCCGCAGGTGGACTTCGAGGGGGAGCTGGCGGTGATCATCGGCACCGACTGCAAGGACGCCCCCGAGGCGCGCGCCTTGGAGTTCGTGGGTGCGTACGCCCCCGCCAACGACGTCAGCGCGCGCTGGTGGCAGCGCGATGGTGCGGGTGGGCAGTTCTGCCGGGGAAAGAGCTTCGACACCTTCTGCCCCATCGGCGCGCCGGTGCCGGCGTCGCAGGTGCCCGATCCGCAGGCGCTGCGCATCGTGACGCGGCTGAACGGCGCGGTGATGCAGGACTCCTCCACTGCGTTGATGCTGCACACCGTGCGGCGCATCGTCACCGAGCTCTCGCGCGGCACCACGCTGCGCGCGGGGACGGTGATCCTGACGGGGACGCCTGCCGGGGTCGGCTTCGGCCGCAACCCGAAGGTCTTCCTGAAGGAGGGGGACGTGGTGGAAGTTGACATCGAGGGCGTCGGCGTCGTGCGCAACCCGGTGAAGCATGGCTGACGCCGGGCCCGGCATCGCGGCGCGCGGGTGCATCGCCTGCGTGCGCTTCTACCAGCGGCGGCTTGGCTTCGCGACGCGCGGCTGGTGCCGCTTTCAACCCTCCTGCTCGGCATATGCCATCGAGTCGCTGGAGCGCCACGGAGCGCTGCGCGGGGGCGCGCTGGCCGCGTGGCGCATCGCGCGCTGCAACCCATGGGGTGGGTGCGGGCACGACCCGGTGCCGTGAGCGCGTGGGAAGAGTCGGCGCGCGGGGGACGCGCCATCGCCCGGAGCGCGCGGGAGACGCGCCATCGCGCGACGCGCGCGGGGGAGATCTTCGATCGGTCACGCCGAAGCCGGCGGCACCAGCTTCGCGAACGCGGCGGCCGCCTCGCGCAGGCGCCCGCCGTACTCGGCAAGCGGGCGTTCGGCGTGCGGGCGCACCACCACCACCAGGTCCAGCCCGGCGGGCAGCGCCGCGCCGGCGTGCCGGAAGGCCTCGCGCAGCAGTCGCTTGAACCGATTGCGAACGACCGCGCCACCGACCTTTCGCCCGATGCTCAGCCCCAGCCGCGGCACCGGCAGGCCGTTCGGCGCCCCGTAGACGATCATCACGCCAAAGTCGCGGCGGTGCCGCAGCGCAAAGGCACGGTCGAAGTCCCGCCCCTGCTTGACGCGCATCGCGGCGGGAAAGCGTTCGGCGGGGGCGGCAGCCATGGCGCGAGGGTACTTTCAGGACCTTGGCGCGCCCCCGGGCCGTTCCAAAGGGGGTTGCCGGGATGGGCCTGCCCCGGCTGCGCTATACTGCTCGGCTTGCCTTCGGGGCGCCGGAACGCCCTTCCGAGTGCGCGCCCCTTCGAACCACGCCCATTGCCGGCTGACCCAGCCGAACGGAGCCTCCACCGTGATTGACGCCCTGAAGAGCGACGACATCGTCAACAAGCTTGGTGGCCGCTTCAAGCTGACCGCCCTGATCCAGCGCCGCCTGGGCGAGCTGGTCGGTGGCGCCCGCCCGCTGGTCGAGCGCAACGGGCGCACCGATTTCGAGGTGGTCATCGACGAAATCGTCCAAGAGAAGATCACCATCGACTGGGAAGCCAGCGGCCTGGAAGCCCCCGCGCGCACGCGCTGAAGGCCCAATATCACTGCAGCCACCCCCGCCCGCCGGATTTCCGGCGGGTTTTGTTTTCGGATCGCCGAATCGGGGGAATCCTTTCCGTAGAGAACAGTGGCGCGCCCCACGCTCCCGGCGCCGCAGAAGGACCCCCACCGATGTCGACGCGCACCCGCTTCCAGACGCTGCTCTGCACCGCATCATTGATCGCCGGAGGCGCCTTCACGGCCGTGCCCGCCCTGGCGCAGGAGGGGCGCTACACCCCCACGCCCGTGATCACCGGCGAGCTGAACCAGCAGCGCATCGTCTTCCGGCGGAGCGCGGGCACGCAGGAGGGGGGCGCTGCGGGCACCTGCAACTCGGTGACCTCCTCGCACACCAACGCATCCTTCGACGGCGGCCAGTACATCGCGCAGGCGGGCTTCGCGGAAACTGAGATCGCCGCAGTCAGCTTCGTGCTTCCGGCATCGGCATTTCCCGTCCGCATCGACCTGGCCGAGATGATCTTCGCCACCAGCGGCACCATCGTGCAGACCACCACCCACTGGTCGATCATGTTCTGGGAGGGAAAGCCCAACAACGGCACGCTGGCCTTCAGCGCCTCGTCGGACGGCAAGATCCTGCCGCACCTGGTCATGGGCCCGGGCACCAACGGCACCAACATCCAGTTCATGGTGGACCCCTCGGATCCCGAGCAGATCTACCTGAACGACAACGGCTCGCACACCATCAGCTTCGGCTACCGCATCGACCAGCACAACGCGCAGTCGCAGAACCCGTGCCTGGTGGCGCCCCCGTCGAACATGAACGCGTTTCCGACCACCGATGTCGGTGGCCTGCAGCATCCCGCCGAGAACTGGCTCTACCAGGTGAACTGCGGCGCATTTGGATGCGGTGCAGGGTGGGCAAGCTTCTCGCAGATCCCCAGCATCTGCCGCCCGAGCGGCGACTGGGTCATGCGCCTGAGCTGGACGGCGCTGGGCGACTGCCCGACGACCCCCACCGGCGCCTGCTGCGCCGGAGGCAGCTGCAACGTGCTCAGCCTGGCCGATTGCCAGGCGACCGGCGGTACCTACCAGGGCGACGGCGTGGCATGCAACGGAACGCTGTGCGACACGGGCGCCGCGCGTGCTTGCTGCTTCCCCGCCACCGGAGGCTGCCTGAACCTCCCGGCGGCGCAGTGCACGCAGGCTGGGGGCGTCCCCGGTCCGGCGGGCAGCAGCTGCGCTGCTTACAACTGCAACCCGCAGGGCGCCTGCTGCCTGCCTGATGGCACCTGCGGCGGCCCGATGAGCCCCACCCAGTGCGCGGCCCTCGGCGGCACCTACAAGGGCGACAACAGCACCTGCGCCACCGTCACGTGCCCGCCGCCCGTGGGCGCGTCCTGCTTCTCGAATGGTTTCTGCCTTCTCCTGACGCAGGCGGATGCCCTGACGGCGGGCGCCACCTGGAAGGGGCCCGGCACCACCTGCGGCGATGCCAATGGGAACGGGTCGGCGGATTCCTGCGAGCACACCGGCGACATCAATGGCGATGGCAAGGTGAATGGCGCCGATCTGGGGATGCTGCTGGGCGACTTCGGCTCCTCGGCGGCACGCTCGGACCTGAACCACGACGGGATCGTGGACGGTGCAGACATCGGACTGCTGCTGGGCAACTGGGCGCCCTGACTGGGGCGCGCCAAGCCAGGCGCCCTGACTCGGGCGCGCCAAGCGAGGCGCCCTGACTCGGGCGCGCCGGCCCGGCGCACCGCTCTGGGCGCTCGGGCCCGTACTCCCTCTTCGGCGACCGCTTCGCGGCGCTCCGTATCCTGCCGCGGATGACTGCGATCATCTACGCCATCCTGGCGGGCCTCTTCTGGGGCATCGGTGAGCTCTGCGCGAAGAGCCTGCTGAAGAGCCACGAGGTCGGCCCTGTCACCGCCATCGCCGTACGCACCACCATCGCACTCCCCGTGCTCTGGCTGGCGTACCTGGCAACGACGCGCGGCTGGCTCGCGCCCATCGGCATCAGCGCAGCCAAGGAACCCGCCATGTGGGACCAGGCCAGTTGGCCCGTGCTCATGAAGTTGATCCTGGGCGCGGGGGTCAGCGCTGGTGCGCTGGGGCTCCTGTGCTTCTACCTGGGGCTCTCGGCGGGCGAGGTCTCGCGGGTGAAGCCCGTGGCCTTCGGGCTTGCACCCACCATCGCGGTCTTGGGTGGTTGGCTCTTCCTGGGCGAGGAGATGTCGCTGAAGAAGGCGGTGGGGGTGGTGCTCATCGTGGCGGGCGTGCTGGTGCTGACCACCAAGGACTAGCGGGCGCGCCAAGCGCCGCGGGGAGCCGCCGCGCCGCGCGCCCGTGGATTATCCGGCGCGGCAGCGATTTTCCGGCGAATGCAGCGATTGACCCGCGCGGGGATTCCGCGCATAATGGTTCGTCTGTTCCCACCTGGAGAGGTGCCCGAGCGGTTGAAGGGACTAGTCTCGAAAACTAGCAGTGGGCTCGTCCTACTCGTGGGTTCGAATCCCACCCTCTCCGCTTTCAAGTCGAGAACGCCCCGCCGCGCGGGGCGTTTTCGCGTCTCAGCGCGGGTGCGGCGCAGGCGCGACCTTCAGGTGCGCTCCACCTGCGTGCTCTTCACCCATCCCGTCCGGCCATCCGGCAGCTCGATGCGCAGCCAGCCGGGCCGCTCCTCCAGGACGACGCATTCGACGCCCGGCCCCAGGGTCTCTGCGAAGGCCTGTTCGAAGCCCTCGCCGTTGCCCTTGCGCAAGGCGACGCCGGACTCCACCAGCACCGCGCGCGGACGCGCCCAGCGCAGCACCTCGTCGGCGATGATGCTGCCTCCGAAGACGAGCCAGGTGGCGAGCACCAGCAGGATCGCGCTGCGCCAGGCGATGCGGCGCCCGTCACTGCCCGCAGCCGCGCGCGGGGCCGCGATGCGCCAGACCACCAGCGCCCAGAAGAGGGCCCAGCTGCTCCATGCCAGCGCCAGCCTTGCGCCCAGCGGCACCAGGTGCCACCACCGGGCCACGGAGTCCACCAGCAGCGTGCCGCCCGAGCGCGCAAAGGTCTGCTCGACGCGGCCGCGCGCCTGCGCCAGGTTGCGCTCCAGGTCGGCGTCCCCCGGCATCAGCTGCTCGGCGCGCAGGTACGCGGCGATGGCGCGCCCCAGGTCCCCCGACTGCAGCAGCGCGTTGCCCAGGTTGAACTCCAGCGGCCCATTCTCGATGCCGCTGGCGGCCACCTGTCGCCACAGGCGCGCGCTCTGGCGGAAGGCCTCCGCACTGCCTGCGGGGTCCGTGCCGCGGATCGCGATGCCGCGGTCGTAGGCGGCCTGCGCCTGGTTGGCCTGTGCCAGTGGATCGTCAGCGGCGGGTGCGTTCGGCACGGGCGATGCCGCCACGGGCGCTGCCGGCGCAGCGGCCGTCCCGGCGGCGGCCCGGGTGGGGGGCGTTGCTGCGATCGACGGGTGTTCATCCGACTGCGCACCCGCGTGCGATGCGAACGCAAGCACCGCGACCACCCCGACCATTGCCATCATCCCGCCGGACACGGCCCGCGTGACTCGCGCGCCTGACGGGCGATTGGCTTCCGCACGGCCCGAACGTGGCTGACTCATTCGCCACCGCCCTTCGCGCGGCGCAGTCCCGCGGCTTCCAGGGCATCGATCGCCGCACGCGCCTCCCGCTGCAGGTCAGCCACGGAGGCACCCTCGGCGCCCGGCGCATACCGCGCGCGATCGCATCGCACCAGCAGCTCCGCGATGCAGGTGCGCACGCCCTCGGGGACGCGGCTCGCGGCCAGCACGGCGCTCAGGTCGCCGCGCGTCAGCGTGCCCGCGGGACGGCCCAGCGAGTCCTCCACGAAACCGGTGACTGCGCCAGCCACGCCTGCAGCATCGTTCGCAGCCAGCACCCGCCTCTCGGCATTCTGTCGCGCGCGAGATCGTCGCGCCAGGCCGGCATCGGACTCATGCCGCCGCCGGTGCAGGCGCCACGCCAGTGCGCCCGCGGCGGCTGCGGGGGGCATCCCGAGGGCCAGCAGCGCCATGGCATCCAGCTCGATGCGATGATTCGCCAGCAGGGCCGATGTCACTGGACGGTTGGCGACCAGTCCTCCTTCCACCTCAGTCAGCTGGGTGGCGGGGGTCCGGGCGCCTCCGGGTGGCGCGGCGCCTTCGCCGGTGACGATCTTCGAGAGGTCCATCTGCGCCGCCGGGGTCACCGTCAGCGGGATCGGGCGGCTCTTCACCGTGACGTACCGCTTCTGCGCAGGATCGAAGTAGCTGAACTCGATGGGGGGCACCTCGGGGATCCCCGCGCGCTGCGGGCGCACCGTCACCGTGAAGCGCTTCACGCTGCCGTTGACGGTTCCCGAGAGCGCGTCGCTGGGCACGCGGAAGTCCTTGGTGAGTGCCGCGGTGGCGGCAAGCGCCGGCGGCTGCAGGGTGTCCATGTTGGAGCCCCCCTTGGTCTGGTCCACCAGCGCGATGGTCAGGGTGATGGGGTCTCCCACCGCCACGGTGGTGGGGCGCGCCGAGACATCCAGCTGGAAGGTGCCCACCGCGCCAGTGAAGCTGGCGGGACGGCCCGCCTCGGGAAGCGGCAGCACCTCGATCCCCGTGGCCTCGGCGGTGACCGCCAGCGGGCGGGATTCCGTGATGGTCAGTTGCCGGTCGAAGAAGAGGTTCTGCACCTCGCGCAGCTTCAGCGGATAGGTCATCCGCACGCGGATGCCGCCCACGTCGGGCACCCCCGATTTCGGCGGCCAGAGGGTGCGCGTCAGCTCATAGACAAAGAAGGTCTTCCCGTCGCGCACCTCCTGCTGCGCGCGGGGCGTCGTGCCGCGCTGGCGATGTTCGATGATCTCCGGCTCGAAGGCGCCCCACTGGCTGCCCTGCAGGTCGACCAGCTGCCACATGTCCGCCTCGTTCAGCGGCCGGAAGGCGGGATCGCGGAAGGGGCGGATTGCGATCCGCAGGACCAGGGTCAGCGGCTGGCCGATGTACACCTCGGGGGGCTGCCCGAAGATCTCGGCGCTGAGCAGTTCGCCCGCTTCGCTCTTCTTGACCTGCACCTCCTGGGCGCGGCTGCGCGACTCGCGGCCGTCCACCGTGACCGCCACGGACGGGATCGTCAGCGGCCCCGCGTGGTCGGGGGTGATCTCGACCACGAAGGTGACCGAAGTGGAGCTCTTCACCTTGCCATTCACGATCGAGGTCATCGATTGCCGGCCACCCTCCAGGACGCGAACCTTGGCCCCGGGAATCTCGGGCGCGCTGGGCGGGGTGAAGGCGGTGGCATCGGTGATGCGGATCAAGAGCTGGAAGGGGACGCCCTCGTAGACCTCGCGCTCGGGCAGCTGGAACTGTGCGTCTCCTGCGACCGCGGGGGCGGCCAGGGCGCAGACGAGCGCAACGGCGGAAGAGTGGGGGAGCATGGGGTGCAACGGTCGCATGGAAGTGCTACCAGTCCTTGCCTGGCTTGCGGGCCTTGGACTGCTGGAGTTCGGCGCGCTTCTCCTGCTGCGCGCGCCGTTCGCGCTCGCGGTCGCGGACGGACTGCAGCAGGCGATCGGCGTCCTCCTTGGTCATCTCGCGCGGCGTGCCCTCGGACTGGCCGGGCTGCGGCTGCTTGTCCTTGTCCTGCTCCTTGTTCTTGTCTTCGTCGCCCTTCTGCTGGTCTTGCTTCTGCTTGTCCTGCTCCTGCTTGTCCTGCGGCTGCTTCGCCTGTTCCTCCTTCTTCTTCTTCTTCTCCTGCTCCTTCTTCGCCTCCTCCTGCTTCTGCTCGTCGCTCTTGCCCTGCTGCTGGTCCTTCTGCTCCTGTTCGTCCTTCTCCTGCTGCTCGGACTTCTGCTGATCCTGCTTGTCCTGGTCCTGCTTGTCCTGGTCCTGCTGGTCTTGATCCTTCTTGTCCTGGTCTTGCTTCTGCTCGTCCTGCTTCTTGTCCTTGTCCTCCTGCTTCTTGTCCTGCTTCTGCTGGTCCTTTTTCTGCTGCTGCTGTCGCTGCAGTTCCTCAAGCCCGCGGATCAGGCGCAGGCTCTGCTCGGCGTTGGCGCGCGCGCCCAGGTCGTCGGGATTGGCGTAGGCGGCATCCTTGAAACCCTGGAAGCTGGTCTTCGCATCCTTGATGGCCTGCTCGATGACCTTCGGATCCACGCCTTGTAGGTCGGGCGTCGGTGCATCGGTCGGGGCGCTGGGGGCGGCGCCGGCCCCGCTGGCAGCTGCCTCGCGCTTGGCGCGTTCCGACTCCAGCAGCCGCTGGGCGGCGGCGGCCGAGTCGTGCGTCGTGCCGAAGTGGCTGGCGGCGCGGTTGTAGGTGCTGCTGGCCGCCAACTCCGCGTCAGTGCGCTTGCCTTCGGAGGCCCCGGTGCCCGCGCGCGCGAAGGCCTTCGCCGCATCTTGGAAGCGCCCGGCGCGATAGAGGGCGACTCCCAGGTTGTAGGCGGCTTCGGAGGAGTCCGGCCGAGCGGAGAGGGCCTCTTCGTAGCGTGCTGCCGCGCCGGCGGCATCACCGGCAGCAAGCAGCTTGGTCGCCTCGTCGATGGTGGCGTTGAAGTCGACGGCGCGGGGGGTGGGTGCGGGACGCCCCTCGGCGCCCGGACTTGGCACCGACTCGCCGAGGGGCGCGCTTGTCGGCGCGGCAGCGGGGGGCGAAAGCGGGATGGCCCTTGAAGGAGCCACCGGTGCTGCCGACTTCGGCGCCTGCGGAGACGCCTGCATCGGCGCCTGCGCCGCCGCCTTCATCGGGGGCGTTGTCGGTGCTTGCAGTGGCGCCGCCCATGCGCCAGGCGCCGGTGCGCCCGCCAGCAGCAGCAACCAAATGCGGCGCCTCATCCTGGCGTGACCACGCTTCATGCCGTCACCTCCTTGGCGCGGCTCGCGCGCCGGTCGGGAACCATGCTCTCGGCCAGGAGCAGCGCGAACGCCAGCCCCGCGAACCACTGGAAGCGGGGCGTGCGCCGCGTCACCGTCGTGGCCTCGAACTCCTGCCGCTCCAGCTCGCCGACCGTCTGCGCGTACGCCCGCGCCATGTCCACCTGTCCGGTCCCCGCGGGGACGAACGCCCCGCCGCCGGCCAGCGCCACTTCTCGCAGCACGCGCTCATCCATCTTCGTCCACACCTCCTGGCCGTCGTAGACCAGGTAGCGGGTGCCCTGCGCATTGCGCTCGACGGGGATGCGGCCACCCTCCTTCGAATCGCCGATGCCCACGGTGTAGACATGCACGCCGGACTTGGCCAGGGCGGCCTTCGCCTCCGCCACCGGGTCCGCCCCCGCGCCGCCGCGCTCGGCGCCCGCCAGGTCCTCGCCGTCGCTGAAGATCACGATCGCGCGGCTGGCCCCTGCGCCCGGGGGAAAACTGGCCGCCGCCAGCTGGATCGCGTTGGCCAGCGCGGTGCCGCCGCGCGCGCCGCTCAGCGGCTTCAGCTCCTGGAGCGCGGAACGGAATGCGCCGTAATTCAGCGTGAGCGGCACGCGCATCGCGGCGGTGCCCGCAAATTCCACCAGTCCCACGCGGTCGCCACCCAGGCTCTCGACGATCTCCTCGGTGAACTGCTTGGCGCGCGCCAGGCGATCCGGCGGCGCGTCCTGCGCGGTCATCGAACGGCTGACATCGACGACGAAGAAGACCTCTGCACCGCGGCGCTTGATCTCCTCCACCTGCGCCCCCCAGCGCGGATCCATGATCGCGAAGACCAGGCACGCCAGCGCCGCCACGCCCAGCAGCCCGCGCAGCAGCGGCCGTGCCAGCCCCGCGCGCGGCGCGATCGCGGCCAGCAGCGGTCGGTCGGCGAAGCGCTCCAGCGCGCGCAGGCGCCCGCGCGCGCGCACCACCACCAGGACCGCCAGTGCTGCGACGAGCCACAGCCAGTGCAGTGCGACGGGGTTGGCGAAGACGAATTCCATGGTGTGCATCCTGCGGCGCGGCGTGCGGTCCGTGCGCGGCTAGGGCAGCGTCCTCCATCGCGTGGCGGCCAGCAGGATGTCCAGCGCCACCAGCCCGAAAACCACCAGGAGCAGCGGGGGCAGGCGCAGCCCCGCCAGCTCCATCGGCTCCACCGCCAGGTCGCGGTACTGCAGGTAGCGCCGCTGCTCGGTGGCGCTCTTCTCCAGCGCATCGATCGTCTCGTAGATGCGCTGCAGGCTGCGTGTGTCGGTGGCGCGGAAGTACTGCCCGCCCGTCGCCGAGGCCATCTCCTTCAGCAGCTTCTCGTCGATCTTCACCTGCATCGGCACCAGCTGCGTGCCGCCAAAGGGGGTCTTCATGGGATACGGCGCCTCGCCGATCGTGCCCATGCCGATCGCGTACAGCGTGATGCCGTAGGTCTTGCAGATCTCCGCGGCGGTCATCGGGTCGATGTCGCCGGCGTTGTTCTCGCCATCGGTCATCAGGATGATCGCCTTGCTCTTGGGCTTGGGGATCTCGCCCGTCGCGCGATCGGTGGCGTCGCGCAGCCGCTCGGCGGCCAGGGCCACCGCCTCGCCGATGGCGGTTCCATCCTCGGCGCGCTCGCCAGCGGCCTCCACCTGCTGCAGCACCTGCACCAGGTAGTCGTGGTCGAGCGTCAGCGGGCACAGGCTGTCGGCGTAGCGCGCGAAGGCGATCATGCCGATCAGGTCGTTCGGGCGCCCTGGCATCCCCTCGCCGCCCGCCACGAAGCCCGTGCCGACGTCCTTCAGCGCCTCCAGCCGGTCGGCGCGGCG
Organism: Phycisphaerales bacterium; assembly: GCA_044230125.1. Classification (GTDB taxonomy): domain Bacteria; phylum Planctomycetota; class Phycisphaerae; order Phycisphaerales; family SM1A02; genus UBA966. Next base: position 18,767 of record JBGARR010000021.1, read on the forward strand.
GCCCTCCTTCTGGAAGTCCAGCGCCAGCATCGAGCTGGACCGGTCGACGACCATCTCGATCGCGATCCCCTCCACGAAGACGCGCGTCTGCTCATTGGCCTTGATGGGCCGCGCGATGCAGATGGCCAGCAGCACCAGCGCCGCCGTGCGCAGCAATGCGGGGAGCCACCGCAGCCGCGCCACCGTGCTGGCGCCCGCGGCCCGCAGCAGTGCCGCTGACGGGAAGCCGATCGCCCCGCGCGAGCGCGGCGCGAAGGCGCGCCACAGCGCCACCGGAGCCAGAAGCGCCAGGAGCAGCCACCAGGCGCTGGACTCGTGGAATCCGGTCATGGCGATCGCTCCCGGGGATGCCCCGCCCGCGCGGGAGGCGCGCCCGCGGACTCGTGCGCCGGCGGCAGCGCCTGCGGCGGCGTGCCGATGACCGGGGACTGCACCGCGCCGACCGCGTCGCCCTCATCGGTGGAGTGCACCGGCGCCGTCGCGCGCACGAAGCCGCGCATGGCGTCCAGCGCGCGGCCGCACTCGGTGCCCGCCGGGCGCTGCGCCGCAAACTTCACCATGTCCGCCGTGCGCAGGAAAGCGGCCAGCGTGCGCTCGTGCCCGCCGGAAAGGTCACGATGGTGCGCCGCGGCGCGGATGAACTCCTGCGTCGTCTGTTCCGGCGCCGCGATCTGGAAGCGCCGCTCGATGTAGGTGCGCACCACATCGCTCAGGCGCACGAAGAACCCTTCCACCTCGCCGCGCTCGGGAAGGCGGTCTGCCTCCAGCCGGTCGATCTCCTGCAGCGCCCATTCGTCCGCCGGCAGTTCGGGGACCGCAAGCGCGTTTCCTGGCTTGTGCATCAGCCACCACGCCACCGCCAAGCTGATGGCCGCACCGACGCTGGCGGCCAGCCACCAGAGCCAGCGCCCGGTGTTGATCTCGACGGGCCCGCGCAGGCCGCTGGCCAATTCCGTCAACGGGATGTCACCGCCCAGGAGCGACTCAAGCTTGACCTCGGCGGCGGGCAGCGCGAGCGCGACGCGCGTGCCATCCGCCAGCACCGCGCCCACGGTCATCGGAGGCATCTGCAGGGCGCCCGCTTCCCAGCCGGTCAGTGTCGCCGCCAGCCGCTGTGCGCCGGTGCCGCCGTCTCGCGTGGCGCGCGCATTGCGAACCTCGAAGGGACCGAGCGCGTCGCCGAGCGGCGGAAGCTCGATGGCTGCACCCGCCGGGGCGGTGGCTTCGATCGTCAATTCAAGCGGGGCGCCTGGCTGCCACCCTTTTGGCGCGGCCAGCCGACGCACGGCATGCACGCCCTGCTCAGCGGCTTCGGTGACGATCGGACCGGCGGGCGCGGCCTTGGGACCGGGCGCGGCGTCTGGACCGGGCGCGGCCGTTGCACTCGGCGCGGCCGGCGTCGCCTGCGACAGCGCGCCGACCGCCGGTGCCGGGGCCGGTGCCGGGGCCGCCATCGCCGCGGTCGCCGCCATTGCCGCGGTCGCGAGCGCCACGGACGCGAGCATCGCGCCCCGGGCGCGCGCTCCCATCGACGACCGTACGCCGTTCATCGTGAGCGCCTCGCTTCCCGCCGCCGGAAGAAGGCCGTGAGCGGCTCGACGAAGTCACCGCCCGTCTCGAGCGTCACCGCCTCGGCGCGCAGGCGCCGGAAGGTCTCGGCCAGCAGCGCCTCTTCGGCGGCTGCGACGCTGGCGAAGCGCTCCCGCACCGCGCGCGAGGAGAGGTCCACGCAGATTCGCTCCCCCGTCTCCTCGTCCACGAAGTCCACCAGCCCGATCGGAGGCAGCTCATGCTCGCGCCGGTCGCGCACCACCACGGGGATGACGTCGTGCTTCATGCGCGCGATGCGCAGCGAGTCCTCCCACGGCTCCTTGCTGCCATCGTCGCGCCGGCCGCGCAGCAGCCGGTTGCCCTCGGCGCCCCCCGCGCGCCAGTCGCTGAGCACGAAGAGCACCGCACGGCGGCTGAGGATGCGGTTCGCCTCGTCGATCGCCACGCCGATGTCGGTGCCGCGGTGCTGCGGCTCGAAGGCCAGCAGGTCGCGCACGATCCGCAGGACGTGGCGCGCGCCCTTGCGCGGCGGCACCACGCGCTCCACGCGGTCGGTGAAGCAGAGCAGCCCCACGCGGTCGTTGCTGCGGATGGCGCTGAACGCGATCGTCGCCGCCACCTCCGCGGCCATCTCGCGCTTCAGCTGCGCGTGCGTGCCGAAGCCCAGCGAGCCGCTCAGGTCCACCGCCAGCATCACCGTCAACTCGCGCTCCTCGCGGAAGAGCTTGATGTGCGGGAAGCCGGTGCGCGCCGAGACGTTCCAGTCGATGGAGCGCACGTCGTCGCCGTACTGGTAGGGGCGCACCTCCTCGAACTCCATGCCGCGCCCCTTGAAGGCGCTGCGGAACTGCCCGGCCAGCACATCGCTCACCAGGTGGGATGTCCTGATCTCGATGCGGCGGACCTTGCGCAGGAGCTCCGATGTCTGCATGGTGCGGGGGGCGAAGTGCGGGAAGAGGCGTGCTTCGGGGGACGTGCGTCAGCGATTGTGCGTCAGCAATTGTGCTTCAGCGGTCGTGCATCGGCGTTCGTGCCTGGCGCGCAGCGCGCGCCGGGGTGCCGGGGCTCAGGGAACCGGCACGTGCTCCAGCAGCGCGCGGACGACATCGTCGCTGGTCTTCTCCAGCGCCTCGGCCTCGTAGCTCAGGCCGAGGCGGTGGCGCAGCACTGCTGGGGCGACATCCTTCACGTCCTGCGGCACCACGAAGCCGCGCCCGTCCAGGAAGGCCTTGGCGCGGGCCGTCTGCGCCAGGGCGATCGTGGCACGCGGTGAGGCGCCGTACTGCACCAGGTCCTTCACCGGCACCTTGTAGGCGGCGGGATCGCGGCTGGCCACCACCAGGCTCACGATGTAGTCCTTGATGCTGTCGTCCACGAAGATCTCATCGACCACGGCGCGCGCGGCGCGAATCTGCTCGGGCCGCATGACCGCCTTCACCAGGATGCGCCCGGTGGTCTTGGACATCCGGTCCAGGATCTGCCGTTCCTCGGTGCGCGTGGGATAGGTGATGACCAGCTTCAGCAGGAAGCGATCCACCTGCGCCTCGGGAAGGGGATAGGTGCCCTCTTGTTCGATGGGGTTCTGCGTCGCCAGCACCAGGAAGGGGTCGTCCATCGGGAAGGTCTCGCCGCCGATGGTGACCTGCCGCTCCTGCATCGCCTCCAGCAGCGCGCTCTGCACCTTGGCAGGCGCGCGGTTGATCTCGTCGGCCAGCACGATGTTGGCGAAGACGGGCCCCTTCTTGACGCTGAATTCGTGCGTCGCCGGGCTGTAGACCATCGTGCCGATCAGGTCCGAGGGGAGCAGGTCGGGGGTGAACTGGATGCGGTGGAACGAGGTGTGGATCGCCGCCGCCAGCGTCGAGACGGCCGTCGTCTTGGCCAGTCCGGGGACGCCCTCGATCAAGACGTGGCCGTTGCAGAGCAGGCCGATGACCAGCCCCTCCAGCAGCTCGTGCTGGCCGACGATGACCTGCTGCAGTTCCTGCCGCAGGATGCCGAAGGGCTGCGAGGCGGCCTGGACCTTCTGCTCGATGGCGCTGATGTCGTGCTGGGTGATGGGGGTCATGATCAGTCCTTCAGTGGAGCGGGGCGCCGGGCGCCGGAAGACCGGTCAGGATATTCGGTCACCAGCCGTACGCGTGGACCACGGCCTGCGTTCCGGCCTTTCCGTACCCCGCATCGACCAGTGAGGCATAGGTGCGCTGGGCGTTCGAGGCGCTGGGGAGTTCGAGCCCCATCTTGGCCGCCTCGTCCAGGGCGATCTGCAGGTCCTTGAGGAAGTGCTCGATGAAGAAGCCCGGGGCGAAGTCGCCCTTCAGCACGCGCGGGGCCAAGTTGGCCAGGGACCAGCTGGCGGCGGCGCCTCCACCGACGGACTGCAGGACGCGTTCGGGGTTCAGCCCGGCTCGCTTGGCATAGGAGAGCGCCTCCGCCAGCCCCAGCATCGTGCCCGCGATCAGCAGTTGGTTCACCATCTTTGTGTGCTGCCCAGCACCGGGCCCCCCCTGAAGCAGGATGGTCTTTCCCATGCGCTCCAGCAGGGGAAGGGCAGTCGCGAAGTCCGTCTCAAGGCCCCCGCACATGATCGACAGGCTGGCGTTGCGCGCCCCCAGGTCGCCGCCCGAGACGGGGGCGTCCAGTGCGCCGATTCCGCGTTCGCGCGCAGCCTTGGCGATCCGCTCGGCCAGCGCCGGGCTGCTCGTGGTCATGTCCACCAGCAGCGCCATGCGTCCCTTGCCGGCCAAGGTGCCCTCGGGCCCCAGGTGCACCGCCTCCACATCGGCCGGGAGGCCGACGATCGAGAAGACCACGTCGCACTGCTGGGCCACCTCCCGCGGGGTGGCCGCCCAGCGCGCCCCGGCGTCCAGCAGCGGCTGGGCGCGCGCAGGCGTCCGGGTCGAGACAACCAGCGGATGGCCCGCCGCCAGCAGGTGCCCGGCCATCGATGTCCCCATCACGCCCGTTCCGATCCAGCCGACGGTGTGCTGCTGCTGCATTCCGGAAGGGTAGCCCGTCCCCGTGAGGCATGTCCAATAAGCGCAGAATCCCGGCGGGCCGCACCTTGCCCCGGCGGGGCGCTTCGCTACACTACGCGGCTCGAAACAGCGCCCCACGGGTGCAAGGGATCCAAGCCATGTCGACGCTCGCCCACTCACAGACCATCGTCTTCACCATCAAGGAAGTTCCTGCGGAGCCCCGGCGCAAGCAGACGATCCTTCGCCTGATGCGGATGAACTCCGTCGTCCAGGGCGCGCTCAACCGCCTCAAGCGCGAGCGCCTCCGCAGCGGCAACCGCCGCACCGCGCGCGCCGGGCGCATCTGGCTGGCCCGTGAGGAATGCACCCGCGTCGTGTCGGTCGAGAAGGGCTCGAAGTTCACCCTGCGCCTGACTCCCCAGATCCTGGCCGACGTCAAGAGCGTCGAGCGGTACCTCGACGCCAAGGTGAGCTGAGCCGCTCCCCTATGGGGCTGTTCCTCTCCGTCTGCGCGGGGCTCGGACTGGCGGCCGCCTGCGGCCTGCGGGTTTTCCTGCCGCTCTTCGTCGTCGCCATCGGCGTGAAGGCGGGGTGGGTGGGGATGCCGCCCTCCTTCGAGTGGCTGGGCTCCAATGCCGCCATCGTCCTCTTCGGCACCGCCACGATCGTCGAGATCGTCGGCTTCCTGATTCCGTGGGTCGACCATGCGCTCGACGTCCTGGCGGTCCCGCTCTCCGCGGCCGCGGGAGCGATCCTCATGACCAGCCAGCTGCTGCACAGCACCAGCTTCGTTGATCCTGCCACCGCGGCCACGCTCACCGAGCCGCTGATGCACCCCGCGATGGCCTGGTCGCTGGGCATCATCGCGGGCGCGGGGACGGCCTCGGGCATCGAGGCCGCTTCCATCGCGGGGCGCGTCTCCAGCTCGGTCCTCACCATCGGCTGGCTGAATCCCATCTACGGCATGGTCGAGTCGATCCTGTCCTTCCTCATGACCCTGCTGGCGCTGGTCGCGCCGATCGTCACCGGCATCCTGGTGATCATCTTCCTCCCGATCCTCCTCCTTGCCGTGTGGCGCATCCTGGTGTGGCGCCGCCGGCAGCGGCAGGCGCACGAGGAGAAGCTGCGCCTGGCGCGCGAACGCATCGCCAGCGCGATGTCGCACCGCGCGCAGCGGCTGGCCGGCCCCGCCGGCATGACCTGACGCGCCCACCATGCCCGAATTCGACGTGCTGTGCCGCGACTTCTGCGTGAACCAGAAGCTCGCACTGAAGATGGACCTGCCCGCGGCCCGCGAGCCGGTGCTCGACCTCTTCGGCCGCCTCCGCAAGGAGCACCCCAAGCTTGCCCACCTGCAGCGCTACGCCGATGGCGAGGTGGCGCTGGAGTCCGACGAGGACGAGCGCGACTTCGTCTGGGTGGCGATGCGCCAGACCTCGCTGAAGAGCGGCTGGGTCAACCCCACCTCGCTGGACGATGCGTACCGGCTGCACCGCTCCGTGCTGGAGATCGCCCCCTTCTTCCTCTCGATCAGCCCGCTTGACCTGGACCACCTTGAGCTGGTCTACGCCTTTGACTTCGAGTGCGACCAGAACCGCGATGAGGTGGTGGTGGATGCGCTGCTGGGCGGCTCGCGCCTGGCGGACTTCGCCGATGGCGCCAACGACGTGGTGCTGGACGCGCAGCCCTTCCTGGCCTTTGCACTGGCCGACGCCCCTGACATGCACGTCTACATCGAGGTGAAGACGCGTCTGCCGCGCGGCGGCGAGCCGACCGCCGGGCGCGAGGGGACGGAGCCTTTGAGCGTGATGCTCACCGTGCGGCGCACCGGTCCCGTGAAGACGCTGGCGGACCTGCCCACGCACTTCGCGGCGCTCGCGGGTCACGGCGAGCGGCTGGTGGAGCAGCGCCTGGTGCCGCGCATCCTGATGCCCCTGCGCGACCGCCTGAACAGGGGCTGATCAGTCCCCGACGATCCAGCGCGCCAGCACGGGGGTGTCGGTCAGGTCCTTCACGGCCAGGTCCGCCCCCGCCTCGCGCAGCGCGTCGATTCCGAAGGTGCCCGTCGCCACGCCGATGACGCGCGCGCCGTTCGCCTTGGCGCAGTCCACGTCCGCGGGGGTGTCGCCGATGATCGTGACCCGCGCGGGCTCGGCGGGGCGCCCCTCCAGCTCGGCGTAGCGGCGCATCGCCACCGGCACCAGGCTGCGGCGGTCGGGGCCGTCGTCCCCCCATGCGTTGACGATGAACTCGTCGGGATTGAAGCCCGCGTAGCGCACCTTCAGCCGCCCCGTCTCGGCGTAGTTGCCGGTGAGCAGGCCGATGGTCAGCCCCTGCGCGCTGCGCACCGCCTCGACCAGCGCTCGCGCCCCCGGGTACGCCTTGGCGGTGTTCTCGCTCTGGAAGCGCTGCTGCAGGTGCCCGATGTACGCACGCTTGAAGGCCGCGTGCGAGGCATCGTCCAGCGGATAGCCGTACTGCCGCCCCATGTCGCGCCAGATGAGCGTGTCCAGCCTCCCGTGGATCTGTACCTTCGAGAAGTCCGCATCGATGCCGTACAGCTCGTGCATCGTGACGCGCATCGCCCCGATGCCCGCGCTCAGCGAGTGGAGCAGCGTGCCGTCGATGTCGAAGAGCACCAGTTCGGTGGCGGGCATCTCAGGGTCCCCTCGTGTCAGGAGACCGCCGCGCACACCTTGCGCGCCGCGTCGGTCAGGTCGGTGGCGGACTGCATCGTGGGGATCTCGCTGCGCGCGGCCTCCAGGATCCTGCGTGCCTCGCCGACGTTCGTCCCCTCCAGGCGCACCACCAGCGGCACCTGGAAGCCGACGCTCTTGGCCGCGTTCACGATGGCGCGCGCCACCTTGTCGCACTGCATGATGCCGCCGAAGATGTTCACCATCACCCCCTTGACGCGCGTGTCCGAGAGGATGATCCGGAACGCCTCGGTGATCGCCTCCTCGCTGGCGCCGCCGCCCACGTCCAGGAAGTTGGCCGGCTCGCCGCCGTGCAGCTTGATGATGTCCATCGTGCTCATCGCCAGCCCGGCGCCGTTCACCAGGCAGCCGATGTTGCCGTCGAGGGCCACGTAGTTCAGCTCGAAGGCGCGCGCGCGCATCTCGGCGGGGTTCTCCTCGGTGGGGTCGAACATCGCCTGCAGGTCCTTGTGGCGGAACATCGCGTTGTCGTCGAAGTTGAACTTCGCGTCGATGGCGATCACCTGCCCGTCGGGGAACTCCTTGGATGCGGGCGTCACCACCAGCGGATTGATCTCCGCCAGGCTGGCGTCCTTCGCCAGGTAGAGGCTGGCCAGCTTCATCATGATTTCGGCGGCCTGCCCCACCTGCTTGCCGGTGAAGCCCAGCCGGAAGGCGGTCTCGCGTGCCTGGTAGGCGGCCAGCCCCGAAAGGGGGTCCAGCGGCACCTTGATGATCGCGTCGGGGCGCGTCTCGGCCACATGCTCGATCTCGACGCCGCCCTCGGCGCTGGCGATCAGCGTGTTGGTGCGGCGCGTGCGGTCGGTGACGATCGCCAGGTAGTACTCCTTGGCGATGTCGACGCCGCTGGCCACCAGGATGCGCTTGACCTCAAGCCCCTCCGGCGGCGTCTGCGGGCTGACCATCCGGTTGGCCAGCATGAAGGCTGCGGCGGCCTCGGCCTCCTGCGCGCTCTTGACCACCTTGACGAATCCCGCCTTGCCGCGGCCACCGGCGTGCACCTGCGCCTTGACGACCACGATGCCCGCGCCCGCGGCGAAGAGGCGCTTGGCCTCCGCGGCGGCGTCCGGCACCGCCTCGACCATGCGGCCCGGGGGGACGGGAATGCCGAAGTCGGCAAGGAGCTGGCGAGCCTGGTATTCGTGGATCTTCATGGTGTCCTGGTGCGCAGCGCGGGGGCTGCGGGAAGCGGGGAATTGTACGGGATCAGCCTGCGGCGGCACGCTTCGCGGCGCGCGCCCTCCACCACTCCCATGCGATGGGAAGGAGGCTGACCACGATGATGCCGGCGACCACCTTCTCGAAGTTCGCCTGCACCCACTCCAGCCCGCCCAGCAAGTAGCCGCCCCCCAGGAGCAGCCCCACCCAGAGCGCCGCCCCCGCCACGTTGTAGAGCAGGAACTTGCCGTAGCTCATGGCGCCGATGCCCGCGACGAAGGGGGCGAAGGTGCGCACGATGGGCACGAAGCGCGCCAGCACGACGGCGCGGCCCCCGTGCTTCTCGAAGAAGGCGTGCGTCTGCTCCAGGTGCTGCTTCTTCAGCCAGCGGTAGCGGCCGCTGAAGGCGATCGGGCCGATCCAGCGGCCGATGTGGTAGTTGACGCCGTCACCCAGCACCGCCGCGGCGAAGAGCACCGCAGCCATCATGCCGACGCCGATGGGCGCAGGCTGCCCTTGGTCGCGCGCGACGGACTCCACGGTGGCGCACACGGCACCGGTGGCGAAGAGCAGGCTGTCGCCGGGCAAGAAGGGGGTCACCACCAAACCCGTTTCGCAGAAGACGATCAGCCCGAGCATCGTGTAGGTGAGCGGGCCGCCCAGGGTGTGGACCATCTGCGCCAGGTTGTCGCGCAACTGGCCGGGTTCGCTCACCAGCTGCCACAGGTCGTGGAGGAAGGGCTCCATGGGAGCGGCAAGGGTACGGGCGCGGCGCGGCCCGTGGTGCGCGCTGAGGCGCGCAGCACGTTGGGGCGCGCAGCGCGGGCCAAAAAGCGATCGACCCGGCCGCGTCGGGCCGGGTCGGAATCGGTTGAAGCGGACGGGGCGGGATTCGAACCCACGATACGGGTAAAACCCGTATACCGGTTTAGCAAACCGGCGCCTTCAGCCACTCGGCCACCCGTCCTCGGGAGAGGGGAAAGTCTAGCAGAGGCGATGCAGCGGCGCGAATGATTCGTGCGGTCACCGCCCGCGCTACGAGGCCTTGGCGGCCGGGCGCCGCAGTTCGTACAGCTCCAGGATTCCCGTCGGCGCGTCATAGGTGCCGCCGGGCAGTCCGGCCTGCTCGGTAATTGCGCCCACGCAGTAGACCAGCCTTCCATGCTCGAAGCTGGCGCGCACGATCGGCGCAGCCGACTGCGCGCCCGACTCCGGATCCACGATGTCGACGTGGGTCCACGCCCCGTCGCGCTCGATGCGGACGCAGCAAGGGTCCACCACCGACACGATGCGACGCGCCCCTGCGGAGTCGATGATCGCGCGCACCCGCGCCTCGGTCCCATCGAGGGCATCGTCGGCTGCGTGCGCGGGCGCGCTCCACTCGCACTGCACATGGAGCACGGCGCTGGCATAGCCCGTGCCGCCATCCGCTGCCTGGGCAGAGACGGTCCACGCCAGCTCCAGCCGCGCGGGAACCCCTGGAATGGTCGTGCCGGGGCTGGCGGAGGCGGCGACCGTCATGGCGCCCGCTCCAGCGTGGCGATCACTTCGCTCAGGCCGCCGCTCTCGGCACCCAGGAAGCGCTCGCTCAGTGCATCGAAGACCTGCACGAACCCCAGCATCGCGTCCAGCTTGGTGTTGAACTCGGCGATCGCCGCGCTGGTCTCGGGGGTCGCGCCCTCCGCCTGCTGCACGCGCGCGGTCAGCTGCCTGCACTCTCCCAGCAGCGTGAGCAGCGGGTCGATCTCGCGGCGCTTGCGCGCGCGGATGACCGTGGCAAAGAGCGTCCAGACGTCCTGCTCGGCGGCGAAGTAGTCCTTGCGGTCCAGGCGATTGTGCTCGCGCTTGACGATCCCCCAGTCCACCAGCGTGCGGGCCGTCATCGAGGCGTTGCCGCGGCTGATCCCCAGGCGGGTCATCAGGTCGTCCATGTTCATCGGGCGCCCCTCGATGAAGAGCAGGGCGTGCACCTCCGCCATGCTGCGGGGCACCCCCCACGAGGAGGCCATCTGTCCCCAGAGGTCGATGAAGCGGTCGCGCGCCGCCTGCAGTTGCGCTGCGGGCGAAGCATCCGGCATCGGGCGGGGCTGGCGCGAAAGGGTGCTCATGGGGACGAGCGGGGAGCCGACACGGACAAATCTAGGTGAGGCCAGCGCGACGCGGGGCCTGTTTTCAGAAATAACTGAATGCAGACGCCATGAAAAACGCACGCGCCCCCAGCGGGTGCCGGGGGCGCGTGGATGATGACGAGACTTGGGACGCGCGGCGGGAGCCCGCCGGGTGCCAGGGCTTCAGTTCTGCCCGTCGTTTCCGCCACCCGGATCAAAGATGTCCACGTTGACCTGGAGGCTGAGCAGATCGTGCAGGATCTGGTACTGCCCCGATGCCAGCCCGCAGGTGTAGACGCGGGCGTACATCGTGGAGCCTGCGCCGTTGACGATGGCGTAGTCGCGCGCATCGCCCGGGGGCGAGAGCGTGATGCCCGAGTAGGCCGAGCTCAAGTAGGTGGTTCCTGCCGCCTTCCAGCGGTTCTGCTTGCGGTTGTAGAAGTAGATGACCTCCGCAACCGGCACGCCGACGTTGATCTTGGACCAGGTCGACATGGCCACGAAGGAGACGTTCGACGCGGGCTGCAGCGAGTCAAGCTTGACCTGGACGTCTGTGGTGCCGCCCGAGAGGGGGTACCGGATGCCGGGTCCGTAGCCGTAGCCGATCGCCCCGGCGCGCTTGCCGACAGAGGCAATGCGGAGCGGATTGTCGTCGACGACGCGGATCGAGTAGTTGGTGCCGCTCTGGTAGGTGCCGGTGATGATGCCGTAGGTGGTGGGGGAGCCGCCGAAGCTTCCCGCCACGATGCCCGAGACGCACGTCCGCGCGCGGGGGAAGCCGCCGATCTTGGCGAGCTGGCCGCCCTGGCCGATCGGGATGATGTCGCCGGCGAAGGGGGAGCCGTTCTCCGGGTAGCCGGGGAAGGCGGGCGAGGCGTAGTCCATGCCGCACTGGCGCGACACGTTGCCCGCAATGATCGCCCGCAGCGAGGTGGGCGGGATCGGGACGCCGAAGTACGCCTTGGCGAAGCTCTGCAACCGGCCACAGAGGCCCGAGATGATCGGCGCGGCCGAGCTGGTCCCGTTGAAGGTCGAGGTGTAGGTGCGCAGGCGGTTCACCTGCAGCGGGTCTGCGGAGCCGTTGGTGCCGTGGTACAGGTCTCCGTAGCCGGTGCTGGTGACGCCCGTGCCCCAGGCGGAGCAGTGCACCTGCCCGCCCGGTGCCTGCGCGTCGGCATCGGTGAAGTTGGAGAAGTTCAAGCGGCAGTAGTTGAAGCCGATCACGGGACCGGGGGCGGAGATGCCCGTGGTGAGCTGGCCGACCTGGAAGCCTGGCCAGCAGGCGCCAACGATGATCGCGCCGCTGTCGCCGTTGTCGACCCCCGCGGGGGCGGTGACCACCGGGCTGGCATCGTTGCCCGCCGAGATGCAGGAGGTGATGCCCGCGGCGCTTGCCACCGACACCAGGTTGAAGACCGTGGCGTCGGAGACCATCGTGTTGCCGCCGCCGAAGCCGATCGACATGTTCATCACGTCGCCCTCTTCGAGCTCGATGATGGCGTTGGCCAGCGCCTGGGTCATGCGGCCGCCCTCTTCGCGGCTGACGATCGGATAGAAGCTGATGTCCGCGGCGTATGCGATGCCTGTGACGCCGAAGGAGTTCTTCTCGGCCCCGATGATCCCCAGCACGGCGGTGCCGTGGTTGGGGTTGAGCGGGTCGGAGATGACCAGCACCTGCGTCTGGTTTGGCTCGGGACGGACCTTGTTGATCAGGTCCTCATGGTTCACGTACGCGGCGTGCTCGAGCACGGCAACTGTGATGCCCTGCCCGTGCGCCTTCGTCGCCGGGTTGATGCCCAGCTGGGTCACGATCTCGTCGAATCCCTCCAGGTCAAGGCCGCCGCCGCGGTATCCGCTGTTCATGATCGCGAGCGTTCCCACGTTGTCGCGGGGGTCGGTGCGAGTCGGGTCGGGGGTGACGTTCGCGCTCACGGTGGGCGTCTCGACGGGATACGCCTCGCCCGCCGGGAGCGTGTCGAAGGGGCCCAGGATCGGCTGCGCCAGGGTGTAGTTCTGGTAGCCGCGCGCGTTGCCGAAGGTGCCGGCGCCGGTGTCGATGCGGCCCGCGGTCAGCAGCGGGGTCGTGCCGCCCACGGGGAAGATGGTGGTGTCCAGGGTCTGCGTGGTGCAGGGCGAGGCGAAGACGCCCGCAGGGGCGTTCTGCGCCAAGCTGACACACGCCGCATCCCACTCGACCACGCAGCAGGCGGGGTCGAAGCGGCAGATGTAGACGCAGCAGGTGACCTGGTTGCAGCCGCCGAAGGTGTGCTCGGCGAAGCAGCCCGCCGAGAGGGAGAGATAGGCACCCTCCAGGCTCGGGTCCGGCAGCGCGGCCTGAGGCACACCTGTGGCCGGGTTCGCTTCGTCAGAGGAGGCGTTGGTCGGGTAGGTGACGGGCACCAGCGAACCGGGAACGAAGTTTCCGGTGCCGTCGACGGTGTACGTGAGCAGCTGGCTGGCGACCGTCAGTGCGCCGCCAATCGTCTCGATGGTTCCCTGCACCAGGACATCGGTGGTGGTGAAGTCGATCGGCCCGCGCATCGCGAAGCAGGGGTCGTACTTGTAGGTGGAGGGGGTGGAGGGGGTCGACGGGCCGGTGTCGCCAGCAACGGCCGGCGTGGTGTCGTAGACGGTGCTCTGGCACAGGATGTTGGCGTAGGTGGCGCAGAGCGCGTCCCAGCCCTGGGCATTGGTCTCGTCCTTGCAGCCGGGGATCAGCGCGTTGACCGTGTCGCAGCAGTTGGTGTTGTTGCAGCCGTACCGGCAGGCGGCACCCTGGGGATCCTGGGTGCAGGCGCCCGCGTCGTTGCATCCTTGGCCGCCGCCCAGCGTCGAGCATCGGCTGTCCGGCGAGGCGGTGTAGCAGTTGGTGATGCCGGTGCCGTCGTTGGGGCCGTTCTGGCCGCAGCCCTTCTGCTGCGCCTGGCTCGTGCCGCCACCATCGGGAATCGGGATGCGCTCGATCTCGACCCACTCGACCTCGGGCATGGCGTTGAAGGCGCGCGCCGCATCAAGCAGCTGCTCGGGCTGGACATCGACGTACATCATGCTCGCCAGGTCGGGCTGCGCCTTGCCGCTCAGGCGAGCCGCGCGCGCCTCAAGGGCGGCGAGCTGTTCTGGGGACTGCTTCAGGAGCTGGCGGATCGTGCCGCCGAACTGGCGCAGCGTGGCGCTCACCTGCGGGACCGCCTGGCCGGCGGGGGTCCGGACAAATTCGCTGGAGATGTGGTCGGCGCGCAGGCGCAGGTCGTCGCGGAACTTGACCGCGAGCTTGCCGTTCCACTGGGCGCGCCCGGAGACCTTGTCGACGGGGAGCTGGATCTCGTCGGGGGCGAGCTTCCGGAAGGGGATGCGTGGTTCGAGGCCGACCACGCCACCGTTTCCCGGGCCCGCCGCGGGTGCGTCGCCATCAGCGGCGGCGATCCCGGCGGTGCCCGCCTGCACCGGGGCAGATGCCACCGCGCCGACGCGAGCGTTGGAGGAAATCGCGACGCCGCTCCCGAGCTTCGAGCCCTCGCTCTGCGGTGCTGCGGCCAGCAGGCCAGTCACGATGCCAGCGAGCACAACCGTCGAGGAAAGACGGATCAACATGGGTTCAACTCTCCAGCCCCTGCGTTCCGGTGCGGGGGTCCAACGCGTGAAGGAGTCAGGTAAGACGACGATGCGAACGACGACACCGGTGGAGGCACCTCCACCGTCGTTTCAGAGATCTGATACGAAAGTTACTGCCCGTTTGATGCTGCGACAAGGCGAAGCGGCGGGATTCCGCAGGATTGGTCGCTTCCCACCTGGGGGCGGAGGGGGTTTGAGGCGGGTCGGAGCGCCCTTCGAGGGGAAGGGACGCGCTCAGCCCGACGCAGCGGCGGAACGAAGGGTTCGGTCATCGCTTCCGGGAGCAGTCTTCGCCGCCGGCCCGGAGAGGACCCGATGCCCGATATCCCGCCGAAAAAAGGCGCCCGGGAAGCGGATTTTCGAGGCGGCTTCGTTGGCCAGCTCCTGCGCACGCGCCAGGTCGGCGGCCAGCGCGGTGACGCCGAAGACCCGACCGCCCGCCGTGACCAGGTTTCCCGCGTCGTCCCGGCTCGTGCCCGCGTGGAAAACGATGACCTGCTCGCCGGCGCCGCCGCACGCTTCCGCTGCCTCGATGCCCTCGATCTTGAGCCCCTTTCGGATGGAGCCGGGGTACCCCTCGCTGCAGACCACCACGCAGCAGGCGGAGCGCGGATCGAAGCGGATCTCGGCCTCCTCCAGCTCCCCTCCCGCCGTCTTCCACAGCGTGTCCAGCAGGTCGCCGCCGAATCGCGCCATCAGCGGCTGCGTCTCGGGGTCCCCGAAACGGGTATTGAATTCAAGCACCTTGGGGCCGCCGGGGGTCAGCATCATCCCTGCATAGAGGACGCCGCGGAACTCAACGCCGTCGCGGCGCAGGGCGTCGACGGTGGGGACGATCACCTCGCGGCTGATCTCTTCCATGATGGTTTCGGTGGCCAGGGGCGTCGGGCAGTAGCTGCCCATGCCGCCGGTGTTGGGGCCGGTGTCCCCCTCACCGACCTGCTTGTGGTCCTGGCAGGGATCCAGCACCACGATCGATCGGCCGTCCACCAGGGCAAGGACGCTCATTTCCTGGCCCACCAGGCGCTCCTCGATCACGACGGTGCTGCCTGCCTCGCCGAACTCGCGCCCCTTCATGATGCGGTCGACGGCGGCCAGCGCTTCCAGCCGCGTGCTGCAGACCACCACGCCCTTGCCTGCGCAGAGACCGGCGGCCTTGACCACCACCGGCGTGTCGCGCGCGTCCACATAGGCGCGGGCGGCGTCGTAGCTGCTGAAGCTGCGGCCATCGGCGGTGGGGACGCTGGCCTGCTTCATCACCTGCTTGGCGAAGGACTTGTCGAACTCCAGGCGCGCGCCCTCCTTCACCGGCCCGAAGATCCGGCGGTTGGGAGCGGCAAGCTCATCGACGACCCCTTCGGCCAGCGGTCCCTCGGGACCGACGATCACCAGGCTGATCTCGTTCTTGTCCAGCCAGCTGCGCAGGAAGAAGCGCTCGCGCTGCGTCATCGGCGCATCGCAGGCCCGCCCCAGGTCCAGCAGCCCCGCGTTCGCGTCGGGCTGCACCCACAGCTGCCCCAGCAGCGGGGACTGGCGAAGCTTCCACGCCAGCGCGTGCTCGCGCCCGCCGGTGCCGAGGAGAAGGACGTTGCAGGGCGAGGGAGGGTTGGACATGGGGCAGGCCTAGGCGCGCGCAGGGGCGGAGGAGCTGCGCAGCGCGTCTTCCAGCGAGGTGTACTTCAGTCCGTGCGCCTCGGCGACGGGGCGGCATGTCAGCTTGCCATCCCACGTGTTGATCGCCTCGGCAAAGTTGTGGTCCATGCCCGCCAGCCGCTTGGCGCCGTGCTTGGCCAGCTTCAGCGCCCAGGGCAGGGTGACGTTGGTGAGCGCAAGCGTCGAAGTGCGCGCCACCGCGCCGGGCATGTTGCCGACGCAGTAGTGCACGATGCCATCGATCTCATAGGTGGGCTTGCCGTGGGTGGTGACGCGCGCCGTCTCGACGCAGCCGCCCTGGTCGATGGCCACGTCGACGATGACGCTCCCCTGGCGGACGTGCTTCAGGTCGTCGCGCTTGACCACGTGCGGGGCCTTTGCCCCGTGCACCAGCACCGCCCCGATGACCAGGTCGGCCCATTGCAGTCGCTCGCGGATCGACTGCGGATCGCTGTAGATGGCCTGGACGTTGGCGGGCATGATCTCGCAGAGGTGGCGAAGGCGTTCGACGCTGATGTCCATGATGACCACCTGCGCGCCCATGCCGGCGGCGACCTGCGCGGCACAGGTGCCCACGACGCCTCCGCCGATGATCAGCACGTGCCCCGGCTCGACGCCCGGCACGCCTCCCAGCAGCACGCCGCGCCCGCCGAAGGGGCGCTCCAGGAACTTGGCGCCCTCCTGGATGGAGAGCTTCCCCGCGACTTCGCTCATCGGGGTCAGGAGTGGATGCCCGCCCTGATCGTCGGTCAGGGTCTCGTAGGCCACCGAGACGCAGCGGCTGGCCAGGCATCCTTCGGTGAGGGCCTTGTCGGCAGCCAGGTGGAAGTAGGTGAAGAGCGTCTGCCCGGCGCAGATCAGCTTGACTTCCTCGGGCTGCGGCTCCTTCACCTTGACGATCATGTCGGCCTGCGCCCAGATCTCGGCGGCCGTGGGCACGATGCGGGCGCCAGCGGCGGCGTATTGCTCGTCGTTGAAGCCGCTGCCGAGGCCCGCGCCCGATTGGACAAGGACGGGGTGCCCCTCACGGGTCAGCAGCTCAGCCCCGACGGGGCGCATGCCGACGCGGAACTCATCGGTCTTGACTTCGGTGGGGACGCCAACGAGCATGCGAACTTCCTCGGTTTGCAGGGGCCAGCCCGCCTGCGGCAGCGGGTGGGGGAGGGGCGAGTCTAGCCGACTTTCTGCTACCCTTGAAAGCCCGCATCCGCACCGCGGACGCGCCTGCGCGCCCGCACCTGCGGGACGAATCCAGAAGCCGGACACCCGTCGCAGAAGATCCATCCCCCGTACTTGGAACCGGACCTTACAGCATGCTCCCCGCACGAATCCTCCTCGCCGCCGCCCTGCTCGGCCTTGCCGCGCCCGCCCTTCCAGCACATGCCGACGACCAGCGTGCCGTCGATGCGCTGAACCTGCCGATGACCGTCGTGCAGGAGAAGAGCAAGAGCTGGAAGGGGCTCTGCGACGCCTGCGCGGCGATGACCGCCCCGCCCCTCCCGGTGGGCAAGGACTTCAACCAGCTGACCATCTGGCCCGGCATGGCCAACTGGGACAAGGTGAAGGAATGGGCGGCGGCCAACGGGCGGATGACCAAGGCGCTGATCGACGCGCAGCCGCTCATCGCCTTCGGCATGCCCTATGGGCGCGCGTCGGTGCCGCCGACGTACGTGGAAAAGGGCCTCTTCATCGGCATCGGCGATGGGCTGACGGTCTTTGTCAGCAATCCGGCGTACCTGAAGCCCTTTGAGGCGGTGCTGGCCTACTCCACCGCCGAGATGTATCGCCTGGGCGAGGAGAAGAAGTTCGCCGAGGCCTTCGAGCTGGGCGTGGCCACGCTTCGCTTCCTGCGCCAGGTGGCGGACCAGCAGCTGCTCGAGGAAAAGCGCTGGGCGCTGGGGAACATGAGCGATTACTGCTCGGTGCAGCGCGACTTCATGCAGACCTACCTGGATGTGATTCCGGTGGCGCTCTTCAAGAAGGTGGGCATGACGGGATACCCGTACATCCGCGCCGCCGACGGCGAGCGCCTGCGCCGGCTGGAGATGCCCGAGGGTGACCGCATCCTGGCGGAACTGATGATGATGCAGCTCTTCGACGCGAAGGGACAGCCCGACGCGGTGAAGTTCGCCGCCACGATGGGCGACCTGCAGACGCGCAACGAGCCGCTGACGCGCTTCGGCGCCGCCAAGCGGTGGAGCGAGATCGCCGTGATCCCGCACGGGTCGCTGGACGCCAGCCGCAACCGCCTCACCGGGATCTACGACGACTGGTGGCGGCGCTGGCGCGTGCGCTACTACGACGCGCTGCTGGACAACCCCACGCTGATCAGCCGCACCAACAAGGTGCGCTACGCGATGGTGCTGCTGATGGCCAAGGACCTGGAGAGCGTCTTCGCCCTCCGCCAGCGGTTGAACGCCGAGCTGAACGGGACCGCGATGGCGGCCTCGCTGTGCGCGGCCTTCCGCGAACTGGGCGCCTGGCCGCGCGCCCTCGCGCAGACGTACACGCAGTTCACCGTCAAGCGCATGGACTACGACCCATGGGATCCGGCCTATGGCCGCTGGCAGTACGCGCGCCTGGACTCGCCCCGCGCGATCGAGTGCGAGTACGGACGCCTGCAGATCTCCGGATGCGTGCTCTTTGCGCGCGGCGTCGACAAGGAGGATGGCGGCGCGGCCAAGGCGACGACCGACGGCGTCTCCGGCGACTTCGTGGCATGGCCCGCACTGCGTGCGCTGGGGCGCGCACAGGGATCCAGCGGCAAACCCGGCGGGGAGACGCCGCCCGAGCGGTGATCGCGGCGCGTGCCCAGGAGTGAAACGATGACAAGTGGCAACGCAGAAAAGGTCGTCATCGTCGGCTCCGGCCCTGCGGGCTGGACCGCGGCGATCTACGCAGCGCGCGCGAACCTTTCCCCCGTGGTCTACATCGGGGTGCCGGCGACGAACCCTGCGCCGGTGCTGCCGGGCGGCCAGCTGATGCTGACCACCGAGGTGGAGAACTACCCCGGCTTTCCGCACGGCGTCACCGGTCCCGAGATGATGGCGAAGTTCCGCGAGCAGGCGGAGCGCTTCGGCACGCGCGTGGTCGACGCGAACATCGACCGCTGCGAGTTCGGTGCGCGTCCCTTCACGCTGACCGATTCCGAGGGACGCAAGGTGCACGCGCACTCGGTGATCCTGTCGACGGGCGCCACGGCCAACTGGCTGGGGCTGCCGGACGAGCTGCGCCTGGCGATGAACGGCGGCGGAGTCAGCGCATGCGCGGTCTGCGATGGTGCGCTGCCCGCGTATCGCAACCAGGCGCTGGCGGTGGTGGGCGGCGGCGACACCGCCATGGAGGAGACCAGCTACCTGACCAAGTTCGCCAGCAAGATCTACCTGATCCACCGGCGCGACTCGTTGCGCGCCAGCAAGGCGATGCAGGAGCGCGTCCTGGGAAACCCGAAGGTCGAGATGGTGTGGGAGAGCGCGGTCGAGCAGGTCATCGGCGAGGATCGCCTGGAGGCGGTCGTCGTGAAGAACCTGAAGACGGGCGCGACGCGCCGGCTGGAGGTTCGCGGGCTCTTCATCGCGATCGGGCACTCGCCCGCGACGGCGTTCCTGCAGGGGGCGGGCGTGGCGCTTGACGGCAAGGGATACGTCGCGCTTGCGACGCGCAGCAGCCACACCAACATCCCCGGGGTCTTCGCGGCGGGCGACGTCGCCGACCAGCAGTACCGGCAGGCCATCACCGCGGCCGGCATGGGCTGCCAGGCGGCCATCGACTGCGAGCGTTGGCTGGCCGAGCAGGGCATCCACTGATGGCCAAGCCGCTTGGGCGCAAGGAGCAGTGGGTCGCAACCGGGTCGATTGCCGCGCTGATCCTGGGCATGGTGGTGGGCGAGGTGCTGCACCGAAACGGTGCGGTGGATGTCGTCTCCGCATTCTCGGTGATTGGCGACCTGATGCTGGTGCGCCCGCTGATGATGCTGGTGCTGCCGCTGATCTTCACCAGTGTGGTCGCGGGCATCACTTCGTTGGGCGACCCTTCGCGGCTGGGCAAGCTGGGGGCGGCCACCAGTGCGTACTTCCTGGCCACCATGCTGCTGGCGGCGGTGCTGGGCGCCTTCCTGGTGACCGCCGTGGGGCCGGGGCTGGGGCTGGCGCCCGACGATGTCGCCGCGCTGAAATCCAGCGGCATCGAACGCTTTGAGACGGCCTCCAAGTTCGCGCACGCCGCAGAGGCGGGGGAGCAGGGGCTTGGTGGGGCCTGGCTTGGGATCGCGCGGCAGATGCTTCCCTCCAACCCCTTTGCCGCGATGGCAGAAGGCCAGCCGCTGGGGATGATCATTTTCGCAATGGTGCTCGGCGTCGCGCTGGCACTGGGCGGCACGGTGACGGAGCCTGCGGTGCGCGTCGTGCACGCTCTGAACGAGGCGCTGCTGCGCGCGGTGGGCTGGCTGCTCTGGATCATCCCCATCGGCGCCTTCCTGCTGGTGAGCGCCAGCGTCGGCAAGGTGGGCCTGCAGGAGCTGCTCGGCCCGCTGGGGCTCTACATGGCGGTGGTGATCGGCGGCCTGGCGATCCACATGCTGATCGTGCTGCCGATCCTCCAGGCAGCCCTCGGCGGCGGCAATCCTTACCGCTTCATGTGGCAGATGCGCGAGGCGCTCACCACCGCGTTCGCGACCGCCAGCTCCAGCGCGACGCTGCCGGTGACCATCCGGGTCTGCGAGACCGAGGGAGGCTGCTCGCAGCGCGCCACCCGCTTCTGCGCACCGCTCGGGGCGACGCTGAACATGGACGGCACCGCGCTCTACGAGGCCGTGGCCGTGGTCTTCCTCTTCCAGCTCTACGGCGTGCAGCTCTCCTTCGGCGAGCTGGCCGTCGTGGTGGCCACCGCGACCCTGGCCGCCGTTGGCGCGGCGGGCATTCCGAGCGCGGGCCTGGTCACGATGGTGATCGTGATCACGGCGGTGAATTCGTCGCTGGGGAGCGAACGGCTCCCCGTGGGCGCCATGGGCATCGTGATCGGCGTGGACCGCCTGCTGGACATGTGCCGCACGACCGTCAACGTCTGGGGCGACATGGGCGCCGCCCGCATCATGTCCCGCCTCGCCCCCGATTGAGGGCGCGGCGGGCATTGGTGCGTTCGCCCGGAATGCGTGCGGGGGATTGCGGCTTTCGTTGGCCTGAAATGCAGTGCGGGGTGACCGCGCCCTCCGTTGCGCGCGGGGCCCTCGCTCCGCGGACGGCCTCGCTCCACCAGGTTGCGCTCGGCCTCGTGGCGCCTCCTCGGCGGGGATGCACCCGGGAGTATTCGTTCCCTGAGCTGCCCGCCTTCGTCGGCTTTACGCCGCTGCGCGAGACCCCGTGCTCACTGCGGGCGCTCGGACCGTGACCATCGGACGCGAGTATTCCGACAGGTCACGCAGCTCGAATCGACTTGCGATCCGACCGTGGTTCCCCGTGGACCCGCAAGCCTTGGCACGCTCCGACCGTCGGCCGAGCGCCCGCCGCGCAAGGCCCTTGCGCAGCGGCGTAAAGCCGAGGAAGGCGGGTCCCAACGCCACCGAATACTCCCGGGTGCATCCCCGCCGAGGAGGCGCCACGAGGCGGAGCGGAACCTGGTGGAGCGACGCCGTCCGCGGAGCGAGGGCCCCGCGCGCAGCGGCGGGCGCGGTCCCACGCACTGCTTCCCGGCGAGCGCACCAATGCCCGCCGCGCTCTACTCGAGCATCGTGACGCGCATGCCGCAGTCAGCGATCTGCTGCGGATCGATCGGACCGGGCGCGTCGATCATCAGGTCGCCGCCGGACTGCGTCTTCGGGAAGGCGATGACGTCGCGGATGTTGTCCGTGCCCACCAGGTGCATGACCAGGCGGTCCAGGCCGAAGGCGACGCCGCCATGCGGCGGTGCGCCGTGGCGCAGCGCGCTGAGCAGGAAGCCGAACTTCAACTCGGCATCTTCCTGCGTCAGCCCAATCAGCTTGAAGACCTGCTCCTGCACATCCATGCGGTGGATGCGGATGCTGCCGCCCGCGACCTCGCTGCCGTTCACGACCAGGTCATAGCCCGCGCTCAGGCAGCCGCCGGGGTTGCTGCCCAGCAGGTGGAACTGGTCGGGATTCGGGCTGGTGAAGGGATGGTGCATCGCCACCCAGCGCTTGCCCTCCTCGTCCCATTCGAACATCGGGAAGTCGACGACCCACAGGAACTTCCATTCCTTGTCGTCGATCATGTTCAGGTCGCGCCCCACCTTCAGGCGCAGCTCGCCCAGTGCCTTGGTGGCGACGTCCCAGTGGTCGCCGACGATCAGCACGCTGTCGCCTGCCTGCAGCCCAAGGCGTTCGACCAGCTGCGCCTGGAAGGGCTCCAGGTGCTTGGCGACGCCCGTCTCGAAGCCGTTGGCGCCGAACTTGGCCACCGCCACGCCACCTGCCTTGAACTGCTTGACGAACTCGGTGTAGCCGTCGGTGAGCTTGCGCGTCAGCTTCTCGGCGCCGCCGGGGACGCGGATCGCCTTCACGCAGCCCTTGCGCCCGGCGCGGGTCTTGGCCAGCGCCTGCTGGAAGACCAGGAACTCGCTGCCTGCCACGATGTCGGAGATGTCGCGCAGCTCGAGCGAGAGGCGCAGGTCGGGGCGGTCGATGCCGAAGCGGTCCATCGCTTCCTGCCAGGTCATGCGCTGGATCTGGCCCACTTCGTACCCCAGGATCTCTTTCCACAGGCCGACGGCAAAGCCGCTCATCATCGCGATCACGTCCTCGCGGTCGACGAAGCTCATCTCAAGGTCGATCTGGCTGAACTCCGCCTGCCGGTCCGCGCGCGGGTCCTCGTCGCGCAGGCACTTGCAGATCTGCAGGTAGCGATCGAAGCCCGCCACCATCAGGATCTGCTTGAAGAGCTGCGGACTCTGCGGCAGCGCGTACCACGAGCCGGGGTGCAGCCGTGAAGGGACGATGAAGTCGCGCGCACCCTCGGGGGTGCTCTTGATCAGGAGGGGCGTCTCGATCTCGGCGAAGCCGTTGGCTGCGAAGTAGTCGCGCGCATACTTGGTCACGCGGCTGCGGGTGCGCAGGATGTGCTGCATGCGCGGCCGGCGCAGGTCGATGTAGCGGTACTTCAGCCGGATCTCCTCGCCGATCTTCTCCGCGTCGTGCTCGTCGGGAAGGATCGGCGGGTTCTCCGCCTTGTTGAAGATCTCGATCTCGCTGGCGACCAGCTCGACCTCGCCGGTGGCAAGCTTGGGGTTGGCGTCGCCTGCGCGCTTGCGCAGCATGCCGCGCACGCCGACGACATCCTCGCGGCGCAGGGCGCGCGCGCGCTCGACCACCTCGGGCGGCCCCTGCTCCAGGTCGAAGACCACCTGGCACAGTCCGTCGCGGTCGCGCAGGTCGACGAACAGCAGCCCGCGCCCCTGGTCGCGGTAGGTGTTCACCCATCCGTTGAGGGCGATGGTCTGGCCGGCGTCGGCGAGGCGAGGCTGTCCGCAGGTGTGCGTGCGCTTGAGCATGGGATTCCGATGTCGTAGGCCCGCGGCCGCAGGGCTGCCCCGAAGCGGGCAACCAGGCAGGCGGGGAAACGGCGCAGGATAGCGCAGGCCCCTACGATCCGCCCCCGTGCCGACCGTGCTCGTCACAGCCTTCGAGCCTTCGGGCGATGCCCACGCCGCGCCCTTGGTGCGCGCGCTGCGCGCTGCCGCCCCTGATGTGCGCGTGGTGGGCTGGGGAGGCCCGCAGATGCGCGCCGCCGGCTGCGAGATGGCGGGTGAGACCGCGCGCGACGGCGCGATGACCCTGGTGGGGCTTGCCAAGATCTCCGAGGTGCGCCGCACCGTCCACGCCATCCGCGAGTGGGCACGCAGCAACCCCGTGGACGTGCACGTCCCGGTGGACAGTCCTGCCGCGAACTGGCACATCGCCTGGTGGATGAAGAAGCACGGGCGCGGCGCCGCGGGGGGGTCGAAGGTGGTCAACCTGGTGGCGCCGCAGCTCTGGGCGTGGGCGCCCTGGCGCATCCGCAAATGGCGGCGCACCAGCGACGCGATCCTCTGCCTGCTGCCCTTCGAGGAGGCATGGTTCCGCAGCCGCGGCGTGCGCGCGCACTTCATCGGCCATCCGGTGCTGAGCGCGCCGGTGGGCGCCGATGCCCGGGCGCGCGCCGCCGCCTTCCCGCAGGGCTCGCCTCGGTTGCTGCTGCTGCCCGGCAGCCGCTCCAGCGAAGTGCGCGCCAACATGGCCAAGATGATCGCGGTCTTCCGCCGCGTCAGCGCCACGCGTCCCGGCATGGCAGGGCTGGTGATGGCCGCGAATGACGGGCTGGTGCCGCTGGTCCGCGCGGCCGCGCAGGGGGCACGGTGGCCCGCCAACCTGCATGTCGCCGCGGGCGATCCCGACGCCGCCATCGCCTGGTGCGACTGCGCGCTGAACGTGAGCGGCACGGTCAGCCTGGACCTGACCCACCAGCGCAAGCCGATGGTGGCCGTCTACTGGACCGGCCCGGTGAAGGTGGCGGGCGGTGGCGTCATGCTCTCGATGCGCCATCGTCTGCTCCCGAACATCGTCGCAGGCAGGAAGATCGTCGACGAGTTCATCCCCTATGCCGGGAGCATCGGGCCCGTGGTGCGCGCGCTCGCACCGTTGCTGGACGATGCCGCCGCGCGCGCGCGCGTGGCCCGCGAACTGGACGCGGTGGCGCGCCGCTTCGACGGCCACGACCCCGGGCGCGAAGGCGCAGCCGTGGTGCTTGAGATGCTGGGACGCGCGGCAGCCACCGGCTGATGTCTCCGGACCGGAGCTTCTCAGCTGCAAAAATGAGCCGAGCGCGCAGTTTGGCTGCGCGCTCGGCGGAGTGATGCAGTTCGGACCGGTCGGCGCCGCGGCGGCGCCGTGGTCACTTGACGGGCTTGAAGCTGAAGTTCTGGCCACCCACCGACGCATCGACCATGGCGCCGCTGGGGTCGATCACGAAGACCGCCACGCCATCCTTGTAGTTGATCGCGGTGGCGCCGCCCTTGCTGCCGGCCACTGCGGATGCGCCCGCCGCGAGCGCGAAGGTGCCCTGCGTGAAGCGCTTGTAGGCGCGGGCGTCCTCGAAGAAGACGACCTCGGCGTAATCCTGGCCACCGATCGTCGCGCCCAGTGAACCGCCGCTCAGATCGCTGGTGCCGGTCAGCTTGCCGCCCTGGTACACCTCGCCGGGCCCACCGAAGCCAGCCAGAACGACGCCGGCCTTGACCACGCGGGGGAAGACCGCGTAGCCGTGGGCCGTCTCGAAGCCCTTGGCGGCGCGAGCGTCCTTCTTCTTGAAGGCCTCGATGGTGTTCTTCACGTCCTCGGTCATGCTGGCGCGCTTCTCGGCGGGCGTCTCCTTCGGGGTGGATTCGCAGGCGACGGGGAGCAGGGCCAGGCCGGCCAGGGTGACGAAAGTGCAGGTGCGGAGGTAGTTGTTCATGCGTGCCACGATACCCCCTCGGAGGCATCCACGCGACCCACGGAAAACACCGCGATTGCTGCCGCCGCGTGACCGATCCGGTCCGAGATGGGAATGATCCGGATGCGCGGCGTGTCCACGGGCAGCCCCTCGGCGCGCAGGGTGCCGTCCAGCACCGCCAGGTCGCGGCGCGCATCCGCCTCGTCGCGCGCGAAGAGCACCACCACGAGGTGCGCGTGGCGGATCCCCGGGGCGGTCATCAGGCGCACCACGTCCTCGCTTGGCGCACCCAGGAGCTCGGCGGCGTATCGACCATTGGGGCCATCCGCATGGAAGACGCGTGCGCTCTTCACCTCGATCCAGCAGGCATCCTCCAGTGCCACCGCATCCACGGGGGCAAAGAGGCTCGGCTCGTCATCCGGGGCGCGCAGTGCACGCCCCTGGGGGGAGGCCACCAGGTCGCAGCGCTGGCCCTGCGAGCGGCGGCGCAGGGCGCGATCGGCGGGATACCGCGCTTCGGCCCGCACGCCGAAACCAGCGCTGACCAGCCCGGCGGCGAGCAGGGGGTGGAGCGCAGTCTCCTCGAGCGCGTCGATCCCGAAGGGGCTCGTCTCGGCGTCGCGCCGGGCAGCGGCCTCTCGGAGCCCGTGGGCAAGTGCATCGGCGATCTCGGCGGGTCCGAACATGCGCGGTATTATCTCTTCTCATGATTCGCCGGACCAGCACCATCGTCGCCGCGCTTGCCAGCGCGGCGCTTCTTTTCGGTTCCGCCCAAGCGTTCCCCCTGGCCCCCCAGGCAGGATCCCAGGAGTCAGGCAAGACGCTCAAGATCGTCAGCAGCCTGCCCCGGACGGGCAGCGCCAACAGCCAGACCACCTCGATGGTCAACGGCATCAAGCTGGCGATCGAGGAGCGCGGCGGCAGGGTCGACGGCTTCGCCATCGAGTACGAGGACATGGACGATGCCAGCCCCCAGCGGGGCAACTGGGACCCGGCGGTCGAGGCGGCCAATGCCAACAAGGCCGCCAAGGACGACGCCATCGTCGGCTACATCGGCACCTACAACTCGGGGGCCAGCAAGATCGCGATGCCCATCCTGAACAAGGCGGGGCTGGTGATGATCAGCCCCGGCAACACCTACCCCGGCCTGACCAAGCCCGGCACCGGCGAGGCCAACGAGCCGCGCATCTACCGCCCGACGGGGAAGATCAACTACTTCCGCGTCGTGCCGACGGATGACCTGCAGGGGGCCGTCGCCGCCGAGTGGTGCAAGGAGCTGGGCGGGAAGAAGGTCTTCGTGATGCACGACCGCGAGCTGTACGGCAAGGGCATCGCCGATGTCTTCAAGAAGACCGCGGAGCAGATGGGGATGGAGGTGGTCGGCTTCGAGGGGATCGACCCGAAGGCCTCAAACTACCGTTCGCTGGTCACCAAGCTGCGCGCGGCCAATCCCGACGCCGTCTTCTTCGGCGGCACCACCCAGACGAACGCGGGCCAGATCGTGAAGGACCTGCGCACCAGCGGGGTGAAGATCCCCTTCATCTCGCCCGATGGCACCTTCGAGAAGGCCTTCATCGAGGCGGCGGGCAAGGAGAACATGGAGGCGGCCCTGGGCGGCGTCTACATCACCTTCGGCGGGCTGCCCGCGGAGAAGCTGACGGGCAAGGGCGCCGAGTTCGTCAAGAAGTACCAGTCGCGCCATGGCGTCATCCCCGAGGCGTATGCGGTCTATGGCTACGAGGCGGCGCGCGTCCTGCTGGACGCCATCGACCGCGCCGAGAAGAAGGACCGCGCGTCGATCCTGGAGATGGTCGGCCAGACCAAGAACTTCGAGGGGGCGCTGGGCGTGTGGAGCTTCGACGAGAATGGCGACACCACCAACCGCGTGATGTCCGTCAACACCGTCAAGAACGGCGAGTTCGTCTTCGTGAAGGCGATGGGCGGGGCGGCCGGCACGGGAGCGAAGCCCGCGGCGCCGGGCGCAGCGGTCCCTGCTGAAGGCAAGTGATGCTCCGAAGCGCCGCGGCCGCGGAAAACCTGCTGGTGTGCGTGCTGGCGGCAGGCGGAGACGCGCTGCCGGGCTTCGCCACGGACGGGCTCCTCTCATCCTCGGAGGTCTTCGGGCAGCAGCTGGTCACGGGGCTGAGCAACGGCATGATCATCGCCCTGATCGCGCTGGGCTACACGATGGTGTACGGCATCATCGAACTGATCAACTTCGCGCACGGCGACCTGTGCATGCTTGGCGCCTTCTTCGCGCTGACGATCGTGGGCGCCGCAGGCATCGCCGCCTGGACCGGCGCGACGGGCTTCGCCGGCGTCGTGGTGCTGCTCTTCGCCACCGCCTTCTTCTGCGGCGCGCTCAACTGGTCCATCGACCGCGTGGCATACCGCCCGCTGCGCAAGGCCAGCAAGCTCAGCCTGCTGGTCAGCGCCATCGGCGCCAGCTTCATCCTGATGAACTTCGGCCTCTTCTGGGGCGGGCTGCCGATGGACGTCTTCGCGGGGGGCACCAGCAGCGCCGCCCCCAAGGACTTCCCCGCGCTGGTGCCCAACACCGAGCTCTTCCACTTCAGCGACATCATGTACACGCTGAACGACTTGCTCGTGCTGCTGGTCACCGTGCCGCTGATGATCGCGCTGACGGTGGTCGTGAAGTTCACCAAGCTTGGGAAGGCGATGCGCGCGGTGGCGCAGAATCCCACCGCCGCGCAGCTGATGGGCATCGACACCGACCGCGTCATCGGCGCCACCTTCTTCATCGGGGGAGCGCTGGGGGGCTTCGCCTCGGTCGTCTACAGCCTCTACAACAACACCATCAGCTTCCAGATGGGGTATCGGATGGGGATGGACGCCTTCGTGGCGGCGGTGCTGGGAGGCATCGGCAACCTGCCGGGGGCGGTGCTGGGGGGCCTGCTGATCGGCGTGGTGCGTGCCATGAGCGACCAGTACATCGAGACGCGCTGGACAAACGCGGTGGTCTTCGGAATCCTGATCCTGATCCTGGTCTTCCGCCCCTCGGGCCTGCTTGGAGCAAAGCTCCGGGAGAAGGTCTGACCAATGGCCACCGGCACTGGACCAGCGCCGATCGCACCAGTGGGGCGCCGCGCGCCCGTGCAGCATGGCATCGCGCGCCGGAACGCACTGCTGGTCAACGCGGCCGTCCTGCTGGCGGTGGTCGCCATCCCGCTGGCCGAGCGCCGCCTGCCGCAGAGCTTCGGCATCAGCGACCCGATGACCGACGTCTTCGTCTACGCGATCCTGGGGCTGGGGCTCAACGTGCTGACAGGCTTCACCGGCCTGCTGAACCTGGGCGTGGCGGCCTTCGCGGCGCTGGGCGCCTACGCCTTTGCCATCGCCACCTGCGACATCTATCCCTTCCAGGTGGGCTTCTGGCCCGGGCTGCTGGTGACGCTGGCCGTCGGCGCTGCAGCGGGGTTCGCGCTTGGCGCGCCGACGCTGCGCGTGCGCGGCGACTACCTGGCGATCGTGACGCTGGGCTTTGGCGAGATCGTCAAGGACGTGCTGGTGAACATGGAGGCGATCACCAAGGGGACGCAGGGGATCAACCCGCTGCCCCCGCCGAACATCTTCGGACATGAGCTGGGCTCCTTCGGCCAGTACTACCTGATGCTGGGGATCCTGCTGGTCATCGTGGCGGGGTCGCGCTCGCTGGAGCGCAGCCGCATCGGTCGCGCGTGGCTCTCGATCCGCGAGGATGAGCTTGCCAGTCGCGCGATGGGCATCCGCCCGGACCGCACCAAGATGCTCGCCTTCGCAACCTGCGCCGCGCTTGCCGCGCTGGCGGGGGGGCTGATGGCCAGCCGCCTGAGCAGTTCGGGCGAACCGGGCAACTATGACTTCCAGCTCTCGATCCTGGCGCTCTGCATCGTCATCGTCGGCGGCATGGGCAGCGTGCGCGGCGTGCTGCTGGGTTCGCTGATCATGGTGGGCATGAACTCCATCGTGCTGGTGAAGCTGACCAAGCTGATCGGCTCCCCCGAGGCCCCCGGGCCGGGCGCCCTGACGGGGGCCGCGGGCATCGAGCGCGTGGGCATCTTCGTCAAGACCTGGGCGCAGAACGTGCTGGTGAACCCCACCAACTGGAAGTTCCTGATCTTCGGCCTGGCGCTGATCCTGATGATGGTCTTCCGCCCGGAAGGGCTGCTGCCGCCGCGCGGGCTGCACGAGGAGCCGCCGAAGGACGACGACTCCCCCGATTCGGGCGCGCCACTCCCCGGTGCGCCGGTTCCCGCAGCACCAGTCACCGGAGCGTCAGCCACCCCCCGCGCCGCCAATGGAGCCGGCGCATGAGCGCGCTCCTGGAGGTCCGCCATGTCACGATGCGCTTCGGCGGCCTGGTGGCCAACGAGGACGTGAACCTCGCCGTGCAGCAGGGCGAGATCCTGGCGGTCATCGGCCCAAACGGCGCGGGCAAGACCACGCTCTTCAACGCGATCACCGGGATCTACGAGCCCACCGAGGGGGAGGTGCTCTTTCAAGGGCAGCCGATCCGCCGGCAATGGAACGGCCGCGTCCTGATGCAGTCGAGTGGGGTGGGGCTCGTCTCGGGCGCTGCCGCGGTGGTGGCGCTGAACGCCACGCCCCTGTGGCAGGCGGCGATCCTGAACAACTACACCTACGGGCAGCACTTTCCCTGGCTCACTGCGTTGGGGTCGGCGGCCAGCACGCTGGGGGCGCTGGGGCTGCTCGGCGGCGTGCTGCCCTTGGTCGCGGGGTTCGTGCTGGGGATGCTTGCGCACCTGGCGATCTGGCGCTCGCAGCGGCGCACCCCCGACCTGATCGCGCGCGCGGGCATCGCGCGCACATTCCAGAACATCCGCCTCTTCTCCGAGATGAACCTGGTCGAGAACGTGCTCGTCGGCATGGACCAGCACTACAAGTCGGGGTACTGGGCGTGCCTCTTCCGCCCGCCGTGGTTCTGGCGCGAGCGCACCGCGATGCGCCTGCGCGCCTTCGAGCTGCTGAAGTTCGTCGAGCTGGCGCAGAGCGCCGGCGAGCTGGCGAAGAACCTGCCCTACGGCCACCAGCGCCGCCTGGAGATCGCGCGGGCGCTGGCCACCGGACCCAAGCTGATCCTGCTGGACGAGCCCGCTGCGGGCATGAACCCCAGCGAGAGCGCCGAGTTGATGGGGCTCATCCGCCGCATCCGCCAGAGCGGCGTCACCGTGGTGCTGATCGAGCATGACATGAAGGTGGTGATGGGCATCAGCGATCGCGTCGCGGTGCTGCAGTACGGCAAGAAGATCGCCGAGGGCACCCCCGAGCAGATCAAGAACGACCCTGTCTGCGTCGAGGCGTACCTGGGCACCGAGGTGATCGAATGAGCGCCGCGGGCCAGCCGCTGCTGCGCGTCGAGGGGGTGAAGTGCGCCTACGGCCAGGCCGAGATCCTGCACGGCGTGGACCTGGAGGTGCGCACCGGCGAGATCGTCTCGCTGATCGGCGCCAACGGCGCGGGCAAGACCACCACGCTGATGTGCATCTCGCGCATCAACCGGCTGCGTGCGGGGCGCGTCTTCTTCGAAGGCACCGAGATCACCGGGATGAAGCCCGAGCAGGTGGTCCGGATGGGGCTGGTGCAGGTGCCCGAGGGGCGCAAGATCTTCCCGCGCCTGACGGTCCGGGAGAACCTGGAGATGGGCGCATACACGCGCGACGACCGCGCGGGCATCGCCGCCGACCTGGAGCGCGTCTACGGCCTCTTCCCGATCCTGCGCGAGCGCAGCGTGCAGCAGGGGGGCACCCTCTCCGGCGGCGAGCAGCAGATGCTGGCGATCGGCCGCGCGCTGATGAGCCGCCCGAAGATGCTGATGATGGACGAGCCCTCGATGGGGATCGCGCCGATCCTGGTGGCGAAGATCTTCGACACCGTCAAGAACCAGCTGCGCGCCAGCGGGATGACCATTCTGCTGGTGGAGCAGAACGCAAACGCCGCACTGCGCATGAGCGACCGCGGCTACGTGCTGGAGACGGGCAACATCGTGCTCACGGGCACCGGCGAGTCGCTGCTGCGCGACCCGCGCGTGCGCGCCGCGTACCTGGGCGAGTGATTCCAGCCTGTTCCGTTGCACCCGGTGCGATCGACGCACTTTCCCTTGGTGGCGCCCCGTGCGTTGCGTAGACTTGCGCTGTCCGACCGACCGCCCGCCCGACACCCATGCATACCTTTCAGCTGCGCAGCGACCTCGAACGACACCGGCTCGGGAGCTTCCAGTTCCCCCTTGGGCTGGAGCCCATCGACCTGGAGCCCCCGCAGCAGGGCTACACGCTTGAGTTCGTCGAGGGGGACGACGCCGCCCCGGACACCTTCCGCTTCTACGCCGTCGCCAGCTTCGAGCGCCTGGCGCCGTTGCTGCACGACCTCTTCGAGGTGCTGCCCGACGAGGTGTACCCCCTGATCGAGATCGGTTCCAAGGACGCCTTCCGCTCGGTGGACATCTTCAGCGCCCGTGAGGGGCTGGACTTCGACGACTTCTTCGAGGCATGGCGCGAGTTCGAGCCGGTGCTCCTGGAGGATGGCTCCATCGGTGCGGGCGCGCAGGCGGACGAGCCGTACATGGAGGTCTTCGTCGACAGCTGGAAGGGCATCGAAGTGCAGGCGCCCGTCGAGCTGCGCGAGGAAATCGAGCAGATCATGGCGCGCCACGGGTTGGAAGAGGTGCCCGAGACCTGGCCGCCGGACATCGACCAGCGCAAGGAAGCGCCGCTGAAGCTGCGCGAGATCCTGGTGCTGGAGGACGAGGAGTACCCCGACATCGACGAGATCCTCTTCCAGTTGCGCGAATCGTGGGACCTTGAGCTGGAAGTGGACCCCGAGCACAACCTGGACGAAGCGGGTCGCCGCCTGGGGCGCACGCTGTGGCATGCGATCGCCGTGGTCGAGAGCGCCGACGAGGAGCGCCCCGCGGCGGCGTATGTCCTGGTGTGGGCGACGGCGGGCAGCCTGGGGGAGCTGCAGCGCATGATCGAGGCGCGCCTGGGCAACCAGGACGAATGGGAGTTCCACGGACAGTGGTACGCGCTGGACCGCGTGGCGTACGACGAGCGCCCCGACGAACTGGTGGACCTGCCACCGCGCCGGTCGCGCAGCGAAGTGCACTTGTTTTCTATCGAGCCGGCGTAGCGGTTCTCCATCGAGCCGCGGAGCTCTTCTCGATCGAGCCGGCGTCAACCCGCGCGCGCCAGCTTCACGTCGGCGGATACTCGATGCCGGGGACTTCGGGAAGCGGCGGTCCCTTCGGGGGTTCGAAGGAAGCGTCCGTCGCACCGTAGAGGCCGCGCGAGCGAATGTAGCCCGCCACCGAGTCGGGCAGGAAGTCCTGGACATACTCGCCCGCCTCCAGGCGGCGGCGAATCTCCGTCGACGAGACCTGCACCGGGTCGATGGGCAGCGTCCAGCGCTCCCACCGCTCGGCCCATGCGGGCTCCTTGTTCTCGCGCAGCGTCTTGGCCCAGTCCTCGCGCGTGTGCGGCGGGCGCAGCACCACGGCGGGCGCGGCCAGCGTCGTCAGCCGCTCCCAGTCCTTCCAGGTGCGGAAGTTCAGGGCCTGGTCGCTCCCCACCACCAGGCGCAGCGGGCCGCTCATCACCGCCCCCTCGTCCTGCATCTTCAGGATCCGCTCGACGGTGTCGATGGTGAACGCCGGCGCCTTGCCCTCCAGCTCCAGCGGAAGGATCACTGCATCCGGCAGGTCGCCGAAGGCGAGCGAGCACATCGCGGCGCGGTCCTGGCCGGAGGCGACAGGGCCCTCGCCGCGCTGCGGATTGCGCCACGCCGGGACGATCAGCAGCTGCTTGGCGCGCAGGATCGCGTCGACGCCGCGCATCAGCTCGACATGGCGTCGGTGCGGCGGGTCAAAGGTGCCTCCGAAGATCACAATGGGCCGGTCGTCGCTGGCGGGCATGTCGGGGGCATCGGGCGAACGGCGGGTTGGGGTCGTCATCGGGGGTCCTTGCTCCAGTCGCGCATTGTCACCGCAGAAGCAGGCTTCGTGTCGGCTTCCAGCCGTGCAAGCTGCTCAAGCAGGGCCAGCACGGAACGCATGGCGGCGGCGCTTTGCCGGCCCAGCCGGATGACGCCCGGCAGCAGGGCGGGGGCGGCCAGCAGCCCAAGCGCCACCGTGCCCGGACGGGTGCGCCCGGCGGCATCGGTCCAGTGCGCGATGCGTGCGCTCATGGCCTGGTCCGCGCCATCGCTGACGCCGCGCACCACCGCCCACCGCCATCCGCGCGCGTGCGCAGCACCGGCGAAGGCGGCCCCTTCCATGTCGGCGTGCGTTGCGCCGGTGGCGTGCGCGAGTTGCCGCTTCGCCTCCGCGGTGGTCAACAGCTGCCCCACCGTGACCATCCGGGCGTGCGGCAGTTGCGGTGGGAGGAAGGGGGCGTGGTAGGTGGCGCCGCGCGCTTCCACGACGGTGTTGGCGATGCGCGCTTCCCCGGCCTGCGCCTGGGAGGTCAACCCTGCCGCCAGCCCGGCCAGCACCACCAGCTCGCCGGGCCGGGGCGCAGCCCGGGCCGCCCAGGCGCGCATCGCCTCGGCACCCGGTCCGCTGCACTCCAGTTGCCAGCCGTGCCGCGCGGCGGCACGCGCCAGCGCGGAGCGTTCGTACTCAAGGGGGCAGACGATGAGCATGGCGGGCTGTTTCTCGGGCGCTCCGGGCGCGCCAGTGCGCCTGCGCCCGGCGATTCACGGCGTTTTCGAGGTATGCGCGCGTCGACAGGTGGAAGGGTGGTGGTATATACTCTTCGCCTCGACCTTGGCCCCATCGTCTAGCCCGGTCCAGGACACCTCCCTCTCACGGAGGTGACAGGGGTTCGAATCCCCTTGGGGTCATTCCAACGCCCGCGCCCTCTCCGGCGGGTCCCAGCATCCGGGTGCGCGCTTCGGTTCGCAGCTGCGGCATCGTCCTTCTCCGGCCCCATCGTCTAGCCCGGTCCAGGACACCTCCCTTTCACGGAGGTGACAGGGGTTCAAATCCCCTTGGGGTCATTGTTGGGGG